>CAZGMB010000032.1:0-54616 GCA_964526715.1 uncultured Aureispira sp. | reverse complement strand
TCTCTGAGTACTTTACAAGCTTCTCTGAGTACTTTACAAGCTTCTCTAAGTACTTGATAACCTTCTCCGAGTACTTTACAAGCTTCTTCGAGTACTTCACAAGCTTCTCCGAGTACTTTACAAGCTTCTTCGAGTACTTCATATGCTTCTTTAAATACCCTGCAAGGTCCTGAAGTATGAAGCAAGTTTCTACCAAAAGCATAAAAATTGTAACCTTATCCACCTTGAAGGATTTGAATACACAGTTCAACGCGCAATACATTTCCCGAGCACAAACCACGCTCAAACCCGGACAAATAGATGAAAAAAGATCTTTGATGCGCCAAGCTTACGAAGACTTGATATTGGATAAGGTATCTTACTCCCGCATAGCTGGGGACAAAACTTTGTACTTGGAGATCATAGACGGACTCAATAGCTTGATAGGTGATTACAACCAATCAGTCACATTACGACTCAGTGGTAGAGGTACCGATACCGATAAAGGAGAAGAAGCGATGGAAAATAAGGTGCAGGAATAGGTCGTCTCTTTGTTGGAGTGATATAATTAATGATGTGGAAGGGTCTTTTGATGTGTGTCAGAAGGCCTTTTCATTTGTTATGACACAAATAAAAAAACTGACCAAAAACTCATCATTCCCCTTAAATTCTTCCTGGCTCTAAACTATGACTAATTATAAAGAAAAACTAGGATTTAATTCTACTCACCAAAGAGCATTGATTCCAAAAAAAATGTATTCCAAAAAGAAAAACACCCAAAACAACATATAAAATCTGGTTATAGTCTTGGGACGACTAAGATCTACAAACCATACGTTGGCCAAAAAAGCGGATAATGCCAATGCATGCATGGTTGATATCATCAGATTTTCGAGTCTCAAAGACCATATAATAGTGGTAAAATATGCGCCACCCACTAAAATGATACCGCCGTATAAGGCTACCTTTGGAGAATAAGCTAAAGCCAATGTTCTGAACTTAAATTTTGAATCTCCTTCTGTGTCAGGCAAATCTTTAAACCAGGCAATGGCTATACTAAATGCTACCACAAAACTGGTCAACATCCATATTTCACTAGGAATGACGTTGAAACCTTGCGCCATCATTTGATGTAGCGTCAACTGTCCCGAAGCATAAATAAAATGTAAAAACATACCTAAATTTACCAAAACTCCTCTGACTGTAGTGATGGCAAATGCAGCAGGCAGATGGTGCTTCTTGAGTTGGACGGGTGGCACCGAATAGGCGATACCAATGCATAAAATAATTACAATAAGCCAACCCAAAATGATACTTGAAAGAAATGAAAACAATAGCGTGATTGCAATACAAATAAAAATGATCACATAAGCATTGCGAAGCGTAAGCGATCCGTTTGCCAAAGGCAGATTGGGTTTATTGATCTTATCAAGCTCGACATCAATGATTTGATTGAGCCCAACGATAAATATATTACAAGTGATCCCTACCCATAAGGTTAACCACAGCAAACTTAAATGATTTTCATAACCAATGGTTTTCAACGCCATCAACCAAAGTACGGTAATACTAATCACAGATCCAATGATCGTATGTGGTCTACTAAATTTCCATAATATGGATATCCATTTAAGCATGTGTTGGTGAAATTTTTATGATTACTAATTGTGCTGGAAATCTCCATTGAGAAGACACTTTTATTCTATCATCATTACGAAATGTTTGATTCAAAAATGCCTTATATTGATTCGCTGTCTTTGATTTCAATATGGTTATATATCCATCGATCATTACAGTCAGAACATTTATAGGTAGTAGATAGGTCAATAGCAGCCTTTTCCATTCAAAAGGTCGTATCCATGGACAAAAAAGCCAAACTCCTGCTGTGGAAGCTAAGGTAATGGACAGGAAATTTAGTAATGTTGGCTGAACGATTTCCACTATTTTTAGATGGGCATGATTATCCAGTGCATTTTGTATGATTTTTTGTTGATCTTTAGGTTCAAAATGGTGAAAGGCATTATACATGGTGTAATATACTTCGGACTTCATCTGAATGTCAAAAACATCACAAGGCTTCGAGAGATAGCTCAATCCAACAGTACCTTGAATTTGCTGAGGATATTTATCTGATAATTCAGAGTGTACATTTGCATCTTGGATCTCCTGATGAATATACATCGCAACCAAGCCACTACCGCTACACAAATCCATAATTTTAGTGATTTTGTGAGACGTCATATCACTTTTGATCATTTGGGCTACTTTTTTGTAAAAGCCAAACTGACTGGCTAAAATACCGATGAACTCCATCTGATATTTCCTCAACAAAGTGGGAAACCAATCAAAATCTTCTAGTTCCTTTAATTTCATGTACTCCAAAAACTATAATCAAGCAATATTGGAAACAATAACCTGACAAATGAGAATAAGTTCTCTACAACTAAAATATCGAAAATAGAAACCATGCCCATTCTCAAAACAAAAATCCAAATTTTGCATTACTTTTAAGACCACTAAATACTAAAGTATGAATATTTTTTTTGACCAACCTTACATACTTTATCTTAGTGCAGTCTTGGCTATACTGGTGACTATTATTCTAGTCAAAATCATAACTGAAAAAGAAATTGTGCATCCAGAAACAGGAAGGAAAACCCTGCATTTTACTGCAATAATGATTTGTGCTTTGGTCGTTAAATATACGCAATCCCGGACGGAATTGGCATGGATATTTTTAATTTTTTCATTGGTTTTATTATTCATCGCACACCAAAACCTTTTATTACCCACTAAAAGAAAAAGTTACGGTATTGCTTTATTCCCTTTAGCCTTTGGCATCATGCTTTTTACAAAATTATCTATCGAAAGCATCATGTTTGGAATGATCACCTTGGGCATTAGTGATGCTTTAGCAGGTTTTGTAGGTGAGCATTACGCCAAAAAAAAATATGCTTTCTTGTATGAAAATAAATCATGGTTAGGATTTGCAGTGTTCTATATCACTACCATGTGTATAGGATATTTTTTTATCGGAAACGCACCTTTGCTAATGATATTGGCGCTTGTCCCTGCGTTAACCGAACTATTTTCATTCAGAGGCAGCGATAATTTTTCTGTACCCATTATCAGCAGTTTTTGGCTACCTATCCTTCAGGCAAGTCAAAATACATTATTTCCTTGGATTGCATTTTGGAGTATGCTCTTGATATTAATGGTAGCTTTTTACAAAAAGTGGTTGTCCATGGCAGGAACTTCGGCAGCTGTATTACTTGGCACTTTGATCATATTTTCAGTAGGGCCAATTCACCTTATTCCATTGGGTATGTTCTTTATATTAGGAAGTTTGTCATCCAAACTCCACCCAAAATCGAAGGACGCCACCGGAAGAAATGCCTTTCAGGTATTTGCCAATGGATTTATAGCTGTGCTTACATTACTTGCTTACCATAGGACCAAAGAAGACATTTTTCTTGTGACATCATTGGCATCTGTAGCCGTATGTCTTGCAGATACCTTAAGTAGTGACATTGGTTTATTTTTTAAACATAAAACCTTTGATATCATTTCATTTAAACCTATCCAACCTGGATTGTCGGGAGGTATATCATTTTCAGGCACAGCGGCTGGCCTAATCGGATCGTTGATGTTTGCTTGGTTAGTAAAGCTAGTTTTTGACTTAAACTCTCCATTTACATTAGTTATATTTTTTGCAGGTATATCAGGAATGATTTTGGATAGTATTATGGGAAGCATTTGGCAAGCAAAATATACAGAACATCAACAAATAGTAGAAGAAAAGACATTAAATTCCCAATTAACAAAAGGAAAAGACTGGTTAAATAATGATGGTGTCAACTTTGTCTCTAATATTATCATTGTTTCTTTGGTACTGACCATCCTATTGATTTGATCATACAATTACATAGAACTTTCTATTAAAATCAAAGTATCTCAATATTTACCACCTATCCATTTCATTGGATTTTACGCTTCCAAAAAATAGTTTCCCCAACTTGATTATGCATTTCCCATTCCTGAAGATTAATGGCTTTTGACCTTATGCTATCCATAATGATATAATCTGCATGGGTCAAAACAGTAGCGCCGTGAGTGATAGTAGAAGTAACTTTTTTGACAGCAGGATCCCAAAAGAAGGATTCATCATGTATAAACACCCTTTTCTGGGCTAAATCTGTCAAATCAGCTTCTTTAATAGGTTGATTCCATGCATTCACATCGTAGTAATACAAATGAAATGGGTATCTTTGAGTATTCAAGAAAGTAAAATATACACTAATAGATAACATGATACCCATCCAAATAGGTTTTAACTTTGGCTTTACGTTTTCAACAAAATATCCCGAAATCAGTAAAAAAAACACCCAAAACATCAAACCATGACTAACCAAATTGCGGTAAAAAGGGAATTTCTTCATCAGTATGATCATCAGCAATAATGTAAAGCCAAAACAGAAAATGTATATGCACCAATGCAAAATTATTTTTTGTTTTGTCACCAAATAAAACCCAAAAGGTATCAATAATATAATGATCGCCAACCAAACCTGCTGACCTGTACCAAACCACTCATTAAATAAACCTTGAAAATAATTATCAGAAAATAAGTTACTTAAAAATTCACCGTAAGTTGCTTTTGATGCTGAAACATATTTATTTCCAAAAATAGCCTTCACGCCTGAAAATGTGATAGCCGGCATATATAACAGGGCTGTCAATACTAAAATTTTGAAGGTACTGTAGACTACTGCTTTATCAAATCGATGTTCTTTTAACATGAAAATCAACAATGTCAAACTAATACCTACCCAATAGTATAAAAAAGAAGGCATAGTCCATAATCCCAAGACTACAGAAATAGTATACATTTGTAATGACCCATTAGCTTTATGTTTGAGGTACGTAAATAAAGATGAAAATGCTATCCAACTTAAAAAAATATGAATACCGTATCCTCTTGCCTGTGTACCAAATCCAAAAAGTGGAAATACAGACAATAATAGTAAAATAATACAAAGGTTTGCAAAGGTACCTTTGATATATTCAGACATAAATCCGTAAATAAACACCATCGTCAATGCAACAGAAACAACAGAGATCAACCTCCCCGTAATGACTAAATCAACCGAAGCCCAACCCATAAAATGATTCAACACGTTAAAAAATATATGGTTATTGGGCAATGGATAATGACTGATGGTTAAAAACAAAGGTTTTTCTGCAAAATGAACAGCCGAAAAAATTTCATCGGTGGCATAATCTGCTTTAGATTGCCATAGCCACAATATCGTTGCGCTGAGAAAAAAAATACCTATTCCTACTTGGGTAAATGCCTTTTGAAAATGAAATGGAGAAGTCACTATGTTTTCCTTGTAATATCTTCTCGCTATGGTGATAAATAACAGTAAACAAACAAGTAACCAACTATACCAAACTCCAAAAGAATAGGTGCCGCTTGTAAAAAAATCTTTAGACCATACGTCGTCTTTGTAGAAATGTGGATGGGAATTCATATACCATAAAACCAAATTGTCATATCCTAACAATGAATACCATGTAGCATACACAAAACTCAATATCACTGAAGTCCACCAAAAATATATATTTGCTTTTTCAAAATTTAGCATCGACATTGACATAAATCTTTACATGTTTCTAGCAAGTTAGAAGGTTCAAACTTTATCCCGTACCTTGATACAAACTAAAACCAGAAATCCGATCAAAGCATAAAAGTAAGGATATCATTTTCCAATACCAAATTTATTTGTAGAAAGAATGCTTGACATTTGAGTCAAAAAACAAACCAAAATTCATTAAAAAGCACACAAATTTGCCATTTTATAATTAAAACTTTGAGTTACCTCTTGACTTATTGATAAAAACCCCTTAACTTTGTTTTTTCTGGATTTAATATTTGCATAACGTAGTTTATAATGAACGATTTAACATGATAGCTTGTTTATGTCTAGTTAAATACGCAATAATAAAATACAACTGAAAAAATATTTGATTTTAATCAATACATTTTCAACGTGTTAGAAATAGCGTTTTTTCAAATGAATTCAGTTTCACTATAAGTTTGTAACGGTTTTAAGAACAACATGAGTCAATATAACAGCAATTATTCCCTACTTATCCAAAAGTTGGATAAATTTATCAGAAAATATTACATCAATCAATTGATCAGAGGCAGCTTGTACACAGTAGGTGCAGTGCTAGCTTTATTTCTTTTGTTCAACACTCTCGAATACTTCTTTTATTTCAGTACCGGTATCCGAAAAATGTTTTTTTATTCATTTCTCCTCACTACTTTGGGAGGATTAGTATTATGGGTTGTAAATCCATTGATTAGATATTTTAAACTAGGCCAAACGATTTCTCATGAAGAAGCAGCAATCATCATTGGAGACCATTTTGGTGATGTTAAAGATAAACTGCTCAACGTTTTACAACTCAAAAAACTAGATGATCAATCTCACTCTGACCTGATCACGGCAAGTATAGAACAAAAAACCGAATCGATTAAACTTGTTCCATTCCAATCTGCCATAGATTTGAATAAAAACAAAAAATACCTGAAATACGCTCTGCCCCCATTTTTATTGTTAATCGTAGTTTTATTTACGGCACCGAGTATCATTACTGAAAGCTCAGAACGCATCATCAATAATAATAAGAAATACGCCAAAGCAGCACCTTTTGCATACTTACTTGACGAAAAAGACCTAAAAGTGGTACAATATCAGGATTTTGACCTTGAAGTCAATGTAGAAGGCAGTGTTATCCCCAATGAAGTTTTTGTAACCATCGAAGACTTCCAGTACAAAATGGAAAAAGTAGACAACACAACATTTAAATATACATTCAAAAACGTCCAAAAAGATCAAGATTTTACTTTGTCTTCAGGAAGTGTGATTTCTATTCCATACACTTTAAAAGTATTGGCCAAACCTAATCTGGCTGATTTCAGTATTGACCTCTCCTACCCTGCATATGTGGGGCGCAAAAACGAAATCATAAGTAATACAGGTGATGTAGTTGTACCTGAGGGAACTAAAATGACATGGTTGATGGATGCTTACCACACCGAAGACATTAAAATGATTTTTGGCGAAAACAATAAAGGTATCTTAGCAGAAAGACGTGATGAAACTCAATTTAGATATACACACAAAGCTACACAAGATTTAATTTACAAGATGTTTTTGTCCAACAAAAATATTCCCATGCCTGACAGCTTGGTGTATAGTATATCTGTGATCAAGGACCAATATCCTACTATAGCAGCAGAGAAAATCACAGATAGCTTGGACAATACTTTAGTTTATTTCATAGGCACGGCATCTGATGACTATGGTTTGAACTCTTTATCATTCAACTATACCGTTACCAAAGAAAATGGTGCGACCAAGCCTTTACAGAAAATCAAATTAGAAAAGCAAGAAGGTAGAGAAATTCAATATAGCTATACTTTTGACTTAAAGAAAATTCAGGTAGAACCAGGAGATAAAGTGGCATTTTATTTTGAAGTATTTGACAATGATGGTGTCAATGGAAGCAAATCTGCCAAGACATCTGTCATGACCTTCGAAAAGCCAACCCTAGAAGAAGTCAAAATGAAGGAAGACATCAATGATGAAGCCATCAAAGACGAACTCAAAGATGCCCTTAAGAAAATGGATCAGCTTCAGGAAAATATGAAAAAACTGAGGGAAAAACTCCTTCAGGAAAAACAATTGGATTGGCAAGACAAAAAGGAAATGGAAAAAATCCTTGACGAGCAGAAAAAATTGCTCGAACAAATAGAAAAAGCCAAACAGAAGCTGGAAGAAAATATGAAAAACCAGCAAGAATTCAATACTTTGCCTGAAGAGCTTCAAGAAAAACAAGAGCAACTTAAAGAACTCTTTGAAAAAGCAGAAGATCCAGAAACTAAGGAATTGATGGACAAAATCAAGGAATTGATGCAGGAATTGGACAAAGAAGATGCAGTACAAATGCTCGAACAATTTGAGCAAAATGCAGATACCAAAGAAAAAGAAATGGACCGAATGCTCGAGCTATTCAAACAGCTTGAGATGGAGAAAAATGTGAAGGACCAGATCAAGGACTTGGAAAAACTAGCTGAAGAGCAAGAAAAATTGGCCGAAAAAACGGAGAAAAAAGAAGATAGTCCTGAAGACCTAAAAAAACAACAGGAAGAGCTCAACAAAAAAATGGAAGAGCTCCAGAAAAAACAAGAACAGTTAGAAAAAGACAATAAAAAGCTTTCGCCACCCAAAGATATGGGCGAAAAGAATCAAGAGCAGATGGATGATGCCAAAAAAGATATGGAGCAAAGCAAAGACCAATTGGATAAAAAGGACAATGCAGGAGCATCCAAATCTCAAAAGAAGGCATCTAAAAAAATGAAGCAGCAAGCCCAAGAGATGAAAGAAAGCATGGAAGGTGGCGCTGCAGACCAAGCAGGAGAAGATGTTAAAACCATTCGCCAACTTCTGGAAAATCTGGTAACCGTATCTTTTGATCAGGAAGTATTGTTCCGTGATTTGAATCCAAATATGACCAATACTCCTGCATTTACCGCTGCTATTCGCAAGCAGTTTAAGTTACAAAATGACTTTAAAGTTATAGAAGATACATTGGTGGCCTTGTCCAACAGAAATTCAGATATCGAAGCCTTTGTCATGGATAAAGTGGCAGAAGTTAAGCTCAACCTCAAGGAATCTCTTAAACTCTTAGAAGAGCGTCAAGTACCTCAGGGTCAGGAAAAACAAAGACGTACCATGAAAAACCTGAATGACCTGGCACTGATGATGAATGAATCTCTGGATAAGGCGCAACAACAAGCATCTGGAGCTCCAGGTAGCGGCTCCTGCAACAAACCCGGTGGTAAAGGAAGTGGCAAAAGTGGCAAAACAGGCAAAGTACCTATGGACAAAATCACTGAAGGTCAGCAAGGTCTTTCTGAGCAATTGCAAAAAATGAAAGACAAAATGGACAACGGTAAAAAAGACGGTAAAGAAGGAAAAGATGCCAAAGCCGGCAAAGAAGGAAAGGAAGGAAAAGAAGGCACATCTTCTAAAGATTTTGCCCAGGCCGCTGCGCAACAAGCAGCCTTAAGGAAGGCATTAGAAGCATTGCAAAAAGATAAAAAAGAACAAGGTCAAGGTTCTAAAGAACTCGAAGAAATCATAAATAATATGGACAGAATCGAGACTGAACTGGTAAATAAACGTCTCAATAGTGAAACACTCAGAAGGATGAAAGATATAGAAACCAGACTCCTTGAAGCAGAAAAAGCAGAGCGACAAAGAGAAATGGACAATAAACGCAAATCTGAAACGGCTGAAGAAAAAAGAAAAGAATTGCCACCTGCAATTCAGGAATATCTCAAAAAACGTCAGTCTGAAATAGATATGTATAAATCTGTGTCTCCATCACTCAGACCTTATTACAAAACTTTGGTGGATGAGTATTATAAATCCCTAAAGATCACAAAATAAAAAGTTTTACGTTTTTGACACCATCGCAGCATGTCGGCACAATATTTGGTTCACAATTAATCGCTAGTTTACAAAAATGAAATATCGCATGTTAACCATCCATTCCAATCCCAACAACATCTTAGAGGTAGAATCCTATCTTCAGCAGCTAGACTTTGACTTTAGTTTTGATAAAGAAAAATATGCTGATATACTCATTAGCCTTACGGAAGCTGTAAATAACGCCATCATTCACGGAAACAAAAGTGATGAATCTAAACTAGTGCACATCCATGTGACCGAAAAAGATAATGGAGTATCCTTTTGTGTCACCGATGAAGGTACCGGATTCAACCCAAGCAGGGTACCTGACCCAACCTGTGCAGAAAACATAGAGTGTTGCGGTGGTCGCGGTGTATATATCATGAAAGCACTGGCCGATGACATTTCATTTGATGATGATGGTCGCAAAGTAGAGATGTATTTCAATCTAAAATCACAAACTGCTTAAAGACTATATGGCTGATATTTCCTTTCATGGAGAAGCAGAGACTTTGGTACCTTTCGCAGGTCTCGAAGATCAATATAGCCAATGGATAGCCAACATAGCAAGGCAGGAAAACAAAACCATAAACTATATTACCTTTATCTTTTGTAGTGATGATTATCTTTTGGATATCAATATCAAATATCTAAATCACGATTACTATACAGACATCATTACTTTTCCTTACAAAGAAGGTGATGATATAGAAAGTGATATTTATATCAGCGTAGACAGAGTCAAAGAAAATGCTGAAGATTATCAAGAAAGTTTTGAGAATGAATTACTCAGGGTTATGGCTCACGGAGTTTTACATTTGATGGGTTATGGTGACAAAAATCCCGAAATGTCTAACATCATGAGAGCAAAAGAAGATGAGTGTATTCAGTTATTCATGTCATTTAATACACTATGAATTCCAACCCTATCATAACTGAGCGCTTAGTTTTAAGGCCTTTGGAAATGAGTGACGCACCGTCTTTGTTTAAATTGGATTCTGACCCGCTGGTCATGAAATATCTGGGCAATCAACCCCTGACAGATATATCTCAAGTATATACCTATTTGGAAAATATCATAAATCAATATACGCAAAACGGAATTGGGAGATGGGCTGTAATAGAAAAATCTACTAACGAGCTCATTGGCTGGTCAGGAATCAAACTCATCCATGAAGAAACAAATGGCTTTAAAGACTTTCACGATCTTGGCTACAGACTGAGACCTGAGTTTTGGGGCAAAGGCTACGCTACTGAAAGCTCCCAAGCTTGGATAGAAGCAGCGGAATCTTCATTTAACATCAATAAACTATACGCTTCAGCACATGTGGAAAACACAGCATCCCAAAATGTACTTCGAAAGGTTGGTTTTAAGATCACAGGGACTTATGATTTCCTGCTAAATGGAGTGCTGATCCCTTGCTTTTGGATGGAGCGGTAAATGGATACAGCAGTAATTTTTTGTCAAAACCACTGCTATTCTATTTATTTTACATTTATAAAAAAAATGTGACTATTCATTGGTAGAAAACAAAAAACCAATTATATTTGTACTAAATTTTAATTATGAAACAGGTACATAATATTACATTTTTACTAATACTTTTCATCTCAACGACTTTCAATGGCTTTTCACAAATCAATAAGGATTTGAAGTTAAAAATATCTATTGGAGCATATGGGTTTACTCCACCAACAGAGTATTACGTGGATGAATATCAATTCAAAAAGACACCCAACTACAGTATTGGATTAGTCAAGGATTTTAAAATCAATACTAAAGGCAACTGGCTACTAAGATCAGAAATGCTTTATAATAGAACCCATATAAAGGTGGGTTTGGAAGGATCCTTCAATGGCCCTGACAAATATGATCATTTTAAATTAGATCAGCTTTTGCTTCCTTTGAAATTAACTTACGTAAAAAACAACTTCAACATCTTTGCAGGATTGGTTACTAATTTCAATTTTAGTTCTCAAAAAAAAGAACATGACGAAAATTATTTTGAACAAATTGGTACTTATAACTTTGATGCCAATGACGGTGCCACATTGTTTAAAAATACATTTGTAGACCGAACGCTTGCTATTCAGTATGTTTTAGGATTTGAACTAAAAGGTAAAAAAGGTAGTGCTTTCGGGATAGAATTTATTGATTATTTTGGCTTCAAAAATTACTACAGTAAATATTTTGGTGCAAGCTATAGTATAAGTCAAATTAGTTCTAGTGCACTTAATGTGTATTTGACATTTGATCTTGAAAGGCACTAAACCATTGCGGCCAAAGTATAAATAGAAAGTCTTGCTAGGATAACTTACTCTTTGCGCTCCCCTATTTGTTGTCTCCACATGGCATAGTACAAGCCTTTTTCTGCTAATAACTGTTCATGATTTCCCGTCTCGATGACGTGGCCCTTTTCGAGTACAAAAATGCTGTCAGCGTGCATTATTGTAGAAAGCCTGTGGGCAATAAGGACCATAATATGCTGTTTTGCAGCCGAAATATTTTTAATAGTATCCGTGATTTCCATTTCTGTGATACTATCTAGTGCTGATGTGGCTTCGTCAAAAACTATTAATTTGGGATTTCTTAAAAGTGCACGCGCTATAGACAATCTCTGCTTTTCGCCACCAGAAATTTTAATGCCACCTTCACCTATGATCGAATCAATGCCACTATCACTTCGCGCTAAAAGATTGTGACACGCTGATTTGTGGAGTACATTTAAGATGTCTTCATCCGTCGCTTTGGGATTGACAAATAATAGATTTTCTTTAATTGAACCTGAAAACAATTGGGTATCTTGAGTGACAAAACCTATTTGGTGTCTGACTTCTTCAATGTCCAATTCATTAGAATCTATTTGATTATAGCGGATGTGCCCTGTTTCAGGTCGATATAGACCTACTAGTAACTTGACTAAGGTTGTTTTTCCTGAGCCCGAAGGTCCTACGAAAGCAATGGTCTGCCCTTTTCTGACTTCAAAAGATATGTCATCGAGAGCATTGGTCCTCCCTGATTTATGTTTGAAAGACACTTGATCAAATGAAAACTTCTCAAGTTCATTTATCTTTTTAGGATGCTCAGGTTTGACTTCCACAGGCAAGCTAAGTATATTTTTAAAATTCTGTAAGGACGCTTCTGCCTCTCTGTACGAAAGTATGACATTGCCCATCTCTTGCAGTGGTCCGAATATAAAAAAACTATAAAACTGGAGAGTCATCAGTTGACCAACCGTAAGCTCATCTTTAAAAATTAAAAACAAGAGAAAAAACATAATGATTTGCCTTAAAAAATTGACAAATGTGCCTTGCACAAAACTAATGCTTCTGATGCCTCTTACTTTTTTAAGCTCGAGTTGTAAAATTTTAAGCGTAGTGCTATTTAGTCTCCTGATTTCTTGATGGGTTAGGCCTAGGCTTTTTACGAGCTCAATATTTCTCAAACTCTCCGTAGTAGCTCCAGCTAATACATTGGTTTCCTTCACAATACTTTTTTGTATCGATTTGATTTTTTTGCTCAATCTATTTGTCAATGCAAATAGCAAAATAGAAGCTCCAAAATAGATCAAAACCAGCGTTGGATCTAAGCTATATGCATAAACCATTACAAAAACAATACCTACCAAAGACACAAACAATATATTGATACAATTAGAAATAAACTTCTCTGTATCCATTCTAACTTTCTGCAGGATGTTCAATGTCTCACCGCTACGTTGATCTTCAAATTCTTGAAAAGGCAATTGCAAAGAATGTTTCAAGCCGTCAGTATAAACCTGAGCTCCAAATTTTTGAATGATGACATTGGTCACGTAGTCTTGAAAAGCTTTGGCGATCCTACTCACCATAGCCACTCCAATAGCAGCAAGAATTAATAATCCCACACCTTTAATAAATTCATATTGTGTATACTGATTGGGTTTGTCCGCATATTGATCTATGATTTTACCAAAAATATATGGATCAAGCAATGAAAATGTTTGATTGATGGCAGCCAAAAGCAATGCTAAGAAAATAAGCCCTTTATAGTTTTTAAGATATTGAAAAAGTAATTGCATTAAACTTGTATAAAAAATATTAGTAAAACATACACCAAAAAATACTAACCTTTGATGAAGGTAAAGAGTTTTCATTTAACAGCAGAAACAAAATAAAATTCTACAAATGCTCATTTTTCAATGGGTGTTTTCCATACTTTGAGACTAAAAACAAGTGTTTTTCCGTCGCTCTAAACTTCTTATAAATGACTTTGTATGAGTGTTTAAGATGAAGAGTAAGCTTATATAATAGCACACTGTAGATACAGATCTCAAAATGTCAGGGGTCGAAAATGACCATTTCGAAAAAAATAGCCCATCATTTCCTATCCCAAGTGTATAACACCTACCGTTTATCTTGTATATTTGCACCGTTTTTTCAATTTAAGTATACTATTCTTACAAAAGTAACGAGATGATGACATCCAACGAAATACGCCAAAAGTTCTTAGATTTCTTTGCATCTAAAAACCATAAAATCGTAGCGTCTGCACCTATAGTGATCAAAAATGACCCAACATTGATGTTTACCAATGCGGGTATGAATCAGTTTAAAGACTACTTTTTAGGTAATAAAAAACCTGATAATCCTAGAATTGCAGATACTCAAAAATGCCTTAGAGTCAGCGGCAAACACAATGACCTCGAAGAAGTAGGTGTAGATACTTACCACCATACTATGTTCGAAATGCTAGGAAACTGGAGTATTGGTGATTATTTCAAAAAAGAAGCAATAGCTTGGAGTTGGGAATTGCTCACTGAAGTATATAAATTGCCTAAAGACCGTCTTTATGTATCTGTTTTTGAGGGAGACCCTAAAGAAAATCTTCCCCCATCACAAATAGCTTTGGCCGAATGGTCCAAATTAGTGCCCCAGGATCGTATCATCTTTGGTAATAAAAAAGACAACTTTTGGGAAATGGGCGACACAGGACCTTGTGGGCCATGTAGTGAAATACATATAGATCTTAGACCTGATGACGAAAGGGCTTTGGTTCCAGGAAAGGATTTGGTCAACAACGATCATCCACAAGTCATCGAAATTTGGAACAATGTATTTATCCAATACAATCGTAAAGCAGACGGATCTTTAGAACCACTACCTTCCATGCATGTGGATACGGGTATGGGTTTTGAACGTTTGGTAAGGGCTATTCAAAACAAATCCAGCAACTATGACACCGATGTATTTACAGGTACCATATATGAAGTGGAAAAAATCACTGGAAAAAAATACAATTTCAGTGATATCAAACAAGATGTAGCTTTCAGGGTTTTAGCAGACCATATACGTGCTATTGCCTTTACCATAGCTGACGGACAGTTACCATCTAACAATGGCGCAGGATATGTGATCAGAAGAATTTTGAGAAGAGCGGTTCGTTATTATTACACATATTTGGATTACAAACAGCCACTTTTATTCCAATTGATAGATGTATTATCTAGGCAGTTTGAAAATGTTTTCCCGGAGCTTTTCTTGCAAAAATCATTTGTTGAGAAAGTCATTAAAGAAGAAGAAAAGTCTTTTCTAAAAACCCTGGAAGGAGGACTGCGTAGAATCGAAGATATCAAACTTAATGACCATCTGATAGAAGGGAAAGATGTTTTTGAACTTTATGACACTTATGGATTTCCAGTAGATCTGACTCGCTTGATCGCCGACGAAAAAGGGTGGAAAGTGGACGAAGCAGGATTTACAATGGCACTCAATGCACAAAAAGAGCGATCTCGTGCAGATGCAAAAAGAGAAACAGGAGATTGGGTGATCATAGGTCATGACGGACAGTCTGAGTTTGTGGGTTATGACAACCTGATCATTAGCGAAAGTAAAGCTATAAAATACAGGATACTGAAGCAAAAAGACCAAGAACTCTTCCAATTGGTTTTGGACAAAACTCCTTTTTACCCTGAAGGTGGTGGCCAAGTGGGTGATACTGGTTTTTTAATGTTTGATGGTGAGGTAGTTATGGTTTTGGATACCAAAAAAGAAAATGATCTAATCATTCATATCATAGATAGAATACCAGATAATATTTCAGGCTTAGTGTATGGAGAAGTTGACGCTAACAAAAGATCACTAACAGAAAACAATCATTCGGCAACACATTTACTTCATGCAGCACTCAGACAAGTCTTGGGTAATCACGTTCAGCAAAAAGGATCATTGGTCAAGGATGAATACCTTAGATTCGATATCTCACACTTTCAAAAAATGACCGACGCCGAACTCGCTCAGGTAGAGAAAATAGTTAATGATAAAATCCGTCAAAATATAACCCTAGGAGAAGCTAGGTCACTACCTATAGAAGAAGCCAAAAAAGCAGGCGCTATGATGCTCTTTGGTGAAAAATATGGGGACCATGTCAGAATGATTACCTTCGACCCTACGTATTCCCGTGAACTCTGTGGTGGATGTCATGTGAAATCCACAGGTCAAATCGGTTTGTTTAAGATTGTTTCTGAAAGTGGCATTGCTGCCGGTGTTAGAAGAATAGAGGCAGTCACAGCCTTTAAAGCAGAAGAGTATGTCAATAAACAAATCCTAGAACTCACCGCTATAAAATCATTCTTTAAAAACAATATCAATACGCCTAAAAACGTAGCTGATTTGCAGGAAGAAAATAAAGAGCTTCAAAAAGAAGTAGAGAAATTGAGAGCCATGCATGCATCAGCTATGAAAGACAGTTTGATCCAAAGTGCGACTCATACAGAGGGTGTAAAAGTAGTCGCTACCATGCTCAAAGATGTAGATAGCAAATCAGCTAAAACCCTATCAGTAAATATGCTGGCAGAAATGGGCGAAGCGGTCATCCTTTTTGGATTGGAGGATCAAGGCAAGGCCACAATCATGTTAAGCATCTCAGAGTCGCTCACCAAAACTAAAAACTGGCATGCGGGTAATATCATCAGAGAGCTGGCCAAAGAAATCAATGGTGGCGGCGGTGGTCAAGCATTTTTTGCCACAGCCGGAGGAACAGATGCCCAAGGACTGCCTAATGCTTTAAACAAGCTAACACAACTATTAAAGTAGATTTATGAGTTTACGTATTATTAGCTTTATTTTATTTTTATTATTTCTGAATATTGTAGGTTGTTCTTTAAAAGGAATAATAGGTCATGACGGCTTGGCAACTTCGGATTGCTTGCCCGAACGTAAAAACTTGGAAACACTTTCGGATCAGACTGGAAGTATAGCATTAGTATCCGATCAATATATATTACTTTCTCAAGATAAAAACCAAAGATATTTGGCATGTAATCTACCTGAAAGTTACAAAAAAGAAGGTTTAAACATCCAATTTTCATTGGTTATCAAAGAAATACTTCCCCACGAAAGACATATTGCCACACCTGCTGTTCTAAAGGAAGTTAATACCATATAGTTACCAAACCTTAAAAATTAAACAATCAAGCGAAGCGCAGTCCCGCAATTGGTGGGAAAACATAAAGTATAAAATCAGGTTTTATAACATTCTAGCAGTCAGGCTTTAAACCATCTAAACTTTCTAAACATTCTAAACCTTAAACATATTAACAATGGGCGAATTAAAATGGAGTTATAACGAATTTCTAGCTTTTTTACTGATCTACATTTCGCACGTAGATATGGAATTTGCAGAAGAAGAAAAAGAAATGATCAGAGCCAAAGTAGGCACTCCTGCATATGATAAAATGTATGTAGCCTTTGATGGTATGAGTGATTATAAAGCGTATGAAACCATACTTTCGTACAAAGGTGTCTATTTCCCAACCCATGAACAAAAAAGTGAACTCATAGAAAAAATGAAGGAGCTCTTTGATGCAGATATGGATTTTAATATCATGGAAAGAGAATTGCTACACTTTTTAGAGCGTATGATGTAATGGACTTATTGCTCAAAGGTGCACTTTTTGTAGTCACCGGATCTACCAGTGGTTTTGGTAAAGCTATCGCTGAGCAGCTGATACAAGAAGGTGCCCATGTCATCATCAATGCCCGTGGTGAAGAAAAACTGGAAAACCTAAATCAAAAATATCCAGAGCAAACTTCTATCCTACAGGGAGACATTACCACTGATGCAGTAATATCCAACCTTATCAGAATGGTACATGGCAAAAAACTAGATGGTATTGTCATCAATGCTGGCGGACCACCTGCCAAATCATTTATCCATACTGAAATCACAGATTGGGACAATGCCTACGAAAAACTACTCCGATGGAAAGTAAAGCTGACACAGGAATTACTGGAAAAATTTCAAGAACAAAAATATGGTCGTCTCTTATTTATTGAGAGCGCAGCTGTAAAACAACCCATCGACAATCTCATACTGAGCAACTCCTTAAGGATGGCTGTTGTCGGTTTTGTTAAGACACTTTCTCAAGAAGTGGCTCATCAAGGTATTACCTGCAATATATTGGCCCCG
The DNA here is from genome assembly GCA_964526715.1 of uncultured Aureispira sp. Taxonomy (GTDB): domain Bacteria; phylum Bacteroidota; class Bacteroidia; order Chitinophagales; family Saprospiraceae; genus OLB9. The sequence goes on along the minus strand of CAZGMB010000032.1, from coordinate 36,640 downwards.
GGCTATCACGCTACACCGGCTATGGACAGACTCTTTGCCCATAAATCCATGCTTTTGGGTATATCGCCAGATGATGCCCGAAAAGAATTTGAACACGAAACCAAAGTAGGACATCTAGGGTCTCCTGAAGATTTTGCATCATTGGCCGTATGGTTGCTATCTCCACATTCTAGGTTTATTACCGGTCAGACCATCAGCGTAGATGGTGGATTGGTGCGAGGAAGTATGTAGTCTTGCTGAAAAAGACAAATTCTTTCAAAAATATTAATGCTATAGGTCTGGGATATCGTTCAAAAAACAAGCGATAGTGAATGGAGAGTCAAAAGTGCGTCTATCGCCAAAGCAGAACGCTAAGAATTATCATTGATAATCATGGCGATAGAAAAATGCATGACTGAGCGATCCTGCAAGGTCGAGCATGACAATGCGAGAAGCGAAGAAACCCGTTAGGGATGGGCGGAATTCGGGAATGAACTTAGAATTACTCCTAGCTGATCTAAGTTTAGATCAGTGCCTTCATTTTTGAGTGATTTCGTATCACTCAAATACAGCAAAGCTGTACCATTCAGTTACCTTTTTTTGAACTGGTCTTTTTTGTTTACTTTTTTTGACAGGAAAAAAAGTAAATACCGCCCGCATAGGGCAATGACTATATGAAGAGCAAATGTCTTTTATTAGTATGGTAAATGAACCTTACAACGACAATGAATATATTTAAACATAATGAATTGCTGATCAAAATTTAATTTTACACCTGTAGGCATTATGTAGTATATTAAAAAATTTAAATACTATTATAATAAAGTTATCTAATATTTATAAATAACACTATATCTTCGTAATATTTCCAGATTTATAAACTATAGCTCCATCTACCAACTCTATTTTGGCTACCCAAATGTATACGCCTTGAGCCACCTCTATTCCTTTCATTTTCCCATCCCAAATATCTATCTTATCATCGGGATTTAAAGCCGTAGATGAGAAAACTTCATTGCCATATCTATCAAAAATGGCCAGACTGTGTATATATCTGACTACACAATTGGGCTGTAGCGCAAACTGAGCATTGGCTCCTGACCCATTGGTGGAGAATATATTAGGTGTAAAAACTACATTGGATTTATCTAATAATATACTAACCGAGGCACTATCCGAACAGCCAAAATCGTTTATGACATTCAGGTAATATCGCGTGTTAATGATAGGAATCAATTGAGGATTTGGACAGTTAGTGCAGCTGAGACCACCACCTGGTTTCCATAGATAACTTACGGATTGATTTTCTGATACAACGGGTGAAAAAGATATAGGATCACAAAAGTCGGCCATCACAGTATCTTTTAGCTGCAAGGTGGGCGTTTCCAAAATGATAACATTCATACTTGCCGTATCAGCGCAAGCCCCGTTATCAGCCTTCAATGTGTAAGTACCAGATACATCTTGACTGATGACAGGTGTAGACCACGTGGTACCTGACCCAATAAAACCTTCAGGGCCAAACCAGTTAAGATTTAAGTCCATGTTTTTTGTTGCCGCACTTAACTTTAAAGTATCTCTGATGCAGTATTTTGGGCTACCTTCTATACTTACTTCCACTTTAGGTTTTACTTCTATGGGTAGTTCTAGCTTTTGATTACAAAATCCATACGAGGCTGACACTGTATATTTCCCTTTATTAGCCAAACTGACATTTTCGACAAAAGCATTTACATCATCAGACCCAAATCTATCAGGCCCTCTCCACAATATTTCACCACCAGGCGACAATGTTGTTAGTAAAAACAAGGTATCTCCTTCGCACACCGGACTATTGGTTTCTACCTTTAATGATAGCTGATCATTGGGCGGACTTAAAAGTATTGTGGTATCTTTTAGAGAAACGCTGCAATTATCATTGGGAGATTTGAGTCTGAAAAGTTGATATTCGCCGGAAGGAAGATCTTCTATGATCAATTCCTGATTTTGATTTACTTTACTTCTTAAGACATACTCTGCCCAACCTATTTTATTTCTCAGACTTATTTCGTATTCCTGTCCTGTCAGAAAATCATTGGATTTAATCACGATCTTACCGTCATTTGCCAAAATACAATCAGATGGTGGCGTTATGGTCCATGATAAGTTTTGAAGTCCTCTAGTCGTAAAGAAGAAATTTGATCTGTCATTGGGTGGAGACGAGTTTGGATCATCTGAAGCAAATCTTGCAGGAAATTTATCCGGCAAATTGCTCAAATAAGCTCTGTTAAACGCGGTACCATCTTTGGCATTTAAGGATATTACTTCTAAATTGATATTGAATGACGCCTTTGCGGGTATGGACAATCCTGATATGGACAATATATTGGTGCCCACGCCGGTTCCTGCATCTATAGTTCCTTGAAATGTATTTGAAATAGATTTGATCATCGTACCTTCAGGAAGGGTATCTTTTAAAGTTATGTTTACTAATGGTTCATATGAATTATTTTCAAAACCTAACACAAATGTCTTCGTATCGTTGCTACAATACATACCTTCAAAAGGAACCGCATTGGTAAATCTCAAAGCATATGGACAAGAGCATGCATCACTCATTTTTTCTTTTGGAAATTGAGTCAAAATGGGATTAGTAAACCCTTGCAAATAATTGATGCCAAACAATTGATCTTGAGAAGGATTGAGACCTGCAGCAGTGGAACCAAACCCAGTCAATTGTGATTTTGAACTAAAGGAAAGACCTGTGATATGTGAGATGTTTCCGTTTACCAATTTAGACACCGGAGTGACCATTCCTAAATTTGGATCATTTAAATGGAGGTTTATCTTCAACATATTTCCACGGGTAGCCTCTGGACCCAATTGCTCAAAGGTCCCTTGAAATGCATATGCTGTTTTTGGATCATTAGGATCAAAAGACAAATCAAAAATCCTGGTTTTAAATGGTCCCGTATTTACAGATTTGGGATCCCAAAAAAGATCGACTTCCTTTACTAGTTGCAAACCATCTACCACATTCAAAATCAACACCTTGTGTATTCCGTAATCGTAAACCACATATAAACCATCAGCTGTGCAGTCTCCTGATTCCACTTTTAATGTGTCCACTAATGATACATTTCCTAATCGCTGTACAACTCCATTTTGTCCTAATCGAACGACATTATTGGTATTTTGCTCTACACAGTACATAAAATTATCCTTAAAATTGAAGCCTAAAGCATCAAAATTTCCTGAATAACTAGCAAATAAACTTAAAAAAGGAGGTGCAAATGGAATGGTTTTGAGTTGGTAAAGATAAGTGGCCTGCTCATTATTGGTAGAAATCAACAAATCTCCGTTACATTCAAATCTTGATTGGCCTTCTGAGATGAAAGGAAAAAAGAATAATATCAGCAAAGAAACAATTACTTTTTGGGCCATGATAACACAAAGTTAACCCATTTTATTTATTATCATGAGATACTAATGGTAACATGAGTATTTTGACCCAAATTCTAGATTGACTATCCATTAATATCGGGGCTTCATGCCGAAAGCACATTGTTCTGCTTCTGGTATAACTATCCTTTTGATGTATTCCCATACCGGAAAGATAAGAACCCTACATCTTTATAAACTTCCCCATATATAGTTTATTTTCGCGCGAATATACTTTGACATAATACATCCCTGAAGCCAATATACTGATATCTACGTCCTTAGTGTCAGCAGCATGGACCACCTGACCGGTATGGTTTATAATCTCAATATTCTTTACCTCATAATCTGTTTGAATGGTAATCCTATCCCAGCTTGGATTGGGAAAGATTTTTGGTTTAAAAATGGAAGATTCAAAATCATCTTTCGTACTGCTGATGATGTTGCATTGTTCCATGGTGCCTTGACAATAGTTTTTTAAAATTATTCCATAAAAAGCAATAATGGGGCCATCTTCCGTTCCAAATCCTTCTACATAACTAATTACCGATTGCGCCGGATCATTACATTGAGCAGGTTTAACACCTATCGTGTAAAAATGCCTATTTACGAAGCCCCATTGATTCTTTAGATATAAAATACTATCAACAAGGTTATGATTATTCTCACCAAAATCTAAAGGATTTAAAATTTCATAAGCACAATACCTGATGGTGTCTCCTACTGATAAACCAAAATCCCAAATGCAAACTTCTTGTCCGTCAAAACATGGAAAAACAAAATCATTGTTATTAATCATGTATACTTTTCTTTCTACGGTATCTTCACGCATGAGACAGAGTGTCACCTTGGTTGAAATTTCAAGTGGAAATATGTTGAGCGGCACAAAAGATGATACCAACTTCTTAAATGTATATCCATTAATGATGGTATCTCCTGAAAAGTATCTAATCTCCTTCGCCCTCACATCCTTCAAAAAGCAAGGACCAAGGTCATAATGATCATAAATCCAAAACTTTCCTTCTTCCACTAATGGTTGGTATTTTTGGGCGTAAGTTACTTGGATAAGTATGACAAATAATAAGGTAAAAATGACTTTCATAAGATTATAATATGATAGTTTTGACAAAAATGGCGAGGTTACAATTTAACAAACCTTCTTAAATGTTGCTTATTTTGGGTGGTGATACATTTGACATAATACATCCCTGAAGACAATATACTGATATTTATGTCCTTAGTGTCAGCAGTATGGACCACCTGACCGGTATGGTTTATAATCTCAATATTCTTTACCTCATAATCTGTTTGTATAGTTATCCTATCCCAGCTTGGATTGGGAAAGATTTTCGGTTGAAAAGTGGAAGATCCAAAATCATCTTTCGTACTGCTGATGATGTTGCATTGTTCCATGGTGCCTTCGCAATAATTCGTAAAGAAAGTGTTCCCGCCTTTTAATATAGGACCATCTGCTGTTCCAAAGCCTTCTACATAGCTCACTTGTCTTGTAAATAATGTACCACACATGCCTATTGGAATGCCCACAGTATAAAAGTGCTTTTGCTCCATTCCCCACCTATTGGTCTCATATCCTACACTATCCAAAATTCTATAAACTTGATCGTCAATAATAATAGGATTAAAGATATCGTAAGTACAATTGTTTATAGTATCTCCAACCTTCATTCCGAAATCCCACAAACACACTTCTACGCCATCAGCACATGGAAAAACCGCTTCATCTTGATTGATCACGTATATTTTTTTTTCCGTGGTGTCTTCTCGCATCAGGCATAGCGTTCGCTTAGTACCGATTTCAATATATGGCTGTGTTTTAGTCGCGGTAGCAGAAATTAATTTTTTATAGCTTTTGTTAGCAATTATTGTATCACCTTCAAAAAAACGTATTTCGGTATTGAGATACCATAAGGGAGAACAGGTTGGATCACTAGCATGGTGATTATAAATCCAAAACTTTCCTTCTTCCACTAATGGTTGGTATTTTTGGGCGTAAGTTACTTGGATAAGTATGACAAATAATAAAGTAAAAATGACTTTCATGTTTTTAAGTTTTACTAGTTTCCTTGATTTGATTGCTTTGATTGATTCATCAAAAAGTTAAGAATGCAATTATACAAACCTAACTAAAAATCGTATTTATAAATTCTCAGTATGGGCGCACCATAATCCACTTATCTTTCAGGCAATACATAAATTATTGGTCACAAAAGACTTTCTTCCATATCTTTAATAACTATACAAATATAGGTTACTAAAATGATATAAACAAGACTTGCTATCATTTTTTTGATCAAATATTCTCGGTGATCACTGCGATAAGCAACATTGCCAAAAATATTTTATTCCGTCCCCAAAAGGAGCAACAAATAAAACTTGGAATATAATACAATCCGATAGGGAGCTAGTCATAAAATTTGCTGGACGGTTAGTTTCGCAAGGTTTATAGATGTTTTAGGTTAAATATTTTAGGTTCCTGACAGGATTGCCCCAAAATGCTTTTTGGACGGGTGATTCCTTTCAGGAACTAGGAAAAATGAGATTTTAATCTTTAGTTTCTGTCAGGAAACCCCAAAAATGGGATTATGATGATTGATTCCGTTTAGAAAATAGGAATTTTAGACTTTTTTTATGCCCTCCGTTGCGGACTCGGTATTTACGGGGCTGAGCAGCGATTTGGTGCCCAAAACACCCCTATCTCTAGTAATTTTAGGTACGATTTACCCATTTTATAGTACAAATCATCGCTTTTTTTAGTACCTTATGATCTAAAAAGAACGATGCAGAAGATTATTTGGCATCAACCGTTCCCTTTCATTCAGAGTGGACTTTTAGAAGATTTGGAGGATTTACATATTATTAAAGCGCTCAAAAAAAGTAATCAACCAAAACAAAAACTATCTGAAAAATATGCGGGTAAACTACCGGCTGATATAGCTGACGAACTTCAAAATTATGTAATCCAAAGCCGAGAAGAATGGAACGATCGCAGTATTTGATTTTTGCACTTAAAGATTTCACAAAAAATAAGTAACTTTGTACTTTAAACAGTATAGCACATGGAAACCATTATCATCGATAGCAATGACAGTGTCACCACTGAAAAAATTAAAGATTTTCTAAAAGGACTAAATGTCTCTTTCAAAACTAAAAGCAAAAAGAAAAAGGAAAAACCATATGATCCAGCTTTCGTTAAGATGATATTGGAAAGAGCTGAAAGCGCAAATGATGGAAATACAATTATAATAGATCCTAAAGATTTATGGGGAAGTTTAGGATTGAAGTAGATAAAGTTGCAAAACAGGATTTTGATAAAATTTATAGATCAGGTGATAGGTCAACAATCAAAAAATTGGAAACCATTATCTTAGAACTCGCATCTCATCCATATACCGGTGTTGGTCACCCCGAAGCATTAAAACACCATTTGTCAAGATACTGGAGCAGAAGGATCATTAAGAAGGACAGACTTATATATCAAGTAATCGAAGAGCCCGAAAAATGGGTCGCTATTATCAGTACACTTGGCCATTATTAATAAAAAAAACTAATCACATCAGCTTGTTCAGAAAGTTTTCAAGGTTTTCCTCCATGTCTGCTAAGTTTTGAAAAACTTTTATTTTTTTATTAATTTGGCATCATACATCCCCTTTCATTCAGAGTGATCTCAAGGACGTTTAGACGCATAGATTAATCATTCATCTAAATTATTGCGAAAGCAAGAATTAATTTATTTACTTTTGTGGCATTTAGAGAATAGTTCTCATCAATCAAGTACACGATGCCTTCACAAAAGTTAAATTTCAAAAAAATAGTAAATAGGCTGATACTTTTTATTGGATTAGGTGTGGGTGCACATATCGTCTTCGTCTTGTCCACTACGGAAAAATCACTTCTCAAATTTTTATCAGGCATCAGTTATATACATTTGGCCATAATCATTGTATTGCTGTACTTACCTTGGATATTTTACGCCTTGAGAGTGTATATGTGGTCTATATTTTTAAAAGAAAAGATCCATTATGCAGATTTGCTCAGAGTCGTGATCACCGCTGACCTTGCTTCGGCACTGAGTCCTACAGCGGTAGGTGGAGCACCTGTAAAAGCAGCATTATTGCTCAATAGAGGATTTAGTTCTGGGAATGTGGGTTTTTTACTGACCTATGGTGTAATAGAAGACATTATATTTTATACATTGGGTATTGTACTTGCAGGTATATTTTCTTCTCATTTGGTAACGGGGATGATGACTCAAATCATTACATTTACTCAAGAGTATAGCTGGTATCTGATTGGTTTCTTTACCATATTGGTGGCCTATATTTATTTACTCCGAAAAAATAAAATACCCGTGGGCTTTAGGTTGATGACTTATATCCCCATCAGCATAAAAAATAAAATTTACAACTTTAAGAGCAAATTGTCAGATGGTATCATCGATATGAAATCTAACTTTAATATGGCTTTGAAACACGGAAAACTCCGAATGCTGGCCAGTTTCACCATGCTATTACTACAGTGGATGGCCAAATTTTCAGTACTTCTGGTCATTTTGCATGCTTTTGGAGTTGACTTTGATGTGATTCAAAGTTATATCAGGCAATGGGTGGTCTTTGTTATGATGCTTTTTATTCCCACACCCGGTGCTTCTGGTGGTGCAGAAGCTTCTTTCTTGCTGATTTTTGGGAAAAGTATACCTTCAGATCTATCTTTTCTTATAGTATCTGTTTGGAGACTCTTTACTTATTATTTTGTCTTATTGTCCGCAGTATTGCTTTATAGCTTGATCACTTTCTTTTTAAGAAACGAAAATACTGACATAGAAGTGGAAGCTGGAAATAAACAAAACTGATGAAACCTAAACGTTATGCAGTTGTAGACATCGAAACCACCGGTGGTATGGCCCGAAGAGACCGCATCACTGAGATAGCTATAGTGCTGTTTGATGGTGAAAAAATAGTAGATAAATTTGAGTCCCTGATCAATCCTGAAAGATCCATCCCCTACGAAATCACGCGCATCACGGGCATCACTGATAGCATGGTATCCAATGCTCCCAAGTTTTATGAAGTGGCCAAAAAAGTGGTAGATATGACCGAAGGTGCCATATTTGTAGCTCATAATGTGAGATTTGACTATAGTTTCATCAGAGAAGAGTTTGCTAGCTTAGGTTTCACCTTTACGCGGAGACAACTATGTACTGTAGTGCTGAGCCGTAAAGCTTTTCCTGGCTTAAAATCTTACAGCTTGGGCAACTTGATCAGACATTTCGACATCAAAGTGGAAAACCGACATCGTGCCATGGATGATGTTTTAGCCACAGTCGATATTTTGGGGAGAATACTTTCTAATGAAGACGGCATCCAGCAAGCAGACAGAATTGTCAATGCTGGTATAAAAGCATCCCATTTGCCCAAAGATATCAGTATAGAGCGCATTCATAATCTTCCAGAATCCATAGGAGTCTATTACTTTTACAACGAGTATGGACATGTCATTTACGTAGGTAAAAGCATTAATATCCGTAAACGTGTCATGCAACATTTTGGAAATATAGACAGCAAAACGGATAAATTCATAGCCAAAGTCGCAGACATCACCTATGAGGAAACAGGCTCCGAACTGATAGCCATGCTATTAGAGTCTAACGAAATCAAAGCACTCCAACCTGAAGTCAACAAAGCTCAAAGAGCCAAAGATTACCCCTATTTTGTTTACCATTATTTTGACAATCAGGGTTATCTCCGTTTCAATTGGGAAAAATCAAGCGTAAAGTCCAGAACCAATAAAAAGATTTTGAATCACTACAGCTCTAAGGCGTCAGCAAGAAGCCATCTTTATCAAATTACTGAGTTATTGGGCCTTTGCGCAGGCCTTACAGGTATCCATGAAGCCGAAAGTAGTTGTTTTTATTATCAGACAGGAGCCTGCACAGGAGCTTGCCAACAAATAGAAGCCCCGGAAAGCTATAACGAAAGGGCCACCGAAGCGCTAGAAATTCTGAAAAAGTCTTTTGATGATGATTTTATTATCGTCACAGAAGGAAGAAATCGTGAAGAAATTGGCTTGGTACTTATAGAAGACGGACACTACAGAGGTTATGGTTATTTAGCTCAAGATGATGCACAGTATGGTCCCGAAGAATGGAAAGAAGCCATACAGTATCTGCCGACAAACCCCGAGTGTAATCAAATCGTAATATCGTGGTTAGACAAACATCCCAATACCCGACTGGTTAAATGGTAGTATTAAAATATTGATACTGAGCCAAAACTACTTTAGTTTCCATATCAATTATAAAAATGATTCGATCGCTCCATTTTACTAACAATAATTTTTTTTACAGTTTTGACCTTTGATTCATAAGTGTCGCTCTCAGAAAGAATAGTTTTCTTGATGAGACTATGTTGATTTTCAATGTTAAAGGAATAATTAACAGAGTCCATTTTTATAGTGAATTCTTTTTTATCTACAGAAATCTTTCCTATAGATGCTGATGAAGAAACAAGTAAAATAGCTTCTTCTTTAGTTGGTAAAATTCCAGAATAAGACCCTTTCTGATATCCAAAATTACTAATTAAAAGTTTAACAACTTGGTTATATCTGAATGATGTTAGATATTCAATTCCAGTAAATGTACACCCTAAACTATGATTATAAACTCTATATTCAGTATTTATATTTCCAAATTCTGTTGAAGGGTAACCGATTAACTTGAGCTTAGCTTTACCTACAGTGTAATCCTTTATTGCTAGACAAACATTAAAAATTGGTAATATAATAAAAGGACTTAGTAAAATTAAATGAAAAATTTTTTTCGATTTTCTAATGAACAAAGTTATAAAAGCATGCAAAAAAGCTAATATCGAAATTGGAATTATTAATATCCAAACAGTGCCCCATGCTAAACAGAGTGCCCAAAATAAAACTTGACTGTCAGATTTTGAACTGGTCAGTAGACTCATATAATGATCATTTACATAGCCACATGACAGAAGTTTCACCTACTCTACTTGCCCACTTCTATCGTAATTTTTCCGATTTCTATACCAAAGGTAACCCAAGACTGAAAACAACAAATAAGGCAAGGCTAGCATGTACAAAATCCCCGTGTTTAATCCCTTGCCGGCAGAGCCCCCGTCTCTGAGATTGGACTCTGCTGACATCTTACACATAGGACATTGTGCTATTACATCTACATCAAATATCACCAATAAAATACTGGTAAGAAAAACAAGTATGATAATCTTTCTCATAGGTAGCAAGGTTTTAACATCAAGTAACAAACAGGTCCCGTAACAGCTACATACAACCAAATGGGAAAAACCCAACGTGCCAATTTTTTATGCTTTTCTACTTGGAAAGTAAAACCTCTGCTAAATGTAATCAAAATGAAAGGTAATGATAGCCCCGCAAGTACTATATGTGTTATTAAAAAGAAATAATACACTGTTTTGATCAGACCTTCTTTGCAAAATACGGTTTCCTCGGTAGTGAAATGGTACAAAACGTAGCCTACTAAAAAGAGTCCTGAAAAGGTCATCGCTCCATAAATGGATTTTTTATGATTGACCCAATCCTTCTTTTTGATAAAATACAAAGCTGCCAACAAGCATATCGAAACCAAAGTATTCAGTATTGCAGATATAGGAGGAATGAAACTAAAGTCTATTCCTAAATCAATTTTAACCCTTCGCATCACACCTACTAGTAAAAGCACGGCTATCGAAATAATGATACTATATATAGTTAGTTTTTTCGCAAGTACATCGTTTTGTTTTGGATATGTCATCTGTTTAATATTATTTAAATATGATGTTTAAAGAAAACTTTGATTTATTAAATTACTTTTTGACTTCTATGTCTGCTTCTACTGGCCTAGGCAGGATAATAGCTGTATGTTCTATCAATTTTTTGATACCTTCTTGATCACCACCAAAGAAATTTCTAAGTTTCATCTTATTATCTATCAATAAATAATGATATGACTTGTATTTCTGAAAGAAATCATTTAGATACATTACCGGAATCACTTTGCCAGTGCTGTTGATGGTACTATCTAAATATAAAATCTGAAATTTTGGAGTATTTTTAAATTGTTCACCAATCGTGGATATCACCTTATTTAAACTATCAGAGCCTCGATTTACTACAATGGTAGTCTGACCAATAAACAAGCCCAACGTATCCATCTTTACATCAATACTATCTTTAGGTGCTAGGGTTTTAAGCGCATCTTTTCGATAATCCAATCCTTGCTTCAAATAATACCAACTACCTAAAGGAACTATAAAAATCAAAGCCAAAACAGCAATGGATGAGATATATTTTTGAATCATTATGAAGATCGTTTTTGTCAAGGGGTAACAAGACTTTTATTCAAATGTTGATAAATTACTAAACTAAATTTAATACTTATTGCTTATTATAGAAAACATAAAAACATTTTAATAACACCGTTAACCATAAATAAAAAACCATGCTGCTCTTTCACAAAGAATAGCATGGTTTCATTTATCATGACCTTAAATACATTTATTTAGGTGTATCTGAGATTTCAGTTTTTACAGCATTCTTATTAGCAGCTCGAGAATTATTCCAATAATTACCTTCTGCCAAGAAAGCAATCACTGCCCAAACCAATAATAATGTTGGCAACAAAACAGTCTTAACTAAACCAGGCACTTCGTACTTCATGTGCATAAATTCATAGATGATCAGATATGCCTTCACTATACTCATCACTATCATCACACTTCCCATAAGAAAAGCAGGAAAATGAAGACCTTCAACGATGTAACCTTTGCCCAAAAGTGCAAAAACAACTTCTGCTACAGTAATGATTGCCAAAATTACAATTGTCTTGGTAGCCAGAGATTTTGATTGTTCATATGATAAATGCCCCATATAATTTTATATTTTTATGATGATCAAAAGGTTTATAGTAGATAAAAACAAAGGAATACAAATACCCAAACTAAGTCTACAAAGTGCCAGTAAAGACCTATTTTCTCTACCATTTCATAGCCGTTCTTTCTTTGTACGTACAGCCCTGTAGCTGCATTTAGACAGATGATAATCAAAAATGCCACTCCTGATAATACGTGGAATCCATGGAATCCAGTAATGAAGAAAAACAATGCCCCAAATGCTTTTGGACCCATTTGCTGTTCTTTTATTACACCTGCATCAGGACCTTCTGTAACCTTGTACTGTAACGGCGCAAACTTACCATCATGCTGATGAATCAGATAAGAATCTCCTGTTTTAAAGGCATCACCTTCTTTGATATCATGTCCATCACCCATAAGATACACACCTGTTTCAGTATGAGTTCCGAATGGATTTTGTTTTATAGTCATATGCTCTGCGCCCATCAATGTTGTCCATTCCCATGCTTGACAACCTAAGAAGGCAATACCTCCTACTATGGTCCAAAGCATCCATTTGACTACGCCACTTCGATTTTCTTGATGACCCTCTTGTACCGCTCTTACCATCGTAAAAGAACTAGCTAAGAGTATAAAAGTCATTACCGTTACAAAAAGTAATGGTTTGTGGTGAAAACCTCCCGGAAAAGTACTAAATACAAAGTCAGGAACGGGCCATGTTGGCACACTAAACCTTAACGTTCCATATGCTATCAAAAATCCTGCAAAAGTGAATGCATCTGACAACAAAAAGTACCACATCATCAGCTTTCCATAAGAAGCCTTAAATGGTTCACTTCCACCTTTCCAGCTACCACCTTCGTTGGTGTGAGCTACATCATGTCCATGTGCTAAAGTATCTGAAGCCATTATAACAATTTAAATTATTTACTCATTAATAAAAATATCATCAAATATACCCACAGAAAATCAACAAAATGCCAATAGTTTACTACTAAATCAAACCTATTGATTCTCTTTTCAGTAACATTAAATTTTAACGTATATGCATGTAAAACTGCCACAATCATCGCTGCGATACCGCCCAAAACATGCAAAGCATGTATTCCTGATAAAAGATAAAAAAACGATCCTGAAACATTCCCTTTCAAATCGACTCCTCTCTCATAGAGCGCCGTCCACCCAAAATATTGTAATATCACAAAGGCGGTTCCCAAAGCCAAACTTACCAGAAGTAATTGCTTGTACTTTTTCTCTTCATGAATTCTGAAATTGGAAAAAGAGTAGTGAAGCGTTACGCTAGATAAAAGTATAACGGCAGTGCTGATATAAAACTCAGATGGAAAAGAAAATTCCAGCCAATTACCAGCAGATTGCTTCACAATATACGCACTAGTGAACGCGCCAAACATCATAGTGATGCTAGCCATACCAGCCCATAATGCGAACTTATGTGGATGAATTTTATTTCTATTATTTATTATATTCTCCATGTTTTGCTTTTAAAATAACCAATATGAAATTAAAACCAATGGAAGATAAAAGAAAGAGAAAAACATTAGCTTCAATGCAGCGCTCCTATCAAATCTTTTATGGAAATTATAACTAAAATATACATACAAAAAAGTACAAGCTATGACAGATACAGTACTTACCCAACTCACATCCATTCGAATAAACACCCACATCGCTACAGGTAAAATCAATGATGCATAAAACATGGATGACATACCTAAATTTCTGTTGATCATTCCGTCCTGCTCAGGCAATAACTTATATCCAGCCTTACTGTAATCCTCATAACCTAAAAAACCAATAGACCAAAAGTGTGGAAATTGCCATAAAAACTGAATCACAAACAATGCAAATGCAAACAAAGTAATCGTTCCTTCAAAAGCAGTCACCCCTATCATAACCGGTAAAGCACCAGGTATGGCACCAACAGCTACAGCTAATGTACTGTACCTTTTTAATGGAGTATAGACAAATGAATATATAATAAGAGACAACATACCGATCAAAGCTGTCACAGGATTGAATGTAGCTAATATGCTTATCCCAACCAAGCAACTTAATCCAGCAAACATAACTGCTTCAGATGTTTTCATCCTTCCAGTAGCTACCGGCCGATCAGCTGTTCGAGTCATTAAGATATCAAAATCTTTTTCCAATACTTGATTTAATGCATTGGCTGCTGAAGTGACTAGAAAACCTCCCATGCATATCTTGATGATATCTAGAATGTTTCCCGCACCCTTAGCTGCAATTAAATACCCCAAAACTGACGATATTACAACAACAATCGTTAGCCTGAGTTTTACTAACAAAACATAGTCAGCCAACTTTGAGTATTTCAAAGTTGGTATGACTTCTGCTTTGATATATGTTTTATTATTTTCCAAGGATTGTGCTTCTAAATAGAATTAATGATCACCTACTTCTCCTTCTTTTAATGGAACATGTTGCATAACATACTCTCTCTCATCCTTATTGTAATCATAAGCCCATCTATGTACCACAGGAAGATTACCAGGCCAGTTACCATGTATTGGCTCGATTGGCGTGGTCCACTCTAGTGTATTCGCTTCCCAAGGGTTCTTAGTTTTCATCTTCTTACCATACCAAATACTGTAGAAGAAATTGATAACAAACACCAACTGTATAAAGAAAGCTATGATGGCAAATACTGTTATGAACTTATTCATATCCGTAAAGTGTCTGAAAGCGTCAAAATTATCGAAAGAGTAATATCTTCTTGGTACACCAGCCATACCTATGTAATGCATAGGCCAGAAAATTGCATAAGCTGTAATGATGGTTCCCCAGAAATGTATCTTACCTAAGGTCTCATTCATAAATCTACCGTACATTTTTGGATACCAATGATATACTCCCGCAAACATCCCGAAGAATGCAGCAACTCCCATTACTATATGGAAGTGAGCCACCACAAAGTAAGTATCGTGCATCTGAATGTCAATAGCAGAGTTACCTAAGAAAATACCGGTAAGACCACCTGAAATAAACATAGATACAAAACCAATAGCAAACAACATCGGTGTATTTAATCTCAAATTACCGCCATACAAAGTGGTAATCCAGTTGAATACTTTTACCGCTGAAGGCACCGCTATAATCAAAGTAAATACCACAAAGAAGTTGGATATGAATGGATTTACTCCAGACATAAACATATGGTGTGCCCAAACTATGAACGATAAAAATCCAATAGCCATTATTGAGTAGACCATGGCCCTATACCCAAAGATTGGCTTTCTAGCGTGAACAGATAATACTTCTGAAACCAATCCCATGGCAGGCAATATGATGATATACACTTCAGGGTGTCCTAAAAACCAAAATAAATGCTGATATAAGATAGGGCTACCTCCCACTCTGTCTAGAGCTTGACCAGCAATAAAAATGTCACTTAAGAAGAAACTTGTTCCCAAACTTCTATCAAATACTAACATAAAAAATCCAGATGCTAAAACCGGAAAGGACAATAAACCCAAAATAGCCGTTACAAAAAATGCCCAAATGGTAAGTGGCATTCTCCAAAGACTCATTCCTTTAGTTCTTAAGTTTAGTACCGTGGTAATATAATTGATACCTCCTAATAGTACAGAAACTACAAATAAAACCAAACTTACTATCCAAAGCGTCATACCAGTACCAGAACCAGATGATGCTTGTGGCAAAGCGCTCAAAGGTGGATAAGCCACCCAACCCCCTGAAAATGGACCGGTACTAAGGAATAATGAGTAAAACATTACGATACCAGCTAAAAAGAAAAACCAGTATGACAACATATTCATGAATGGAGACGCCATGTCTCTGGCCCCCAACTGTAATGGAATTAATAGATTTGAAAAGGTACCTGACAATCCAGCCGTTAGTACAAAAAATACCAAAATAGTACCGTGCATCGTTACCAACGCATAATAAAACTCAGGAGCCAACTTACCGATACCAGTAGCTGCATCTACTACGATCCATTTTCCTAAGAATGGCTTGATCCAAGTCAAACTCTCCTCAGGAAAACCTAACTGTAATCTAAAAACAACGGACATAGCTGCACCTATAATAGCCCATACCATACCTGTAATCAGAAACTGTCGAGCTATCATCTTATGATCCATTGAAAAAATATAATGGAAAATAAAATTAGTCTGATACTTGTCCCCATGGTGATGCTCATGGAAATGATCATTGTAACCTTGTTCTTTGATTAGAACATCTTGCTCTTGAACTGTAATGTTTGCCATTGCACTTTTTAATTTAAATGATTATTTAGAAATTATTCTAAGTTCAGTTCTTCTATTCTTTTGTTTTCCTTCCGGAGTATCATTAGACTCTATAGGTTGGTCTTGACCGTAACCCTTGGCACTCATTCTACCAGGAGCTACACCTTTACCTATCAAGTATTGTAATACATTATTTGCTCTACTATTGGACAAAGTCAAGTTACTTGCTGCATCTCCATCATTATCAGTATGCCCAGCTAACTCAACTCTCATAGTAGGATATTTTGCCATTAACTCTACCAAGTGATCCAACTCATACTTTGACAAGTTGCTGTTAAGATCAGCCGAACCTGTGTTATAAAATACATGTTTCAATTGTATATTTCTGTTTGCAGCACCTGTGGTATCTGCTAAGAAATTGGCAATATCAGATTTTAATTCACTTGCTCTAGCTTTGATTTCACCTGGGAATAATTTTTTACCATCCCACGGGTCCGCTTTTGTACCTCTGATGTTGGTGGTATAAAACGCTTTCTGACCAGCCAACCAAGTATCAAACTCTTCTCTTTCTACTACCTCAACTATACGACGCATAGAGTAGTGACCTTTGCCACACAATTCAGCGCACGCAAGTTCGTATTCGAAAGTTTCCCATTTTTTCTTACCATTAGGTTCATTAGGATCAGCAGGTACTTGCCACTCAGGATACTGACTCAATTGCTCTCTAAATTCTTTCGTCGTTTTTACAGGTGTAAATATGAAAGATGTTGGTAAGCCCGGCACTGCATCCATTTTAACACGGAAATGTGGTAAGTAAAAGTTATGAAGGACATCCTTAGCTGTGATTCTTACTTTAACTAATGAGTCTTTTGGAAGCAAAATTTTGTCTGTACCACCTAGTACGATATCGTCAACTGATGCTTCGTCTCTCCAGTCAATACCTAAACTATTGGTTGCAGGATCTATAAGTCTGAAATCTTTATTGCCCAGTTTTCCGTCTGCACCAGGATATCTGATATCCCAAGCAAATTGGTAACCTGTGGCCTCGATTTCAATATATTTATCTTCTTCTGTAAGAGTAGGAAAAATGCTATTCCAAGCTATCAAACCATTTGCCACTAAATAAGTCATAACAACAGCAGGAACTACGGTCCAAATCATTTCCAATTTGGTATCATGCGCAAAAAACAAGGCTTTGCGTTCACTACTCGTTTTTCTGTACTTATAAGAATACCAAAATAATAAGATATGCGTAATTACAAAAACTATACCCGTGAAAAATAAAGTGACGTTAAAGATATGGTCTAATTCAAATCCGTGCGCCGAAGCTGATGTCAATGGACCATATCCCAACATATCATTTTTGTAATAATAGGCTGATACTATAGTGCCTACTAAAAAGACGATCATAAAAGCAACTAAAGCTTTACCTTGCGTATTATTGTTTGATCTCTCTACTGCCTCTTCGCCTCTGATTCTTCCAGCTAACTCCGATAATTTCCCTATCTGTATCACTACTACAGCAAGAAGGAAAATAATTGCGAATGCTACAAAATAAGTCATTTTTTTTAATTTTTATATTAATTGAATATACTTTTAAATCACATGATGATGAATACTCTCTTCTAGATAAGGATCATTTTTCGGTACCAACGAAGACTTGGATAAAACCACCAAAGCCACGTAAGCAAAAAGTCCTAAAAATCCAAGGAAAGTACCTATCTCTAGTAAACCCGGCATTGTGAATCCTGAAACGAAGTTGCTTGCATGTTCCACAGCGTGTTCTGCCCCGTATGCTGCATCATGTCCTGCTTCAGCACCGTGATCATGACCATGCCCTAAAGCGTGATTTCTATTGATCAATGCACCTGGTTTAATCATAAGAAAATAATCTATCCAGTGTCCTACTAATACGATAATGGCAACGAAAGTCACTGATCCAAATTTTCTTTTAGTATCATTACGCATCAAGACAAAGAAAGGTACTAAAAAGTTTACAGCAAGGTTGCCAAAAAATAAAGCAGGGTAATTATCATACCTTTCTCTAAAGTAAATGGTCTCTTCACCAATATTGGCATACCAAATCAACATAAATTGTGAAAACCATAAATAAGTCCAGAAAACGCTGATAGCAAATAAAAACTTACCTAAGTCGTGGACATGGTTGTCATTTACGATATCAAAGTAACCATTGTTTTTTAAGAAAATGATCATCAGTATGGTAAGTGCTATCATAGTAACAAATGCACTTGCTGTGGCATACCAAGCAAATAATGTACTATACCAATGTGCATCAATACTCATCACCCATTGCCAAAGTAAAGCCGCACTTGTAAAACCAATGATAGGCAAAAACGCTGCTGAATAAACCTTCATTGATTTATGTTGGGTATAATTGCTATTTCCTGATCTATCTTCCTCTAGTGACAAGCTTCTAAGTTTGACAGCAAAAAATGCCCATGTACCTAAAAAGATAACAGTACCAAACATAAACCAATTCTTGTTAAGAAATGAAGACTTTCCTTTCAAGATCGTATCTTTAGCTACTTCGGCTTCGTCAGCCCAATGGTATAGATGGTGCCAATGCATATAATTGCCCAAACCTACAATAGCCAGAAGTACTAATCCAATCAACAAAAACATCGAATATGCTTCCCACACTCTTTTGAAGGTAGTATACCAACCTGCATAGGCTGTGATACTTGCAGTGATAAAAAATAAAGCCATTGCAGAAATCATCGTAAAAAATACGGAATTATGCAAAAAGTTGGTCCAAAATCTTGTATGGTGTGCATCATCGCCCAACCAAGTCAAAATCAAGCACACTAAACCGATACCCATAGCACCAAACAATAAATTGCGGTGACCAGATTTCATTGTATATTGGTTCATATCTTATTTATTTCTTTAAATCTAATTAAATTAATGTCCACTATTGTTGTGGGTTTCAGTTTTTACGACTTCAGCTGCCGCATTGTTAGCTGGAATTGCACTTACTGCTTCTGCAGCTGCTTTTTTAGCAGCAACAACACTGTATGGTGTATCAGTAGTGTTGAAAGTGTTTGCTTTCTCACTATATTCCAATTTTTTGTTTGCAGCTTGAAGAGACCTGATAAATTGAATAACATACCATCTTTCTTCATAAGAAAGCTTATCAGAATATCCACCCATTAGGTTTTTACCATGCATAATGGCATGATAATATCTACCATTGCTCGCGGCAACAAACTCATCTAACATAAAATTAGCAGGTTGTACAGGATATTTTCCACCATCTTCTCTTACCAAATAACCATTTCCGTCCGCTTTTTCACCATGACAGATACCGCATTGGATGTTGTATAGGTTCTTACCTTTTTCTAGGCCTGAAGTGGTAATTGGATAAGGATTATTGATAATCTCCGCAATTGCTCTTGTTCTTTCCTCCTCGGTATTAGCATAGTAGTAAGGAACGGAACCATTCGGTTTGTGAGAAATACCACGACCTTCAGTAGTTTTACCGCTCATACCTCTAGCTATTGTACCATTGATCACCTCACGCGGCTGTACCATTTTATGAAGCTCATCTTTGGTGCCCCATCTATTATTATAATAATAACCAAAAGTATTGGCTTCATATGCCACTGAGTGTGCCATATCGGGCATGTATTCACTACCTGTTTGATTCCCACCCGCTGATTGGCATGATGTAAAAATCACACTCAATATAGCGAAGAATCCAAATAATTTAAATGTACTATTCATGATATATAAAGCTTATATCGTTTTAGAATTAATCTCCGAAGCTCCCGTCGCTTTAAAAAATGACTCTGCTGCTTCAGCATTTACTAATGATTTGTCAAATGCTATACAAAACTTATCATCAGTGATCCTGTCATCCAAATGCTTGTTTACTACACCTGGTCCCAAACCATTAATGATGTAGAAAGTAACTGTCATACCTATCGCTGCAAACAATACCGTCAACTCAAAAGTGATAGGAATAAATGCAGGTACCGACCAATATGGTTTACCACCAAAAATATTCGGCCAATCTTTGGTAAATATCCATGTCATACCTAGAAAAGCAGTACATGTACCTAAAGCTCCGTAAATAAAACCTGCTTGGTGCAATCTAGACTCTTCCAAACCTAGCAAAGGATCTAATCCGTGGACTGGAAAAGGAGAATATACATCATATATATCCAAATGATCTCTTTTAGCAACCTTCACTGCTCTCAACAAATCCTCTTCGTCATTGTAGAGACCATAAATTACGTCTGTATGATTATTTTCTGCCATCGAATAATGGTTTATTAATGATTAATGATGTTCTGAATGATTTCCATGAGAATGTCCGTGACCGGCTTCATCATCGTGATGGTGGTGTTTGTGTGTGGCATTTTCACCCACATACTGATTTCCACCTGTTTTCAATATACTCTTTACCTCAGCTACTGCCACTACTGGTGCAACTCTCACGAAGATTAAGAAAAGTGTAAAGAATAAACCGAAAGTACCAATATAAATACCTATCTCTACCCAACTTGGTGTATACAAACTCCAGCTAGATGGTAAATAATCTCTTGCTAATGTAGTTGCGATAATTACAAAACGCTCAAACCACATACCTATATTTACTAAAATAGATAAAAAGAAAGTCAAAGTTATATTTCTTCTCCATGATTTTTTCCAGAAAAACTGTGGAGAGATTACGTTACAGAACATCATACCGAAATATGACCACCAATATGGACCTAATGCTCTGTTAAAGAATGCAAATTGCTCGTATACATATCCAGAATACCAAGAAATAAATAACTCTGTAAGGTATGCTACTCCTACGATGGTACCTGTGAGCAGGATTACCTTATTCATGGACTCTACATGCTCTACTGTGATATAATCTTCTAGGTGAAGAAGCTTTCTGGTAATAATCATCAATGTTAATACCATAGCAAATCCAGAGAAAATCGCCCCAGCAACAAAGTATGGAGGGAAAATTGTGGTATGCCAACCAGGTATTACTGAAGTCGCGAAGTCAAAAGATACTATAGTGTGCACTGAAAGTACCAATGGTGTGGAAAGACCAGCAAGAACCAATGATAATGATTCCCATCTTTGCCAGTGTTTTGCAGAGCCGGTCCAGCCGAATGATAATGTATTATAAATTTTTCTTCTTAATCCTTTGGCTCTATCTCTTACTGTTGCAAAATCTGGTACTAAACCTGTGTACCAAAACAATAATGATACCGTAAGGTAAGTGGATATCGCAAATACGTCCCACAAAAGTGGAGAGTTAAAGTTTGGCCACAATGGACCTCTTGTATTTGGATAAGGTAAGATAAACATAGCCAACCAAATACGTCCCATGTGGATAAGTGGGAATAATCCGGCACACATTACCGCAAAAATTGTCATCGCTTCTGCTGCTCTGTTTACTCCTGTACGCCATTTTTGTCTGAAAAGGAGTAGGATAGCAGATATCAAGGTTCCTGCGTGACCGATACCAATCCACCAAACAAAATTGGTGATATCCCATGACCAGTTGATCGTTCTATTTAGATTCCATGATCCAATACCTACCCAAATGGTCCAAAGGATACAAAAAACTCCGTAAGTCAACACTGCAACTGAAAGAACGAAGCCAATAACCCATTCTTTAGTTGGCGTTTTCTCTGTAGGAGAAATCAAATCTTCTGTGATCTGATGATAAGTTTTATCTCCCGTTATCAGGGGCTTTCTTAATGGACTTACAACAGCACTCATTGTTTATATTTTGAATGTTATGTTTCTAAAAAATTAAGCGTCAAACGATTTATCTCTGTTATTGACCTTCATCGTATATGTGACTGAAGACCTAACGTTGATTTCCTCTAATGCGATATAATTTAAAGGTGACTCTAATTTTGCATAAAGATCGCCTTCCTTATTATTCATATCTCCAAAAGTGATGGCTCCTGTAGGACATGATGTCTGGCAAGCAGTTCTTACATCGCTATCTCTCAACAACCTTCCTTCTGTTTTTGCAGTAAGCTTACCTTCCTGTATTCTTTGTACACAGAAGCTACATTTTTCGATTACACCTCTAGATCTTACCGTTACATCAGGATTCAATACCATTCTGGTAAGGTTATCTGCCATAAATGGTGTACTTTCTTCTTGTAATCTTGGCTGGTTGGCTGGCCATAAGTCTGCTTTTGTATAATCTAACCAGTTGAATCTTCTGACTTTATAAGGACAGTTGTTGGCACAATATCTAGTACCAATACATCTATTGTAAGCCATTTGGTTAAGGCCTTCAGAACTATGGTTAGTAGCATTTACAGGGCACACATTTTCACAAGGTGCATTATCACAATGCTGACACATCATAGGTTGGTAGATGGTATTTGGATTTTCTACATCGCCATAATAATATCTATCTATACGCAACCAAGTCATTTCATGATGTATCGATACCTCATGTTTACCTACTACAGGCACATTATTTTCTGACATACACGCCACTGTACAAGCACCACAACCTATACAAGCATTGAGATCAACGTGCATTCCCCAATGATGGCCTAATGCATATAAGTCATCGAATCCTCTATATATCTGCTGTGCATTAAGGTGTTGTGCATGCTTTCTTCTTTCCTGAAGGTGCTCTACACTATTTTTAAGTTCTTTAACATCAGACGTATAAATTACAGATCTGTCTGTCAAAGCTCCTTGGAAACCTTTAACACCTGTGAAATAATCGAAGAATACTAAAGCAGCTTCGTCAGCATTAATTTCGGTATTGGTTTCTTTATCGATGCCTTTTACACCTATAGTGTGGTGATATTGTACACATGAAAAATCTTTCTCTTTTCCTGTTTTGGTAGAGACAGATGCTTTTGTATTGTAATATTCAGGACCAGAAGCACCCATTGTAAGGCAGTCATTGACATTTACTCCTACATTAGAACCTGTATTCCCAGCAGATGTGCGTCCATAACCCAATGCTAGGGCTACAGTACCAGGCATTTGCCCAAACTGTTGTACCACAGGAAGTGTTACTTTTTTACTACCAATAGTCAACTCTACCAAATCTCCATCTACCAAGTCGTTAAAACCTACCATTGTTCTGACACCGTCAAAATTTACAGGAACAGCAAGGTAGTTACCCCAAGTTGTCCTTGTGATAGGGTCTGCCATTTCCATGAGCCATGGATTACCTGCATATTGACCATTACCCATTTGGACTGTCTCGAAGAATGATATCTCTAATTCAGCGCTTGAAGGCTTAGTGATTTCACCAATTTCTGATGCTGCATATGAAGGTGCTGCTCCAGCTGAAACAGCAAAAACACCATCATGAACTACATTATCCCAAAAGCCTTGGAATGAACTGAATTCACTTTGAGCAGTGAATGCTGTTGATTTCCATGCATTTTTAAGATATTCATAATATGGTTGTTCTTGAGCCATATCTACATTGGTACTACCAGCCCAAGTTAAGAAGCTCAATTCAGCTTGTCTGCTATTGAATAAAGGCGATATCGTTGGCTGCATCAATGTATAATGACCTTTTTTAGCTTCAACATCTCCCCAAGACTCTAAGAAGTGTGTTGTAGGTGCCACTAAATCACAAAGATCTGTGGTCTCGTCACTAACAATAGCTAAAGAAACTTTATTTTTAACTTTGGGAAGTGCCTTAGCCAATTCTACGCCATATGCTGAATCATAAACCGGATTTGCGCCATAAAAAATAACACAATTAACAGCTCCAGATTTGATCTCATCAACCAACATCTTTAATTCGGCATCATTTCCTTGTCTTTGGTACGAGACATTAGCCATATCTATAGTGGTACCATAATTACCAAGTGCATTATTGATGGCGTTAATCATCAATTGCTCATTAACATTATTAGAAGCACTAACTACTAATGAAGTACCTGCGGCTGCTTTCAACTCTGCTGCAACTTTAGTAAGTGCTGCTTTTGCTTTAGCATTTAGACCTGTAGTCGCAACACTGCCACCAGTAATTTCATTATATAAAAATGCTATAGCTACGCCTTGCTCAGAAGGTTTTACTAATATTCTATTGTCTGCATTGGAACCCGTCAAAGACATATGGTTTTCTACCTGAATATGTCTAGACATTTTCACTTTAGTAATATCGTCTATTTTTCTTCCTTTGATGTAAGCCGCTGCATATTCTATAGGAGATATCCATGTACCCAAAAAATCAGCATTGAAACTTACAATTACGCTTGCTGCATCGAATTTATAGTTTGGAACAGCTCTGACGCCAAAATTCTTTTGATTTGCATCCAACAATGCAGAAGCAGAAACCGGATCGTAAGTAACTACCTTAGCGTTGGTAAATTTAGCAGTGAATTCACCTATGGCTTTTTTAGCTGTAGGGCTAAGGATGGTATTGGTTACCACTCTAATATTGGAAGATGCTGGAAAGGTCGTATTAGCAAATTTATCTACTTCTGCCCACGAAATATCTTTCCAAGATGCACCGTCTTTTAATTTAGGTCCTGTAAATCTATTAGTATCATAAAGACTCAATACAGATGCTTGTGCTCTAGCTGATGTACCTCCGCCTGTGATTGGAGATAAGTCATTACCTTCTATTTTGATGGGTCTTCCTTCTCTGGTTTTAACCAAAACTGGACAATAATCACCACCATTCACAAAGGTAGAAGCGAAATAATTGGCAACTCCTGGGACGATTTGATCTGGTTTAACTACGTAAGGTATGGCTCTTTTTACAGGAATATCACAACCTGCAGCCACTGTAGCCGCTCCCAAACCAAAGCCTAGAAACTTGAGAAAATCTCTCCTGTTTCCAGATAAGTTTGAAGGCATATCACTATACGATACTTCTTCACCAGCAAACTCCTGCTCAGCAATTTTTATGAACTCTTCATCTCTGTTTAAGTCCTTTTGGCCAATCCAAATATTATCTAACTGCTTTTTCATTTATATATTAAGATTAATATTTTAAAATAATGGTGATGGTATTAATAATGACATTTTTGACACTCCAAACCACCTATATCTTCAACAGTCACTTTCTCTCTTTTTCCTGTCGCTAACTCTTCGTGATACTGTTTGTAACTGGCATAATATGCATTGTCTTTGAATTTTACTTCTGTCTGACGATGACAATTGATACACCATCCCATAGAAAGTGGAGACATTTGCTGAAGTACTTCCATCTCTTCTACCTTTCCATGACAAGTCTGACACTCTAATTTTCCAACAGTGATGTGCTGTG
This sequence comes from uncultured Aureispira sp., assembly GCA_964526715.1. Classification (GTDB taxonomy): domain Bacteria; phylum Bacteroidota; class Bacteroidia; order Chitinophagales; family Saprospiraceae; genus OLB9. Next base: position 10,841 of record CAZGMB010000032.1, on the reverse strand, counting down.
CGTGATTAAAGTAAACGTGATCAGGTAAGTTGTGGATTCTGACCCACTCAATAGGACCTTGGATTTGTTTTTTGTTTTCATTGGTCAATGATTTCTTGATGTCAGCCCACTGTTTTGCCACTTCTCTTTCACCCGCTGCATCCAAATCTGCCTTTTCTTTGGTTCTCTTATATTCATCACCTATCCATTTGGTATAGATGGCTTTAATTTCTTCTTCTGTCTTGGACTCGTAATTTTCTATATACTTGCTTGTTGCTGGATCATATCCTATAGAAGCATATATTTTAGTGATTTCTGCAGTTCCATACTGACTGCCATTTTTGATTGCCGCGTGACAATTCATACAAGTATTAGTGCCTGGTATAGAAGAGTGCTTAGACCTACGAGCACTGTCATGACAATACTGACAATCAATTTTGTGCAGACCTGCGTGCGTTGCATGCGAAAATTTTATAGGTTGATCTGGAGCATATCCTTCTTGACGACCTAGCTCAGTAGCTTTATTTACTGTTGTGTACGCACCTAAAACGATGGCAGCAAATATCAAGAAGGTGACAACACCTTTAGACGTAAGGATTTGTGCAATAGTTTTTGGCTCTGCAGCTATACCTTCCTTGGCAGATGCTATTACATTTAAGTTGGAGATGATCTTTGCTAAAAGTAGTGATAAAAGGGCTAAAACCGCCGCAATTACTAAATACATAGGAAGCTGACTCTTTTCTTCTACTTTCGTAGCGGTAGCAGTAGCTGCAGCAGTGTCTTTTTTAGGACCATAGGTACCATCATAAACACCATTTACGTAGGCCAATATACTTCCAATCTCATCATCGGTAAGATTTGGGAAAGCGGTCATCACTGTAGGTTTGTATTGATTCCAAAGCTCCACTGCACGTGGATGTCCTTTCTGAATCATTGCCTGTGAATTTCTGATCCAAGCATACAAAGCTACATCATCGCCCCATTTGGCTTGCGAGCCGCCCAATGCAGGTCCTGTGGCGGCGCTACGCATGTCTTTGTTGTGACATGCCGCACAATAATTCTTAAACAACTCTTTGCCTGCGTCCGGCGTGACCTGTGCCGTGACCGTTCCAGCAAACCATAACATTAGAAGGAATGCTATCGACTTGATTTTTAGATGTTTGTAAATCCTCATTGATTTTAATTTATTCAGACCGTTTAAAAAGCGGATATTTGTAATAAAATTGAAAAATTTAAATTTGCCACAAAAGTAAAACACTATGACATTAATCACAATTTTTAATATGTGTTTCTTATTATTTAGATATTTTCTAAATAAGTTAAAGAAATCTTAAAATATGGACTTTTGAAATAAAAAAATCGAGCTCCCAGAGACATATTCTTAAAGTCAACAACCTAAGAGCCTAATATATAGCAAAATAAACGTAACATAATTTATAATGTGATTGAAATCTTTGTATGCAGTGTTTCTTTGTAAATATAAATGACTTTTAGCCCGTATGATTAAAATCATATTCTAGCGAGCTATTTATCTCCATTATACAAATATTATCAATGAATTCGAAAAAGCGTTCCACTTCGTATTTTGAAATATTGGAGTAAATTGAATAGATTTACAAAAAAAATTGTCGTATTCATAAAATTAATTGTAGTATTTTATCAATAAATATATTGAAACTGTGAATTTAAGAAGATTGGTCAATAAGTGATTTTCACATCTTGATGGATTTCATCAGAAATTATAGTATTAAAATATTACTGTCTATTCTTCATAAAACGACAAAAACTTTGATCTATTCCCTCTTCATAAACTCATCAGGGTAGTCTCTCACCTGATAGCTCAAATGTCTTAAAAATCGCTCACCTTCTGCTTCCCAACCTTTGACTTCTTCTTCATTTAGGCGAAATGAAATCGTATAAATGGCTACACTGCCACAAACTACTTCGAAAATCAGGTTACCATGATCATCTTTCTCTAAGAGATAATCCCAGGTACTTTCTATTATTTTCGTTCTAGCCATATTAGAAAAAGATATCTTTGTACACCATATTTTCACCAAATTTAAACTCCCGAAGCTTGTATAGTGGCTTTTTGCCGGGATTAAATCTCTTGGTCCTGGGTTTTATGGTTGGTTTACCTTCATCTTCTTCCAGATAAGGCATGACTGTATGCTCTGCAAAGCCGGTACTCAGGTTAAAATCATAAGTTTCTAATACGTTTTCGATAGGATTCATGGTACTATGAGTGGCACCTATGAGAAACCAACCATTATTTTGATAGCGCCACTTGTAAGTATATGACCATTTGTGACTACTACCGCCATAATAGTCAACGCACACTGTTTTGCCCATGATATACAGCTCCTGAAGTGGGTCACCAAAGACACCGCCGTCATCACTCAGCATAATAGATTCATTAGACTGCACCGAAAGATCATATCCACCGGATGGTTTACCTAAGAGTATGAACAGGATTCTAGGCTTTTGTGCATGATCCGTTTCTTTCAGATTATCTATTTCTGTTTTGGATTCTATAATTGCAGCTACATCTTTGATTTTGTCATCATTCAGGTTTCCTTCTTTTTGGTAAATTATTTGATATCCTTTTGGAATGAAGGAATCGATGGTTTGGCCTGTTCTGGGAAGGTTAGGATAAGTGTAATTCATGGTAAATAATGTAGAAAAAAGCATGATGATATGCATGTATAATTTATTTATTGATTCAACCATTTTTTAAAACCTTGGGTATTTTCTGTACTGATGATGATGTCTCTTTTTGTTTGTGGACTAAGCTCGATCTTGATTCTACTTTTACTCACGTGAACCATAGATGCAATGGAATCAAAGTGGGTAATAAAACTCCTGTTTAATCGGAAAAACAACGTGGGATCTAAAAGTTCTTCCAGGTCTGATAATCGATAATCAACAATAAATTTTGCACCATCTTTTTTTATAAGATATACATAACGATCTTCACCTTCAAAGTAAGCGATTTGGTCTATCGTCACGCTCATCAGTCGCTCACCACGGTGCACAATAAAACGTTCTTGATATATTTTGGTGGTATTTTGAAGTGCTTTCCATAATAATTCAGTCGGAATCTGCTGTTTGGATTGTATCGATTTGAATTTTTGAAGGCTTTGGGTCAGATCATCTTCGTCTATTGGCTTTAGTAGATAATCGATACTGTTGACCTTAAATGCTTGTATAGCGTATGCATCATAAGCTGTGGTAAAAATGATCGGTGTCTGAATACTTACTTGTTCGAAAATACTAAAACTTATCCCGTCCGCAAGATGTATATCCAAAAATATCAAATCCGCCTCATGATCACTTAACCAAGAGACAGCATCTTTAATACTATTTATCTTTTCCAGAATCTGAACAGACGGTTCCACTTTTTTAAGTATCCGCTCTAGGTGTTCCTGAGCAGGCTTTTCATCTTCTATGATCAATACTTTAGTCACCATGTATATACTCATTATGCTTCTGGGATCAATGGTAAAATCACCTTAAATATATCATCATGTTGAATGATTTCAATATCTTTTTGTACTAATAATCGGTATCTGCTAGATAAGTTATGGAGTCCTATACCTGTAGATTTTTCAGATGATACTCTTGGAACTACACGATTGGTGATTTCGAGATTTTCGCCTATCTGAAAGATTTTTATCTCCATAGGTTGTGATTCTGAGATCACATTGTGTTTGATAGCATTTTCTACCAATAATTGCAATGAAAAAGGAGGAATAGAATACATTTTGTCACGGATATCCAATGTCAATTTTAGCTGGTCACCAAATCTTGTTTTTTGTAAATAGATATAATTATCTATCAATTCCAATTCTCTATCCAATGGGATAAGTTTTTGCTCACCATGCTCCAAAATAGAACGATACATTTTTGCAAATTTGGTCGTAAATCGGATAGCACTATCTTGATCTTTGGCAATGATAGAGGCTAATGTATTGAGACTATTAAAAAGGAAATGAGGATTTATTTGATTTTTGAGTACCTCGTACTGGGATGATATCTGTAGATTTTCTTGCTGTGCATTTTTAAGCAACAATTCCCTTTTTTCCGATTCCAACAAAATATTCTTTTGTCTCAATGTGTAAGTCTCTAAGGCATGGTCAAAAATGACTTTCAACTCTTCAAATTTCCAAGGCTTGGTAATATAGTGATAAACTTTTCCTTTGTTGATAGCGTCGATAATAGCTTGCATATCAGTATACCCTGTCAAAATCATTCTGATCATGTCTGGATGTGTGGTACTTACTTGCTCTAAAAATTCCACACCTGTTTTCCCTGGCATTCTTTGATCACAGACGATCAGGTCAATGGATTGTTGTTCCAGGATATCTTGAGCACTATCAGCGTTTTCTGCCGTATAGACATTAAAAAACCTTCTGAATACAGCTTTAAAAGCAGTAAGATTGTCCACTTCATCATCTAGATATAAAATAGTATAAGGCAAAGACATTTACTTGGATTTATAACCGTACAAAAATACTATTAAAAATAGTAATGTATCTAAAACTAAGTAAAATTTCCAAACTCCTTCAACATTGGGCGTACCACCTTTGGAGTCTTCTAACAAAAAATAAAAAAACCGAAAGGATAAAGCCCACAGCACCAAATTGACAATTATCCATAATGCTTTGGTGGATAAGTCCAAGCCCATCCATTGTAACAAGACTAATTTTAAGAGGTAATACGCTCCATGTGTGACCAATAAGGCATACAAAAGCATACAAAACAAAAGAAACATTAATAGAATACCCATATCAATTGGTTTATGTTCACAAAAGTAGGAACTGCCTGAAAACAAATACAACACAATGAAGTGAACTGGTGATAATCAGAAGTGAAATAGAAAAAGTGGGACCAATCGTGGTTCGAGTAATGTCAGCATCACCAGATATGAACTGATCCAATAAATAACCACTTGGGTTTTAGTAGACACGTCTATAGCATCTCCTACGATTTCAACCCATCGAATGGGGACGTAAAAAAAAGTAAATACAATAAGCATAAAAGGCATACTGGACAAAAAAGCATGATTGAATCCATATCTAACGTCTATTTGCCCTTTGAACATGATACTGAGATTAGTCATAAAAAAGGTGATCAGAATCAGATGCAAAGCTCTGGAAAACCACTCAGTTATCATATTTACTGGTTGACGAGGTGGTTCTATAACATTGGCTATTAATCTTAATTCTCTGTAAGCTACCCAAATCAATATCAGCCAATATGGCATTTTAAATGGCCAATCAACGGTAGCATACCTAAAACCATAAAGTCCGTAAACATAGGTAAGTAATGGAAAAAACACCAAAACCACTCTAAAAAATGTACGCCATATAAATGCCATGAAGAGCAGGATGCCAAAATACCAACTTTTCATAAACCATTGCCAACGTGAAAGTTGTGAAGCGCTTATTTGATTAAACTCGACACTGAGCACATGCATATCTGCCCTTCTTTCGAATACTAAAAGTATGGCGAATAAAACCAAATATGGAATCGGCAATTGTAGTTCTGTTTTACTGGTGTTAATAGATAATAAAAAAGTACTGAAGTAATATGATATTAAGGTTAAAGCAAAGTTAGAAATTGCGCCTTTATATCCTGCAATGGTCCATCTAGAACTAAGCATTTGTGTCACGGGATGCACGATCTATAGGCAATGTAATCACAAAACTAGTCCCTTTCCCAGAATCAGAAAACACGGTAATATCCCCTTGATGTTGTTTGACAATGGCATAGGAGATAGATAATCCCAAGCCGGTCCCTCTTCCTACTTCTTTAGTGGTAAAAAATGGTTCAAATATCTTTTGTTGGGTTTCAGGATCTATACCCATTCCATTATCAAATATAGTGATGATACAGTTACTTCCAGTTGCTTTTGTTTCGAGATGGATGATACCACCTTGCTCCACAGCATGTACTGCGTTATCCAGGATATTGAGCAAGACTTGATTTATTTTACTAGGTTGACACATGATGTCGCCTTCATATAGATAATTTTTTTGGATTGTAATCTTTTGATTTATTTTGTGTTGCAATATGGTTAAGGCAGTTTCTAAACCTTCTGTTACATGGTAAGAAGCATATTCGTCTCCACTATCTCTAGCAAAAGTTTTTAGGCCTTGCACGATATGAGATGTGCGTTGCGTACCATTGTTGATGGTAGACATTAAAGAATGTAATTCTGATGTAAGACTTTCTAAATCTAGCTTTTGAATATCATTTTTGATGGTATTTAGATTAGTTTCTCCTTTTTCTAGTAGGCTGAGGCTATTGAGGAGCGGTCCCAAATCTTCAAAATCCATCTTCAATGCTTCTACACTGGCATGTATGGCGCTCACGGGATTATTGAGTTCATGAGCTATTCCTGCGGTCATTACACCTATAGAAGCCATTTTTTCAGCATGGATTAATTGTACATGGGTTTGTTGCAAATGAGCCAATAAAGCTTCTTTTTCTAATAGTAAAGCGTTGGTATGTGCCTGTTGTTGTGTCAGTTCGTGTAAGGCTTTATTCCTGCCTCGATATACAAAAACGACAAAAACAAGGGAGCATAATAGCAGGCATATACTCAATATCAGAATATTTCTAATTTGTATTCCTTTTTTATTTTCTAGGTCAAGGGCTGTGATAGTTTTTTCTCTTTCCGACAATTCGAAAGCAGCTTGCATATCTTCCATTTTCATTTCTAGCGCTTCTTTTGCAGTAGTGTCTTGTACAGCCGCAAGTAATTCGAGATATGTCACTGCTTGGGGCAAGTTGCCATCTTCTTTGTACATCAGATATAAATTGCGATAAGCATTGAGTTGGTAAGAACGAGAATCTACCTGTGTGCAATTATCTACGGCTCTTTTAAAAACAGCTTTAGCGCGATCAGCTTGCCCAATACTCCTGTATAACTCACCTAGTTTTAACAAAATCAAACCTATATTTCTTTGCCTTTTTATGGTCTCTGCTGCTTGAAGTGCTTTGAGATAATATATTTCAGCATCATTGTTTTTGCCCCAAGACTTATAATTATCCGCTAAGCCTAAAAAACTGATAGTCAATCCTTCATAGTTATTTTGACTTAATCTTTTGGGGATATCTTTAAAATAGTAAGCTTCTGCTTTTTCATATTGGCCACGTGCGCTATATACATCAGCAAATAAGGTATTGATGATACCAAGCTGAAAGGTATCTTTGAGTTCGTTTTTTAATTGCAATGCCTTATTTAAATAATTTTCGGCGGTGGATAGTTCATTGATTTGAATGTATGCCCCAGCGATATTATGATATGAATCTGCAATGCTTTCTCTAGTGGTATCATGGACTTCTCTGAGCTTGAGTGCTTGCAGGTGAAGCTCTAAAGCCAGAAAACTCCTTTCTTCCAGACCGTAAAAACCTCCCAATCTTGCCAAGGCAGATGCGACCCACAAACTGTCTCTATATAATCTCCCATGCTGAATGCCTTCTTTGAAGTAAATTTCTGCATGCCCCATCCTGCCTAATTGCTGATTGATCCTGCCTATAGTCATTAAAATATCACCCTGTAAGTCATAATATTTCAAAGTAAAGATACTGTCGTTTAGCGCTTTGGCTGCATTTAGCAGATCGGTATTGGCAATATTTTTACCTTTTCCTACGATGGTTTTGAAATGTTCAACTCTAGCTTTGAGATGATCATAGTTTGGCTGTGCTTGTAAATTGCAAAGCATAAAACCAACCCAAACCATGATCATTCCAATACGCATATTCTAAATATAAACTGTAAAAATAAAGCAAGTGACCTAATTCCCATTAAAATCCCTTTATTTTTAATTTTGGCAAACCTAGTTTTTTCTTTTTGGTATCGCCTTCTTTAGTTTGGGCTTCTCTATTGTCATCTTGAACATTGTCACTTTTTTGCGTATTGTTATCTTCTAGTTTTAATCCTTCCGGTCCATATAATTGTTCAAAATTTTCGGAAGTAAGCGTGGTCAGACTTTCATATTGTTTTTTATTTAGCCTTGTTCTTTTGACTTCTCCATACCTACTACTTGAGACTATAGCAACTTTCATTTGTCCGTCTACCATTCTCACGTATGCTTCTGCCTTGGTTCTATATCTTATTATGCCTCCTTCAAACTCAGATTTTGGAGATGGTGTATCATCATAGATATAATCATACTCTAAAAAACCATTGTAAATTACATCTCCTGTTCTGTCTGTATGAACATCTGTAAGGTTAAAGGAAATGTCATAAACCCAAGAAATGGATTTGTGCTCCCAAAAGACTTTTGTAATATCCTTTTTGATTAAATCTATGATTTGGTTTTTTAAATCTTCCTCTGTTAAATTTTTGGAACCGACTATCTCACTTCCTGTTACAAAATACCTGGAGAAATTCCATTTTTCACCAGCACCGCCACGAACATAAATGGCCAAACCTATGATTTTTTTACTGACTCCTTTTTCTTTAACAGTGGTGGCAGCTACTACTCTTTTCGCCATATTACTAAAGGTATAACCTGCTTCCTTTTCTAGTTTCCAGTCATTTTGTACCGTGGCAATTGCTATTTTACCATGGTAGTTTTTGACATCTTCTAGCACTTGGGTATCTGATGGAAAACTCTGTGCATGTGCGAATAATGGCAGAAATAAAAAGATGATTGTTTTTAAAGTATTCATATTATTTTTAATGATTATTTGTTTAAAAAACCGGAGCTGTAAAACTCCGGCCATGGGATAATCGAAATGTTTATCTTATGGTTTTGTACACCCATTATTTTTCCCATACGTTTGCATTCCCAATTTGATCGCATCTTCCAAGGCCATTCTGTGTAACCACACTTCAGCATCTTTCGGTACGGAACTCGCTTGTAACGGCAAACCGAACATAGATCGCAGTTGATTGGCACCACTATTGGATACTTTGGCAGCAGCATCTACTTCGGCCCTGGAAATTTCTACTCTTCCGAAATACTTTTCTGCCCAATTTTTGTTTATATTGAGTTTGATTTCCTGGGAATAATTATCACCCGATTCACGGGTCACATAATTGGCATAATCTTCCATTTCATCCAGTTTTAGTCCTGTAGCGAATTCTTGGTAATCATACTTTTTATGTCCTACAAATAGGTTGTTTTTTAGCGTTACTAATTTACATTGTTTGACATTGTTAACACCACCCATATCCGAAAAACCAAAGACATTATTTTCTGCCACGATACTCAAAGCATTGTCAAACATGACACTATTTCCACCAAAACTAGCCACGGCATCATGTTTCCAAGAGAATAAAATGGTATTGTTTTTTATGGTGTAAGAAGGATGTCCTGTAGCCCCGTGGTGATTACTTTTGCACATGATACCTTCTCCTGTATTATTGACTATCAAGTTGTTTTCTATCAAAGCAGCCCCATTTTTTCCTACCTGTATATCTAGTGCTCCCTGTGTAGGAGCTGTATTGGTGATGACACAATTTCTGACGATGACCTTGGTGCCGCTACCTGTTCTGATTTTAATGCCCGGTGTATTAGGAGTAGGATTCATCCCTTTTTCAGGACTTGCTTTTCTGCGAATAAATTCTTCTTTGGCATCAGAGTAATAGTTTCTAGCTCCATTATCTATGATGATACCGTCGATGATGATCTCACCTGTCCAGTCTTTGTAACCTTTGTCGGTCAGGATACCAATTCGTTCTGTGGTCAATCCTTTGCTAATATCATTAGTCCCACTAAAGACCGTTTTGTATTGTCCCCAAGGATCTCGTTGGCTGAAGTCAGGACTGTAACCACCTATGATCGAAAATGGCACACTAAACACATCAGAACTTTGGTCAGCTTTACTCGTGTAAGTACCTGCGGCAATGTGAACAACATCACCCGCTTTGATTTGCATGGCAATCGCTGCTATATCTTTGGCAGGAGCAGATTTAGACGCTTCTTTTCCTTTGCCTGTTGGGCTGATGTAGAAGTTGTTTTGACCATCTACCGTTGGTGTTTCAGCTTTAGAACTAGATAATGATTTTTCAGAAGCTTTTGGCGTGACAGCATTCGTTGCTTTTTTGCCATATTCAGATGACGTCACTTTGGTAATATCAGAACTAGCTTTACTCACAGACTTTTTAAGTTTGTCAAACTGGCCATACGAAACAGAGACTGTCAAAAGACAAAACGTAAAAACAAAAGATCTAACTACAAACATTTTCATATCAAACATTATTTTTTGGTTTTTTTGAATCAATAGCCCAAAGGTAGATCGATGTGCTAAGATGATAATGATGGTATGTAGTGAAATAGGATTATTGTGTAGTGAAGGAGTGGGTAGATCGTTAAAAATATAAAATGAATAAAATTGGGTAATGAAAAAAGAGAGTGGCCGAGATCAAAATTATATTACGAATAAATACAATATTCGATATTAAATCGGAAAAAATAAAGATAACTAGATAGGCTCAATTACATCTGTGAATCAGACTAATAGCATAGATTGGCCCATTTTAGAAAGTTGACATATATTTGAGCTTAGGAACAAAGAAGGGTAATATCATCATTTGCGGATAAAGATATGCAATTTTGACTATACACATAATCGACTGAATATAAATATTCTTATAAATATTTTTATAAAAAATTGTTTATTTTATCAAAAAACTATGTAATTTTGTACAAATGTTTTATTTCCCACGCAACAACGAATAAAACATATCCAAACATGCAAACTCAAAAGTGAACCTTGCCTTTCCGTTATTTTAGTTGATTATTATTCCAATGCACATTAATTATCATCGATGTGGTATGTTATTTGTGTATAGATTTCATAAAAAAGTCCCCCTTGACGTATCAAGAGGGACCATACCGTGA
>CAZGMB010000031.1:0-55520 GCA_964526715.1 uncultured Aureispira sp. | reverse complement strand
CACGCACGGTTCTGTGAGAACGTAGGGGTGAGATTCCCCTGCGTGACTCGATTAGCAGTAATGGTAGGACGACCCAACCGACAACAATAGAGAATGAGAAAAACGACATTTAAAATATCAAAAATGGACTGCCCATCCGAAGAGCAAATGATACGGATGAAACTTGCCGACTTGACAAACATCAACTCGTTGGACTTTGATATACCTAACAGACAACTGACCGTTTTTCACACAGAAAACCATGACCAAATTTTTCAGCGACTTGACAACTTAAAATTTGACACTTCACTAATTGACAGCGTTTCGGTAGACAATTACTCAACTACAACCGACAACACCGACCGAGAAAGAAAATTGCTATGGCAAGTTTTAGCCATCAATTTTTTCTTTTTTGCACTTGAACTTACGACAGGTTTTATTTCAAACTCAATGGGACTTGTTGCCGATAGTTTAGATATGTTTGCCGACAGTATTGTTTACGGACTTGCACTTTTTGCAGTTGGTGGAACAATGACACGTAAAAAGAACATTGCAAAATCAGCAGGATATTTTCAGTTGACACTTGCAGTTTTTGGTTTCATTGAAGTTATCAGACGATTTATTGGGGCAGAAACAGTTCCAGCATTTCAGACAATGGTAATTATTTCAATTCTTGCACTTATTGGTAACGGACTGTGTTTGTATTTACTGCAAAAAAGTAAAAGCAAAGAAGCACATATGCAAGCAAGTATGATTTTTACATCCAATGACGTAATTGTAAATCTTGGAGTAATTGTAGCAGGCGGACTTGTTTACTTGACAAACTCAAAATATCCTGACCTTATAGTTGGGACAATAGTATTTTTTATCGTTGGACAAGGAGCATTTAAAATCTTGAAACTATCGAAATGACGGACGAAAACAGCACCACTACTGCTAACATCGGTTTGGCAATATGGCGGCTGAAGTGCTTCTATGAAACATTTGTGCAAGGTTCAACGGTAGTAATTCTATTGAACTTTTGTGCTAAAAATCCGCCACATCGCCAAGCCGAAAACCGTTATGTAGCATAAAATCAAAAAAATGAACACAAAAGAAATTAAGTATCTAATCCTATTTTTGTTTGTAAGTATTTCTCAAACGCTTTTTTCACAGGAAAAAAGTAAATTTAAGCTGACAGTAGAATATTCACCAAATTACTCAAAGTTAACGGATGAAGTTGTGAACGAAAGATTCAAACTTAGTCATAATGCATTACTTAGAATCAATTACAATACAAAAGGAAATATCAAACCAACAATAGGATTAGGTTTTCTAAACACAGGTGAATTGGAACGTTCTGAAATTGGTGGCCAACTTGGCATTGAATCGATAAAATTCATTCATAATTACAACTATCTATATATTCCAATCGGAGCAAAAATCAATTTGGGAAATTTATATTTATTACCAGAACTGGGAATCGGAATAAATTTATCAAATAAAACTAAACAAGTAACTGAATTTACAAATGGTGAAACTGAAAAAGAAACAATAGACGAGCAACTCGTTTTCGACGAATTCACTAAGATGAGTATACCATTATCTCTTTCCGTAGGAACAGATTTAGAATTATTTGGTAAATCTTTTTCTACAGGTCTGAAGGGATACTACGGACTAAATCAAGTCGTAAAAGACGTACCAAGAAACAATCACTATTTTGGTATTGGTTTAATCTTAGCAATGAACTTGTAAGTGAAATACGCTGTATAACAAGCTGTGACCATGATCATAGCCGCCTTTCGGCAGGCTACGACGGGTACAGCAGAACCGTTATGTGTAATAAAAGAAAAGTCAAAATATGAGCATATTCAAAAAGTTTTTTGGAAAATCGAAAGAAAAAGAAATAGAAAGAGAAGTACCGAAAGTTCAAAACCCAGAACATGAGGAACAACATTTCGATAATCAAAAACAAGAATCAAAAGGTAATTCGGTTAGAATACTCCCAAGAATCAAAGTAGATTATTCACACAAAATTTATGTTGACGACCAATTAAAATCCTTTACAGGGCATCCAATGACGAATCAAATGGAAATACCTGAAAACCAAAAACCTATCATAAAACCTTTGTATGAAGATTTGATTCTTTGTTTTGCTGTAGACGAAGGGAATAGTTACAAAATTCTCCAAAACGAAATTTTTGAAAAGAACCCTAATCTTAATGAAGATATACTTCAACAAATAAGTATAAACGCCTTAATTGAAGAAATAGGTGAACAGATAAAAATTAATGGTGACCCCAATCACATATTAATGGTAACAGCTGGCGGGAATTTTGAAGCTGCAATAATCTTGATTGAAAAATTTTGGGAACAAATTCATCAAATAATTAATGGAAATGCCATAATCTCAATACCGGCGAAAGACTTGTTATTCATATCTAAAGAAGGAAATCAAAAAGCACTCGACCAATTAAGAGAAATTACTAAAGGCTATTTTGATAATCCAGAAACACAAGGGCTTTTATCAAAAGCATTATACCTAAAGGAAATTGGAAAAAATGAACTGAAAATAGTGGAAAAAACGTTTTAGAAAGTGAATACAAAACCTAACAATGCACTATACGGACAGACTTGCTATCGCTGCGTCCGTCGCCAGTGCTGGATCGTTAGTGCCAATAAATAAAAAATTAAAAGCCATGAATAATAAAATTAAATTCATACACTTACTCGCTTTCATTCTAATTTCGACAATTGCAATTGGTCAATCATCTGAAATAGTTGAATTGAGTGAAAAGAATGCTTTTCAGTATAAAAGTTACTATGAAGATGGAAGCAAAAAATCAGTTATTGGCTTCTATTCGAAGAATCCTTACTCATCAGTCGAAATATTCGAAGCCGAATTGAAAGATTATAAGGTGAAATACCACGGAGAAAGAAAAGAATATTATCAGAGTGGTCAACTTAAAGAAATCGTGGTTTATGAAAAGGGAAAAGTAATTCAATTTATGAAACAATATTTTGAAGACGGTGAAGAATTTTCAGTTGGAACAGAAACTAAACCAGAATTTCAATTTGATATTGAAGAACAAAACTTGTGGTTTATTAAAAAAGTTAAAGAGATTGAAGCAAAATATGAAATTAACCTTGAAGGAAAAGGAATGATTGCTCTCGAAATAAGTAAAGACGGAACAATAAAAACTGTAAAAGCGAAGACAGACAATGAAACTCAAGAAAAATATCTTTTAGAAATTGGTAAACAAATAAAAGTAACCAAACCCGCTATAAAAAATGGGCAAGCTATTGGAACAAGGTTTGCTTTTAGATTTGAAATGTGAAAAAGATTGAATACAAGCATTAACAACGGCTATGATGCCAGCTTCTCTATCGGTCAGCCGTCATATAGCCTAGGCGTTACTTATCATTGAAAACAAAAAAAATGCTATTTAGAATATTAAGTGTCATTTTACTTCTAACCAATACAAAAATGATATTTGGATGTGGATGCGGCGGACCTATAAATAGCATTAAAGTTGATATTGACTCTTCTGATGCTATTTTCTTAGGAGTTATAACAGAAATTAATAGAGATCATAATTTCCATTTGAATGATCAAATTGGTAACGGTCTTAAGTACATAAACTTTGATGTATATAGATCTAATAAAGGATTAAATAAAGCTCAATTAAAAGTTTCAGTCTTCGATTTCATGTCAAACTCTAGTTGTGAAGGATTAATTTATGACAAACAAATAGGCGACACGATATTAGTATTTGCGACCGAATTTAACAATCAAATGCTAGGTAGTTATTTATGTGGCAGACACCCGAAGACATCAAGTTTATCAGATGAAGAACAAATGTTTAAAGATTCAGCAAATTGGATTGATCCAAGAACAAAGTACAAAGATGCTGATGAGTTTTTGAACAAGCAGTTTCCAAAAGTCAAACAAATTATAAAGGCTTCATAAACTATTAACAATGATCCTAAATGGTGGCTATATTTGAGCTTAGCTTTAAATTTTGCACTTTTAATATTTGTATTGAACAAAGAAACTAATCGATAGGTAACAATTGACATAACGATCATGTTCCTTTCGTCATCAAGCCGCATGTTACAAGGACGTTACCAGCAATTGACAAAATCAAATCAAATGAAACATATAGAACTAGGTGAAATAACGGATTTCAATTGGATTAAAGAAGCCGCTAAAATGGCGCTCAATTCAAATTTGATTTGTCTAACAAAAAAAGAGTTTGAAAAAGATGATTATTCACCACTTCAATGGTTTGGAACTAACGTTATACAAGAAATTGCCACAAACGGAAAGACTGAAATTTGTCCATTGTTTGGGGGGCAAATAAAATCAATTGATGATTACTGCTATCAACTTTGTCGAACTATTCCTTGGGGATTTGAAATGGGAAGAAATGGTCATGCGATTTATGATGTACTTCTGAATTTTGAGACGGAACCTGAAAATAGAGTCTTTATTTGGTACGATTGTCAAACTTTGATGAAAGAGAATAGAGCGTTATTTCGTGAAATATTTGAAAGCATGATAGTAGCGGGATATTTGAACTCAATAGGAGAAGCTACTCATAATTATAAGGTGAATCAAAAGAACATATTCATGTTTCGTGAAACTTCATTAGATGAAATAATTGAAATGATTAATAAAGAGTATTATACTCCTAAAATCACTCTAAAAGAAGCTTTTTATATGAAGCATCATTTTGAAATATTAGAAATAAAATAAAATCAGGTAACACTGTATATGAAATCATAGCCGCCTCTCAACGTTGTGTACAATTATAAAAATGAAAAATATGAAATACATACTTATAATCGGAGTATTTATATGTTCAAATTTAAATGCTCAAATAGAGAATTATCTTTATTACCAAAAGAGAATCAATCAAGCTGAGCTAAACTTGATTAGGGGGCAAAAAAATGAATCTCTCGATAATTATTATTCAATTCTTACAACTTCAAAAGGAAATTTTTGTAAGGATATTTATAATGCCCTTTTACTATCAAGTGAACTTTCTAAAAAAGATACTTTTTTTACCTTTTTAGATTTATTAATTCCAAAAGGTTTAGAAAATTCATATTTAAACCAACACTTTGAAAAATTTCATAAATATCCAGAATGGGAAATTTTTCTGTCTAAAAATAAAGTCCAATCCAATATTAACCAAATATTAAAAGCGAAAATCGACTCTCTCGGTATCATAGACCAAGAATTTAGAATAAAAAAAGGCTCTTATGAGATATATGGTGATACTATCAATACAATAGATAGTTTAAACATGGAATTCTTATTTGAGTTAATAGCTTTGAATCAGTTTCCAGGTGAGAATGAAATAGGGATTAATAATTTTGCAGGTAGGCAAGGATTCGATATTGTTTTTCACCATTATACCCAATCAACATCTTTGGATAAAAAAAAGGACAAAATCACACCGCTGTTGATAAATTTAGTTCTCCAAGGAAAATTAAAGCCTAACCAAGTGTCGCATTGGTTGGAAATGCAAAATGGAGAGTTTACTACTGGAGTATTTGATGTCATGAGCTTTGACGTTAATGGGAAAAAGACAGGTTATTTCGTTCCTAAATACGATATACGGAAAAAAACTATAATCAATGAATATAGAAAATGGATGGGTATGGAAACGTTAGATGAATATTACGAAAAATTCCTTTTTGTGATTAATTCTAAGTCTAAATATATTTTTGATATACAAAGAAGTACATTTGAATTTGATAATGAAATGTTTGGAAAAATTACGGCTAACATGAAAGAATTAAAATAAAACTGTACACAAAAATGCATACAACGTTCATAGCCAGCAAAAGCTGGCTACGCCTTGTATTCAAGACCGTTACCATACATTAAAAAAGAATAAATGAAAATAATTATTATAGTTATATTAACTTGGGTGACATCATGTAAAATGTTGACTGCTCAATATTTACCTTTAGTGGAAGAGTCAAAATATTGGGTGTATTATGATTTTCAGGCCAGACCTAGGCCAACAACAGGATTTATTATAACAATTAAAGGTGATACAATTCTTGAAAACAAACTATACAAAAAAGTTTTTAAGTATGAACTCATTGGGGAACTTAAGAACTTAGCAATTAACGAACCACTTCAATTTGTGGCAGATTTTCCCTATAAAATAAAGGATAAAGAATTAATATCAGTGATCAGAGAAGATATTGATAAAAGAGTAATTTATAATTATCCACTTAAACAAGATAGTTGCATTTCTCCACCATCGGGAAATGTTAACCCTTGTAATGATATAATATTTTGCGATAGAAATGAACACATACTGTTTGATTTTTCTTTACAAAAAGATGATACATTGAACTATTGCAGTTTCGCTTCACTTCATTACAATTGGCAAATATCGCCAGAAAAAGTAGACTCCATAAGAATGGAGATGCATTTTGGAAAGCTTCGTAAAACATTTTATACTGTAGGTGTACCTAGCTATTTACCCAATTTAATGCAACCTGGCCAAATCCCTGTTTCAAAAGTAAAAATTATTGAAGGCGTCGGGTTTTTAAATCAAGGACTATTTAATTATAGATTTGGAAATTTGATTGATTATTGTGAAGGTGATTTGAATATTTGTAATATTGTCAACTCAACAAATGAATTTGAGTTAACAGAAAGGCAAGTAAATGTTTATCCCAATCCTGCATCAAAATATTTGTATTTTGAAGCAAATAGAAACATCACTGAAATTATTTTAATAAACTTAAATTCAGTAGAGCTTATTAGGGTAAGCAATGAAACACAAATGGATATTGATACGGTTCCAGATGGGGTATACTTCTGCAGAATAAAGATGGATAATGGGAGAATCATTAATAGAAAAGTAGTAAAAATAAGCCAGTGATAACCGTGTCTTTGACAACAGTTCTGGATATTTCCAAAAACCGTCGCAAAGTACTAACCGTTAAAGGCCAGAAATGAAAATTAGATGTTGTGAGTCATTCTATGAAAAGACTAAACAAACCCAAGGTAAAAATAATATAACAAAATGAGAGACAAATTAATTGAACTTGAAAAGCAACTTGACATGTTTGGTGTTAGTTCTAGTTTGAACCAAAATGACCTTTCATTATTTCCCGAGAAATTTAGGCAAGTTCATTCGTACAAAATATTTGGAGAAAATTTATTGGCAATTCCAGCAGGCGAAAACGACGAAATGGAACGAACATTTAGTTTTTTGTCAAATTTTAAAATTCTAGAATCATTTTTCACTGAATTTAGGACAGAACAAATGAATGACTTTATACAGATAGGTAACTCATCAGGATCGACCGAGATTGTTTTACTGAATAAAGTTAAAAATTCTATTCATATATTTCACATATCTGACATTTGTGATAATGAGTGGCTAACTCATAAATTACAAAATGAAATTTGCAAATTAGAAGAATTTATTCAAAATCTTAGACCTCAGACGGTTTGTTGTTTCACCAATCGTAAAAGTTATTATCCAGAATACTATGTTTTTGAAATTCGAGATAATTTTGAATTACTAAATGATGGAAAGATAATCAAATATCCTGATGAAAAAACTGTCTGGGAAGAGTATTACAAACTTATAGAAAATGCTGTTGATAAAGGATTTGAAGTTCATTATGCACCTCGTAAAATAATTGAGAAAATTGGATAAAAAAATCATAAATTCAAGTAAATCTGAAATTTTAGACATAATTATAAAGAATTGAATAGTTTAGAATCTCGGTTAGTAAAGTGCATTTTGGCGACATATAGGTTAATCACCGATACAGTCGCTAAGTGCTAAGATGTTAGACAGCATTAGAACGAAATGGAAACTCAATTTAAAAAACCAATTTCAATTACGGAACTGAAAGATCGTTACGCAAGAGGCGAACGGGATTTCAGAAACTCCGATTTTGATTCTGAAACGTTTGAGAATTTAATTCTTGACGAAATTGATTTTGAGAATTCTTGGTTTCACAGTTCTAAATTTAGGGACTGTATGCTGAAAAACTCAAATCTAAAGAACTGTAATTTAAAATGTTGTGAATTTGACGGATCGGATTTTGAGAATGCTAGTTTCTATAATTCTCTACTTTGCGGTTCTAATTTTCAAAACTGCGAACTAAAAGGAACTGATTTTACAAAGGCTGGATTTTATGGTACGGAATTAAATACTGTTGATTATTTAAAACATTTATCGGACAAAAATAACGTTGCCTAACAGCGCATATAGTTTATGGTGAAATAAGTGCTAGACCCAAAATTATTGCATTTTTAAAAACGTAAAACCTTAACCGAAAAATTAGCGAATTTTTCTCGCCCCAAACCATGAGCTCAGAACGTTACCTATCATTGTAAAAGAGGAATGAACAAACAAACTCAAATATGTGAACCGATCAAATCTGCGGTGCAACTCTTAGAATCTAAGGGCTTTGAGATTGTAAGCTCAACGCTTAGAGATTTCCACTTTAACGAATATGAAATAAAATTAGAAAGCAAAAATACGGTTCAAAACTTAGTACTTCAAATAGAAGGAATTGAAAAACATGACGAACAGACCTATAATTGCAAATGTCATTGGTCTACAATATATCTAAATAAAACCGATATAGAGCCAAAGATAATTATAAATGTGTTGCCTATTGACTATTACGAACTTATCATAGAAACAGAAACCGACAAGAAGTATAGATTCAATCCAAGTGAATTGAATCTATACGAAAAGCACAAATTCTTGGCGTATCCAGATAAATTAAAAAGTTTTGAAATAAGAGATAACTCAATAAAATGGGAAGAAGAATATGAAATCCACTTAAGTGAGATACGAAAAATATGTAAGCTTTTATCTAATGAAGAGGCAAAGAACAAAATGATTACAATAGCTTCTAAAAATAATGCCCCAACAGAAAAACATCAAACACATCATGTATATTCAATTCACTTAAAACCTTATAATAGTGAACAATTAATTTGTTTATCTGAATCTATTCAAGGCGGATTGGGGGATTCAGGTGGTGGACATTATTATTCACTTAAAAGTTTATTACAATCTAATAAGTGGAAAGATCACATGAATAAGTCAAACTGTGAATGGGGAATTGAAATTATAGAATCGAAAAGTAGTGAAAAAGAAATAGTAAATAAATTAGTAAATGTATTCTTAACATTAAATAAGGAAAAAACGATAGGTAACATGCGATAAAACTGAATAGCTCCATCCGTTGCTACTAAGTTTATCGCATGACCGTTTACCGCCACCAAAAAAAATTAAAAATATGTCACTATTCAAAAGAATCTTCGGAAGCGGAAGTATTGCCACTGTTAAAAAACTGTGAGACAATTGTGAACTTATTAATTTGGGAGAATGGTCAAATAACTAGAGAGAAAAAGATTGACACTTACAA
Source organism: uncultured Aureispira sp. (assembly GCA_964526715.1). Taxonomy (GTDB): domain Bacteria; phylum Bacteroidota; class Bacteroidia; order Chitinophagales; family Saprospiraceae; genus OLB9. Next base: position 46,127 of record CAZGMB010000031.1, on the reverse strand, counting down.
ATTAAACGCAGATGGAAAATGGGCGTCAAATGGAAACACATTAATGAAATACCGCAAAGTCGAAATGAATGAAATTCAGATAAGGTACGAATGGACTCGTGTTTTGGAAAATTATAATAATGAAGAAAAGCATAAACCTTGTAATTAAAAGTACGACTAGCAATAACGGCTATATTGATTGATTCGCTATCGCTTCATCCATCACATAGCCTTGACGTTATTTGTGATGGAAGAAATATTTCTAAAAATAGTTAAATTTGTTAATTTTTAATCGAAAATTATGGGAGATATAGAACCTTTAAATTGGTGGGAGTCAAAAAGACTCATTTATAATTTAGCACTATTGGGCGGTGCCTTTTTGGCATACTTAATAATCTCAACAAGCTCTAGAGAGTTATCATTTATGTCGTTACTAGTTTGGCTTTTTGGCGCAAATGTGTTTTATACGATGAGTTGGGCTTTTGAATTGCTCTTCTACAAATTTTTCAAAAGATACCCCTTCAATAAAGCATCCCGAAAAGTTATTTTCGTTTTAGGAACATTATTTTCGATTTGGTGGACGAACATTGGGTTACAATCATGGTCAAATTTTTAATAATAGAAGTTGCAGTTAAAGTGGATAATAAAATTGAGTTTTGGACTGACAATTAAATTATTGCTGAGTTCCAAAGAGACAACATTAGTTTATATTTTGGGAATAATATATTGAAATAGTTTTCAAAAATTAAATCACCACATATAACAATGCACATGACATAACTCTCCCGATTCGGTCGAGCAACACTAGTGCAAAAGTTTCTGAATAATCAAAAAAAATAAAATGAAAAAAGCCTTGTTATTAACTTTGAGTATTTTCATTATTACCATCTTGAATGGTCAAGTTCAAAATGGTATGTTTGAAGAATGGGATTTGCTAAATGGCAGAGAAAAACCAGCTGAATGGTACTGCCCAAACTTATGTCCAAGTCCAACTTGCGGACCTTGTGATAAAATTGAACAAAGCATAAACGAATTTGCTGTTCGGATTCATAATGTAATGCCCTGTATTGCATCAGATAATCAAGCTAAAAGTCGGAATGCAGGTTTTATTGAGGACTATATAATACCTGAATACGATAAATTTAATATTTCATTCGATTTAATAATTGACTCCTTAGAATCACCGGCAGAATTCATCTTTACGCTACGTGGGAAAAAGACGTCAGGTTGGTCTGATTCGATTTTAGTTTGGACAACCAATGAGTTACAGTCCAAAACAATAAGTCATGATATCGAACTAATAGGGGACTATGACAGCTTATATATTCAATTTAAATCCATTGGTTATTTGAAGAATGCTGCAAAACATGACTGTGACTTAGGATATATTAGTGGTATAATCGACAATGTAAAAACATCACAAATCGTAAATGCAAAAGAATATTCCCCAATTAAGATAGAGATCTATCCGAATCCTTTTGTGGATGAAATAAATATAAAAAGTATCGAAAATATAGAGCATTGGAAAATTCATGAAATGAACGGTAAGAAGATATTGGAAGGGCGAAGTACTAAAATTGAGAATTTAAATTGGTTAAAGTCAGGAATATATTTATTAACAATAGTTAATTGCAGACAAACAATTACTTGGAAAATAATGAAGTAAAGAAGACATTCACCACATTAGATAAGAAGTAATAGCTGCTTTGTCGCTACTACTCTAATCAAGGAACGTTAGCCACAAGTAAAAATGAAAAAATCAATAAAATACATATTAATAGTAATGACCTTAATTATCCTGAATTTCTTGTTTTGGAAAATTGGGGATGACTGTTTAGTAAATAAGATAAATGATAAATCAAATCAATCAGAAATATCAAGTTTAATTTTTATTGGTGTTTTTGCTTTGATAATGATTGGAATAGGAAGGTGGATAATTAACTATTTAAAATTTGTACCTAAAACGAGGAATTCAAAATTAATATTAGGAACAATATTAGCATTATTGGTTTTTAGTAATACAACAATATTAAACCTAAAAATTATAGTATCAAGAATTCTAAACAGTAAATATGAAAGGAAAATACTATGCGATAAAATTAAAGATGCAAATTATTTGGCATATGGTACGACTGCGGAAAAACTAACATTCGATGAATATAGTCAAATCAGGAACTTGATTCATTTACCTTCAATATCAAATAAATCTTATGATATTTCATATTTGTATAGCTGCGATGGGTTTTTACCTGATTACACATTACAAGTAAGTTATAAACTTCCGAAAGAAATAGAAATTAAAGTTTACAATGAAGAAGAAGAAAACGATTTTGGAGAAGGGCAAACAATTGAAGCATTTGAAAATTACAATTTAGTGAACTATTCCGAATACAATAGATAAAAAATGAAAGCTTTTAATTAATTAAAATAGAACAAAATAATGGGTCTATTGAAAAAGGATATATCCTTTGGAACGATGTTTGGCTTTCTGAGTCTAAAGGCAACTACGATGGCTTAGTAAGCTTCTGCGACACAATTGCCGAATTTCTAAATACCAATGATTTGAAAATCTACAAAAAAAAATAAGAACTTTCGATCATATTCTGCCATCTGTGCCTATTTTAATTGGCGGTGCAAAATTAATTAACATGGAAAATGTTATTAATTTTACAAAATTGGAAAGTAAGTTCAATAATATACAAGGTGCATTAATTATCCCACAAATAACAGATCAACAAGAGCAAATAATGTTAACAGAACCTATATTTATTTATAAAACATTCGGAGAAGGACTTTCTGATGCTTATTATTTAAACTATAATCCTAGATAAAATGAGGAAGATTTAAAGAAAATGATTGGAACTGACAGGAGAGAAAAACTTGTCTAAGTAATCAAAATTGAAGTTCATTATGATTAAAATTATAAAACTTATCAATAAAATAAGCACCATTTATCAACGTTTATGCTGATAGATTCACTATCGCCAAAACCATCACATAGCTTTGAACGTTGCTGACAAATAAAAGAATCAAACTAATTCACTCACAATATCATACAAAATGAAGTTAAATCCATTTTTCCTTTTCCTTATATTAACACAGCCTCTCTTTGCCCAGTATTTTACTGAAAAACATCAATTAATTCCTTTTGAGGGCGTTGCAGAAAGCTCCATCGCCTTTGCAGATATAGATGGGGATAATGACCAAGACCTCCTAATTACGGGGGCGAACAGTTCAAATGATCGCATCTCGAAACTGTACACCAATGACGGGACGGGAAGTTTTACAGAGGTTATGGACACTCCTTTTGATCCCGTTATTATCAGCTCCATCGCCTTTGCCGATGTAGACGGGGACAACGATCAGGATGTCTTCATTATGGGGGCAAACAAGTCAGGTACTCGAATCTCCAAATTGTACACCAACGACGGGACGGGAAATTTTACAGAAATGATGGACACTCCTTTTGAGGGCGTTTTAGAAAGCTCTATCGCATTTGCTGATGTGGACGGGGACAATGATCAAGATCTCTTCATTACCGGGGTAAAAACATCGGGTGATCTTATCTCGAAATTGTATACCAATGACGGGATGGGAAGTTTTACAGAAATGATGGGCACTCCTTTTGAACATGTTGATCGTAGCTCCATTGCTTTTGCTGATATCGACGGGGACAGTGATCAGGATGTCTTGATAACGGGATTAACCAGATCTTTGCAAAGTATCTCGAAACTGTACACCAATGACGGGTCAGGAAACTTTACTGTAATGACGGACACTCCTTTTGAAGGCGTTTCTTATAGTTCCGTCGCCTTTGCTGATGTGGATGGAGACAACGACCAGGATGTTCTCATTACGGGATATACCAATATTCCTTTACTTAGAATTTCTAAACTGTACACCAATGATGGGACGGGAGTTTTTACTGAAATGATAGGCACTCCTTTTGAAGGCGTAGATAACAGCTCCATCGCTTTTGCTGATGTAGACGGGGACAACGATCAGGATGTCCTTATTACGGGAACAGCCTCAATTCCTCGCATCTCGAAACTATACATCAATGACGGGACAGGAAGTTTTAAATTAATGACGGGCACTCCTTTTGAGCGAGTTTCTTATAGTTCCATCGCCTTTGCCGATGTGGACGGGGACAATGATCAGGATGTACTTATTACGGGGGCAAAAAGTTCAGCTACACATATCTCAAAACTGTACACCAATGACAGCTTGGTTACTTCATCCATTAATGAATTGGATGTCAGCTTAAATCTTACTCCCTACCCAAACCCTACCAGATTGAATAATTTGAATATTAGTTTAACATCGATGGATAGTAATGTAGTGACTATTCGAGTGCATGACTTGAACGGACACCTGATAAGTCAACACAAAAAATTTAAAGAGACCGGTGAACAAACTTTTGTAATTGATATCACTTCTTTGACTGCAGGAACCTATTTAATCCAATTGGAGACTGGCAAAAATATTAGTGTTGCTAAATTCATAGTTCCATAATAAGTTGAGCAGAAAGCACCAGCATTAAACACCTGCACTCGCCGGCACAAAAGTTGGCAAATCCATGTATACAAGCCCTTATGTGATATAAAAATATATATGGGGCAATTTATAAAACGAATACACCGAATAAAAAGAGCCAGCCACCAACAAGTCTTTTGAAGCTAGTCTTGGCTATTGCCCAAAAAACCGGCGCAAGGCACAGCCATTAAGGCACATAGTAGAGTGAAAATTTAAATATAATCTAAAAATAAAAATATGATATCACTTAAAAAACAAATTCAATTTTCACAACAAAGGTTAATTAAAGAATGTAGCAAAATTGGAGTTGATCTCGATTATACCGTTAAGAGCATAGAAAAGATTGAAAATCTGATTGTTACTGATTTTAATGGTGGCCAACCCAATCCTAAAGGTTTTTTTGCTAAAGATATTAATTATAAATTGTTTGCCATTAGTTCGTACATTGGTGAAGTAGTTATAAAAAACACGAAAGCTTCTAAATGGATATTAAATACTAAAGATAGGGACGCATTAATCAATGCGAAAGTGGTTTCTGCTAATGGAACAGAAATGTATCCAGCTCACCGAGTGTTGAATAGAATACACAATGGTGAAGAAGATAACATATATCATTATACAGTCATGGCAGTTAAAGAATATATGAGCTTTGAAGGAGAGATACCTGATGGATTTTTTGATGAGGAACCTGAAAGCAAGCCTTGGTGGAAATTTTGGTAAACATACAATGTCATTTGGTAAATTTCTTTAATGGATATCTTGACTTTAATTGGAACCGAAGAAAATTAGGTTACTCTATTTGAACATGGAACTAAACATTATAATAGTTTCTGCACTATCAATGGTAATGGATATCTTTGAGATAGGAGATCAGAGACGATTGAGTAAAAGACGAAGTATATAATAAAAAGCGTAAACATAAAATGAAATTGAAACCTGTAATCATTGAAACTCAAAGACTAAAACTGATGGGTTATTCATCTCAGGATATGACTTTTATTTTTGAAAATTTTAGCAGGGAAGAAATAAAAAAAATATTGGGACACCGAACAGATGAAGATTATCAAATTGAAGAATATAAGTACAAAAATGGATATGCATCCTACAATAGGGCTTTTATACTTTTTTTACTAACAGAAAAAACAACAAATGCTATAATCGGTCGATGTGGACTGCATAATTGGAATAAAGAACATCACCGCGCAGAGATAGGTTATCGTATATCTGATGAAAATTTTAAAAGAAAAGGATTCATGACCGAAGCCGTTAGTTCAATAATTGATTATGGCTTTAATGAATTGAATTTACACAGAATTGAAGCACTAGTTGGAAGCAATAACATTCCTTCTTTGAAAATCATCGAAAGCCATCATTTTACTAAAGAAGGTTTATTAAGACAACATTATTTTGTATCCGACAAATTTGAAGATTCAGTTGTTTATTCATTATTATATAAGGAGTATATTGACAACAAAAATGACAAAACAACGTAGCGCTATCAGCGGTCATTCCAGGACAATTCACATAAATCTCAATTAAGGGCATAGAAATAATGCAAGACTTTATAGATCAGGCAAATAACAATGGTATAACTCTTCTTGATAAAGGAAGATGTCAATTTTGTGGGGCAGACTATCAAAAGGGCATCTTTGACTGTATGGACAATTATAACAATGGACTTCAACTTTTGGACTTTAATAATTCAGAACATCACATATTCAGATTTTTAAGCGTAGATGCACATGCGCTACAACACCCAGAAATTCACGGACGCTGGAGCCAGCATTTTCATTTAACAAGACTAAACTTAATTCTTGACAAAAAACAACATTGGGATTACAAAAAATCTCCGTTGCTAAGCGACTATTTAAATAATTACAAACTAGGTAGACCGAATGAATTTCTTGCTCTCCCGAAGACTTTAGACAGAGGGAAAATAACAGCCAAAGACTTGATTAAGGCGACTACAGCAGACGAATGTGTTGAACTAATAAAAAAATGGGCTGACGAAGTATATCATTCTTGGACTTCAAGTCATTCAATAGTTTCTCTAATTGCAGATGGTTTTTTAGGCAATAATTACCATGGAAAACTATTCGGACAATGAGAGCACCTTTCCTGCCAATAAACACAAAACGTATGAATAAAATTTTTACCGTATTACTTTTATTTACTACAATGTCCAGTTTGGGTCAAATCAAAACTGGAGATAAAGTACCTCAGTATATTTTTAAGGAAATACTCAATGGAGACAATAAGCCATTTGATATCAGTAATAAAGATAAACCTCTTATATTAGAATTTTGGGCTACTTGGTGTGCACCTTGTATGCCAGCAATGAAAGAATTAGAGCTCTATCAGAAAAAATTTGGTAATAAGCTGGATATTTTAACTATTTCAACCGATAAAAAAAGTAATCTTTTACGATATATCAATAATACCAAAACCAGCCTGAAAATAGCACACGATAGTGTTCATGTGGACGTATTTAAGTATAAAGAAGTACCACACACCATACTTATTGATAAAAACGGGATCATAAAAGCAATTACCACACCCAATCAACTTAATGATAAAATCATGGAAGATTTTGTTGCGGGTAAAGAAATTGAAATAGTAAAAAAACAGGATATTCCCACAAACCGAGGTTTGTTTAAAGAATATAAAAATCAGTTTTATCAATATACTTTAACAGATGAAAAAATAGATTTAGAATGGAAGAACGAGATAAAAAGAAATATAAATAACGAGCCCATTTCATTAGAATTTAATAACGTATCTATATACCGGTTATTCACAGACATTTATGAACTAACTACGGCAGCAAGGTTAGACGTAAATAGAAATTTTATTAGCAAAAATAAATATTGCTTTAAACTAGAACAATCTACAGGTTATAGTAAAAATATACTCGAGAATGCTAAAGAAATTCTCAATGAACACAGCGGTTTTAAGGCTCGCTTAGTAGAGAAGACCATAGACTCTTTATATACTTTGCAAGTGATTGACAGTACAATGCTTCCCGATATCTCATTGAATGAAAAATATAGTAAAGAGGGTGGAGGTAGTTATTTTAAAGGTATAAAAATCACGTCTTACGATTTGATTAATTATTTGGAAAATATCACCGAGCTTCCAGTAAAAGACAAAACAGGAATTAATTTTGTTTTTGATGTGGAATTAAATTGGAGTTTTGAAAATCCAAAAACACTAAATGAAGCGTTGAAAAAGTATGGCTTAAGACTAAAAAAATCCAACGTTCCTGAAAATATTGTACTTTTAGAAATTAAATAACGGCAATCAAGCACGGGTATGGCAAAAGTGGTAGTTCAGTGTTCCGTAGACACATTTCTCGCTAAGGCAATACAGGTCGTAATAATCAAAGTTTGATGCTCCGCAACCACCCCGATGTACGGGACGAAAGATCAGTTCATCGGACTAACTTTTGTGCCGAAAAGCTAACCCTTCGCAAATCTACAAACCATGATATTGCATAAAAGAAAGACCATGAGCAGAATATTAAGCATGTTTTTTACTTTAATGATTTCTTTTGTCTCTTATGGACAAGTGAAGGAATACAAAAGTAAAGAGCAAAAAAAATATTATAAAAAGTTAGATTATAAGACTTTTAAACCATTGAGTAAAAAGGTAATTTTAAGCTATGAAAATGAGTTTTTTAAGTTTACGGATTTAGTTAAATATTCACCATTTAGTGACTCATTACGTTATACACCATACCAGGATTCTGTCTTTGCAATGATGTTTAATCCTGCAAATGTAGATTCAATGATTATCCCTGAACCAGCGTTTATAGGTGAAATTGAGAGAAGACAGATTTTAAAGTACGAAAAAAAAGGACAGATTGAAGCATTTATTTATGAAAGTAGTAAGTTTGAAGACCAAAATTTTGGCGAATCGGGTATTTGGATTGCTTTTTCATCAGACAAAGGAAATTCTTGGAAATACTTATATACTGGTATGGTGCAGAAACAACCTTTATATGTAAAATGGTATTCCGATATTCCTTTGATAAAATCAGAAAGTGTATTGCAAATGGAGACATGTCTTTTACGTCAGCTTACTCCTTTTACTCATCCAGGACCTGTACCGACTTACGAGGTTATTAAAGATGGATTAAAAATAACATTTGATTTGGAGACTTTACAACGAGATTCTGACCATGACGGATTGACCGATATCGTTGAAACAAAGTTATATACAAATCTAAACAGCAAGGATACCGATGGTGATGGAATATCTGATATTATTGACTTAAATCCAAGATATGCAAAACCTCGTACAGAAAATACTGTGATATTTGAATCTGCGCTCAATGAAGAAACGAATATGTTTGATACAACAGGGATAATCAAATATCCAATGGAAATCCCGAAGATAAATAGAGTAACTGATACAACTGAAACAGTTTTAATGGTTACAGATAGTCAAGACATTCAAAGTATTCAGCCATTATCAACAAGAGTGATTATCCTATCAGAAAAAGAATATAAGAAGAAAAAAGGATTATACCGAACTGAATTAAATAAAATGTCAATTTCTCCACTTTTCAAAGTTGATGGAGAAATAGATACTTATATTTTTATACGAAGCATTAACTCTTGGGGAGAAAAATATGTAGTAAAGAAAACAAAAGAAGGATGGAAAATAATAGTAATTTCATCTTGGATTTCTTAAAAAAAATCACACAACACAACACTTCATATACTTTTTTAAAGGTAACGGTCAGAATTTGAATATCATAGGTTTCAAATATATATCGGTGTGGACAGAAAGATTCGTTTATAATAGTCTGCCACAAAGGATATGCTTCCTGTTACTCACAATTAAATAAATTAAAATGTCAAATAAAGAAGTAGCATATTATAGTAATGTAATTTGGGATTTGAATGAAAGTGAAGAAATGCACTTGATTCTTGCTCAATCTAAAATTGATAGAAAAACAGCTGAAAGTTTGGAAGGAGCGATGAAGGTAGTATATAAAAACGGAGTCGCTAAAGAAATAATTTGGATAGAAGAAGGTGAGTATGATGAACCAGATGAAGTAAGATTTCAGACCCAGCCTATTAAATTTGTAGATTATCCTGAAAATATTTACAAAACAATAATTATTGACCCTATTGGTAAACAAGTTGTGGGTGGAGAGATTCCGTATGATTTTGAAATGCCAAAGTCCAAATGTAAAGCACCGTTGATATATTTAGGAAGCATAAATTGTCAAATTGAAGAATCTCTAAGGTGGACGGAGTTAATTTTTTTTCACTTAATTTGTCCCATACATACGGATATGGAAATCATATATATTGATTACACCAACCCAAACAGACCAGAAATAATAAATCATGCAGAAGTCAACAATCTTTCAAAGCCTTTTGATGATTTGAATAGTGAAGATAAAATCATTTTTAAACCAACCAACTGTTCATTTAAGAAAATGAAATTAGATCATATTTATGAAAGTGATATTATTGGAAACATAGGATCTCCATCATGGGTTCAAAACGAACTGATTCCAAGATGTCCAAAAACATCAAAACCAATGAAGTTCTTAATTTCATTACAATCGAATGGATTTATAGAAGTGCTTTCTTCAACAGTTATAACAAATGATGAAAATACAAATAACAATATTAATTCCTTTAATTTTGGAGGTGACGGTGTATTATTTGTATTTTATTCATCTGAAAGTAAAACCGCAGCATATTTCATGCAAAACACATAATTAAAATCGATAGTAACAAAATACTGGATAACCAGAATCCTTGCTGCACGTCCTTCTTCAGTGATCCAAGTAAGTAGCTAGTGTACCAATATCATATAAACAATGACAGAGAAACAATTTGAACGTATAAAACTGAAAATTGACAAATACAAGAAAGCGATTGAAAATGACAAGAAAATGTGGGGTGGACAATACCACGACGGAAAAGGAATTCGTTATATAATTACGGCTGAATATATTAAACTTAAGGATTATAGTTTAGGCCTGAAATATTTAAGATGGTTTGACAAAAAATTTCCTGATGACAGTGGCCATCCGATTTTTCTATTTGAAGCTACACTAATTTTGTTCAAATGTGAAAAGTTAAAAGAAGCAGAAGAAAAAGCACACAGAACTTTTTTTTCTAACACTTATTTGTTCGACAAGTTTTTGGAAAGAGAGACTTTAAAACTTGACAAAAACGAAAGCTCAAATTGGGAGTTTGAATCCATTGTTGACAACTTCCCTTATAGAAGAACAGAAACAGAGTTTGAAGACTTTGCCATTTGGTTAGAAGGAATTTTAAACAGCAGAACATTTTTAGACAAAGCAAACGAATTTTTTGAGATAAAGCAAAAACTAAAAACAGAACCAGTAGGTCGAACAAGAACGAAACTGGTTGAAAGACTTTATAAAATTTTATACGGATAGCAAGGAAAGTTTACAGAATATTGTCTTAAATGTAAATGGATACGATTTGAACCCAAAACGAATTTTCTTTTTACCAATTGTTGAAGAAGAAAAACTTTACATTCAAATTTTTTCGGAGCATATCAATGAAAAAACTAAGAATAATATTGGTTATGGTTGCTTGATGTTACTGGATAATATAATAGGAGAGTATGCTTGTGTTAAAAAAGTGGATGGATATGATTATTATAACTTAAAAGAAGCAACCGATTATGAAAAGGATCTTAAACCACTAATCGACATTGGAGAATATTTGGACTATTATTATAAAGGGAAATAAGCATCACACCACAAGTGTTTTAATAAACATGCCGTCTTATAGGTACCGCACGAAACAAAGTCAAACCGATTTATTCTCATCACCTTGTATATAAAATAACAAAAAATGAAATCGATATTATTTATAATAATTACATTAATGTCAACGCCTTCGTATAGTCAAGATAATGATGATTTTGCTAAAAGACTTAAAGCGATTAACAATCAAACAATCAATTTTTATAATGTTGATGGCGTTGATTTTTCAAGTCAGACTTTTAGTAACGAGTTTTCAGAAAAAGGATTAAAAAAACTTTATAAAAAGTATTCCATTAAAGGAAGTGATGTTAAAACAATAGACAAAACATTAGGATACAACAATTTATTCATCACAAAATCTGAAAATGTTGCTGAAAATATTAATCAAATTAGCTCCTATTATTTTGTTGAAAATAAAAACAAAACTGTTTCTGTTTTTTGGTTTGGTTATTATGGTAAACAAAATCAGGATTTTGAAAGAAAATATGTAAATCTAATATGGAACGACGAAATCCCTAAAGAAGTTTTTGAGCCCATGATCATTGAAAGTATAGATTTTGCAGGTAGAAAAATTGAACTTGGTAATATTTGCCAATGGACCAACATAAATACAGTTCAATGCCCATATTATGGCGAAATGAATTGGTCAGTTCATAAGACAGCCGAAAGTGCAAAAAACGCCATTGATAATCAATTCAATGTAACTAAAAGTAAAAAAGGTGGCAGAGTCCTTTCGGAAGAAGATGTTGACGTGATATTTGAAGAAACGGAAACCAAAGCTAAAAAGGTAATCTACGATTTTACAGGAGCAAAATCATTATTTGCAGGAATGACAGGCGGAAAAACGCTCACGATATTTTACGTGGCTTGTAAAGTGCGAGAAAATTATGTGAGTTGTTGTATGAGTTTTTGGAATAATGACACCATGACAGAAAGTGGATTGGCACCATTATTAGACAAAGTAATGAAAATAAAAAGATAATATATCTGATTGTTGCAGTCTGCTCGAGCGCAATTTCTGGACGCAACAATGATTTAAAAATAAAAAATATTGACAAATATTGCAACAAAATGAAATTGCTAAAACTCCACAATAAATCGTTTAAAGTTTGAAAATCTAATAAACATTATATTTATGCCTTTTACAACACTAAATAATATAATCATACCTGCCATAAATGAAAAGTAAAGCAAACTTAAAACTTCCGCTTTCAGACCTTGAAAAAGCATATTTGAGAAAGCATAAAATCAAAATGGCCAATATTCTTGACTTTCCCGTGGATGAATTGGAAGTAATACTCAATATTTCTGCTGAAAGAGCGAAAGAAATTTACGCATTGGCAGAATTTCAAACTGTTCCATCAGTGGGCATAAAATTTGCCGAAGACCTCGTGTTTTTAGGTTATTATTCACTGAATGATTTAAAAGATAAAAACGGGGCAAAACTGACCGATGAATTCGAACTGAAAAGAGGGTGTTGGGTGGATCCATGTGTTGAAGACCAATTTAGGTTAGTCGTGAACTTTGCTAACACCAATGACACGAACAAAACGTGGTGGAACTTTACCGATGAACGTAAAAAATTTCGAGCTGAAAACGGTTATCCCGCAAGCAGACCTAAAAAAGCGTGGTTTGAAACATTGGGGTATGCACCAAAAGATTGAACTGGATTAATAAAATCGGTGTTTTTACTTAGACTTTCCGGCACACATTAGGAAATAAAACATGCACAGCAAGTCATAATTAAATCACGGCATAAGCTAATTGATATTCAATTATGAATAGAAAAGTAATTTTATATATCGCAACTAGGTTGGACGGTTATATCGCTCAACCTAATGATGACCTGAGTTTTTTATCCATGGTAGACCAAGAAGGAGAAGATTACGGGTATGCGGACTTCATAAAATCTGTAGATGCCGTTATAGTTGGACGAAAAACGTATGATAAAGTGATTTCAATGGGTTTTGATTTTCCACACGCTGATAAAGACACATATGTCATCACTAGGTCGCCGAGACAAAATGTGGGTTCTGTAAAGTTTTATACAGGCGGCATCAAAACACTCGTTGACAAACTTAAGTCAGCGCATGGAAAAAATATATTTTGTGATGGAGGTGCAGAAATAGTTAATGAACTCCTGAAAAACAATCTCATTGATGAGTTTATCATTTCCATTATTCCCATATTAGTTGGTAGCGGGACAAAACTGTTTATGGATGGCAGACCAGAACAAGAACTACAACTTGTTTCTGTAAAATCATTTGAGAAAGGACTCACTCAACTTCATTATAAGCGTGTAGATGGGGGTTTTTAGTTATGAACTTAGACACTAATGATTTTAAGATTATTAAGTTAATTTATTTTGCCCAGAAAATTCAGCCATTTGCAAACCGCAAACCGATTGACAAATTTTTTTTAGAATTAAATATCTAGATAGAAGTGATACATTTTGACAACATAAAAACCCATTCAAATGAATTCCCTAAAAGAAAATTAAAACATTTTAAGTAAAGTTATATAGCGCCATGATATTTTGCATAGACAATTACTCAGTCCCCAAAAAAATTATCGTTTACGACTCTTTACATCAATTAGTAAATACGGTTGAGTGGCAAGATATTTTAGATAATGGTGTTATAAACATTGGTTCTGACGGTAACATTTATGAGTGGGATAGCACAAAATACTCGGAATACGCTACTATTCATGGATATACTATGAAGGTAGTCGGTACAAATACTGACTTAGCCAACACGTGCAAAAAGATCTTTGAAAAATTGAATAAGCCAAGCGAGTTCTTATTATACAATTAATCATGAATCACAATACATTAAAAAACTATCGCAACTTCATTAAGGACATTTCCTGTCTATTATTGGCGCAAACTTCAGTCTTTTTCTATCCTGAAAAATGCGACAAGTAAAAAATATTCCCACATCTCATTCCTTTATCCAGGTCATCAATGCATTTTTATCTACGATGGACCAACTGTGCGGATGTCTCTCACCATTGGCACGATAACCTTTGCCCACCGTTGGAATGTACTCAGCGCGCTCAAATCCGGATGCCTTTAAGCGTTCATATAAGCTTTCAATGTAAAAGGCATTCATTTGATCATAATCAGCCATTCTATTTGTTTTCCACCATAAAGTATCTGGCTCTGTATAGAGTCTTATTTTGATGTTTTTTAGGCTGCTTAGGTTATCAATGTGATTTGTTTGCGAAGTAAATACGGCATAATCTTCATATTTTGACCGATGACTACTCGGATGTCCAAATTGCTTATCTAAATTTTCGATGATCCATTTACTTTCATTTACTGATACTGCTGAAAAATTTCGTGACACGTTTTTTTCAGCACTTTGATACAAGGCAACCAAATCAATGGGAGCATCAATGATAAAAAGTCCTTTAGGGTGTAGTTGGTAATCATTATTTGCCATCAGGAATGAACCTATAAGTAGGGTGACATTCCCACCACTCGAAAACCCACCTATGTAAATGTTATCTTTTGGTAGTTTATGGTCCAGAAATATTCTTTGTAGGAGTAATGCTAACTGATGTTTTTCATCTTCTTCAAGCCATAGTTTTTGATGGTAATTCATATAAACTACGGCCATGTTATTTTTTTTAGCAACCTCTATCATATTGAATTCTCGTTTAATATCTTCAGCTGTTTCGGGATAACCACCAAAAAGGACCAATACATACTCAATGTCTGCTGTTGGTTGGCTCAATTCGTAATTTTCGTGGATGATTTCTTGAAAATCTGGTATTTCTTCAGTTTTTATATGTTCTTTTTGTACCGTTTTACAGGAGATAATAACGATCAACATCAAAATTGTGTAAACATACTGGTGCATGGCTTTGGCGATTTATAGCAAATGTAACACATTTTCACCTGTTTTAATGACTATCGTGTCTATAATGTTAAATGCAATTACAAAAAATAGATTTTAAGAATGAAACCTGTATATGTATTCTAAAATCTGAAGATAAACACGATTTAATGGCAAATTATGGCAACGCAATTATTACCAACGTATCATACGAAATGAAAAATCATATCTCATTACATAATGAACAACCCTACAAAAATGGCAAGAAGAAAAATTTAAAATTTAGGAAGAGTATAAATCTTCATTGTATGTTTGCATAAAAAATCGTGTAGCATATGATGAAGATGCAAAATAGATTTAAAAAGGTTTTAGTTAAAAATAATATATGGAGGATGTAATCATTATTGGGGCAGGCTTAAGTGGATTGTCAGCAGCTTATCAGCTCAAGAAAGCTGGAATTAGTTTCAAGATTATAGAAGCGCAAGATCGTTTGGGTGGTCGTATTGAAACTATCTACGGTCATGATGATACACCCATGGAAATGGGTGCCACTTGGTTTGGTAGCGAACATGTAAATCTTTTAGGTTTATTGTCTGAACTCAATATAGGCTATTTTGAACAACATACGGAAGGTATTGCCTTATTTGAAACGATGTCTTTTGAGCCGCCACAGCAATACTATGTTCCATCCAACAGGCATTCAGCTTACAGAGTTAAGGACGGCACTTACAGTATTGTTGAAGCATTAAATCGACATTTCGGCAAAGAACAAATAGTATTAAATTCCAAAATTGTAGAAATAGCAGCAGAAGATAACAAACTAAAAATTACAGATAGTTTGCAGAATCATTTTTTCTCTACATATGTAATTGTTGCCTTACCTCCCGAATTGGCGATTCATTCAATTCAATTTTCCCCAGAATTACCACAAACTCTCATCCAAGTGATGCAGAAAACACAAACTTGGATGAGTGGTTCCATCAAATTTTCTGTTGAATACAAAAAAGCATTTTGGAAAGAAAAAGGATTTTCAGGAAGTATCTATAGTCAATCAGGGTTAGCTACTGAAATATATGACCATAGCAATTTTGAAGACACAAAATTTGCACTGAAAGGATTTTTAAACGGCTCAGCTTCACATTATACTTTTGAAGAACGAAAGCAAAAAATTATTGATCAATTGAAACGCTATTTTGGCCATGAAGCTACGGAATACGTGAGTTATAATGATAAAATCTGGAATGATATTTATATCCAATCCAACAATGATAGTTTTTTGCCGCCACATTGCAATAATGGTCATACTGTATTTGAACAAAGTTATATGAATGACAAACTTTTCTTTACAGGAACAGAAACCGCAAAAACATCAAGCGGTTATATGGATGGGGCTGTTATGGCTTCAAAGTCCATCGCAGACAAGATTTCAAAAATAATTAAAAAATAATTTGCATTTTGGCATCTTTTTTAAAGTCATAGGAGCTCACAATTTATATAGAGAAGAGCATTAATCCCACATTTTCAGATTTAGAGCAGCAGACCAATGCACAACATATACCAACAGTTACACGTCATCATAGAATAATATTAAAAGAAAGCATGCCACTATATTCCTTAAAAATATGGATCATCCTATGTCTAGCCTTTACCATTTTATCTTGCCAGGGCCAAGATAACAGGAATGATGCTTCATTACAAAAACCCTTGATAACACAATATCCCATTTTGGTGCAAAGGCCACATGAACAAATCAGTCAAGTGGTGAGAATGATGTTTCAAGACAGCAAGGGCCATATTTGGTTTGGTGCTGAGGGTGGTGCTTGGAAGCTGACGGGTCAAAGCTTGATCCATATGGACGGGATAAAAAGTGAATCAGGAAAGAGAGTAACCATAAAAGATATTACCGAAGACAAAGATGGTACAATTTGGCTGGGACATACGGATGGGATAAGTAGTGTTAAAGGGGAAAACGTAACTAATTATTATGAATCAGATGGATTGATAAGTAATGATGTATGGAACATCTGTGCAGATACCGATGGGAAAATTTGGATAGGAACTATAGAAGGAGCCTGCGTATTTGATGGAAAAACCTTTAAAACTATCGAACTGCCATTAGGTGTAAAAGATACAACTGTCGGAGTTTCAAGCGAGAAGATGATAAATAGGATATTTCAGGATAAGAAAGGTACCCTATGGATAACATCAAACGCCGGGCTTTTTTCATATTCGAATAATAAATTGACCGATGCTTCGAAAGATGAAGCATTTAAAACAAATTTTGTGGGTATGGGTTTCGAAGATAAAGCTGGTGTCATATGGATCGGCTCAAAAGAAGGATTATTTGCTTATAAGGATGGTGTACCCAAAAAAATCACAGATAATAATATCGAAATAGGAAAAGGCATAGGTAGTATTGCTGAGGATAAAGATGGGAATATTTGGTTTGTGGTAAATCAACATCATTTATATATCTATGATGGTAATAAACTTACAGAATTTAAAAAATCAGAAGACAATAAAGGGCCCGTGGTGTTTCAAATCTTTAAAGACCAGACTGATAGATTGTGGTTTGTAGGTTTTGGTGGTGCCTTCCGATTGGAAAACGGACGATTCATCAATATTACAAAGGACGGTCCTTGGTAAAATAATACAAACGTAAATACGCTATGGACTTCAAGCATTTTTACGGTTCGTCCTTTATCTGTACTTATCGTCAAATACAAACATTGCTCTATAAAAATTTATAAGGAATGATACAACTCATTGGACTAATAGCTATTTCATGGTTTATATTAAAGTTTTTTGCAAAAGAGAACTTAGCAGTCCTTGGATTCATCCCAACTAGAAAAAGGGTCATCTTTTTTTTAATCCTTTTTCTGGGTTCTGTTTTTTTTTCTGCTACAACATTTCTTCTAAAAATGTACTTCACCAAAGAAGAATACATAATATCTGAGCTTTTAACATTTGAAAACTTTTGCTTTGAAGTATGGAATCAAATTAGAAGTGTATTGACTGAAGAATTAATTTGTAGAGGTGCCTTGCTTTATATAATCATCAAAAAAATTGGAACCCTGCAGGGAATAATTATTTCATCCATCTTTTTTGCTGTTTTACATTGGCTAAACCAAGGCGTTTGGGGAGATTTAATGCAAATGATGCTCGTTTTTGCGTTTACTTTTTCTATGGGACTTTTATTAGCCTACTCATATGCCAAAACTTATTCATTACTTATTCCTTTTGCGATTCATTTGGGTTGGAATTTGACACAGAACTATATTTTTCCAGATTCTGCAATGGGAAATCACATCTTTGTATTAGCAAAAAATCCACCAACGGTTACCATCTCATATTTGGCTTTCTTTACTATGATTTTATTTCCAAAAATTGCCGTAATCTTGTTTAACTATTGGGTGGTTAAAAAATATCCTACAGTAGAATTGAATGACCAAGGTTAGCATAGTTTGATAAATGTATAGTTTGACGATCCTTGTATCAGCCTTGGAGTAAATATTTCATCCTAGTGAAACTTGACAGGTGCTGAAATATTCTAAGAAGAAAGTTTTGAGTTATTTATTTAAAAAAAACTATACACCTTAATCAAAACTCAATTAATCAATAGTTAGTCTCGTTGTGCCTTCAAG
The DNA here is from genome assembly GCA_964526715.1 of uncultured Aureispira sp. GTDB lineage: Bacteria > Bacteroidota > Bacteroidia > Chitinophagales > Saprospiraceae > OLB9. The sequence continues at coordinate 27,360 of CAZGMB010000031.1, read as the reverse complement.
TATCATTTGACATCCTGGCTCTACGAAAAAATCTCCTCCCGGGCTTATTGTTCTATCTTGGTCCAGTCTGCATATTCCATTATTGTGTGGCTTAATAACAATTACAGATCCAGCAGGCAATGGATTCGGCGGAATAAGCCCACCTTTCCAATTAGATGCAGACATCCAATCTCCATTACCTGTAAAAGTATAGACTACCTTTGGATTAGCTGTTGTAATTTTGTAGATAATATTGGTGGAAATATCAACTATATGAAGTTCTCCATCTTCTGTTTCACCAAAATCAACCATGCCCGTAAAGCCCGATGGCATTTGCTGATTGACAACAGTCCAAGTTGATCCAATTTTAATGATTTTGCGAAGATTTAATGAAAAATAATCTGCAGCAAAATACCAACCTTTCAAACCAGGATAGGCGTAACCTCGATATACATTTCCTCCTACAACCGATCTATTATTACTGACTGTAGCATATTCATAAATGGGCGCAACATAATTTGAGAATGGAAGACAGGGAGCAGCTGTGCCATGAGATAAAGATCCTTCAAAACAGTCCCACCCCAAATTACTACCACTAATTTGACCGCTTGCTCTGAAGTTTATTTCTTCACGAGCACTTTGACCTACATCTCCAATGTACATATCTCCTGTATATCTGTCAAAACTCCATCTGAATGGATTGCGCAAACCGTAGCAGAAAACCGGTGATGTAGCGTTGGGATTGCCAGTGGGAATGACATAATTATTTCCTCCTGATGTGCCATTAACATCTATCCGTAAAATTTTTCCTAAAAGAGCTAACGAATCTTGACCATTATCTTGAGGATCATCGCCACTACCTCCATCACCTGTAGAAATGTACAGAAATCCATCCTTTCCAAAATGAATTTCTCCTCCATTATGATTAGTTTGACCAGGATGAGGAATATTAAGAATAGGTAGTCTGGTAGATAAATCGGCCTTATCTGGATCCGTTGATGAGATTGTATATCTATCTAAAATTAAGCTATTTGTAGTAGCTTGAGTATGAAAAACAAAAAAGTATCCATTACTTCTAAAATTGGGATGAAATGCACATGAAAGAAGTCCTTGCTCATTACCTGTGCCCATATTTAATATTCTTATCAAAGTGTCAATGAGTTGGTAGTTATTATTAAATACCTTGATACGTCCTCCTTTTTCAGCGACAAAAACCCGATTAGTACCATCACCGGAATGTGTAAGTTGTATGGGTTGTTGAAGATTCGAACTAATGACACTACTGAAAACTACAGTTGTATCCTGCGCGGAAACAGATGAAATAATTACTATCCAAATAAAAAACATTAAACTTAAACTACGATTCATAATTTGTTTATTCGTTTGTAATAAGTAACATGTACCATTACCAATTTTAAACGATTAAGTGCTGATTTATCCTATCAGTTTGTTACTTAAATTATCAAATAGAAATAAAGATATTAAAACTGATCCATTTATTATCGTTTTGCTGGTTAAAATGAGAATTGAAGCGTTATATGTCAATAAAACTAATATCGACGATTATTGGCTTATCTGTAGATGACCAACTCCCATCAAAAAGTTTTAGACATGACCAATGTTAATACAGTTCGATAAATGTATGATTTGAGATCGTTGTATCAGCCTTGGCTTTGATGTAACATCCTTAATTGATCAAGGACATAATCTTCCTGACATTTATTTTTAAAGTCAAACCATGCTTGCCTTTCTGTATTCAATTGATCGATTTCGTACTTAAAATGTCTAAAGGGACCATTTTTATCTAAAGTTTGGATGAGTTTGTTTTTTACTTTCTTAGATAAAGTAGGTAATTCCGTAAAATCGACCATAATATTGTAAGCATATTGGGTACTCCATTTATCTATTTCGTAATATTCTTTGGATTTTAACTTTTTCAGATCTTCTTTCCAACTTTTCTTATCAATACCAGGCAAATCATCTTCATTGGGAATAAATATCATTTCATTTGTTTTCTTATGAATGAAGGCCCTAAACCCACAATCCAATTGTTCTGCTATTTCTTTGATGGTTTCTGATGATATTAACATGGTTATTTATTAATAAATGGTTTACTTAAGGTTTGCTTGGTGTAATATAAATTTATGATTATCAATTTTATATATTCAAATTTTTTTGATTTCGATGCACAGGGATTTCTTCAAAGCTCCTAAATCATTTGCACTTCATTTTAACTTTTGCCTCGAGCCGGCAAGGCTTTTACTTTTTTTCCTGTCAAAAAAAGTAAACAAAAAAGACCAGTTCAAAAAAAGGCGATTGCGAAGCACCGTGCATTCCCGAGCCAAAATGCTTTTTCTATCGCCTTGATTATCGTTCGTTTATCTTTAATATTCTACAAAGACGATAGACGCACTTTTGCCTCTTCATTTACTATCGCTTGTTTTTTGAACGATATCCCAGAGCAATAGCAATCTTTAAATTGAGCGAATCTGACTTTTCAGCAGGTACTGCTTCCTTTTAATAAGCAAAAGTAGTATTTTATTTGCAAAAAAAAAGCCTCATAAAGAGGCTTTTAATATAACTACTTATTGTCAACAGCGTGATTAAGACGCTTTGAACTTTTTAATAGCTGCTGTCAATCTTGGTACTACATCAAATAAATCGCCCACCACACCATAATCAGCTGCCTTGAAGAATGGTGCTTCAGGATCTTTATTGATCACTACAATCACTTTACTGTTGTTTACACCAGCTAAGTGCTGAATGGCTCCTGAAATACCTGCTGCAATATATAAATTGGGTCTGATGGCCACTCCAGTCTGTCCCACGTGCTCATGGTGAGGCCTCCAGTGGGTATCTGCTACCGGTCTAGAACACGCAGTAGTTGCGCCCAATGATGTGGCTAAATCTTCTATAATGCCCCAATTTTCTGGTCCTTTCATACCGCGTCCTGCGGATACTACCAATTCTGCTTCAGGCAAAGGAACGATGCCCTCAGAAGTTTTTCTTTCTAATACTTTTAATTTTGTAGTCGGAAAGCTTACCTGAATTGGCTCAGCAGTTACATCACTTCCGGTGGCTTCAGGTTGCAAGCTGTTGCCCATGACAGAAATTACCTTATTGGCGGTTGTAATATTATACTTAACAATGGCTTTTCCTGAATACACTGATTTGGATACCACAAAGCCGTTGCTTAGATCTGGCAAGCTATTGGCACCTGACACACTTCCTGCATTCATTCTGATGGCCAATCTACCCGTCAATGCTTTTCCATTGGCGGTATTGGAGAGTATTACAGTGGTAGCACCTTGTGCAAGGGCGATGTCGCAGATCACTTTCGTAAATGATTGAGCATCAAATTCTATGGTGTCATTACTATTGACATGCAAAACTTTTGAGATGCCATACAGTCCTAGTTGTCCGGCATTTTGAGCATTTCCGATGACCAAAGCTATGGCTTCTGTTCCCGTAGCTTGTGCTACTTTAGAAGCATATGAAGCGACTTCAAGGCCTGTTTTTTTAAATTGTCCTTTGGGACTTTCTATATATACTAATACTGACATTGTTTCTGTGATTTAAGGATTATGTTAAATGACTTTGGCTTCTTCATGGAGCAATCTTACCAATTCATCCATATTTTCAGGATCTATAAGTTTGACCCCTGATTTTGCAGGTGGTAGTACAAACTGTATAGTACTGACTTTGGCAGCATCTCCAATGGGTGCGATGACTTCCAGGGGTTTGTTTTTGGCCATCATGATACCTTTCATATTGGGGATGCGTTGTTCTGCCATACCTTTGGCTGCAGATAGTACAAATGGTCCATCTACTTGACACACTTCTACACCACCTTCTATGTCTCGGGTGACGGTACTTGTGCTTCCTGATATTTCCAATGTAGATGCATAAGAGACATAAGGTAAATCTAATAGCTCAGCTACCATGGCACCTACCTCAGATCCATTATAATCAATGGTTTCCTTACCCAAAAATATCAAATCAAAACTTTTGGTTTTTGCATAGGCTGCTATGTTGGATGCCACCGTGTAAGCGTCAGATGCTTCCGTATCTATCCTGACGGCATCACTTCCGCCTATAGCCAATGCTTTTCTGATAATGATGTCATTGGATGCTGGACCTACGTTGAGTACCGTTACATTGCCACCGTTTTGCTCCGTAAGTTCTATCGCCCTGACTAAGGCATACCACTCGTCATAGGGATTCATAATAAAGGTTACACCATCACTATTGTATTCCGTATCGCCTGATTTAAACGATATTTTGGAAGTAGTATCCGGTGTTTTGCTAATACACACTAAAATATTCATTTGGTAAAGTTTTATATTTGAATTAACAATATTCTTGTATGCTTGTTTAAAATCATACTTTTGCCACAAAGATATATCATTTATTTTAAAAATTAAACTCAGAGTTAAAAAAATGAAAACTGATCGATTAAATGTTTTGCTAGATATGTACAATCAAGATCCCAATGATAGTTTTGTGATTTATGCCCTGGCCAAAGAATATGAAACTTGTGCGGATTTGGATCAATCTTTAAACCATTTTATGCTTCTACAGAAAAATGATCCTGATTACGTCGGCATGTATTATCACTTAGGTAAGCTGTATGAAAAACTGGAAAAACCCAAAGAAGCTTTAGATACTTATAAAACAGGCATTCAAATTTCAAAAAAACTTAAAGATTTTCATGCTTTGTCAGAACTCAATAATGCAAAGGTAAACCTAGAAATGGAGCTGTAAGAGCTTTAAAATGTAAACAATTTAGAAAGGTCCTTGTTAACGGAACGTTTTTAATTCCTTCATACTTTTTTATGACTAATATTTTCTGGTTTAGAAGAGACCTTAGATTGCAAGATAATGCAGGTTTGTACCACGCCCTAAAAAGCAAACAGCCCGTAAAATTGATATTTATTTTTGATACTGAAATCTTAAATAAGTTGATAGACAAGGATGATGCCAGGGTTACCTTTATCTTTGATGTGCTTCAAAATATGAGGCAGGAACTCCATGCAAAAGGAAAAGACCTGAACATTTATTACGGTAATCCTGTAGAAGTTTGGAAAGAAATTTTGGCTGCTCACCAAATACAAACCGTTTTTACCAATCACGATTACGAGAGTTATGCCATACAAAGAGATGATGCCGTAGCTTCATTGCTTTCGCAGCATGGGATTCCATTTAAGTCGTATAAGGATCATGTGATTTTTGAAAAGAATGAAGTGGTCAAGGACGATGGAAAGCCTTACACTGTTTTTACACCCTACAAAAAGAAATGGCTTTCCAAACTCATCGAAAATGGTACATCAGTTTTAGATTCCTACTATTTTTCTTCCTATCCTTCAGAACACTTATGGGAGCGCTTAGAAGATGTTTCATCGCCAAGTGTTTCGGTAACTTTAGAAGCTATGGGTTTTGAGAGAAGTTCAAAGACCATTCCTGAAAAGACGGTGTCACAAGGATTGATCGCAAAATATGATGAGAACCGAAATTTTCCAGCAATTGCAGGTACATCAAGATTGGGCATCCATTTTAGATTTGGAACCATCAGCATCAGAGAGAAGGCTCGTAAAGCTGCAAAACTAAACGATACTTTTTTAAGTGAACTCATATGGAGAGATTTTTATGCCATGATACTTTCTCATTTCCCGCATGTAGCACAAGGGGCGTTCAGGCCTGAATATGACCAAATACAATGGAGAAACGATGAAAAAGACTTCGAAGCTTGGTGTCAAGGCAAAACTGGATATCCCATCGTAGATGCAGGCATGAGAGAATTGGCGGTGACCGGACATATGCACAATAGGGTAAGGATGATTGTCGCTTCCTTTCTGACCAAACATCTTTTAATTGATTGGCGTTGGGGAGAGTCTTGGTTTGCCAGACATTTATTGGATTTTGACTTGGCAAGTAATAACGGTGGTTGGCAATGGGCAGCAGGATGTGGCACTGATGCAGCACCATATTTTCGCATCTTCAGTCCTGATGCACAGACGGATAAATTTGATAAGCAAAAAGTTTATATAAAAAGATGGGTTCCTGAATTTGGTACCATTAAGTATCCCAAGCCTATAGTGGATCATAAGGTGGCCCGGGAAAGATGTTTGGCGGTTTATAAAGACGGATTGGGTAGAAAAGTAGATTAAATTTGAAAAAATGAATTAATAACTAAAGTTTCGTTATTATCATTTTTAATTTGTCCTTATCAAATTTACAAACTACTGAAATTTATTGATCGGTGGTAAAATTTTACTTACTGTTCTTTTGTCTTGACACAAAAGAACCAAAAAGTCAAGGCTTTTTCCTTTTCTTAACGCCAAAACTTCAAAAAATAGCTAAACATAAAAAACTCGCCTCTAAGTTTGGTTAACCGTATTATACATTTGTTGAACTTCGTTAATTCCAATTCGCTTTAAACTTACGTTTTGGCTCATACAGTTTTCTGTTTTTAACGCTATTTTTCAAAGTTTTGACTAAAAATGAAAAGGCCGGATTGTCCGCTGCCCTGTGAATCTAGCTAAGAGCTAAATATTATAATTTTGTTTTTCATATGATAATGGTAAATGTAGATTATTTGATTTGTAATTAATTATTAAGTATATTTAAATACATTTCAATATATAATTATCAAATTAGCAAGAGTTTATTAACTCCGAAAATTTAGTTTATATTAAAAACTCGGCGGCTTCAAGTTTTGAAAATGTCCGTTGAGTTCGGCTCGTTTTCTTAGGTTTTCAGCTTCCCTGACCACAGGAATCAAAGCTTCTAAATGCCTGATCAGATATCCTTGTTTTTCAGACTCTTCTGAAATGACAAGTAATTCCATTTCTTGATCAATATTGAGTCCCAATTTATGTATGATCATCCATGATTTAAAATCTTTGGGATGGGGTATCGGTACATTAGTGATTTTCATGATCTCGTACAACTCCATAATCAAGTCACTAAGAATCGTACTTCTCACTATGTCACCGTCATCTTCCCAAGGCATCTCTCGGATCGTTCCACCAGGATAGAGTTTGCCCGGAAATATTCGGTAAAAATCAATGATCTCAAACCATCCTGTGGCTTGGGCTTTGATGTCCATTTTCCCATCCTCATAGGTTTTGACGATTTCTTTGACCAAAAGTTCGGTGCCATATTTTAGACTTTTACCTTCAATATACGGCGGTATTCCAAAACTTTTATTTTCTTGGATACAGTCGTGCACCAATTGTCTATACCTAGGCTCAAAAATGTGGAGTCTTACTTCCTCACCAGGGAAAGTTACGATACTTAGGGGGAAGAGTGGAATTTGTCTCTCCATAGATCATTATAATTCAGTGGTAAGCTTACAAATTTCCAACACAGTGTCCACTCCTTTTTGCATATCTTGAACGGATACCCATTCGTATTTGGAGTGAATCGCTTGTTCGCCAGCAAATAGATTGGGACAAGGCAAACCCATGTGAGATAAGGCAGCACCGTCTGTTCCTCCTCTAATACTTCCATAAACTGGTTTGACACCCACATTTTCCATAGCTTTTAGTGCTGTTTTGGTAACGTGTGGATGATTGTCCAATACATCTTTCATATTTCTGTATTGTACTTTGACTTCAACATCAACTGTAGAATTGGGATAACCCAACAGAACATCATGAGCAATATCTGTAATTAATGATGCGTATTCGTCCAGTTTTGCCGTTTCAAAATCTCTTAAAATAAAATCTACCGTAGCAGACTCCAATCCACCTTGGATTTTGGTAGGATGAATAAATCCTTCTTTCGCTTCCGTAGTCTCAGGTGTTAAGGTGAGTTTGGGTAGTCTTGCGACAATGTCCGATGCTATTTTGATGGCATTCTCCATATTGCCTTTGGCATATCCCGGATGAGCGCTGACTCCGTTGATGGTAAGTTTTAATGCGTTGGCCGAAAAATTTTCATCTTCAAAACATCCTAAATCACCTGAATCCAAAGTATATCCAAAATCAGCATCCAATAAGCCCAAATCTACTTTGGCCACTCCTTTGCCGATCTCTTCATCGGTGGTAAATAGTGCTTTGACATCTCCATGATGTATAGTGGAATCTTGAGTAAGTTGGTATAATGCATCCATAATGATGGCTACTCCAGATTTATCGTCACTACCCAAAAGGGTCAATCCACTAGCAGTTATGATATCATGACCTTTTTTATTTAAAAGATTTGGAAATTGTGTGGATGTTAATACAATGCTTGGGTCATCAGGTAAAACGATATCTTCTCCTTGATAATCTCGATGCACCAAAGGCTTTACATCCGTACCGCTACAATCCGGTGCGGTATCCATATGAGCGCAAAAAAATATTTTAGGTACTTTTCGGTCAATGTTAGCGGGAATATGAGCATAAACATATCCTGCATCATTGGTAGTGAAGGCCACTCCCATTTCTTCCAATTCTTTGCAGATGATATCAGTCAAATCTTTTTGCTTCATGGATGAAGGAAAAGAGCTACTCATTGGGTCTGCTTGTGTATCTATTTGTACGTACTTTAAAAATCTTTCGGTAACGGTATATGGCATGTCATGTTGTTTATAGGTCAAAGGTAAGTATTGTGCATAATTTCTCTGAACAATCACAAGTATAAAATTTGTATAAATTTCTCAAGACCTACAATCCCTACATATTAAAGCCATCTTCAATTTAGGAAATGTTGACATTTTATTTTAACCCGCATTATGCGTTAGAACTTCGTAATGAAGGTCGAAATGCCAATAAAATAAGAATTTTCACGAGCGAATCATAGTCACCACTATGATGAGTGAGCGAAAATTAGCGGAGCGCCTTATTTTGCAGGAATTTCGGCATGTAATAGATTTTCTAATGCATAATGCGGGTTTAAGAACAGGCTTCCATTTATAGGCTTCAAAACATTGTATTCTTCGTATTGTTAATTTAAAGAGTTATTGCTTCAAAATTTAATCTTCAACATAAATATCTTATTATGGAAGTTGCCACGAATAAAATCGTCTTTTTGGATGCTTATACCAATAATCCAGGCGACATTACTTTCGAACCCCTTTCCATTTTGGGTGATTTTGTTGCTTACGATAGGACATCCATGGAAGAATTACCAAATAGGGTGAAGCATGCTGATATCGTGATTGTCAACAAATTTAAGGTAGATGAAGCTTCATTAGCTTTGATGGAAAATGTAAAGTACATCGTCGTGGCAGCTACAGGTTATAACAATATAGATGTAGCTGCTGTAAAAAAGAGAGGTATTCCAGTAAGTAATGTTTCTGGATATAGCATACATTCCGTAGCACAACATGTCTTTGCATCTATTTTTGCCTTACTCAATCGTCACGAATATTATGATGCTGAAGTTAAAACTGGCAGATGGGCCAAAGCTCCTGACTTTTGTTTTTATGACCAACCTATTTTTGAGCTGTATGGTAAAACTATGGGTGTCGTAGGCTACGGAGATATAGGCCGCAGGGTAGGGGATTTGGCATTAGCATTTGGTATGAAAGTCATCGTTCATACCCGAGACACTTCAAAATCCAAACCGGACCCCATAGCTTTTGTAGATTTAGATACTTTATGGGCTGATTCGGATTTTGTAAGCTTGCATTGTCCACTTACCGAAGAAACCAACCAATTGGTCAGAAAAGAAAATCTCCGAAAGATGAAACTAACAGCTATTCTGATCAATACAGGTAGAGGGGCCTTGGTTCATGAAATGGATTTGTTTTATGCTTTGGACCATGGTACCATACAGGCCGCTGCATTGGACGTGCTTACGCAAGAGCCACCCGCATTTCATAACCCACTACTGAACCATCCTAATTGCTTAGTGACACCACACATTGCATGGGCCGGACAGGATGCACGCAAAAAATTGATACAAGGCATTGCCGAAAATATCATATCCTACCAAAACGGTAATCCCAAAAATATAGTAGGTTAAAAATTGATCTCCTAATGTTTGAAACATCGTTTGTCGGCATCAAAACTTGGTTGAGGGATTGTAGACCAAATAAATCATTCTAATAAAAATCATGGCACAGCCATTGAAACACGTCGACGTAGGCCCAGCCTACGCCGAACGGATAGATCATGGCAAAGCAATAACAACAGAGTGATAAAGTAAATTGTGACAGGCAGCCGTTAATTCTACCAAATTCACAAAGGTCAATTCGTTGTATTTATCCTTTACTTTACAAGGCAACTCTATTCTATAACTGATAATCATATCATTAACAATTTTTGTTAAAATAATTTCTTGTACCAAGGTAAGGCATCTTTTTGAGCTTGTAAAGAATCTGCTACATATTTTTCAAAAGTTGGTAAATCTTTCAAAAAATCAATCTCTTCATATGCGGGGAGTGGTGCATACGGGATAAGTTCCTTTGGAACCAAAGGATGATCTACTCCCGTTTCAAATCCAAAGTAACTCGCTACCTTGGCTATTGATATGGTCTCATAATCCATTAATTTAAATGAATCAAATGATGGTCTGTGGGTTAATAATTTGATTGACCTCATGATATTTTTGTCAACCAAATCCAAATCTTTTTCTAGAATACATCTTAACACACCAGAAATGCCAGCAAATGATTTATCCTTTTTAAGCACATGGGCTTCTAATGTCTCAATGTGTTGAAGAGCCGATGCGTCATCCTTATTTTCAAGGGCTTTTATGGTATTAATTATATGTATGGAAGGGTTAAATCCTCTGACATAATCTTGATAAGGAAATTGCATAAAATTTTGAATCATTTCAGGGTTATCTGAAAGAAAGGGTATCAAGACATTAAAAAATATTAATCCTCCAACTTTGTACATAATGTCAGGGTAATATCGATAAAGAAATGCATTTATTTGTGTACTCTTGAATGCTGAATCTTTAAATGTGGACAAATTGTGTTCTATAAAATAGTCATAATAACCAAATTTAATATAATGTAAGCTAAGACCCCTCAAATAGGACTGAATATTTTGATCATTAAATTCAGATTTGTTAAATGCTTTAATGAGTTCTAAATTGGTGTCTCTTGCCCTAATAACTTGTTCCAAAATCATTTTGCTAAATTTATTAAAATTAATTCTTTATTACCAGATGTAGCGCTAGCCCTATGCTGGCGCAAGTTTGCAACTTGTGCCTTTACAAAGTTCAATAATTATAACTATAAGAACAAAAAAAAACCGACTCCAAATAAGAAATCGGTTTTTTATCTTGTCTTAGTGCTTTAGCTTTTCTGAATATGTTCCATTGTAGACCATATCATCAGGCTACACAAGATTTAATTCGCTACCTTAGCATAATTTTCATTTACGATTTCTGCGATCTCTTCAGCTGCATTTTTCATGTTTCTCTCACTTAGGGTAGAAACATTGAAAGCTAGCATAAATAAGATGTTGTTGTTTGCGGTCCAGTAAAATCTTCCTTGCTGGAAGGAGTAAGCTCCTGGTCTACCATCTGCATCAAACTCACTATATTTAATGGGTGTATCTTGTCCCATCATCATTTCGCCATCTTTAAGTTTATTGCTTACAAAAGTAGCGATGTATTCAGGATATTCATCAAAAACTGGATTGGCCAAAACCTGAACCAAAATACCTGCATTAGGGGTATTGATATCATCCCATTTAAAAAAGCAAGATTTTGCTTTGTCATTATGTGGGTCTGGAGCTTCTTTTAAAGTTACGGGTGCTGATGTTCCTAATATTTTTTGCACTTCAGCTTCAGTGATCATCGAACATGCACTGGGTATTTTAATGGTGTTCGGATCTACGGGTGCTGCCCCAGGTACAGTATTGGGATCAATGTTAGTTGCGTTTTTACCTTTATCATCATTTTTACATGACAAGCTTCCTAAAATAAGCAATGCAAAAATTAATTGTTTCATAAATTTAAAATTTTGAATGATTATATATTTGAAACCGCAAATATAATTATTTTTATAAATTAATAAATGCTTTAATATGTTATTTATAATCTAAAAGCTTTTTTAAATATGGGTTTGAACTTAAAGTGTATCTCAAATTAAAATAAAATAGCATGTTTAAAAAATTGATTATGTTAAAATTACCTAAGATTAGAATATAGTCTGTATATTTACACCCTGAAATTAGTGGTCATGACTTCTCAAAAAGAAATGCCCGCGACTTTTGATTTTTTTATTCTAAAAATTAATACATTACATATGGCAAAAATCCTAATCGTTGATGATGATAAGAGCATCAGAAAAACCCTTAGGGACATACTCGAGTTTGAAAAGTATGTGATTGATGAAGCAGCAGATGGCTTGGAGTGTATCGTGAAAATCAAGCAAAGTGCTTATGATGTGATCATTTTGGACGTGAAAATGCCCAAAATGGATGGTATGGAAGCTATTGAAAAGATTCAAAATATTTCGCCTGATACGCCTGTGGTCATGATCTCCGGACATGGTAATATAGATACTGCTGTAGAAGCGGTAAAAAAAGGGGCATTTGACTTTATCCAAAAACCACCTGATCTAAATCGTTTGCTAATCACACTTAGAAATGCTTTGGACAAATCAAACCTCATTACTGAGAAGAAAGTACTTCAGAAAAAAGTCACTGCATCTAAGGTACAAGAGATCATTGGTAATTCACCTGGCATTCAACTTATCAAAGAAACCATCGAAAAAGTAGCCCCTACTGATGCTAGAGTCCTAGTCACAGGTCAAAATGGTACAGGTAAAGAATTGGTAGCTAGATGGATTCACCAATTGAGCAAACGTAAAGAATATCCTATAGTAGAGGTCAACTGTGCAGCTATTCCTTCAGAACTCATTGAAAGTGAATTGTTTGGTCATGAAAAAGGATCTTTTACTTCTGCCATAAAACAGCGATTGGGCAAATTTGAACAAGCTCACGGCGGTACACTTTTCCTCGATGAGATCGGAGATATGAGTATGTCAGCTCAGGCTAAAGTTTTGAGAGCGTTACAAGAGCACAAAATCACAAGGGTAGGAGGCGAAAAGGATCTTACTGTAGACGTCCGTGTAGTAGCGGCTACCAACAAAGATTTAAGAGCAGAAATTGCCAAAGGAAATTTCAGAGAAGACTTATACCATCGATTGGCGGTCATCATTGTCAAAGTACCTTCACTCAATGAGCGCTCAGATGATATTCCCGATTTAATAGAACATTTTGTGGGTTTGGTGTGTGATGAATACAATACACCACATAAAAAGGTCGAACCCGCTGCAGTCAAAATGTTACAATCTGTAAATTGGACAGGAAACATCCGCGAATTGAGAAACGTTGTAGAACGTCTCATCATTTTGTCGGGTAAAACCATAACCGCTAAAGATGTCGAGAATTATGTTCATAGTGCTGCGCATGCCAATACTGGCATTCAATCACTTTTCGAACAGTTTGACGATTTTAATAGTTTTGCCAAATACCTGAAGTCGGAGTATGAAAAATACAAAGGCGAATTGGTGATGTAGAAGCAAATAAACAAATATATCGAAACCTGCGTTAATCATCTTTATCGCAGGTTTTTTTTTGCAATTAATTAAATAAATGAAAAATGAGTGAACACGAAATCCAACATATAAATGAACATGTAGACCGTCAACTTAAGAAATGGAGCGAACTCAAAGGTGAAAATTCTTGGACGATGTTCAAAGTCATCGCTGAGTTGGTTGATGGATTTGAAATACTGAATAAATTAGATCCTTGTGTTTCTATTTTTGGATCAGCACGGACTAAGTCTGACCATAAATATTATAAATTGGCCACAGATATTGCTGCCAAATGTATCGAAGAAGGATTTGGGGTCATCACGGGTGGAGGACCCGGTATCATGGAAGCTGCGAACAAAGGCGCTTATTTAAGTGGTGGATTATCTGTGGGATTAAATATAGATTTGCCTTTTGAGCAATTTAACAACCCATATATCGAACCATCGAGAATACTTCACCACAGATACTTTTTTGTGAGAAAAGTCATGTTTGTAAAATACGCTCAGGCTTTTATCGTGTGTCCGGGAGGATTTGGAACCTTAGATGAGTTATTTGAAGTATTGACTTTGATACAAACCAATAAAATATCTCCTGTTCCCGTCATTTTGGTGGGTTCTGAATATTGGTCAGGATTGAAACAATGGATCGTAGATGTGATGTTGCATCAAGCCAATAATATCTCAGAAAAAGATTTGGACTTGATCCCGATAACAGATGATGCAGATGAAGTGGTTTCTATCATCAGACAATTTTATAATGGTTCTGACAGAGTCCATTCTATTAAACCCAATTATGAGTTGTAAAATACAGATGTTTTCATGGCAACAAAATCCATACTTGGCAATAAGTCTGTAGTATTATTTATACTCCTAGCGGCGTTTTTTACTGCAAACACTATTGTAGCAGAGTTTATTGGCTCCAAGATATTTTCATTAGAGAAGCTCTTGGGTATTCCACCTTTAAACATCCAATTATTGGGTGTGCAAGGTTTAGGACTTAATCTGACAGCAGGTGCTATTTTGTGGCCAGTAGTATTTATCATGACAGATATCATCAACGAATATTATGGCCCAAAAGCAGTCAAGTTTTTATCCTACACCGCTATTGGTATTGTATTTTATGCATTTATCATGGTTTATGGAGCTATCGGATTGCCTCCCAATGATTGGTGGCAATTTCAAAGTGGGCTTTCTAATACTGATACTCAAAATATTACCGATATGAGTTTGTCTTTCAATAAAGTCATGGGTCAAGGACTTTGGATCATCATAGGGTCGATGGTAGCTTTTTTGGTGGGCCAAATACTAGACGTAGCTGTATTTCATAAAATTAAGGCTGTAACTGGCGAAAAATGGGTTTGGCTCCGTGCTACGGGAAGTACTCTAGTATCCCAATTTATAGATAGTTTTGTAGTTTTGATCATTGCGTTTTATATTGGATCTGATTGGGATTTGACCCGAGTATTGGCTATAGGTTTGGTCAATTATTTTTACAAATTTGGAATGGCTATTTTACTTACGCCTTTAATCTACTTAGGACATCATTGGATAGACAGCTATTTAGGTGCAGATGTGGCTCATCGAATGAAACAGGAAGCCCAAGGATTTATAGGCTGACACACATCACTGGATAGGCTGATTTGTATCGTTTAGTTATAGTGTTGCTTTGGGGTAATTTTGTATTCATCAAAAGCACATTTAAAATGATCAAAGAAGTAAAAGGAGATATTCTGCTGTCAGAATCAAAAGTAATTGCACATAGTGTGGCACCAATGGATCACTTTGATAGTGGTCTTGCACTAAGTCTAAGAGAAATGTATCCTGCAATGGTCAAAGATTTCAGGCATTACTGCCATGGCCATCATCCCAAAACTGGAGAAATATGGACTTGGGGTGGCGTTGGCGGTATGCAAATTGTAAATCTTTTGGCACAAGAGCCTGCGGAATCGAGTAAAGGTGGCCATCCAGGCAAAGCATCCATAAGCAATTTGAACAAATCACTAAAAGAACTTGTAAAATTCGTTAAAAAAGAGCGCCCTGAAAGTATAGCAATACCTAAACTGGCTACAGGTGTGGGCGGTTTAGACTGGGATGAAGTCAAAGAATCAATAGAATCCCATCTTGGAGATTTGGATACCAATGTTTTTCTTTATTCCACATACATAAAGGATCAAAAGGCGGCTGAATAATACAGATAAAGATGGAATTCAAACAATACACTGACGGTATCAAGACATTTGATACCGTCAGTTTTGTTTTTATAAAGCTTGCTTAAGTGTCAAGCTAAGTACAATATTTTTACATTTTCACCAGTCAAACCCACTTTTAACGGTGACATGTATATATTTGCAGGATGAAGTGGTTTCATAAGATTTCATCGGATGCAGTATCAGCATATCAGTATTTCCAAGTAGTACGATATCTTGTCAGTGTATTGGTTTCAGTCATCATGGTGAAATCATCATTGCCAGCCACAGATTTGGGTTATTATGAACTCATTATTTTTGGGGTTGCAACACTATCAGGATTTTGGTCCAACGGTATCAAAAATGCGCTTTTTAATCTTTATGCTTCAAATGAAGGTCGAGATAAAGAACAAATTTTTAAATACGCTTTTTGGTGCCTAACGTTTCTTTCATTATTTATTAATGTGCTCATTCTACTTTTTCCGCAATTACTGTATTTGATCAGTAGTAGTGCTATTTCGCCTTTTTTGCCTTATCTCGTTGCCTTTTTGTTTTTTTCTGTGCCTATATCTTTGGTAGAAAGTGTGTTTTACCTTAAAGATGAGAAAGCAAAATTGATACAATATACCCATTGGAGTCAAGGCGGTCTATTGTTACTGACTGTTTTGGTAGCCTTGTTTACTCCATCATTAGTGAGTTTTTTATATTTGGGCATATTTTGGTCCATGATTAGGTGGTGGTTTCTGTTAAGATTATTAGAAATTAAAACTCTTTATTCTGCGTTGAAAGGTTCAATATCCTTTTTGCTACTTACTTTGCCATTGATTCTGAATATGATACTATCACAAGCTATGGACTTTATTGACAGTTGGCTGGTTACTCAAAATTTTAGTGCAGCATATTTTCCGGTATTTAGGTATGGAGCGAGAGAAATGCCTTTATCTGCCCTTTTGTTCAGTTCTTTGAGTGTAGCCATGATACCTTTAATAATGAAGGACAACCAAGCTGGTTTGGACATCTTGAGACAAAAAGCTACGAAACACCTTCATTTTTTGGCACCTTTTTCATTGATATTGATGGTGTTGTCACCGGTTTTGTTTCCTGTAATATACAACGACAGTTACAAAGATTCAGCATTCATTTTTAATGTTTATTTATTGATCCTCACTAGCCGTGTTCTGTTGCCGCAATCCTATACATTGGCTCATCATAAACACGGGATTATAATTGCGTCAAGCATAGTAGAGATCGTGGCCAATATAGCTTTGAGTTTATGGTGGTTGCGTGATTTTGGAGTTTTCGGTTTAGCAATGGCTACGGTAGTAGCATATTTCGTACAAAAGATGATATTGATGATTTACAATTATCGCAATTATGGCATTAAAATGAGTCAGTATATTGATATTAGATATTACCTGATGTATAATTCAGCATTGGTCATTTGTTTTTGGCTTACTTTTAAATTTATGAGATGACAGCACAGGAGGCTTACCAGTTTTTAGATCAAAGCATGTCTGATATCTACGATGCTCGGGAGGCATCTACCATTGCCAGGTATCTGGTAGAAGACCTATTGCAGATGCAGTTTTGGAATGAAGATATACTTAGTGCAGAACAGCAAATTTTGATACACACCGCAGCACAACGATTGAAGAATAACGAACCTTGGCAATATATAGGCGGTTTGGCAGATTTTTATGGTTTTAAGTTTAAAGTGAATCCATCAGTATTAATTCCCAGGCCTGAAACAGAAGAACTTGTTTACATGGCTTTGGATTTAGTACAAAATGCAGGAGTGACATCAGTATTAGACATAGGTACTGGTTCGGGTATCATTCCCATTACACTGGGTTTAAAGTCAAAAATGGCATCTATATTTGGCTTGGATGTAAGTGCTGAAGCTCTAAAAACGGCCGAAGAAAACGCCAAATGGCACAAAACGGATATTCAATGGATTCACCAAGATTTTTTGGATGAGCAGATTTGGCCTACGTTGCCACAAGTAGATTTAGTGATTTCTAATCCACCTTACATCACTACATCTGAGGCAGATGCTATGCATCCCAACGTCCTACAACATGAACCACACTTGGCCCTTTTTATAAATCAAGATGCCATGGAGTTTTATGAAGCAATAGCCAAAATGGTCATGGCCCACCAAGAGGAAGGTTGCAAAGTAATCGTAGAAATCAATGAAAATTTTGGTGCACAGGTTTGTCAGGTATTTACAGAAGCCGGTTTAAAGCATGTCAGGCTATTTCAGGATTTACAAGGCAAAGATAGAATTGTGATCGGGGAAAAGTAACGGGCTGCAAAAAGAGATTATTTACTGGTGAATTTATCTTCCAGAATAAATAGCATTCCATTTCACGCTTCGTAAGTTTTACAACGGTATGGCTTTCGGTGCATTGTAAGTGGAATCTTATATTGATTTATTTTATGCTTTAGTAACTCATGTTACATGGAGTGATTGCCAAAAACGTTTACCTTTGTATTTTCTTAAAATCAAATCAATACAAATGAGATCCATTATTCTTTTAATTGCTTTTTTCACGATCATAGGTTGCAAAGAAAACAAAGCTGCTACAGCAAACGGTACACCTGCAAGCGAAAGCACTTCTATCGTTAGCGAAGATCAAACTGTCAATACTAATATAGACGTCAACGCTTGTAAGGCAAAAATGAAGGCCAACAAGGAAGTTGTTTTAATTGATGTCAGAACAGATGGAGAAGTTAATCAAGGAAAAATCAGTAACGCACTTCATATAGATATTAGCAAACCTGATTTTGATCAGAAGATCAATGCTTTGGACAAAAACAAAGAGTACATCGTATATTGTGCAGTAGGTGGCAGATCATCTAGGGCAGTCTCTCAGATGCAGCAAAAAGGATTTAAAAAAGTTTTTAACATGGCCGGCGGATACAATGCTTGGGTAAAGAACTAAACTGTTTTTATTTTTTGATGTTGCTTCCAAAATCATAAGGGAAATCCAATGAGTGATATTTTACAAACATTTTTGAATGGGTATAGTGGCTATGCTTCCTATGTATGGTATGAGATTACACATCCGGGACTCAAAAATTATTTTTATTGGTTATTGATCGTTTCTGCTTTCTTTTTTGGACTGGAGATGATCAAACCATGGCGAGAAAACCAACCTTTGTTTAGAAAGGACTTTTGGTTGGACTTTTTTTACATGTTTTTCAATTTTTTTATTTTTTCACTCATCATCTATAATGCGGCATCTGATGTCATTGTACTGCTGTTTAATAATGGTATTGAATCTCTTACGGGTATAAACTTACAATCCATTAATCCTTTGAAATCGTATCCAATGTGGGCTATTCTGTTGATTGGCTTCATCGTCAGGGATTTTGTTCAATGGTGGGTACATCGATTGCTACACCGTGTAGAATGGCTTTGGCAATATCACAAAATTCATCATTCTGTTGAAGAAATGGGATTTGCAGCCCATCTGAGATATCATTGGATGGAGACTATTGTATATCGTACCTTGGAGTACATACCATTGGCATTATTAGGTATCGGATTATATGATTTTTTCATCATTCATATATTTGCATTAGCAGTAGGACATTACAACCATAGCAATTTTGTGGTTAGTGGTAAAGTTACTGGAGGCATTTTGGGTGTACTTATAGGAACTGTGGTAGTTTTTGGATTAGCTGACATTAATCTGCTCAATGATGCCACTATTACTGCCAAAATCATGGTGATGATCGGTTTGGTTTTATTCGGTATTTTCGGTTTGGGTCCTATCATGAAGTATCTTTTCAATAGTCCTGAAATGCATATATGGCACCACGCTTATGACTTGCCAGCCGATAAAAAATATGGTATTAATTTTGGACTTACTTTGGCCATTTGGGATTACCTATTTGGCACAGCAGCCATTCCCCATGATGGCAAAGATATTAAATTAGGATTTCCAGGAGTAAATATGATTCCCCAAGACTTTATAGGCCAGTTTTTTTATGGTATCAAGAAGCATTGATTTGCTAAAGTGATGTGATTTTGACTTTGCTCAATCACCAAAAGTAATA
Source organism: uncultured Aureispira sp. (assembly GCA_964526715.1). Lineage (GTDB taxonomy): Bacteria > Bacteroidota > Bacteroidia > Chitinophagales > Saprospiraceae > OLB9. The sequence goes on along the minus strand of CAZGMB010000031.1, from coordinate 7,642 downwards.
CGGATGGCTGAGTGAAGTCGAAGCCACAAAGATCTCAATATGGTATTAATTGTGGACTTACTTTGGCCATTTGGGATTACCTATTTGGCACAGCAGCCATTCCCCATGATGGCAAAGATATTAAATTAGGATTTCCAGGAGTAAATATGATTCCCCAAGACTTTATAGGCCAGTTTTTTTATGGTATCAAGAAGCATTGATTTGCTAAATTGATGTGATTTCGACTTCGCTCAATCACCAAAAGTAATACCGATGGCTGAGAGAAGTCGAAGCCACAAAGATCTCATCTTCAACATCACCTCAACCTTAGTCTGACTCGTGATTTCGACTCCTTCTCCGCGGCGAATGCGCTCAATCAACGAATTAATCTCAATCTGACTTCATCTGCCTTCATTGCATTACGAAAGACAGGTTTCATTACAGCAGCCAGTCTTAGCCTTAATCTTAGCCTTAACCTAAATCTTAACCTTAATCTTCAAAAAGGTCGTCCAATTTTCCAGTTTTCTTCAGTTTGATAAAACTTCTGGTGGCTGCAATTACATCTGCCCTTGCATTGCCTGCGGGGCCGTAGGTTTGTCCGAAGCATGTAGCATGAAGTTCTGGAAGGGTAGGGTACTTATATCCGCCGCCTTTAGATGGGATTTTGCAATAATAGGTGCCTTCTTCCATTAAACAGTATCTTTTCTTAGAGAAAAAGTTGATACTCTTTTTTAATCTTACAAATTCGGCACCCAATATATTCTCATTATAATTGAGATTGTGCGCAAATATAAATTCAGCTTTGGCAGCGCTGGCACTAAATTTATCTAATACTTCATCAAGCGAACCCATTTTTTTCTTGATATCTTCATCGTCGATATGGGCTTTTTCTTTTGACTTTTCGTCAATAATAACTCCTACACTTTGTGGGATACAATCAAAATCTTCAATGGGTTTGTAATCTTCACCCAATAAAATCCAACTGATGTGTATGAGTCTAGGCCAAGCTTGTGTTTCTGTAAAATTGGCTTTATAATTTGTAGGTCCTGCTATGGCCGAACAATCAAAAATGAGATACATGAAAATATATTTTTATGATATTTGTTGATAAAATGATTCTAGAACTTTTTCCGCAAGTCCCTGATTGGTGGATTGAGAAATAAGGGTTTTTAAAAGCTGTCCGTCACAAATAGCTGATGCAAAAACTTGGTAATTTTGATCAGCAGCCTGCAGGCAATACACCCCTAATATTTCCAATTTTTCAGAAGTATTGAGTTTGAGGACTTTTCGCTCAATATTAGTCAGTAAGGCAGTCTCAGAATGGTGAACTTTTTTGAGTTTTTGTATCGATGCAGTATCTTCTTGATGCGCTACGATAGCGACTACACCGTTACCTGCTGCAGGTACAAATTCTTTGGGATTTAAGGGGATTTTCACCCATGAAGGGTCGGTTGGCTGATCTTTGGATATAAAAGCCTTAGCATCATCTTTGGATATTACCAATTGTAAATCAGGCCTTAAACTAAGGATTTGATATTGCTGTCTGATGTCTTCTACATAAAGACTTGTATTTTCTTTCATCCTGAAATCCATAGTCATATCAATAGATTCAGGATCGCACCATATTTGTTCAGTATTAGATATTCGATGACTAAGTGCTACTATTTTGACTTTATCGGGCAGATTTATAGGCAATGCAGATAGGTTACATACCAAAAATTGTAAGGTTTCATCTTGAATCTGATGAAGCAAGTTTTCTATATTGCCTGCTTCTATTTGATGCCACACCACATTGAATTCCGGATATAAACATGAATCAATTTCATCCATCCAGCTCCGTTGCTCTGGCGAAGTTATATTTTGTATTGCTTTAAGTAGGGTCATTATTTTGGAAAATGATACTTCATCTTGGGTTTTGGTCCGAAAAAAATGCAAAGATATAGATAAAAAGAAGTCCTTTGTCAGAATACTTTGGAAATATTCTTAATTTTATTAATCTAAAAATAGAATTATATTAACTTTGCGCTATGCAAATTACAGCTCTAAATATAGCACAATTAGTAAACGGTATCGTGGAGGGAGATCCTCATACTGTCATTTATGGTCCATCTAAAATTGAGGAAGGACTCCCGGGTACCATTACATTTTTGGCCAACCCGAAATATAAAGATTACATATATTCCACAAATGCTTCAGTGGTATTAGTTTCTTCTGATTTTGTTCCAGAAAAGCAAATTTCTGCCACGTTGATCAAAGTGGAAAACGTGTATGCATCTTTGGCTTTTTTGATGGAACGTTTTAATACGGGTATGAGTATAAAATCAGCCATAGCAAAAACAGCTATTGTGGACGAAACAGTAGTTTTGGGGTCCGATGTTGCTATAGATGATTATGTGATTGTTAAGCCTAATGTCAAAATTGGTAACCATACTAAAATATTTGGTCAAGTTTTTATAGGTGATCGGGTAGAAATTGGAGATCATGTCACCATATATCCTGGTGTGAAAATATATCATAACTGCAAGATCGGAGATCGATGTGTGATACATGCTAATACGGTGATCGGTAGTGATGGCTTTGGATTTGCTAAAGATGAGAACGGGAATTATAAAAAAATACCACAAACAGGCAACGTGGTGTTGGAAAATGACGTTGAGATAGGTAGCAATACTGTAATAGATAGAGCTTCTATGGGATCAACCATAATCAAAGAAGGTGTCAAATTGGATAATCTGATCCAGATAGCACATAATGTTTCCATTGGCAAAAATACGGCTATTGCAGCTCAGGCGGGTGTAGCAGGCAGTACTTCTATTGGACAAAACTGTTTGATCGGTGGTCAAGTAGGAATTGTAGGACATATAAACATTGCTGATGGTGCCATGATACAGGCACAATCAGGTATAGCATCGAGTATTAAGGAAAAAGATGCTAAGCTTTATGGTTATCCAGCTATTGATTATCAAACGTATTTAAAATCTTACGCTTACTTCAAAAAACTACCAGAAATCGTACACCAATTGCGTTTGATACAGTCTCAATTGGATAACCTAAAAAATAATCAATAAATATTTTAAAGCTTTATTGAAGTAATGAATTTTAAAAGTATTCTAAAACAAAATGTAACTTTTTCCGGCATAGGATTACACAGTGGCAAGATAGTCAATGTTACGCTTAAACCTGCTGAAGTTGGTCATGGTATTAAGTTCTTAAGGGTGGATCTGAGCCCTAATGTTATCATTAATGCAGATGTTTCTTACGTGACTACTACGAACCGTGGGACAACCTTGGTTTCTGGAGCGGGTTCTATTTCTACAATTGAACATTTGCTAGCAGCTATCAATGCACTTGAAATTGAAGATGTAATCATTGAGGCTGATGGGCCTGAAATTCCCATTTTGGATGGTAGTTCAAAGCTATTTATTGATAAAATATTAGAAAGTGGCCTTGATAGAGTAGAAACATCCAAAGAAGCCTTCATAATATCGGAGCCATTCAATTTTATCGATGAACTGTCAGGCTCTGAGTATGCAGTCTTTCCTTCGGATAGTTTTGAGATCAATACCATAGTGGAATTTTCGGAAGATACCCTAGGCGATATGGTTGCGGTCATGAAGTCCAGAGAAGATTTTATTGACCATTTTGCAGATAGTAGGACATTTGTTTTTTTGACTGAAGTAGAGCCGTTGTTTGATGCAGGATTGATCAAAGGTGGAGATATAGATAATGCGGTGGTGATCGTAGACAAAAAGCTTTCAGATGCAGATATCGCCAATCTCAAACTGAAGTTAGATAAACCTGATGCATCTATTGCTGATGGCGTCATCAGTAGCACTCCTTTAAGACATAGGAACGAGCCCGCCAGACATAAACTTTTAGATGTTTTGGGCGACCTCACCTTATTAGGCAGAAATATCCAAGGAAAGATTGTAGCCACTAAGCCCAGTCACACTGGCAATATAGCGTTGACCAAAGTGTTGAAGTCTAAGTATCTCGAATACAAAAAACTTGCTGGCAAACCTATTTATGACCCCAATGTGGAACCGGTGATGAATAGCGAACAAATCAAACAATATTTACCACACCGATATCCATTCCTTTTGGTAGATAAAATTATAGAAGTATCAGAGACTCATATTGTTGGCGTTAAGAATATTACCTACAACGAAGAATTCTTTTTAGGTCATTTTCCAGATAATCCTATTTTTCCAGGGGTATTACAAATGGAAGCACTTGCCCAAACCGGTGGAATCATGGCTTTAAGAGTTGTTGCACAAGAAGATGAAAAATGGGATACATACTTCCTCAAAATGGATAATGTAAAGTTCAAAGCCAAAGTAGTACCCGGCGATACGCTCATACTCAAAATGGAACTCATGGAATCTATTAGGAGAGGAATCGTACAAATGAAAGGTACTGCATATGTAGGAAATAAAATTGTTTCAGAAGGAGAATTGACTGCTCAGATAGTAAAAAGAACAAATGATTAGTAATTTAAGTTATATACACCCTACTGCTCAATTGGGTGATCAAGTGGTTGTAGAGCCATTTGCGTACATTGGAGCGAATGTAGTAATAGGAGACCAAACATGGGTGGGGCCTCATGCAACCATTTTAGAAGGATCTTTTGTGGGGAAGAATTGTAAAATTTTTCCAGGCGCGGTAGTTGGTGCGATCCCACAAGACCTTAAGTTTAAAGGTGAAAATTCTACCTTGATTATCGAAGATAATGTTACGGTGAGAGAATGTTGTACACTCAATAGGGGCACTGAAGCCAGCATGACTACCAAAATTGGTAAAAACACTTTGTTGATGGCTTATGTACATGTAGCCCACGATTCATTCGTAGGAGCCAATTGTATCTTAGCCAATAATGTAAACCTAGCGGGGCACATCATCATAGGCGACTATGTAATCATCGGTGGAATGTCTGCCGTGCACCAATTTGTAAAGATCGGTGATCATGCCATGATCGGTGGCGGCTCATTGGTCAGAAAGGATGTTCCTCCATATGTAAAAGCAGCTCGCGAGCCACTGTCTTACGCAGGAGTTAATTCTATAGGTCTCAAAAGAAGGGGATTTTCTACAGAACAGATAAATCATATCCAAGACATATACAGAATCCTTTTTGTAAAGGGCTATAATGTTAAAAAATCAGTAGAAGTCATAGAAGCAACCGTAAAAGAGTCGCCTGAAAAAGAATTTATATTGGAATTTTTGGGTCAGGCAGATCGCGGTCTGATGAAAGGATTTAAACAATAATGGTTGGAATACAACTTAATAATATTTCTAAAAGGTATGATTTTCAGTGGATACTGAGAAATATAAATACTACATTTACAGACGCACAGGTCTCGGCCATCGCAGGAAATAATGGCAGTGGTAAATCTACTTTAGTCAAAATTTTGTCTGGATTTTTGAGTCCGTCACAAGGTGATTTAGCCTATACCATTGGAGATAAGCATATCTCAACGTCTGAAATATTTAAGCATATAGCTTTAGCTGCGCCATATACAGACCTCATCAATGAATTTACATTGGACGAGATGCTCAGATTTCATAGTAAATTTAAACCATTACGTCAACCTGTTAGTATTGCAGCATTTCAAGACATCATCCAATTGAAGGTAGCTCAGGACAAACAATTATTTCAGTTTTCATCGGGTATGAAGCAAAAGATTCAATTGGCTTTGGCCATATTAAGCGACACTTCCATTTTGCTTTTGGACGAACCTACTTCATTTTTGGATGTCAATGCCAAAAAGTGGTTTTCAGATTTGCTCCAAAAAAACACCCAAAATAGATGCGTGATCATAGCATCTAATGATAGCTTTGATTTGGATTTGTGTGAGAATGCTTTGTATTTATGATATTAACTAATTAATATATTGGTCAAAAAAATCACTGCCAATGAAGACCAAAATATCTTCATTTTTCAACATTTCTGGCAGGAATACTTATCTTTGTGGTAGGAGATCAAAGAAATAGGGTTTTGATAGGATAAATGGCAAAACAAAAAGAATTAGATGTTTGGATAGATAAATTGACCAATAGCATTGTCAATACTATTTCGGGCGATAGTTTGCCAACTGATATTCATGAAGTAACTCCCCAAGACCTAAAAAAAGTAACAAAATCAAGCGGTTGGAATTTTAATTGGAAAGGAGAAATAAAGAAAGAAAATACAAAAGTGATAAAATTGACCATAATAAATAACCCTGAAATAATCCAAGGACTGATGAGTTTTGAAGACAAAGGTGATCATATTTTTATAAACCTAGTAGAAAATGCTCCTTTTAATATTGGAAAGAAAAAGCTTTACAAAGGTGTTCCAGGAAACCTTATTGCTTTTGCATGTAAACTTAGTTGGGATAATGGGAACCAAGGTTTAGTTTCTTTTGTTTCTAAAACTAAGTTGATTAATCATTATGTATCAACAGTTGGTGCTGTACATCTTGGAAATCATCAAATGGTAATCTATCCGTATGAAGCGTTACAACTTATTAAGAAATATTTTCCAAAATTAGTAAAATAAATCCAAAATGACATTAGGTATAGAACCCAAAGGAGTCGATTTAGTAATTGAATCAACAAAGCGAACAAAAGAAGATATTGAGCTAGTTTCGAAAGCTATAGCTCATTACAAGGCAACAGGTGAAATTTTAAGAGCTCCAATTCCTAAGACTAAAAAGTCCAAATTAAAGAAAGAAGTAATCTCGAAGCCATAATACAGGCTGCTACAGACAAGACATAATAAGAAAAGAAAGCTATACTAACAACATGCCAATAAATTCAGAAATATATTCTCGAGCAAATTATCTCTTAAAGGCAATTGAAATAAGTGACAAAATTTTTGTTACATCAAAAAGTATGGATAAGCAAATAAAAGTTGCTTTTCAAGCCTTAAATGATTACTCAAAATGTTTCATTGAATCCGCATTAAAGAAGGATAAATTGACATCGTATGAAGTAAAATCAATAGAAAACGAATTCTTTAACTATTGGACCAACACGATAAATGAAGATATTGAAATCTTTTGGGAAGAAATTGCCAAATTCGATCTTCCATTTCAACGAAAATCAGTGTTGAGAGAATTATTAACAAAAGGGAGATTTAGGCAGGTGGAACAATGGATTGAGTTATACTCCAATTTTCAAAATATTAAAGATTTAGGATTTCTTTATCGGCAATTTAAGAAAGAAGAATTGGAAGAGTTAAATAACCTAATTGAAAAGGAAGAAAAAAATCGATTTAAAATTGTAAATAGTTGTTTGCAAAAGAAAAGTATCCCCTTTTCTCAATATCTAAAATTTGGAGAATCAATGGCTTTTTTAGAAAGATGTGGTTTAACGAGCAAGTATTTTACAGAAACAGAAAAAGAAGAAATATATAAAATTTGGAAATCAACTAAATGAAAATATCAAATCATACAAAAATGTAAAATTTAAGTTTCATCTCTATTGGTCGCATAACAGGTATATAAATTGTTGTGTAGAATCTAGTTAATAAGAATAACTATTCATTTAAATCAGATTTACAATTTTAAATGATTACTTAACCAAAGTCTTTTGAACAGAGAAATTTGCTACTCGACCAAAATTATTATCTTAAACCCGCTTTATGCATTAGAATAACTAAATGTAGCATTTACAGCCTCAATTT
>CAZGMB010000030.1:0-60799 GCA_964526715.1 uncultured Aureispira sp. | reverse complement strand
GCAAGTAAGGGTTTTATTTGAATCACCTGAGGTCGGTGGTACTATTGTGAAGATCATGGGGTGATTTTTTTATCCTACAGGAATTTATTTAGATAAATTCTTGTGAAAAAAAAATCCACTTTTTTCATATTCAATATTGTATTGCAACCAAGATCCTATGTGATTAAAAATTGCAATCAAACTGCTACACTAAATCTTCAGTCAAAAAATCATTGCAAATCAATGTAATGAGTAGTATAATCAATTTTTGTTTATTGGAAATGTCGGTGAAGTGTCCCATTTTGTGCTATGAAATTAGGTCTCTTTTTTAAAAAAAACTGCAAAATTAATACTTGCTGATAATACACACAATAGTTATTTTTAACTATTGTAGGCCAATTTCTTTGGTTATACTTTTGACCCGAATTTTATAGATAATACTAAAATTTGGATACAAATGGCAACACACGCTTACACCAATATCATACCTATCAGTGACTATGTGGCTTTAATCAATGAAGTGGAATATTGGAAAAAACAATATCAGGCTCTTCAAGCTGAGCTGCTTTACTCTAAATCAGCTGTAAATGACTGCCTTCCCGTCAAAGATCAAGGTGTGGTCAGAAATCTCCCGACACAAGAAATTGTGATGCTAGAAGCAAATGGTAATTACACCATTTTCCATCTTGTTGATGGTCATAAAATTATTTCGTCTAAAACACTCAAAGTTTGGATAGATACCATTCATAGTTTAAGTAGCCATTTCAAAAGGGTACACAGAAGCTTTTTTATCAATACACATCACGTCATCGCACACCAATCCAGTCAAAGAGTAATCCAATTGACCGGAAATGTAGAAGTACACATAGCTCGAAGGAACAAGTTTAATCTGTCTGTAAAAGATGATCCCACTGAGATCAAGATAAATCAATCGTATTTTTATCATTAATCATATCATCATTTAATTATTTTCTTAACAATCAAATTAATTTTCAATGAAGTCATTAACAAAATTAGCTTTCGCTTTTGTTTTTACGGTCAGCATTGGATGGGTTTATGGACAGCAGGTACCTCGGCTTTTTATACAAGGGGCGCTAAAGGATGCCAATGGAGCAGCTGTACCGGATGGAACCTATTCTGTGCAATTTGGGCTATATGATGCCGTGCTCGATGGTACTGCCAATTGGACCGAGACAGCCACGGTAAATACCAAGGGCGGTTTGTACAGCCATTATCTAGGATCGGTCACTCCGCTAGTAACCGAGATTTTTGACCAAACCCAGTTTTTGGGTGTAAAGGTAGGAGCTTTCGAAATGGAGCCGCGTACAGAACTCACTTATGCACCTTACACTTTTAAAACATTCACCGCAATTTTTGCAGACAAAGTTGTCTGTTCCGGTGCCGTGGGAGACATCAAGTACTCAGTACTGAACCCTACCCAGTTTGCACAAGAAAATGGTAGCTGCTGGGTACCCATGAATGGTGGAGCTGTAACAGGAACCATTTTAGGCAATACTTTAGGTATATCTACATTACCAAATCCAAGTGGAATGTTTTTTCGGGCACAGGAATATATTGATGGTAATGACCCAGATAGGTTACCTAGTACTCCAATTGCTTCAATTCAAACACATACCTATAAGGCACATAATCATACTGGTACAGCAGAGCCTGCTGGAGCCCATAGCCATACTTTATCTCCGACGCACAGTTCTAGTCAAGGTACGAAAGGAAATGGAGATAATACTGGAACAGAACTCAAACAAGATGGTACAACATCAACTACAATTTCAGGAGGTACTCACACCCATAGTTTAACCATAAATAATACAGGTGGAGGTGAAACCAGACCCAAAAACATGAACCTGTATGTTTATGTTCGAGTCAATTAATCTTTTACGCAATTCTCTATAAAATTTTTTATATTAAATTTAACTTAAATATAATGAAACATTTAAAAATAACATTCTTGATACTAGCCTGCATATTAGGATTAAATAGCGTGGATGCACAAGCACCACCAAGAATCAGTATCCAAGGTCAACTCAAAGATGCCACCGGTGCATTGGTAGCTGATGGAACTTACACTATTGAATTTCGTCTTTATGACAATTTAGTAGGGGGCTCCTTGGCATCTGCTAACTGGACAGAGACAGCGACTGTAGAAGTAGTGGGTGGTGTGTATTCTCATTATTTAGGAAGTGTAACACCTTTAGTTGCAACCGTTTTTGATCAAACTCAATTTCTGGGCGTCAAAATAGGTGCATCAGAACTGAAACCGAGAACAGAACTTACTTATGCTCCTTATACATTTGCATCCAATACCACCTTATCTGCAGATGTGGTCAGATGTTCTGGGGCGGTAGGCGACATTAAATACTCCATGTACAATCCTACCCAGTTTGCTGCTGTCAATGGTGATTGTTGGGTACCAATAGATGGTAGAAATATTTCAGGTAAGAAACTAGCAGCTTATTTAGGGTACAATACAGTTCCTAATGCCAGCGGCTTATTCTTTAGAGCCCATGAATATTCAGGCAATGAAGACCCTGATAGGGTTCCTGGCGATGTGGTTGCAACTTTTCAAGAAGATGCGATAGGTCCACATACCCATACCGCAAGTTCAACATCTGCGGGTGGACATTCTCATAATGTTACTGGAACTGTAGTAATTGATGGTAGCAATACTCCTGATGGTACTGATAGTAATGGTAGATGGGGAGTGATAGGGTCAGGTTCAACAACTACGTCCAATGCTATGGATCACACACACACATTATCTATCAATAACTCAGGAAGTACTGAAACCAGACCCAGAAATATGAACTTTTATGTGTATATCCGAGTAGATTAGTAAAAGTTTAGTTCGCAAAAAAAATATTTATTTAACCATAAAATTTTAATTTCCAATGAAATATTTTTCAAAATGGATAGTCATGGTTTGTTTGAGTGTATTATTTAAAACGATGCACGCACAAACGCCCTCTTCTATCAGTATACAAGGAACATTGCTCAATGCTCGCGGGGAAGCAACCGCGGATGGTATTTATAATGTTGAGTTTAGATTATATGACACCCCTACAGGCGGTGTAGCCAACTGGACAGAAAGTGCCACCATAGAAAGCATAGGAGGAATCTATAGTCATTATTTGGGGAGTAATACTATGCTCAATCCTGATGTGTTTGAAAAAACGCAATACCTGGGCATCAAAGTCGGCGTATACGAAATAGAGCCTCGTACATTATTGACTTACGCACCTTATACTTTTGCATCTAGTTCTGCATTTTCAGCTGATAAGGTACTATGCTCAGGAGCTGTGGGTGATGTCAAATATTCCATCTTGACACCTGCTCAGTTCACAGCAGAAAATGGTGCTTGTTGGGTGCCCATGGACGGCCGCAATATTTTTGGCAAAAAACTAGCCAGCATCATGAATTGGACAAATATACCCAATGCTAGTGGAATGTTTTTCCGTGCTCATGAATACACTGATGGTCAAGACCCTGATCGGACACCATCTAGCCCTATTGCTACAGTCCAAGGTCAACAATTTTCTTCACACAATCATACAGGTCAAACAAATTCTGGCGGTGATCATTCTCATACCGTAGGAAACCTTGTGTATTTTGGGACACCAACACCAACAGGATTAGATGCTTCAGCAAATGAAGTCAACATGACTCAGGTAGGAAGTGCTAATACATCTACTGATGGTGCACACATTCACTCTGTAACTATCGCAAACAACTCTGGAACGGAAACCAGACCTAAAAACCTGAATTTGTACGCCTACATCAGGGTTGATTAATGGCATATTATTTAAAAACATTTATTAAACAAAATATATCATGATACGTAAAATAAAACTGTATATCAGTATATGTCTGCTGGCTCTCGGAGTGTTCGGGGTACAGGCACAGCAGGCTACCGATTGTGATCCGCTGGCTTCATTGCCTGTATCACAAGGCGAAATCAACATCAATTACGGTAGTGTCACCAATGCTTTTTCTTTCAGAAATAGAAGTAGTTTTACGGTGGCTCAGCCTTTTATAGCATCATCTGTAGGTAAGGAATATACCATGCAGACGGGATTTTGGACCAGATTTTTGCTCCCACCCAAAGCACCTCAGGTTATCGCCACACAAGGAGAGTTTCCTGACAGGGTACTTATTGATTGGAATTTAGATCCACTGAGTGCAGAACCTGTAGAAGGTTATGTGGTCACCCGTGATGGAGCTTTTTTAGCTCAGGTGGATCGTAAAGTAACCCAATTTATTGACTTCAATGTACAAGCCGGAGAGATCTATGACTATGGTGTCTATGGCCGCAATCAGTTTGGTAATGGATCAGAAGGCAAATCTTTGGGCTTTGTAAGCCCTAATGGTGTAATCACAGGATTAGTGACCACACCCAATAGAAACCCTGTACCTGGTGCTATAGTTAGATTAGAACCTATCGTAGGTACAGCTATGGCTTTTAATGGTTTGAACAGTCATTTGTGTATTTCTCACAAACCCGTGGTACCCAATGCCATGTGGACAGTATCCGCTTGGGTTAAAATTGGTGCTACCCACGATAGTGATGGTATCATAGACTTCGGTAGTGATATCGACAAAAATTATTGGATACACACCACACCATCTGGAATGGGCAAAGGCGTGGTGATCGGTACTGGTGATGGTAGTCAGAGATACGAGATCACGCATGAATTTGATACCAATCCGGATGGATGGCATCAAGTGACTGCGGTATATGCAGCGGGCAATCTATTATTATACATTGATGGTAGATATGTTAGCAGCAGAAAAGCAGCTATTGCTCAGGAAGACGCCCTCATTACTGTAGGTGCCAGAAGAAATCTAACAGGATATTTTGATGGAAAGATAGATGATGTCAGACTTTACAACAGACCACTGACCAGTACAGAAATCCTAACGACCAAAGACATCGGTGTCTCCAAAAAAACTAATGGATTGATAGCCTATTTGGCATTCAATGAAGGTATCGGAAGAAGATCATTTGACATTACAGACAATGCTATGCATGCGTATATCTTTAATGCCACTTATAGTAACGATCATTCCCAAGTGCAAAACGGTAGTATCACCGACGAGACAGGTTTTTATGCCATAGAAGGTATCAATTACAGTAAGGTAGAAAACTTTACAGCGATACCATCCAAGACATTTTACAAAAGTTATGCACTAGAAACCAATGCTGCCTATAATGCTTATGCAGAATTGACAGACTTTGACCTTACTGACTCATCTACCATCGAAGTGATTATTCAGCCCTATGACAAGGTCACTCGACAAACTATATTAAGTAAAGGATCAGCATTCGAACTGTTTATATTAGCCAACCAATTGAGGTTGTCGATCAATGGGGAAGAGAAGGTGCTAGGACCAGTTACTTCAGATTATCAACACATTTCCATAAGCATGGATGCATCATCCAATGAGCTGAAATATTATAGAAATGGTGATCTCATATCAACACTAAGTTATGCTGACTTAGGTGGAGATTGGACAGGAGATAAGTGGCTTTTAGCTGCCAAGGGCACAACTCCTACTGATTTTTACACGGGTCTCATAGATGAAGTGGTGTTTTACAATGATATTTTGCCCATCAATACCATCCAACTGAACGCATCAAAACTTCCTGCGGGAGGAACTAATATCGGTCATCCCAAATTAGTTCATTATTTTGATCTAAATGAAGGTAAGGGTACCGTTATAGAAGATACAGGTAGAGACAATTTGGGTGATGGGAATGTTTACAATAGTTCTTTTTCTGTGATCACGTACAAAGAAGAGTCAGAACAACATCAGTTCCGTCCAAGCGAAAGACTGGTCAACATCAATGCAAGTAATACAGCAGCATCAGGCATCGACTTTACCAATGAGTCTTTGGTGGCCATCAGTGGTGTGGTTCGTTTTGACGAGACCTTTTGCTACCAAGATAGTGTGGAGATCTTAGTAAATGGGTTCAGAAATTTCCCACCAATATATACCAATATTGAAGGAAGATTTGTAGCGGAGTTTGAGCCGGGTAGTTCTGTGGTTTTAACTCCCAAGTTTGGAGAAGAAGGGATGGAACATCAATTTTATCCGCCTTTTTACAAAGTCAGAAATCTGAATAGACCGATCGCAGGTGTCTTGTTTGCCAACCTGACCAAACGTACCATCGATGGACAGTTTTCAGGCGGGGACAGTCGGCTGTCCGTGATATACATAGATGAAATGGACCCGAGTGCGAGCGATTTGGTAAGGGTCAAGGTAGAAGCAGCCAATCAATGTTTTGAACAAGAGCTAACCTTAGATGAAACTAGCGGTAATTTTGTCTTTAGGAATTTACCTCCAATAGTTATGGATGTGAAAGTGACCTTACACACCGACCCTACCATTTATAACTACATGCAGGTGCAAGGTGGACAAACCAAAGATATGAGAAATAAGCTTAGGGATACGGTTGACTTTAGATATTATGCGCCACCTCAGGTATGGATGGAACCATTTGATGAAACTATTTGCATGAATGGGTCTTCAACACCTTATCCTACAATAGAAAGATCTGGATCTTTGAATGGTTATAAACAGTATAAAAAAACCATTAGGATGTACGAAGATTATACCGGTGGTAGGGATTGGTTAAAAAATTTCAAATTGAAAATAACTAATAATCTTAATGATGAAGACCCAAGAGAATATGAAGTAAAAGATACGAATGCTTATGAGTATAAATATTTTGCAGGTAAAGCAAATATTGCTGGAGATTTTACAAAGTTTCTTCAGGTGGAAGGCACTTCCGATAGAAACGAAAATCATGTCATGGTACAAAGGGCCATTGTTTTGGGAGAAAGGGAAAGAGAAGCTTCTTTTATAACCACATCCCCAGAGATACCAATTATGATATTGAGAGATCCACCTGGAGATGCTTCATCGGCAACATGGGAAAAAGGCGAAACTCATTGTTGGGGCTGGGAAAATGTTAGTATTGCACAAGCAGGAGTAAATGTTATCAGAAAATTAAAGAAAGGTGTTGAAGTGGAAACCCAAACTGGTGCACCAGGTGCAACTAAAACTACTGAAATGCAAGTAGTTGAGGATTCAGATGTTGAGTCTTCATACTCTGTAGGAACAGAAATTGGTGCTGGAGCCGAATGGTGTTTCACAGCCACTAAAACCATATCTACAAGCGATGGAGATGCTATCATGGGTGATGATGCAGATCTATATATGGGGGCTGCTGTTAATTTTAAATTTTCTGTCAATGACGTATTATGGTTAAATACAAATACTTGTAGTCTTTCAAGTGATAGTGTTACTGTAGCTGTTGAACCAACAGGATTTGCTACTGAATATTTATACAGCCAACACCAAATTCTAACAAGTGTCATACCTAATTTGGAACTTACAGGGTTTACAGAAAGTGCAAATGCTTGGAAGAATATTGTTGAGCATAATAATAAACTAAAAAAAGCAGCTAAATTCAGAAGAAATATATCTTTCGACGGGTTGGCTAGTTATACAGAAACGACTGAATCAACAGAAGCTGGAAGTTTTTCTTATGCATTTAACTTAAACATATCTCAACAATTAGGCTTATCATTTGGGTTTTCTTTAAATACAACAGGATCTGAGATTAAAACTGTTATGCAGTTTGATATTGAAAATTCTTTTACAAAAAGTTCAAGCAATGAAAAAATATTATCAGTTTCATATACACTTGCGGATGATGACCCTAATGATAGTTATACTGTTGACGTATTGGATGATCCTATTTATGGAACGCCTGTATTTTTGAATAGGGCGGGAGAGACATTGTGTCCTTATGTACCTGGAACACTCAACCGTGAGGAAATAGGTTTCCAAATTGATGCTGTTACTGCAGTAGATGTATCTGAAAATGATGCGGCAGTCTTCAGGGTAAAACTATCCAATCTGGGTCAGACAGGTAGGGAATCAGGGCTATATTTTATGGGTGTAGTACCCGGTACGAATCCTGACGGAGCAGCAGTATCCATCGATACTGATCCGGTAGTCCTTGGACCAGGGGAAACCAAAGAGTTTTTAGTATCTGTAGAAATGGGGCCAGATGGCGATGTGTATACTTATAAAGATATAGGTATATTTGCGGCTTCAGTCTGTCAGTTCGAACATTCTCAAGCTCAGCCCATATACGACATTTCTGCATATGCCAACTGGGAAAAAAATAATCCAGGAAAACCACGTCCTACCAAAGCTCAGAATGTAAGAGTCGGGCCTTATAATATCGTGGATTTAGAGAAGTTTTACAAACAATACAATCTCAATGTGGAGTTTCAGGAGCCTTGTTCACCAATAGATATTGGCTTTCCATTCCAGGATTGGGTACAGACTCCTAATATGGGAGACAATCTGACCATTAGCTTGAATAGCTTCAATATTGAAGATAGTGATTTAGAGCTCATCAGAGTACAATGGAGACGTACCGGTGGTGACGGTGCTTGGGTCAATATCGTAGATATACCTAAAGCAGAACTGACCAACCCGATTTCTAAAAACATCACGTGGGATATGTCAGAACTAGCAGATGGACCGTATGAGATCAGGGCAGTAACCCAGTGTTTTTCAGGATTACCACCAGGTATCTCCACAGTCATCAAAGGACGTAAGGAGACCAAACCGCCAAAAATTTTTGGTAAACCACAACCATCTGACGGAGTACTATCTCCAGGTGATGAGATATCTATCACCTTCTCAAAGAGAGTCAACTGTATACAGATTTTCCCGGCTGATGGTATCGGTACCAATATCAATCTCAACAATATGGCCCTTCAGGATATGACGTTGGGAGGCGTGTTGATAGATGCAGACTTCGTATGTAAAGATGATAAGATCGTAGTTATACCTAGGATACAGCAAAGATTTATCGAAAATCACACCTTAAGAGTCACTGCTACGGGCATCAAAGACTTATATGGCAATGAAATACCATTCCCATATCAGTGGGAGTTTTATGTCAATCAGTCCAATTTGTACTGGCATGGTGGTGACATCGATGAGATTGTACTCGCCGGTGATGAATTGATCGTCAAAAGAGAAATTCGCAACCAGAGTGGTGAGAATACATACTTTGAGCTAGAAGATTATCCAGATTGGATGCACATCTTCCCGTTTGAAGGTACTTTATCGCCAGGACAGATATTGCCCGTCACCTTTGTATTTCCTAAAGACCTGGTCAATGGGGATTATGAAACTACGGTAAAAATGAAGACTATTGACGGCATAGAGCCACTCAATGTCAAACTGAGAGTAGCTTGTCCTGAACCTGCATGGGCCGTAAATCCGGCAGACTATAGTTTCTCAATGAATATCACGGCAAAACTCGATATTGAGGGTACGATATCCACCGACAGATGGGATAGGATTGGGGCATTCATCGATGGAGAACTCCGTGGTGTAGGTCAGGTCAGATATTTCAGGGATTTAGATGAGCACCTTGTATTCCTGACCATTTACAGCAATCAACCAGCAGGTGAGACGGTACAGTTCAAAATCTGGGATGCCTCAGCTTGTCAATTGTATGGTGTTACTGTACAAAACTTCCCGTACGTAGCTGACGGTTCTATAGGTACGCCTTTAGTTCCACAAATCATACAAACAGGCGGTATTGTAGAAAAGAAAATCTACATCCACCCAGGATGGAATTGGTTGTCTTATAACATCAATTTGTCCAATAGTGCAATTAATCCAGCCCTTTCTTCATTGACCAACCCACAAAATGGATTGATCAAGAGTCAGGTACAGTTCAGTACTTATTCCAATAATGCAGCCACATGGATCGGAAACCTTACCAATCTGAGCCACGAAGCGATGTACCAATACAGAAGCGCTGTTTCAGACTCCTTGTTGCTTCTAGGTGCACCTGTGGACCAAACCACACCGCTACCTATGATCGCAGGTTGGAACTGGATCACCTACCTACCACAATATGGATTACCTGTAACTGAGGCTTTGAAGTCTTTGAGTCCGCTCAATGGTGATGTCATCAAGAGTCAGGAAAGTTTCTCTCAGTATGTAGCCGGCGCAGGATGGATAGGAACCCTCAATTTCCTAAACACACCTAATGGTTATTTGCTTAGACTGTCTAATCCAGATTGGTTGATTTATCCTCCAATTGTAGATGTAGATGATGCAACAAATCCTGCTGAAAATAGCAAGAAAAGAGTACCATCCGGGTATGTACAAAATACAAGAACAGACCTCAATGCTAAATTGCAACAGCCACAGGCTAAGGTACAACATTGGAGTGTCACACCACAAGACTTTGAGCACAACATGAATGCTATTGCCATTGTAGTCAATCAAGGAAACAATATCCTGAAAGATGGCGATGAAGTAGCCGCCTTTGCGGGAGATGAAGTGCGTGGTGTAGGCAAAGTATTGTACGTAGAAGCATTGGATAAAAATCTGATCTTCCTTACACTTTATGCCAATAAGCAAGGAGAAGTATTGACATTCAAATACTTTAACAAAACAGATGGCAGAGAATACGACATTGTTCAAAATAAGAACTTCATGATCAATGAAGTATGGGGTAGAGCTGATGAACCAGTAGCTTTAGAATTGCAGTCTACAGTAAGTACACAGGATGACCTAACAGGCAAAAACCATTTAGTAGTATATCCAAACCCTGCAGGATACTATGTCTACTTCAATTATACATCAAAAATAGATGAAGAGATTGAAGTCAAAGTGACTAATACCCTTGGACTGGAGGTTATGCAAATAAATCAGAAAGCCGTACAAGGACAAAATGTCATCGAATGGAAGCCTGATGCTACCTTGCCAAATGGACTATACTTGGTCACTATGAAGGCCAAAAATGGTACTTACACTAGGTCTGTAGAGTTATTGAGATGATTGGAATAATTTGATATGTGAGAATCATGCCTTCGGTACCAAAGATGTCAGCATCCTAAGTGCCGAAGGCAGTTTTTAAATCCATTAAATCATCATCAAAATGTTTAATCATCAATATAAAAAATCGTATTTACTGCTTTATTTCCTAGTGGGAATCTTTGGGCAGCTTATAGGGCAGAATCCTAACTGGACGGCACCTTCACCTTCTGCATTTGATTATAGTGCCAGTGGGATATGTGTCCTCAAAGTAGATGATCTGCAGTCCAACCACATTGAGGACAGAATTGCACTGTTTGTAAATAATGAAATCCGTGGACTGAGTACGCCTATTGCTGTTGGTCCGGGTACATACATTCATTTTATCACAGCATACTCTAATGTGGCGATGGAAGATATGGATATTAGGATTTACAAGCACTCCACCAATCTGGTATATGGTGTGACCTACAAGTTTTCGTTTAAATTACAAACAGTTATCGGAGATATCACAGATCCTTTTGCAGTCAATGGGTATACTGATGGGGATTCGCCCATTGGTTTGCTTTTGATACCTGCTCAGACCACCTACGAAGGTGTGCCATTTACAGATATAGACCTGCTACCTTACCTGATTCAACCAGATAATACACCGGTGGTGTGGAGCTATTTTCCCAATCCCAACGTCAATGTAGTACTGAATGGTAGTGTCCTGAGCATTACGCCTGCAGATGGTTTTACAGGCAAGGACTCTATCATTGTCAGAGTCATGGAAGTCTCACCAAACCAAAAATTTTCTGACGCCAGGGTAGTTTTCACTGTTGATGGCGCTTCGATACCACCTACATTTACAGGTCTGCCCAATCAAGCCATCAACATAGGAGGATCTTTTACGAACATCAACCTGAATGATTATGAAAATACCTACGATGGCAATTGTCTCACTTTTGATTATGCGCCTATCATTGAGCCTGCTGCATCACCTGCACCTTTTCCAGATTGGAACTTTACAAACATTGCCAAAACCAATATGACCTTCCTCATACAAAGCCAATATACACCTAAACATATATTCAATAATGCTGGTGATCGTATGGCCATTTTCATAGGCAATGAGCTAAGGGCGGTGAGTTTTCCGGTAATGCAAAGTGGTAAAATCTTGTACTTTTTAACACTAGGAGGTGAAAATTTAGAAACAGAAAAGATTGAAATTCGGTTTTACAGTGGTGCTTTGCGCAAAGTGTTCTCTAAAGTGACTAACTTTACTTTTATACCACATGTGGTTGTAGGTGGTCCTGATGATCCCTATATCATGGATTTCAGTCCGTTGGAACCTATTATAGATGCTGCTGGTAATTTTCATATGGCCATTAGAGATAGTAGTTGGATCGGCGAACAAAAATTTGTCATCAAATCATTTGATTGCAAATATCCGCAGTTTGCATCCAATCAACAAACAGTTTGCTATTGTGTAATGCCAGCAGGAGCAACTGCTCCCCGTTATTATATTGACAGAGACGGAGATGGATTTGGTAATCCTTCACTTTCATTTATGGCTTGTACTCCTCCTGAATATGGCTGGGTAGACAACAATCTCGATTGTAATGATAGTGACCCTACCCAATCTGCTTTGGAGTTTGTAATCACTGTTTCTGAAAATGCGGTAATACCAAATGACAGACATATTTGCAGTGGGACACCAACCGTCATCACTGTGTCAGGAGGTGATACATATCTTTGGTCCACAGGCTCCACATCCTCTACCCTATCCGTCAATCCGGATACCACTATTCAATATTTACTTACCATATCTTCCCTAGATGGTTGTACTATAGATACTTCGGTAACCTTGACCGTCGAATCTAATGTGGTTACATCTTCCATTGATGCAGGGCCAGGTACGCTACGAAGTGTTTTGGAATGTGTGGTTGACGGCGGTATTGTCTATTTCGATCAGCCTATAACCAATCTGAATGTTATCAATGAGACGCTTACCATAGATAAGAATGTAACCATTATTGGCTTAAGCCCCAATATTCGTCCTTACATTGGATTAGATTTTGATGGAGCAAGTCCGGTACTATCTGTGAGCAATGGAAAGACACTGAATCTCCGAGATGTGGACTTACATTTAATCAACCAAGCTAACAATGAACCTTCTGTATCTGGAAGTGGTCAAGTGATCATTTCGGGATATACAAAAGTCATCAAAGTGGATTGAGTTTTTTACATCTCTATTTGATTTGTATTTTTGCAATTTATCAAGCATCTGGCATTATTGTCAGGTGCTTTTTTTTTGTACGTATTTGGAATCCTTTATATCAGGTACAAAACAATCAATTCTATCTTGCGTTTAGTCAAAAAAATCAAAATGATAAAAAAATTAAATGCAGCAGAAATCGATAATGCTATGGCAAGTCTTCAAAACTGGAAACGGGTAGACCAAATGATACACAGAGATTTTAAGTTTAAAAATTTCATAGAAGCTTTCGGGTTTATGAGTCAGGTGGCCCTGATAGCGGAATCCATCAATCACCATCCTAATTGGTCCAATGTCTACAATAAAGTATCTATTGAACTGACTACACATGACGTAGGTGGACTTTCTGAAAAAGATTTTATCTTAGCCCAAAAAATAGATGCTATAACGTCCTAAAAATTAGGCTACCATAATTTTGAGTAAACAAAATAATCAATAAAGTGTGACCTTCCCATTGATGATTAGTCTATATATCATTAATTCATCAATTTTAAATCACCTAAATTTATTTTTATGTTTTTACAAACAGACGTTGTAGCTGCCCCGCTAAACCTGGTTTCAAAAATCACAGATATTGCATTTGAATATGGCCCAAAATTAATTGGTGCTGTTATTGTATATCTGATTGGTTCGATGATCATTGGATGGATATCCAAAGGTATTACTGCTATGCTAAAAGCTAAAAATGTTGATGCATCTTTACAGTCATTCTTATCATCTTTTGTAAGTATCATGCTCAAAATCCTATTACTACTGACAGTATTCGGGATGATGGGTGTAAATCTAACTGCATTTGGCGCCATACTAGCGGGTCTTGCAGTTGGTGTGGGAGCCGCACTCAATGGTACGCTTGGAAATTTTGCTGGTGGCGTTATGATGCTTTTGTTCAAACCATTTAAACTGGGTGACCTGATAGAGGCACAAGGTCATGTTGGAAATGTCATCGAGCAAGGAATTTTTAATACCTTCTTATTGACACCAGAAAATAAAACTGTTATTTTGGCAAATGGTGGTCTATCTACAGGAACCATTGTCAATTACACTACACATGGTAACCTCAGAGTGGATATAACCATGGCCATAGATGCAACTATTAGTATCGATCACGCCAGAAAAGTAGCGATTGAAGCCATGAGATCTATTCCCGAAGTACTGAGCCATCCTGCACCTGAGGTTAGTGTGCTGAATACTGGAGGAGGTATGACTACTTTAGCCATAAGACCATATTGTGCACAACAAGATTATTGGACCGTATTTTTTGGCACACAAGAAATCGTGAAAAATGCCTTTGATGCTCACGGAGTTGCTGCGCCAATACCACATAGAGTTATCATCAACAAATAAGTTCGTATTCGCATCATATTAAAGAATTTGTCCTAATAATTGTTGGAGTTTAGTGAATGCCGGAACAATCTTTTAGACCTTCCGGCATTTTTTTATTATGAATTTTGCCAGATTTACAGATCCATTACTTAGGCCTGACCAGTAAGAGTTGCCCCACTTCTTTACTTAGCATTTCGTTGTGTCTCCCATCTATAGATACTTGCATCGTCATGTCATATTTATTTTTATGAATGACGGTGATTTCACATCCGGGTTTGATATGTAGATGTGTCAAATGTTTGAGCAATTCGGTGTTGTGCTCTTTTAAACTCAGCAATATAGCCGGTTTCAGTTCAGGCAGTTCCGTAAGTGCTATCTGCTGTCGAATAGTAAACTTTCCATCACTATTAGGGATCGGATCACCAAATGGGTCAAACTTGGGGTAATCCAAAAAGGCATCTAACCTGCTGATCAATTCTGGTGATTGCATATGTTCCAAATCATCAGAAATAGTCTCTATCTGATGCCAGCTAAACCTAAGTTTCTCTACCAAAAACGTCTTCCACAACCGGTTATTTCTAATCAGTTGAGTAGCAATTTTAATACCTTGAGCAGAAAGATTGACACCTTTATACTTCTCATACGTGACTAATTCTTTCTCCGCCAACTTTCTCATCATATCCGTAACCGTAGCCGGCTGCGTACCCGCAAGGCTAGAGATCGCATTAGTGCTCACAGATTTCTTTTCTCTTTCGGCAATCTTATAGATGATTTTAAGATAATTTTCCTCTGTTTGACTCAGCATAACTTTAAATTTGAAGGCAAAGATAAATATTTAGGTGAGCCTAAAAATATATTATCAAATAATAGGATATGTTTTTATATCTTTGCAAGAAATAACGCTTTTGTTTCATGGGTATCTCTAAAAATACAGTTAGTGCTTCTTATAAAATATTGGGTGTAGACCCAGGCACCAACATTCTTGGATATGCCGTACTTGAAGTCGATGGTAAGGAGCTCAGGGTTTTAAATTTTGGAGTCTTCCATTTGGAAAAATACGAAGATCACCATGAAAAACTTAAAGAAATTTTTCTACAACTCCAAGAAATTATTGAAACCTATCTACCTAAACAATTGGCCATAGAAGCACCATTCTACGGTAAAAATGTACAATCCATGCTCAAATTAGGACGTGCACAAGGTGTAGCTATGGCAGCAGCGATGACGATGGGATTGGAAATTCAGGAATACGCCCCTAAAAAAATAAAACAATCTATCACTGGCAATGGTAATGCGTCCAAAGAGCAAGTCGCCGCCATGCTAGAGAGCATTTTAAAAATAAAAATAACATCCAAACACTTAGATGCAACCGATGCACTTGGAGTTGCGGTGACCCATTACAACCAAACAGGTAGCATTTTAGGTGGACAAAAAAAACACGCTGGGTGGGCTTCCTTTATCAAGGACAATCCGGGGAAGGTAGGGAAAATTTAAGAATCTTATTTTATTTGATTAAAAATATTACAGTTGCGTAACCCACCTAGCAAAAGAAATCAGATCATTAAAAACCAAATCAGGTACAAATTCTTGGCTAACTGATGGTGTAGCACCTGACCCTACTTTGGCAAAACGCCTATTGATCCACACGCTATTAAATCCCATTTCTTTGGCGGGAACGTGATCGTGATACAAGCTTTCAGCAATATGGAGAATATCACTCTTGGAATAACCATCTTCAGCCAAATCTTCAAAGACATATGTAAAAACGTGGTGATCGGGTTTGTATGCGCCTATACTCTGGGCAGTACATGTTTTATAAAAGGGGACCTTGAGATGTTTTTTTGTAGCTTCAATGGATTCATTATCTATATTAGATACGATGACCAATTTAAACTTTTCTGACAATAATTGGAGGGCTTCTACCGTATCTTCAAATGGCGTCCAATCCTTAATTGATGCCCCAAAACTTACACTTTGGACTTCGCTGAGTTTTAGGTCATTTTCCAACGCTATCATTTTAATAACTTCTTGTAGAACATTTTGATAAGTCATCGTAGGGTTTTGATGCTGAATGATATGCTCGGCAGCAGCAAACCATCCTAAAATAGTATCTTCATCTACATTCAACCCGGGCCAAATACGTCTAATATTTTTCACAATAGCACTTTCCCAATCGATCAAAGTCCCATAGCAATCAAAGGTCAATACTTTTTTTGATTTTATATTTTCCACACTATTGTATTTTGAGCTTCAAAGATAAATAATTTTGGTTGGCTACAAAATTATGCGTGCAATATGAACTAGACCAAGCTATTTAAGCTAATTTTGCCCCTTGATAAAATATATAGTCATGCCCGATAAGCTCTTTAGCAAAAGTGACCGCCTCCAAAATCTAAGTTATGCCATTCGTGGACCCATATTTGACAAAGCTCAGCAACTCGAAGCTTCAGGACAAAAGATTATCAATCTCAACATAGGTAATCCTGCGCCTTTTGGATTTGATGTGCCCGACGAAATCGTTCATGATATGATTGTCAATCTTAGAAATGCTCAGGGATATTCACACCATTTAGGCATATTTTCTGCACGCAAAGCAGTAATGCATTATACCCAACAGCAAGGTGTACACGGTGTCACGATGGATGACATCTACATTGGCAATGGAGTTAGTGAGTTGATCTTGATGAGCATGCAAGCAGTTGTAAATCAAGGTGACGAAATTTTGGTACCATCGCCAGATTATCCCCTTTGGACAACAGCCATTTCCCTTTCAGGAGGCCAAGCCGTACATTATATTTGTGATGAATCGGCGGATTGGAACCCAGATATGGAAGACATCAAAAGTAAAATCACTCCTAATACCAAGGGTATTGTCATCATCAATCCTAACAATCCAACAGGAGCGGTATATGAAAAAGATGTGCTTCAATCTATCATAAAATTGGCCCAGGAACACCAGCTTATCATTTTTTCAGACGAAATCTACGACAAAATACTATACGATGGTCACACACATCATCCTGTAGCAGCTATGGCCGATGATGTATTGATTTTTACCTATGGCGGACTTTCCAAAAATTATAGAGCGGCTGGTTTTCGTGGTGGTTGGTTGGTCTTGAGTGGAGCCGTACACAAAGCCAAATCGATTTCGGAAGGTCTCAATTTGTTAGCCAGTATGCGGCTTTGCGCCAATGTTCCCACACAATTTGCTATACAAACCGCATTGGGTGGATATCAAAGTATCAACGACCTCGTGGCAAAAAATGGGCGATTGGCCAAGCAGCGCGATCTAATCTATTACAGAATGACAGACATTCCAGGCATCAGTTGTGTAAAACCCAAAGGTGCCCTCTACCTTTTTCCCAAAATAGATATCTCTAAGTTTGACTTTAAAAATGACGAAGATTTTGCTTATCGATTGCTGGAAGAAAAACATATCCTTATAGTACCAGGAAGTGGATTCAATCACAGGGACAATCACCATTTCAGAATCGTTTTTTTACCACCTGCAGACGAGCTGGAATATGCAGCACAACAGATGTCCTCTTTTTTTAACCATAGCACCAAGACTGCTGTTGAATCAGCACTTGTATAATCAATGCTGATCATTTGTATTATCCTATATTTTGTGGCTACGCTAGCTGTCGGATTTTATGCGTCACGCAAAGTAAAGACAACGGGAGACTTTATCAATGCCGGTAGAAGCTTGCATCCTGCCATAAACACGGCTGCGCTTTTTGCTCTTTGGTTTGGGAGTGAAACGATTTTTGGAGCCAGCGCTCAGTTTGCAGAACATGGATTGATTGCTATCATTGAAGATCCGTTGGGCGGTGTTTTGTGTCTGCTTTTAGTGGGTATTTTCTTTTCGAGAAAACTATATCGACTCAATATATATACCATTGGGGATCTTTTCCATAAGCATTATGGCCCTAAAGTAGAAATATTAAGTGCATTTTTAATGGTTTTAAGTTTCGTTGGATATGCAGCAGCACAGATTGTAGCTTTGGGCCTATTAGTACACAGCTTGCTTTCTATAAGCATGACTATCAGTATGTTGTTGAGTGTATCTATTGTTGTTTTTTATACTTTCACTGGTGGTATGTGGGCAGTATCCATTACGGACTTCATACAAAGTATCCTGATCGTTTCCGGGCTTATCGCTATTGCATGGTATGTGACGGATCAGACAGGTGGGACTACCGAAGTATTCAAAACTCTAAAGCCTAACCAAACCCAATTTCTTCCAGAATCCAATATTACAGCATGGCTCAATTGGATAGCCGCTTGGATGGTATTGGGCTTTGGAAGCATAGCATCACAGGATATCTTCCAACGTGTCAATTCAGCCAGAAGTGAAGACGCCGCATACTATTCCACTCTTATGGGTGCAGGTTTATATCTCCTATTTTCAATGATTCCTTTGTATTTGGTATTGGCCATTCAAAAAATAGACCCCTTACTTTTGCAAGGAGACTTACAACTCGCTTTGCCACAAATGGTATTAAATACTATGCCGGTATGGTTGCAGGTACTGTTTTTTGGTTCGCTCCTTAGCGCCATCATGAGTACTTGTAGTGGAGCTCTTTTAGCACCAGCAAGTTTATTGTCAGAAAACATTCTAAAACCATTGTTGCACTCCAAAATTAATGACCAAAAACTTTTATGGATGACCAAAAGCGCTGTCATAGTCATTGGTCTGATTTCATTTTTTATAGCGACAGAAAGTCAAAATATTTTTGAGTTGGTCAGTGAAGCTAGTGTAATCGGTCTAGTTAGCGTTTTTGTACCCTTTTGTGCGGCCTTATTCTTTGATTTTCAAAATAAGTTAGCAGCTGTGTTATCCATGTTACTGGGTATCGTGGTTTATGCTATTTTTAGCTTTATTCAGATTACAGAAATTGATCCACTACTTCCTGGATTATTAGCATCTCTTGCGGGCTTGGGTTTTGGATGGGTGATACCCACAAACGAAGAAGGTGTGTCAGAGAATGAATTGGGGTAAACCTATGGAACATAATTTAAATAAATAAAGATGTTTTTACCAATAGTGAAACTTAAGCACATCCCCAAATAAAAAAATCAACTACAAACCGTTAGTTATAACTAAACTATCTTACAGATATTTATCTCAACATATAAAACAAAATTAGTTTGGTACATTAATTATTGGGCACCCTACAAAATATTAATTTATTAAAAATCAATTTTTTACAATATAAATCGGTTTCAATTTTTTATTTGAATAAAAAAAGATACTTAAAATATGTATAAAATATTCACAATAAAAGAATTAAACGTATCTTTGTGGCGATTTTCAAAAAATACCTTAATTTAAATCATTAATTTATCTAATCATGGCTAATATTGGGCATATAAAACAAATCATCGGACCCGTAGTGGACGTAAGTTTTGCCGGTGAAAACAGTAAATTACCTGAAATTCTTAACGCATTGTCTATCCAAAGACCAAATGGCGAAGAACTCATCCTCGAAGTACAACAACACTTAGGTGAAGACAGTGTAAGAGCTGTATCCATGGACTCAACAGATGGTCTTACCAGAGGTATGGAAGTAAAGGATTTAGGTGCAAACATTTCTATGCCAATAGGTGACCAGATCAAAGGTAGAGTATTTAATGTAGTAGGTGAGCCTATCGACGGACTTGGTGCATTGGACAGAACAGTTACAAGATCTATTCACAATAAACCACCAAGATTTGAAGACTTATCTACAGAAACCGAAGTACTTTTTACAGGTATTAAAGTTATCGACTTGATCGAGCCTTATTCAAAAGGTGGTAAAATCGGTCTTTTCGGTGGTGCGGGTGTAGGTAAAACCGTATTGATTCAGGAATTGATCAATAACATCGCCAAAGGATATGATGGTATATCTGTATTTGCCGGTGTTGGTGAGCGTACTAGAGAAGGAAATGACTTGATGAGAGAAATGTTAGAGTCTAATATCATCAACTATGGTGCAGACTTCCTTCATTCTATGGAAGAAGGCGGATGGGACCTTAGCAAAGTAAGCAAAGAGAAATTAAAAGAATCTAAAGCTACCTTCGTATTCGGTCAGATGAATGAGCCACCGGGAGCGAGAGCGAGAGTTGCATTGTCAGGATTAACCTTGGCAGAGTACTACCGTGATGGTGACACTACAGATCCAAATGGTGGAAAGGATATCCTTTT
Organism: uncultured Aureispira sp.; assembly: GCA_964526715.1. Lineage (GTDB taxonomy): Bacteria > Bacteroidota > Bacteroidia > Chitinophagales > Saprospiraceae > OLB9. The sequence continues at coordinate 40,166 of CAZGMB010000030.1, read as the reverse complement.
CTTCATCGATAATATATTCAGATTTACGCAAGCGGGTTCTGAGGTATCAGCACTACTTGGACGTATGCCATCAGCAGTAGGATATCAGCCTACATTGGCTACAGAGATGGGTTTGATGCAAGAGCGTATTACCTCTACTAAAAGGGGATCTATCACATCTGTACAGGCAGTTTATGTACCTGCGGATGACTTGACTGACCCTGCACCAGCTACTACGTTTGCCCACTTAGATGCAACGACGGTATTGAGCAGAAAGATTGCATCTTTGGGTATTTATCCAGCAGTAGATCCTTTGGACTCTACATCTAGAATTTTGGACCCTGCGATCATCGGAGAAGAACATTACGGATGTGCCCAGAGAGTCAAAATGTTACTTCAGAGATACAACGAACTTCAGGACATTATCGCCATCTTAGGTATGGAAGAATTGTCAGAAGAAGATAAATTGGTCGTATTCCGTGCAAGAAAAGTACAAAGATTCCTTTCTCAGCCTTTCCACGTTGCAGAGCAGTTTACAGGCATCCCGGGAGTATTGGTTCCTATAGAAGACACGATCAAAGGATTTAACATGATCATGGATGGAGAATTGGACAAATATCCTGAAGCAGCCTTCAACCTTAGAGGAAAAATAGAAGATGTAATCGTGGCAGGAGACAAAATGTTGGCTGAAGCAGCTGCAAATGCATAATCTTAATTTTATTAAAACCATAATAAAACAAGTATGAATCTGATCGTATTGACTCCTGAAAAAGAAATATACAATGGTACTGTAACATCTGTAAAAGTACCAGGTATCAATGGTTCCTTTGAGATACTTCAAAACCACGCGCCTATAGTGGCAGCATTAGGAGAAGGAGAAATCCGAATTTTAGATAAAAGTGGCAGTAAAAAAACTTTTATGGTAAAAAAAGGATTTATTGAAGTACTCAAAAATGAAGTTTCATTATTGGTACAAGGGGTAAGAGAATAAGATTTGATTACACACAAATAAACCAAAAGCCTGAGTCTGTTTAGATTTCAGGCTTTTTTTTGTTTTAGAAATGTATAGTATTTCGCAATAAAACTTATTGAATTGGATTTTAACTTTTTTGTTCAAAAAAGGTACAACTTAAAAATAGTTCCTATTTTTACATTCTAAAATATTATTTTATAAAATTAAGCCAAATATTTTAAAGATTATGAAAATTTTACAGCCCAAAATCATAGCAAGTTTATTTATATTCTCTTTAAGTTATCTTAACTTTCTTCTTGGTCAACCATTTCAACCATGTACGAATGGTACTCAAAATTCGTGTCAATGCTTATCATCCCCATTAATATGTGATTTTAATGCATTAAATGGATTTCAATTTCAAATGACAACCTATAATAATTCAGCTAATGGGCCAGATAGTCCGATGTGTGATGGAGGAAATAATACGACAGCACACAATCCTACTTGGATTAGATTTGTAGCTTGGTGTGAAAATATTGAATTATCAGTTGAAGCTATAAACTGTATTCATGGAGGTGTTCCAGGCTGTAATAGTAGAGGAATACAACTTGCTGTTTTTCCTAACTGCTCTTGGAATGACCCATCGAGTTCAGTCGCTTGTGAAGTTTCGGATTGTCTTCCTCCTGTTCCAGCAAGTGCGCCACCACAGAACCATACAATCAATGTATCGATGACTGGCCTCATTGTTGGCCAAACTTATTCAATAGTAGTTGATGGTTGTTGTAGATCTGCCTGCTTAGTAACTATTAATGTTATTTCTCCACCTTGTTCGCCAGGAATAGGTTCATGGCCTAGCCAAATAATAGGGCCGGAATTAGTAGCTGCTGGATCTACTCAAATTTACAATGTAGGAGTTCCAGTTGGTGGTATTAAATTCGATTGGTTTTTAAATAGTGTTTTATATAGTTCTTCAAATTTGGTTCCAGGTAATCAGAATATTTCTACATCTATTAACTGGAATACACTAGGAACATACCAACTTTGCGTAGATACTGAAAACGCTTGTGTACTAATGTCATCTAATCCACCACCTCTATGTAAAACAATCACCGTTTTAATGGATATAGATGGAGACGGTGTTTTTGACGATGTGGACAATTGCCCACAAATACCCAACCCAAATCAAGCAGATTGTAATAATAATGGAATCGGAGACGCTTGTGACGATCCTGATCAGGATTGTGATGGTGTTTATGATGGTGTTGACAATTGTCTTTCAGTTTTTAACCCTTTTCAGATAGATCAAAATCAGAATGGCATTGGAGACGCTTGTGAGGTATTTCCAAAAACAGGCATCAATACCACTAACCCAAAGACAGAATTACATCTTTCCAACGGTTCATTATATATAGATAACCCTGAAAAAGGGATTGTACTTAAAGACAATCTTGGTAATTGCCATATTATAAAAATTGTAAATGGTGCGATAAGTGTTACGCCTATTACTTGTCCTTAAAATAGTCAGATTTAGTATTTACACCAATCAAAAAAATTAATTGGTAAACACTCACCTTCCCAACCTGAAGGCATCCAAAGGAATCTCTGTCTTTTCTTTGTTTACCAACTGCTTTACCAACAAACCTGTGCCAGCTGCCAGTGAAATACCAATCATGGCATGACCACCCGCTACCGTAACATTTTGATGTATGCTACTGTTTCCGATATAAGGCAATCCATCCGGCGAGCAAGGCCTAAGTCCAGACCAAACTTTTTCTTTTGTAGGAATATCTAATTGAAGATCAGGATAGTAATCATTGGCTGCGTGTATGATGGGCCTAACCCGATTCATATTGATTTCATGATTGATACCACCCAATTCCATAGTACCTCCTACCCTGAGTTCAGTGCTTAAAGGGGTCATAGCCACCCGATCATCTACCAAAATGGATGGATGCTTTAGATTGTTCTTTCTTTCAGCATAAGTCACACTATATCCTTTTCCGGGCTGTAAGAGTAAACTAATACCCAATTTTTTACTCAATATCTCTAGCCATGAACCTGCGGCTACGACCAAATGGTCTGTTTTTACTTTTTCTTTATTGGTAATAACGGATACTACACTTTGATTTGAAAATTCAAAATCTCTTACTTCCTGTTGATATAGAATTTTGACACCCATTTCAGACAATACCGTTTTCATAGTTTGCATCGTTTTTACTGGATGCAAGTGACAGTCAATGGGAAAATAAACGCCTCCGAGAACGTTTACCTCGACTTCAGATTCCATGGCTTGAACTTCCGCTTGGGACAAAACTGTGGCTTCCATACCGTATTTCAGTGCTTCATGGGCCAATTCAGCTTCATGACGGCCTGTTTTTTCGGTTTTGTATAGCATGAGACAGCCTTTGGTCTCCAGTTGGAAACCGTGATTGAGTTCTTGATCCAAATCAATCATCAAGTTACGGCTCAGCTGAAGTATATTATTTAGGTGTGGGGCATTCTGAGAAACCGCATTTTCATTGGCTTTGGCATAAAATTTCAATCCCCATCTGACCAAAGATGTATCTAACCTAGGCTTGATATAAAAAGGACTGGTAGAACTTAGCATCCATTTAAGTCCTTGAGCTACTATACCTGGAGAAGCTAAAGGTATAAAATGACTAGGAGATATATAACCGGCATTTCCGAAAGAACAGTTATCGACACCATCATTTTTTTCTATGATAGTTACTTCATGTCCAGCTTTGCTTAGGTAATAAGCTGATGTTAAGCCAATAATTCCAGCTCCTATGATGGTGATGTGCATATATGAAGATTAGATGCAAATGTAATGAGAATCTAAATTTTAAGAGTAACTTCATCAGAAATTATGTTAGCTTATTTTTTTTATAGTAAATGTGGACAATTTCAATTTCATTTCCTTTGTAGTACTTACAAATTGAAAAGTTGTTTTGTTAAAAAATATAATAACAAACTTTTCTAATGTTAAGTACTTCAAATATTTCAGCGCTATTCTTTTAATTTCCCATAAGCTTTTATTTCTTTCTTAGTCATTTCTGATTTAACTACTTCATCACTAGTCACAACTTGATATATATCATTACCAACTAAAGTTTGTATACCATAATTTGTAAGAAACATTGGCGTTAGATAGTTATAAAATATTCCAAAACTATTATTACTCCCTGCTTCTACCGTTTTATGACTCGTATCCAAGTAATAAAAAGCAATATTCAAAACAAAATAATTTGTGGTTTTATCATATCTTCCAATGATTCCAATTGGAGTACCAGGAAAGACTTTTTCACCAAGTTTCACATGTATCTTGTCTAATTCAAACCCAGAATACCTTGCAAGTGTGCCATCCTCATGTTCCACAACGATATAATTCTTTTGACTTTGATACTTATATAGTTTTAAAGTATCAGTTTGGAATTCATTGATGACATCCACTACAATTCCTTTTCTACAAGAAAATATGGTATCTGGATTTTCGGTAATAAAGGCGTAAGATACCCAATTGGCAGGGACAGGAAGATCTAAAATTTGATTAATATGATTTAAATACTGAACCATAACACTTTTGCCTTCTCTATATGGAAACAAGTAAATTTGATTTTTATTGTATTCTTTTACCGGTCTTCCTCTCCAATATTGATAAGAATACCTAAATGAAATCCCATTAATTGGATATATTGGTTTTAATGTAGTGAGTTTACCTCTATAACTTTGGACAACATGACCAAAATCTGAATAAGTAGCATTTTGCAGGTAAGAAAATTGAAGCTTTAAATAAAAAGAGCCTTTAAAATTGCCATCGTATAAAATATCTATTGACCCATCTTTATTTGTAATTGATGACAGTTGTATAGTGGCTTTTTGTGCTTCAGTAACCCAAAAGAAGTGCAAAAAACCAATAATAATGATGACTTTTTCAATGTTAAACATTCTTACTATTTTATTTAATCTGCTCGAACATATGTAAACATGAGCCGATTAGGTAAGATATTCGGCTCATTTTTACGACAAATTTGAGCCGATTAAGTTAATTATTAGACTCTTTTTTAAAATAACACCTAAATTTTTCGCAATAAAAATGTAGTCAACCCTTCAAAATAGACTCTTTGATCATCGTACATACACATATGACTACCGTTTTCACAATATAAATAAGTACCATTTTTTACTTCGGAAGCCATCCATTTCATATGCTCAGGATCCATAGTATCATGCTTAGCCCCAATGACAAGAGTAGGAACAGTGATTTCATTTAATCTGTTTTTTACCGACCAAGTCTCTAGTTTTCCAGCAATACCAAACTCACTCGGACCTTGCATGGTCATATACAAAGATGAATTCAGTCTGCCAAAAGATCGATTTACCGGCTCTGGCCATGAATCTGTAGGAAGTCTAAGGATATGCTTAGCATAATAATTGGGCATCAGCAGTTCCATATATTTGGGATTGGCGTAGTCATCATTGGCTTCAATGGTCCTGATAGTATCTAAAACGGCAGGATCCATCAATTTTGCCAAAACTTCATCCGCATATTTTCCATACTCAGGAGCATCTGACATCATGTTGGAAATGATGAGACCTTTCAGGTTTTCCTGGTATTTCAATGCATATTCCATACCCAAGATGCCACCCCAAGAATGACCTAGAAGATAAAAATTGTCTTTTCCTAGATTCAGAGCTTTTCTCACTTGCTCTACTTCATCTACATATCTAGCTAAATTCCACATTGAAGTATCCTTAGGATTGTCTGAAAATCCGCAACCCAATTGGTCATAATAGATGATTTCGATACCTTGAGCAGGCAAGAAACTTTCAAAACACTCAAAATATTCATGAGTCAGTCCGGGCCCGCCATTGAGCAATAATAGTCTTGCTTTTGGATTGTTTCCTATAGTCTTTGTCCAGACATTAAAAGTACCTTTGGGCGTAGTGATTGGGATAACTTTGATACCACCTGTTTGTATACCATCATATTTGGCATTAAAATATGTGGATCCCATTGATGAAGACTCTTGTTTACAGGAATAGAATATAGTGCTCAAAGCAAAAATCAAAAGGATAAATATAGACTTCATTTTACTGGATTATAAAATTAAAAAATGAAAATTAATACTAGAAATTGACAAAGTTAATGAAATGACGCTAACACTCAAAGTATAATTTATTTTAATAAATGATGCCCATTTCTTACATATAATCGAACTTAAGTCAAAATGGTAATATGATTAAATCACTTGAAAGCCTGCTGCGTACGGATCATCTTCCGGGTCTACCAAGATGGTGTTGTACCCATAGATCTTGGCCCAACCTTCTATGCCAGGAATGATAGCATCAAAATCACCAACTTTGGTAAATCCTTCAATCGTTCCTTTGAATTTGCTACCTATAAAACTTTCATGGATAAAGGTGTCACCTTGCTTTAGTTTTCCTTTAGCATACCATTGAGCCAATCTGGCAGACGTACCTGTACCGCATGGAGACCTATCAATAGCCTTATCACCATAGAAAACCGCATTTCTGGCAGTGGACGAAGGGTCTAAACATGCACCTGTCCATAAAATATGACTGCACCAGTTTATAGCAGGTATTTCCGGATGTTGAAATTTATATTTCTCATTGATATTTTTTCTGAGTTCCCTACTCCATGAGATAAGTTGGTCAGCTGTATGATTTTCGATACCTTGAAAGTTTTCCTGTGGATCTACGATAGCGTAAAAATTTCCACCATATGCCACATCTACAATCAAAGTACCTAAATCGGGGCAAGTGACTTCCAATCCTTCTTGGTACAAAAACGAACCCACATTGGTCAGTTTTACAGATGATACTTTTCCATTGGATTCCTGTTGATATTCGATGAGTACCAATCCTGCAGGGGCTTCCATCCTGATTTTACCAGGTATTTTTGGACTGATCAATCCTTCTTCGATGGCAATGGTTATAGTTCCGATGGTTCCGTGACCACACATAGGCAGGCATCCGCTCGTTTCAATAAATAACACCGCAACATCATTTTCAGGATCAGATGGTGGGTATAGGATGCTGCCACTCATCATATCGTGACCACGTGGCTCAAACATCAGACTTTTGCGTACCCAATCATAATGTTCTAAAAAGTATGCTCTCTTCTCAACCATATTGTCTCCCACTAAATTAGGACCACCGCCTGCAACAAGACGGACAGGGTTACCACAAGTGTGAGCGTCGATACAGAAGAAACGTTTTTTTTGCATGGAAGAGATGAATTAAGACAAAGCAAAGATAATCATTTCATTCAAAAAACAAACTAAACGCCACATCTCTAAAATTCAATGCCTTAAGGTAATACATGAACATAATTTATAATATATTACACATTAATTTATATAAAAGTAAAAATGTAAAAAAATAGTGTATCTTTGTGGCTCACAATCGCCCTCCTTTTAGTTCTCAAGAGTGCTTTGAGTCATCTGATAGTAAAAATTACAAAACTATCTTCACACTTATCAAGTACGATACCAACTGAAATTCGCATTGAATTACCGATCATTGGTACAGGTTCAGAAATGGAGAACAGATATTAAACATTATATATGTCATTTGAAAATTTAGGTCTCATCGAGCCCATATTGGAAGCTCTGAAATCAGAAGGTTATACACAACCTACACCCATTCAATCACAATCCATACCGTTACTTCTTGCAGGAAACGACCTGCTCGCTTGTGCTCAGACTGGTACTGGAAAAACTGCGGCATTTGCGTTACCTATCATACAGCATTTGTCCCAAAATGAAGTCAAACAAAACAGACGCATTAAAGCACTTATCGTAACGCCTACACGCGAACTTGCGATTCAGATAGATGAAAGTTTTGCCACTTATGGTAAAAACACTAAACTCAGACATACCGTAATCTTCGGTGGTGTCAATCAGCATAGCCAGGTCAATGCCCTTAAAGCTGGTGTGGATATTCTAGTAGCTACTCCAGGTAGGTTATTAGACCTTGTCAATCAAGGTTTTATCCGATTGGGAGATGTATCTCATTTTGTGCTGGACGAAGCAGACAGAATGTTAGATATGGGATTTGTACATGATGTTAAAAAAATCATCAAAATTATCCCAGTAAAAAGACAGTCATTATTCTTCTCGGCTACCATGCCTGATAATATCATGACTTTGGCTTCTAGTATCCTAACCAATCCTGAAAAAGTAGAGGTAACACCCGTATCTTCAACTGCCGAAACCATACAGCAAGCCGTCTATTTTGTGGACCAAGCCAATAAGTATGAGTTGTTACACCATGTACTAAAAGACAAAGCAATCAAATCAGCATTGGTTTTTACACGTACCAAACACGGTGCTGATAAAGTGGTCAAAATGCTTAGCCGAGTCAATATCAGTGCTGAAGCCATCCATGGTAATAAGTCACAAAATGCCAGACAAAGAGCACTATCCAACTTTAAAGACAGAACGACTAGAGTCTTGGTGGCCACAGATATTGCTGCACGAGGCATAGATATTGATGAATTAGCTTTTGTAGTTAACTTCGAAATACCTAATATTTCAGAAACCTATGTACACCGTATCGGTAGGACAGGACGTGCAGGTGCGTCAGGTAAAGCCATCTCATTTTGTGATATAGAAGAGCGTCCATATTTACGAGATATACAGAAATTGATCGATATGCAAATCCCTGTTGAAGAAGGACACCCTTTCCCTTCATCTAAGGTGCCAGAAGTATCTGTATTTGCTAGTCCTGCTGCTAAACACACTGCACACAGAAGCAACCACAGCAGACCATCAGGGCAGGGAAATCCAACAGGCAATGGTCCAAAACCTAAGAAATTAGGATTTGCAGCAGCAGCTGGAAAATCTGATCCTAGAAAAAAATGGTTTAAGCCAGCGAATTAAGGCTGAGGTTAAGATTGAGATTAAGGTTGAGATTAAGGTTAAGATTGAGATTAAGATTAAGGCTGAGATTCGCTCAGTACGGCACGATTGTCGCTCAGCCAACAACCCTATTTTGGTGATTGAGCGGAGTCGAAATCACCATAAGGTTAAGACTAAACTCATCAAGTTAACCAATTAGAAATTTAAGCATAATTGTTATACCATAAAAAAAGGGCTCCCATTTTTGGAGAGCCCTTTTTTATTATTAGTATCTAAAATTATATTGGGTATATTACTCGTTGACTTTGATCAATTCTACTTCGAAGATCAAATCTGCTTTTGGAGGAATCACTCCAGATGGATGACCATTGGCACCATAAGCGATATCGTATGGAATATAAAATTTATACTTGGCTCCTTCTTTCATCAATTGAAGACCTTCTGTCCATCCTTTGATCACTTGATTCAAACCAAAAGTGGCTGGTTGACCCCTATCTACAGAAGAGTCAAATTTCTTACCATCTAAAAACATACCTGTATAGTGAACTGTCACTGACGAAGCAGGTGAAGAAGGCATTTTACCGCTTCCTTCCTGAATAACATTATACATCAGACCTGAAGCGGTTTTGTTTTTGAATTCTTTTTTTAATGCTTCAGCTGCTGCTGCCATTTTTGCTGCTTTTTCTTCTGCCTTTCTGATCACATCTGCTTGCGCTTCTGTAAACATTTTGGCAGCATCAAATGCTTCCGCGTCTTTTCCTTTTCTCAAGATTACAAGTGCTCTCAATGAGTCATCCTTAGCTATGGCATTTACCACATCTTGACCTTTGACTACGTTACCGAAAACAGTATGTTTTCCGTCCAACCATGGCGTAGCTACGTGCGTGATGAAAAACTGAGAACCATTAGTACCCGGACCCGCATTGGCCATACTTAAGATACCTGGTCCAGTGTGCTTAAGGGTCTCATCAATTTCGTCCGCAAACTTGTATCCTGGGTCACCAGTACCAGTACCCAACGGGCATCCTCCTTGAATCATAAAATCTGCAATGACTCTATGAAACTTTAATCCATTATAATAAGGAACTCCTTCCGCTTTTGCTGAATTTTTGATCTTACCTTCAGCCAGACCTACAAAATTGGCTACAGTCATCGGTGTCTTTTTATATTCCAATAGGGTGTAAATATCTCCCTTGTTGGTTTCAAATTTTGCATACAGACCGTCAGGTTGTCCACTTAAAAAATCCTTGTCCATTTTATTAATTTGTTTATTTTTTTGTGCAAAAGTAGCTAATTGCATACACAACATAACTAAGATGAATAAAAATCTGCGATTCATAAAATATTTAAATTGGTGAACGAATGAAATAGAGACGCAAAAGTACACAAAATATGTTACTTAAATATGAGTGATAACTTAAATTTAACGTTTGGGACAAAGGATAAGATTTTTTCTAAAAAAGAAAGCCAGAATGAATTCCGGCTTTCTATCACTTTAATACTACTTTACTTCAAAGGCATATCCCCCATCGGTAATGAATTGTCCTCTTCCAAAATCATCAATAATTTCTGGAAGACCATTAGGATAAATAAAATTTTTCACCAAATCAAAATTGCCATCAGTAGATTGTTTAAAATTGAAGTAAACCAGTCTAGTATTACATTTTCCTGGAAATGGGCCAGTTAAGTCTGCTTTGCTTTCTGAGCTGATTTTAAAATAATAAATCCCCTTCTTCTTTAGAATAAATGACACTTTACTTACGAAAATATCCTTATCTGACTCATATATAAAATCAAAACCAATTCCGGCGTCTTTCCTTCGATCTTTGTCAGGCAAATAATGATCTACAAATACATTTTGACCTTTTATGCAGCAGGTATCGCTAAATTCAAAAAAATATGGATTTCTAATACTATCTTCTATATGATAAAATCTAATTGCCGGGTAAAAATCCTTAAAATCCTTTAGGTCATAAATCTTGCCATCTATTTTGTCTTTGATCTTACTGCTAAATGAAAAATTTAAACTAACTGTATCTCCTACACTCAATTGTGCATCAGTAGGCTCTGTAACCACAGGAATTTCAAATTCATAAGGTTTTGCAGTAGTACACTCCTCATGGATGACGGTGGCTATAGGGCCACATGAAAAACAACTCGTCAATGCAATTAATCCCCAAAATGAAAAATACTTCATATTATGTACCATACTTTTATTTTATCTTTAAAATTTATCTTAATCCAAATGGTCTAAAAATTATAATTGTCAAAGAGACTATTGACTTGTGCTTGAGTATTTGATGTTCCATTAATGTGAACATTTAAATACCTACTTCGAAGCCCTTGCATAGTAAATGTCCCTGATAGTGACGAAAAGTATTGAGCATCAGTAAAACAACAAACATTGTCATCATATCCAGATGGGTCGTTTAATCTCCTGGGGTCAGTAAGATCTAATCCTAATCCCCTTGGGATAAAACCATCCCTAAACCTCCTGCCTTCCAATGCTATCTTGTATATTTTCATCAGTTTACAACTATATTTTATTACTCACACCTTAAAAGGGTATTCAATAGCTATACTGCACACTTCATTTGCCACTTTTGGCTGACGTATATATAGATTTCTTTGCTATGTACACAACAAAGTATATGTAGGTTATCATTACTTTCAGACACATCTAAAAGCTTCAAACAATCTCAATTTTAGGTTCAAAAAATATTTTATGTCGGACAAAATATTATTAACAACCTCCCAAAAATTTACAACGTGTGATTATAATTTTTAAAAGTAGCTTTAGATTAAAAAAGTTTATTTATCTTGTTTCATCACAAAGCTGTTACAAATGTAATGTAACTAAAACAAAAAATCCAAATTTTTTTACACTTATTTTTAAACTATTTTTCAAAAAAAAAAAAACGATCGTAACCACTGTATATCAACCTGTTAACCTATGCCTATATTTTCATTTCGATCATCTCTGCAAGCACCTTACCTAAGTAACTACCAATAGCTACACCCATACCACCCAGTCGTACTCCCACAAGGATATGATCATCCAGCCACTGGATGATTGGAAACTTGGATGGTCCTATACCCAAAATACCACTCCATCTGTGGTCAATAAGATTTGAAGCTCCAGGATAGATTTCTTCCAAAATCCCTTCCAAATAGGTCTGAATTTGTGCCGTATGACCAAAATCAAAAGTCGTTTCTCCGTCAGGGTTAAGGTTGCGACCACCACCCAGTAGTATCCTGTTTTGGTAGTTTCTGAAATATACATATCCCTTATCTACGTGATAGCCTGAATTGAGTGTCAATCCTTCCATAGGTTTGGTAATGAGAACTTGGTTTCTTGCCGGTACCACTTCTAAATGTGGTAGGAGCATTTGTGTAAATCCATTGGTACACACGATGAGCTTTTTGTACTGAATATCTATGTTTCCGCCACATTTTAAGATGTGATTTTCCTGATCCAAGTCTTGTACTTCTATACCATAAAATATACTTATGCCCTTTTCTATAGCTATTTGATACAATCGCTGCATCATGGACATGGGATTGATTGTTCCCTCGTATTGATTGTAGATTGCTTGGGGCAACCAAGATGTAACAACTTCATTTTGTCTAAGCTGGTAGCAATCTTTCAGTCCCAGATGGTCGCTCATCATTTCATTGTAAGAAGTTATTTTATCGATGCAGGCACTCAGCAATTGATGGTCACCAGCTCGAAATAATTCTGTACCGCCACCGTATTGATATTCTAGATGTTGCTCCCCTACTCTTTGCTTTAGTATCTGAAGACCTAGCCATCTCATTTTTACGATTTCCATGCAGGTAGATTCCCCGATAGAGTCAATATCATCCATCAATTCAGAGACGGACCCAAAACATGAAAAGCCAGCGTTTTTGGTACTAGCCCCGTAAGGTAAATGTCCTCTTTCCAAAATTTTGACAGATATGTCGGGCCTCCTTTCCTTTATCGAAATGGCGGTGCTTAAACCTACGATTCCCGCACCAATGATGGTGGCATCTGTAGGTTTAGTGATAAATTGTTGCTCCCAAAAACTATAATTCATTATCTTTGCCGTTACTTTACAAACAAGACACAAACCTATTAAAAAATATTAATTTATGATACAAAGGATTCAATCCATTTTTCTTTTACTGAGCGGCGTTTCATTTTTTAGCCTTTTTGGTCTCCCTTTTGCTCAAAGTACCCAAAGCATACCTCATATTTTTACCGATATGATCTATAATATTTATGATAGTCCTATACTATTGGCTTTGGTCGTTTTAGGTGGATTGATCAGTATCGGTGCTATCTTCCTTTACAACAACCGACAGTTACAAATAAAAATGTCCTATCTCACTGTTGTCCTTTCTATTCTTTTAATGGTAGTGGCAGTATTATTGGTATTTAACGAAAGAACTTCAGGAGCTGGAGCAGAGACCATCACAGAAAGTGCAGGTATTGCGATGCCTGTCATCAGTCTGATCATGTCTATACTTGCAGCACGCAATATCAAAAAAGACGAAAATACGGTACGATCTATGGATAGATTGAGATAATTTGTTTTAGTTTGATAAGTCCAATGTAAAAAACAATAGATTTTCTTCATTCTTTGATTCAGGTATCAATTCTGAAAATCCGAATTTCTTCAACAGGCTGATTGATCTATTGTTTAATGAGTGCGTGCGAGCGTAGATAGTTTTTAACTCGGAAGTTACTTTAATGGATGCTATCACGGCTTGGATGGATTCAAACATATATCCTTGTCCTTGAAAATCATGTAGTAACTCAAATCCAATCTCACAACTTTGGCTAATTTCTTCATGATTAAAAAGGCAGATGGTACCTATCGCAGTATCAGTATCTTTTAAGGAAATTACCCAATATTTTAAAGCTGAGTTTTCGGTTTTGGATAAGATGGAGTTGATAAAGTCTGTTGCTTCTTCTTTAGTATGACATGGTGGTCTGTCTAGATATTGATTGTTGCGATGATCTGACCGCATGGTGTAAATTGCATCGATGTCATTGATTTGTAAAGGGCGAAGCAAAATACGTGATAAGGATCTTTGTGGAGGCATTAGATATAAAGTTTGAAGGTAATAGGGTTAGACCATTTTTTGATTATTTTGGATTTCAAAAGGTATAATTTCCACCCACATATGGATAAACATATTCTTCTTCTTCAAACCCTTGAAAAAACAAGTTCAATTTCCTAAATGCACCTAAATCCAATGACCACCTTTTGTTGAAAAATCTAAACATTAATCCATTTCCCGTCACAAGCTCATCACTTAGATAAAAACTATTTTCAGCTATCAAAGATGTTTTTTCACCCAGTCTTACCATGGCATTCAATTGTAAGCTTCTTTCTAGGTTATTTCGATAATATATTTTTCTAACACCCAAACCCAAAGTTAAATTGTTATTATGATTACCATAAGTCACTAATCCATAACCCTTAATTGTCGACGAATTTTCATATCGCCTATTTTCGTCATGCAAATAGTAAAATGCCAGCCCAATATACAAGTGTTCAGCCAATTTTATATTACCTACACGAGCTGAAAAATTTGGACTAGAAGCATCAATTAAAGATCCAGCGCTGATTTCAATATGTTTAGTTATTCCCAGGGTACCTTGTAAATAAAGAATAAAAATATTCTGAATATTTCCTTTCCACCTCCCTGCGGTAAATGCAGATGGATTTGTAATATACCGGTTGGATAGTCGATTTGGAAACCAATAATTGGGCTGACTTAAATAATTTCTGTCCACAACCCTGATAGATGCTACTTCATAAAGGTTAATATCCGTTATTACATTGTTTTCATGAACAATCAACGAATGATCATTGACCTTTTTGATAAATTGCCTAAGCACTGAACCACCGGTATTAAATGTAAAAAGGTAATACCCTTCTTCTACAAATTTGATTTCGTTAAACTCATCAAAATCGTAACTCTGGCAGTCACCTACGGACAAAAATCCCATAAACAAGCAAAACAAAAAGCTCCTTATGAAGGTCATAGTTTCCATACATTTTGTAATCACTATGTATTACAATCCACACAATTCATCCCAATACTCCACTGCTCTTCGGGTGTGCGGTATACAAATAGAGCCACCAACCAAATTGGCTACAGAAAACACTTCATAAACTTCATCAGTGGTGACACCAAGTTCGTGGCATGTGCCTAGGTGATATTTGATACAATCATCACATCTAAGTACCATTGATGCTACTAAACCCAAAAGTTCCTTGGTTTTCTCTGACAAAGCACCATCTTGGTATGCTTGATTGTCTAATGAAAAAAATCTTTTGAGCACTTTATTGTCCTGCGCCAAAATACGCTCATTCATTTTTGCACGGTAATCGTTAAATTCTTGAATTTGTGACATATTTAATTTATTTGGTGATCTGCTATCCCGAAAACTATCGTAAGTGATCTGGTGATCAGTGTTATAATGATGTGGTGATTTAGTGAATAGGTTAATGAGTAAATTCTACTTCAGACTATTCGTATTACACTTTATCTTTGGTATTGGTAGTACGCCAGAATGAGATGACCATCCTCATGGGCATCAAAACGATGGTGACCAATGCTCCTACACAGAAAAATATATACTCATACTTGATAAACCTTCCAAAGTTATAATCTCCCATATCATTGCTTCCTTTAAAAAAAGCGATGGTTCCTTCTTCGTCTACAAACTTCTGAAATTCAAATAAGCCATCAATATGATACATAAATAATGGAATAGGCAAGAAAATCAATATGAGTCGTGGCCATTTACTCCTTGAAAATGGTGAATATGTCCATAAAAAAATCCATCTTGTAAAAGTAAGAAAAACTATAATAGAAGTAGTATTGGAGAAGTAAAATGGAAAATTACTTCCAGATCTCATATATATAGGAATCATAAACAATGCTGCAAATACTACGGCAAAACCCCAAGAAAGTATCTCAAAACTTAATTTTTTATCCATTTCCTATTTTGTGGCAAAGGTAGGCTATTTATACTCATTTACCGAATGATCAACCTATCAATTTGTCTGAAATCATACACCTTCTTCGTAGGTACCATCTGCATGTAATGCAAATCTACCTTTCGTTCGTTCATGCACCTTATCATAATCTCCCCATGGCCATCCCCCAAATTTGGTGGCATGAAAATCATTGAACGCTTGCTGAATCTCTTCTTTGCTGTTCATCACAAAAGGACCATATTGGATGACGGTCTCATTGATCGGTCTGCCTTGTAGCATCAGGATTTTGGCATCCTGTGTTCCTACGGTAATGTTTAGGTCAAATCCTGCCTCCACTTCTACGCATTTGTAAGCTTCCACTTTTTGACCATCTATCATTAAAAAATCTCCGGTGTAAAAATAAATCGTTCGATTGATGCCTTCCGATGCTTTGGGAATGGTTACAGACCCATTTGCATCCGCATGAATATTAAAAATAGCAACTTCATTGTTTTTGTCAGCTGCCCATGAACCTGGCGGCGGCTCCGGAGCAACATGACCGTGTATATTTCCAGCTATAACTTCAATGACGGTTTTACGACCTTGTGCATCTTCAGTCTTATATTTAGGGATTCGGCTGCCCCATAACATTTTGAAGTGTGGCTCAGTCATTTTGTCCTTCGCAGGGAGATTGAGCCAAATCTGAAACAATTCCATAGGGTTTTCTTCTTCTTGGCTGAGCAGAGGAAACATTTCCGAGTGCTGTACGCCTTTGCCAGCAGTCATCCATTGTACATCACCTTCTCCATATCTGCCCGCAGCGCCTATGGAATCAGCATGATCTACAAATCCCTTACGAACTACTGTAATGGTTTCAAACCCACGATGCGGATGACCCGGAAAACCAGGTACTTTTGTACCATGATACATGCGATATCCATCTTTGATAATAAAATCATCTCCCAAACTACGATCTTCGAGTGAATCAGCCGGTCCCATGACGTCATTGCCTTTGGGAAAAGCATCTTCGTGATGAACACAAAATAAAAACGGATCTTGTGTATCCCAGGTAAATCCCATGGGCTTGATATTTTTGATCATTTTAGGTGGAATTTCGGATTTTTGTTTTGCATTGGCGTTATCTATAGCAACCGTACCTGCAACACCAAGGGTCAATTTTTTGAAAAAATCTCTTCTGGAATGATGGCTCATGCTTTTATTTGTTGTAACAAATATGCTTTAAATTTGTTTATTAAGACCACTTTGAAAAATATAATTTTGCCACAAAGGCACAAAATCACAAAGAATCACAAATGTCAAATATTTGATGGTCACCCACTTGTACACCTTAGAGTCTTGAAAACTTAATGACATTTTACAATTTTTGACTCTTTAGATTGGACTCTTTAGATTTGAATGTCATGAACAGATAAAAAGAAAAAGGTGAAATGACTACTTCAGCAATTTTTTTACAAATCACATATCGTTATAATTTCACCTTTATCTAAAAACTGATATTCCTGAATCGTATTAGTTAATTTAGAATATAGCAAATTTAATCCTACCGAAACTTACTACAACTAGGTTTAATCCACTTCTCCCTTTCCTTCACGAATCATTTCTATCTCTTCTCCTGTACAATCGAGAATGGTGGACTCCGCAAAATCACCGGCACCACCATCGATGAGAATATCTACATGATGTTGAAATGTTTGTTCTATGTCATCTGGGTCGGTAAAATACTTTTGAACATCTTCGTAAGAATTGAGTGAAGTGGATATCAATGGAGCCGTCAAAAACTCCTGTAAACCATCTAGTATTTCACTTTTGGGGATACGTACACCTATCTCTTCTTTATTGTTTTTAAAAAACTTTTGCACATAATTATTGGACTTTAAGATAAAAGTATACGGTCCAGGCAAGTAGCGCTTCATGGTTTTAAATACATTATTGTCTATTTGTTGTGTATATTGGGATATCACACTGATATTTGGACAGATAAGAGACATCTTGGCCTGTTTTTCCTTTTTACCCAAAATTCTGCATATTCGCTCTATTCCAGGTTTGTTGGTCATCAGGCAACCTAAAGCATAAATGGTATCTGTAGGAAAAATCACAATTTCTCCTGCGTTAATTCGCTCCGCCACTTCTTTAAGATCTCTTTTATTGGGGCTTTTGTCATGAAAAAAAATTCTCTGCATACTACATCACTTTATTATTAGATAATTTAAATATAAGATAAATTAATTTTCAAAACATTATTTCTTATCCACCAAAATATGAAAGCATTAAAAATAATGGCTTTAAAAAATTAATTTACATTCACCATAATTAGCTGTTTCAGTACTGAAACAAAACTCATAATATAAATAAAACTATTTACCGAATTGTTGTAAGATCGTGGAATTAAGACCAAAAAGTATGAGAAAAGTAAAGATACTCCACTGAAAATAAAACAGTTAGACAAAGAAGAAAAATCATGAAGCCAATGTACTTATAAAGCGATTCTGGAGATAAAACTGAAACATGATCACTTCAAAACTTGAGAAAATGCCATTCTTTAGTCCTTAAAAACATCACAGACATGATGGTAATGCCTACCCAATAAAAAATCTCAGCAGCCCATGCCCAATGCAAACCAAAATAATATTCTTTGATCATAATATAGCTGTAAATGATGTAGCCAATAGTAAATATAGTCTGAATTCTCAATGCTGTCTGCGTGTGACCTGTACCAATCAATCCATTAAAAACAATACCTCCAATACCAAATACAGTAAGAATCGCTAATAAAATGGGCATATACGGCTTTGCTAAGAGAATGATCGACATATCATCTTTCCCAAATAAAGGATATAAAAAAAACTCTGGGAAAAGGACTACAGGCAACGCAATCAACAATGTTGTTAACAGATTGAGTTTAGTAGTTTTAATGATCATAGGCAAAACAGCTTGTCTCTTTTTATGGCCTATAAATCCACTCACTAACGTATTGATACCGGCAGAATATCCCCAACATGGTATGGACAAAATAAGATAAACTGTTCTCAAAACATTAGATATCTCCAACTCCTGTCTACCAATATTTTCTATAAAACTAAAAAATAAAAACCAGGAACCTATACCTAAAATGGACTGAAATACTATAGGAATGGATATCCTAAACATGTTGCCTATATCTTTCAGTGCAAGTCTATGGACAGAAAGGAGTCCGTATTTTTTTATAGCTTGATCACCTATCATATATAACACAAAAACTATAAAAGCTACCACTTCAGCTATGGTACTTGCCCATGCTGCCCCTGCAATACCTTGGGCTTCAAATCCCCATTTACCAAAAACTAAGACATAATTGAGTACTAAATTAACGATGATCAGAACCAAGGTATCGTATATAATAAATTTAGTTCGGGCTATACCTGTATAAAATGCAATCAAACTTACACCTAAATAGCTAAAAAATACGCCCCAACTACGTGGATAAATATATTCGATACATTTTTGCAGAATATTGGGATCCTTGACAAATAATTTAAAAAAGGTGGCACTCCCGTACTGTAAAAAAAGAAAAAGTATGACTGCCAATGCCAGCTCAAATAAAAAAAGTGCTTGAAAATCTGTGCCTGCCCCTTTGTAATTTTGTTCACCATTTCTCCTGGCTATGATGATCTGGCCACCGCGGGAAAATCCATAACCAATACTTGCTATGATTAAATAAAATACACCCACCAAACCCGAAGCTGCAAAATCTACCGAGTCATAATGATATAGAAAAATACTATCGCTCAATACAATAATATTCTGTGCAGCACTACCCAACATGATAGGTACTGAAAGGGATAAAATCTGCTTATATGAAGTGCTTAAATTCATAACGGTCACAAAATATTAGTTTTTTTATTTAAAAAGTAAATTATTTAAAAATTTATCAAAATATTAAAATACTTTTGATGTTTTATTAACCTAAAGTACATCCAAATATACATGCGCAAAATTCTTTTTACTATCATCACCTTAAATACTATCTTTGCAACCATTTCATCTGCTTTCTTTAATTTTAGGTCAGGTGGAATTCGCATGAAAATATTGATCACCCTTGGTGTGATACAGTGCATGCTCATATCTTGCAACAATAAAAGTGGAGACAATACAAATATTATGGTTTACAAAGAAAGTATGCTTTTGTCAAAAACAGATATAGAAACCCCAAAAGCTGAAAAAATGCCACATACTATGGTAACCCATGGTGATACCGTAGTGGACAATTATTTTTGGATGAGACTTTCTGATGAGCAGAAAAATGCCAAAACACCTGATGCACAAACGCAAAAGGTTTTGGATTATCTGAATGCTGAAAATGCTTACCGAGAAAAGATGATGTCACATACAGATAGCTTTCAAGTAAGGCTTTTTGAAGAGATCAAAGGCAGAATCAAACAGACTGACATGTCTGTTCCCTACAAAGAAAATGGATATTTTTATATCACCCGTTATGAAGAAGGTAAGGAATATCCCATTCATAGTCGTAAAAAAGAAAACCTAGAAGCAGCGGAAGAAATCATGCTTAATGTCAATGAATTGGCAGAAGGTTATGAGTATTTTTCTATCGGAGGCCGCGCAGTGAGTACGGATAATAAAATTTTGGCGTATGGTGAAGATACGGTAAGCAGAAGGCAATACACCATCAGGTTTAAGGATCTAACAACGGGTAAAAACCTTTCTGATGTCATTCCCAATACCACGGGAGGTATTGTGTGGGCCAATGATAATAAAAATGTTTTTTATACCAAAAATGATGAAGCGCTCAGATCTTACCAAATATACAGACATACCTTGGGCACTCCAATCAAAAATGATGTGCTAGTCTTCCATGAAAAAGACGAGACCTTCAGCACTTTTATTTACAAATCTAAATCTAAAAAGTACCTAATCATAGGTTCGTCAGCCACCCTTTCTCAGGAATACCAAATTTTAGAAGCCGACAACCCTACCGGTACATTCAGAATGTTTCAGCCCCGTGAGCGTAAACTGGAGTTTGATATCAGCCATTTTGAAAACAAATGGTACATTCGCACCAATAAGGACGCTGCCCAAAATTTCAAAATCATGGTCACTCCAGAAAATGCCACTACCAAGGAAAACTGGAAAGATCTCATGCCTTATGATAAAAATATCTTTATTGAAGGTATCGATATTTTTAAAAACCATATGGTGATCTCCGAACGAAAAGATGGCATTACCCAACTCCGCATCAGACCTTGGAATGGAAAGGATGAACACTATGTAGCATTTGGAGAAGCATCTTATACTACAGGTACAGGTGTCAACCCTGACTTTGAAACTGATCTTCTAAGATTGGATTATACGTCACTTACCACTCCGAATACTACATACGATTACAATGTCAAAACTAAAAAACTTGAACTTTTAAAACAGCAAGAAGTCATAGGAACATTCAATGCGAGCGACTATGTTTCTGAAAGACAAATGGTAAAAGCACAAGATGGTACTTTAGTACCGCTATCCATCGTGTATAAAAAAGGGTTTACCAAAGATGGTAGCCGACCGATGTTGTTATATGCTTATGGTTCATATGGTTATAGCATGGATCCATATTTTTCATCCGCACGATTGAGTTTGCTGGACAGAGGATTTGGTTTTGCTATCGCGCATATCCGAGGTGGTAGTGAAATGGGCAGACAATGGTATGAAGATGGTAAGTTTTTGAAGAAGAAAAACACCTTTACGGACTTTATTGATTGTGGAGATTATCTGATCAAAGAAAAATATGCAGCCAAAGACAAATTGTTTGCCAATGGTGGAAGCGCCGGAGGATTGCTGATGGGAGCTGTGATGAATATGCGTCCTGATCTTTGGAAAGGTGTGATCGCTGCGGTTCCTTTTGTAGATGTCATAGCGACGATGCTGGACGAAAGCATACCATTGACCACGGGTGAATTTGACGAATGGGGCAATCCTAAAGATAAAGTGTATTACGATTATATGAAGTCTTATTCTCCATACAATAATGTGGAGGCCAAAGCCTATCCTGCCACTTTGGTTACCACAGGCTATTGGGACTCCCAAGTACAATACTGGGAACCTGCCAAATGGGTTGCAAAATTGAGAGAACTCAAAACGGACAAAAATCCATTGCTCATGTATTGCAATATGGACACGGGCCATGGTGGTGCCTCAGGTAGGTTCAAACGACTCAAAGAAACCGCCATGGAATATGCGTTTTTGTTGGACTTGGCTGGATTAGGAGAACAATAGTGAAGTTATTTGAATCTTTTACATTTCGAAAGACGTCAAAAGTCAGCCCTAATCGTATTGCTTTAGCCCCTATGACCAATGGCCAAAGCCATAATGACGGTACTTTGGGAGATGATGAATACCGATGGTTGGTACGTCGGGCCAAAGAAGGATTTGGCATTATTTTTACTTGTGCAGCACACGTCAGCCAAGAAGGACAAGGTTGGCCGGGAGAGCTGGGCATTTGGCATGATGATCACATTTCGGGACTGAAGCGCTTGGCAGATGGTATACATCAATGTGGAAGTTTGGCCATAGTGCAAATTTTTCATGGAGGTGCACGCTCACCTGAATCTTTGACCGGAGTACCACCTTGGAGTGCTTCATCACACACGATGACTGTAGGATCCAAAGAAGTCCAAGTAAGAGAAGGCACACTAGAAGATATAGAAAATGTAACCACCGCATTTGTGGATGCTGCTATGCGCGCCCATCAAGCTGGAATGGATGGTATAGAATTGCACGCTGCACACGGGTATCTCCTCCATCAGTTCATCAGTAGTGCTACCAACCATAGGCAAGATGCTTACGGTGGAAACTTCGAAAATAGAATCAGACTTTTAAAGAACATTTTAAAACGTATTCAAGAGGTAGTTCCACCTGATTTTTTGATAGGTGTCCGAATCTCACCTGAAGACAAATACACCTTCAAAGGTATAGACTTTGACGAAAGCCTTCAATTGGCACAGATACTCCAAGATGATGGGGCAGATTTTCTAGATATCTCCACTTGGGATAGTTTTGCAACTCCACAAAAATACCCTGACAGTAATAAACCGGTCATTTCTTGGTTTAGAGAGAAGCTTGGACAAGATTATCCGTTAATGGTAGCAGGTGAAATATGGTCTGCCCAAGATGCCCAAAAAGCACTGGATTTAGGTGCTGATTTTGTGTCTTTAGGTAGAGTGGCTATAGGTGTGGCTGACTGGCCGGCGCAAGCCAAAAGCTCTGAATTTCAGCCACAACGACCGCCATATAGTGTATCTCAACTCCGAGACGCCGATTTAGGAGATGCATTTATAGAATATATGAAGCGATGGAAAGGATTTGTGTTGGATTAAAGAAATAAGGAAAAACAACTTATTTTATCATCAAATTTTTGTTATTCGGATGCCTTTCTATATTTTCCATGCTCCTTCAAAATGGATTGTACTTCATTTTCAGTTAACTTCGTAATATTTGCAATCAGGGACACGGACAAATCATTTTCAAAACTATTAAGCACAATCTGGATACGGTTTTTTAGCTCCCCTTCTTGTCTTCCTTCTTCTTTTAATTTAGCATATGTTGTCATGACACTTTCTTTTAATTTTGGAGGTATCGAGTTTATTATTTTTTTGATTTCATCAGTTTCTATCTCAGATACACTTATCATATAAACGAAAGTCATATGAAAAAAGTTCCAATCATACTCTTTATCTTCAAATATGGATAAAATTTTCATCAGATCATCTGCCAGTTTTACGGGATTGAACCTCCACTTTTGAGCAACCAATGCTGAAGCCATGAGTGTATTTTTGACAGACAATAGATCTGCTTCCGGAATACTGTGCAAGGCAATAAATATATGCTGCAATGTGGGTAAATATTGCTTAATAATATCAGGATAGCCTAAGAATAAATCCCATAATTGTGGTACTTTCCACTTCCTTTGACCTTGGTAATAAATCAAAGGAATAATAACTTTCATCTTTTTATGTTGGCGCACACACTTGAAGTAATGGGCAAACATATAATAACCTACTTGTACTAAAACATTTTTGTCAGGAACGCTTTTATGCTCAAAAAGCATAACTATATCGGTCTTTACTTCAGTCTTTCCAATGAGTGAAACTTCAAAAACTAAATCAGAAAAATACTCGCTAAGTTCTTTATCAATGTAAGACTCTTTGGCATCTTTTAACGTTTTCATATCGATCTGATCTATCAGATCAGACGGTAACATCTTTTCGAAAAAAGAAATAGCTCTGTCCACGTCAGCAAATGACTCCCTGACAAATTTATCATGGATATTATTTATTTTATCTTCCATATGACAAAAATAATCATAATTCTAAAAAAGTGATAGTTTTTAAAAGAATTATTTGAGACCAATACTCTAGTTTCCATGTTTCTGCTCAAGATATCTTAACAATATTATAGCTACCTTAGATATCTATATTATGATGACTATAGATTGGTCTGAGGAATGGCATACATTACTGGCTAGTGCAAACACTATGTTTTCGATATATACCAAAAAATAACCTTTAGTTTCTTCCTTTGTTACACACAAATAAAAAAAATGACAACGCGTTTTTACGTTGTCATTTTAATTTATTACTTAAAACTTTATACAATTTCTCTGGTCAATTTAAAAACCTATCTCAACAGGACAACTTTCTTTATGGATTGAAATTGCTCATTGCATAATTTCAAGATATATACTCCGTTACGAGTACTTTCTGGTAAAGTTATAACAAAAGTACCATTATCATTATGATTTTTTGTATTTAAAATACTTTGACCATTTTGATCATAGACCGTGATATCCGAAGCTTCAAAATCAGGGGCATCAATAAAAAACTGACCTGTATTACTTGGATTGGGAAAGACGATCATGTTGTCTTCTCTTAAATCCTGCGTAGCTGTGGGGCGTCTTAAAAACTTAAATACCAAATCTATTTTTGTCCCATCAAAGTTGTTTAAAATAGCTTCAGATCTCATGATATCTTCAGCAATACTTATGATATCAGAAAGATTTCCTGATTTAGTTGGCCTAATCGTCATGGTAAACAATGTATCACTTCCACTAAGTGTTAATGGTTGTACATTTTGGGAAAACCATAAAAAGCGAAGTGAGCGCAATTCTTCATTAAACGAAATATCCTTCAATGATTTTTTCTCAGTTTTCACCATGATGGCGTCCTTAAGTCTTATAGCTGCTTGTAAGGCATAAATATTATCAAAAGTTGGTGAGAAAAAAGCGATCTCATGAAGCACATTTTGAGTGACAGGGTCGTCATAACAACTTAGTTCGAAGATTGGTAAGCTTGGTTTAAATACTACTTCAACAACTCCAGCATAATTTTCCCAAACTCCTTTAACTTTATATCTAAGGTTTAGGCTTATTGTTTTACCTTGGTAGTTGGTGTAATCATAGACCAACACAGGACTGTAACTTACTGAAGAAAGTTCTTTAATTTGAAAATCCGTAATACCAAGATTTTGATTGTGCATTCCACCATCAAATAAGTTAGCATTCACTATAAAAGTGCCGTTAGTTTCTTTTACTTCTACTCTTTTAATAATTGTGATAAGATGACTGATATTATCAATGACCGTGAGTTTTGCCGTGCAATAAGAATTTTCAGTAAGGTCATAAATATTGATATCAAATGTACCGGCATCATAAAACCTTTTGGATTTTTGAGCTGGATCTGTAGGCGAAAATGAATAGATATGGTTGGGATTTACCGTCTTTACAAAATCAACTGCCCATAATTCTACAAAATCAAATGTCGTTATTAAAGCAGTTGTATTACCTATACATGTCAATTGAAGATTAGGATCAATAGTAATAATTTGCGTATATGTTGACAAATTCCCAGCAATCCAGTTAAGAGATGTCCAAGTTCGCAATATTTTTTCACAAGGGTTGCCAATAACTTGGTCTGTATATGAAAATACAACATTATTTGAGCAATCTGAACTGACTGAAGGCTTTCCTGTATCAAAATGATCAGAACAATTTGAAATTGTGACATCATCTGGCCAAATGATTGGACATAAATCGTTTTCAGATAGGATTACTTTTTGAGCGGTTTTCAGACAGTTTCCATCCCTGTAAACAAACTCATTCTTATACAGGTCATTGACTGCAAAAAATGATGCCAGTTTTCCAGATTTATTTGGAGTAAAGGCAATTTGATATAAATTGCCAAACGTAGGATTAGATGCTTCAAATAAGGTTACAACATTTATGTTCTTAGTGGAGTCTATCCAATATGTTAGTACATTGGTTTCTGGCTTCACTGATGAAACTACACCGTCTTTGTATTTTAATGAAAACGATAATCCTATATCATTGCTCTTTCTAACGTAATTCACGTAAAATTTGACTTCATTCCCTGCTATGACATCCATATCAGGGATTAAAATGGTGCTTACAGACGTGCTGTCTTCCATGCAAGGTCCACAAAACTGCTTTACGGTACTTTCTACCGCACCATACTGATAACCATTAAAAGTGACATTTACAGTACCGCTAGGTATTCCGTTTATTCGGGTTCTGTTTTTTAAGGTAA
The DNA here is from genome assembly GCA_964526715.1 of uncultured Aureispira sp. Taxonomy (GTDB): domain Bacteria; phylum Bacteroidota; class Bacteroidia; order Chitinophagales; family Saprospiraceae; genus OLB9. The sequence goes on along the minus strand of CAZGMB010000030.1, from coordinate 13,765 downwards.
CATCGTTCGCATCCAAATCATTCTGATTCATAAAAAACCACCCTGTGAAATTTGGGCTAGGCTGTGTAATCTTGATCAAGTTGCGCATAAATAATACCTGATCTAAGGTACTTATTCCCAAATTATTGTTTAGATCACTAGCTATCAATGTGGGCATATGTCTCAAATTATTTATAGAGCCTAATATGACTTGTCGCATGACATAAACATCTCTAATAGAAATATCTGTATCTGACACATCTGGAGAAGACATTCTGACCTCGTACGTATAACCTGGATCCAGATTTACAAATTGTGTAGGATTTGTATTACTCGATGTCAACTTATTTGAAGTATTTCCTATGATTTGGTATAAATCTATAGTGAATGGAGCCGTGAAAGTATTGCCGCAACCATCTTCCACATTGACATTGATGGTTCCTTGGTTGGACTGCGCGCTGATCATGAACGTCAGCCACAAGAAGATAAAAGTTAAACTCTTTTTCATTTTAATTAATTTATTGATTGATAAAATACTTCATACCCAAAGATAAGGAATGAAGATGTTGTGTTCTAAAATAACCCAAATTGGATTTCAACTTGGAAAAATTATAATCATATCCTCCATATATCGCCAGGTTTCCGGACACCGGATATAAGTAGGATGTGTGTATGCCGTATTGAATGTCAGCTTTTGATTCGTAAATTTGATCCAAAGCCACTAAGTTTCCATATTGATCAGCTGCCTGACCTCGATTATTGATTTCAAAAGGTACATAAATATGGGCTTCTACATTCCATCTCATTTTACTGATATTAAAATATCTACCGATGGCCCAACTACCTGAAAATATTTCAGTAGTGTTAAATCGGGTTTGGGTGGTTTTGATGATTGCACGTCCTTCTTTGGTACCCAAGACTTGTGAGGCATTGCCTTGATGATTGGTATATGCTTCCAATACCTGATTTTCTATACTAATTGCCTGTGTATCCAACATAACACTTTGCCATCGGTCGTGAATCCTTTGATAGGACAAACCTAGACTGGTATAAAACTGATAGCCTATTTCTTTGCCAAAAGACAGATGACCAGAAAAACTTTCTAAGGACTTTTCGTTTTTGTTTCTTACCTCCACAATGTTTTCCATATCTACCGTTTCAGTATTAAAATCATACATTGGCTTGCCCACCATACACCTGAAATCCAAGAAAAAGGGCTTTGACTTACGTAACACGGGTATGGCATACTCAGCTGGCGAGATTGTTTTTTGACCCACATGACTCTGTATTTGACCCCATGCTTTTGTCTGCAAAGCATCTACAGTCACGACATCATTCAGGTCTTGTTCCATTTCTTTAGGATTAAGTGCCGCATGGACCTTGTCTTCATTTACTATATGATCAGGCTTCAGTACGGCTATAGTTATATCTTTTTTTAAACCATTATTTTTGGCATTTCTGCTTTCGATGCGTTGATTTATGGGTTGGTTGTACCTTTGATTTTGTTTATTGCTGACCGATGATATTTTCGTTTTAGTATGAGTCTGATGCCTTGCTTCGTTTAACGCATGTGTAATTTTTGATGGTTCTGTAGATGGTGAATAAGACTTATTTCTTGCTTCATTTACGTATGGAATGCTGGAAGCTATGTCATGCTTATGATCTTCATTGTTCCCTTTTTGTATTTCAATATCCTGAATATCTTTGGAATGTGTATCACTCATATAATGATATCCAGCAGCCATCAGACCTAAAAATAAAGGCCAAAACCACACTAAAATCTTTCGGCGCTTCTTACGGTTCATACGACGGTCCAAAGCATCCCATGCTAATGGAAGATCTATTGGCGAAGAGTAGGTTTGAAGCTGCTCTATTTTGTTTTTAATATTTTTATTACTTTCTTGCATCTTACTCAGATTGTAAATTTAACATTATCGGATGATCTATTTTACTTAACCACGATCTCAATAGTTGTTTGCTTTTATTGAGTTGGGAACGTGAAGTAGCCTCCTTTATTTGCAATTGTTCAGCAATTTCTTTATGGCTATATCCTTCGATTTCATAAAGACAAAACACTTGTTTGTATCCATCGGGGAGCTGCTCAATGATATTCATCAGTTGCTCCAAGTCTTCTGTATGATCTATTTTATTTTCTAGTAAAGCTGGCAATTCCTCATAAACCAAGGCTACTTCCTCAATACTTTTTTTACTCAACTTTTTGAGTGCTGTATTGATCACAATCTTCCTCGCCCATCCTTCAAAACTACCTCTTTGTGGATCAAAATCCTGGATATGGTCAAAAATCTTGATGAAACTATCCTGCAAATTATCCATCGGGTCCAGATTTTTGGGTGTATATTGCCTAGACACTGTCAGAAGTTTCCCAGCAAAACACTCAAAAAGCAGTTGCTGCGATCTTCGATGACCTTGCCGGCATCCATTGATAATATCTGTAATATTCAAATCCACGATGTAGTATGATTTCAGTTTTTCAGGATGTTTACAAACTCGCCTTTGATACGTTTGTTGCCAATCATACCTTCTAGCCTCACTTTTACAGGTTCTCCAGGTTTGGAATAAGTATCAATGTACACCGTCATATCCATACATTCCGTTCCTATACAATCCGTGATTTCAGGATGGTTAAATAGTATGGCGTCGGGTTTATAACTCCCTACCCCGTTTACCTTAGGAATAGATATCAAAAACCCACTGATGTCCGAAATGCTTAAGGTCTCTACAAATTCCCTGAAGATACTATATTGATTTTTGTCAAAAAAACGAGGGATATCATTGATATTGACAAACCCAGAAATTTTCTCCATGCACAGCGGTGCAGCATTGATTTCTACTACTTTTTGACTTTGAAATCCACTAAAGGAAATAGAAAATTTTGACTGCTTCCCCCTAAAATACATCGCTTTCTCTATCTTATGAAAAAATGGCATTACAAAAGTCTGACTATTTTGGGACTGATAGATATGGATGGTTTTTTGGCCACCTGTTAGTGAGACATTGACCAAATCCTGGGTAGAAATGGGAGCTTCACAAGATAATATATCAGACTTGACCGCGATCAAATCACCCTCGGGTACCACCATAGGTACTTCCTGTTTTTCTGATTCACCTGCTGTGGTTATGTTTTTTTGAGCCAATAGTTGTCCAGACATGCTCTTTACCACAAGATCCATACTGACGTTAGCCGGAGCATAAAAGCTAACATAACCGTCCTGGTCTGGGGTAAATGTCCACTTCTCATCCCCTGTATTTACATCCAATTGAGTAAAAGACACGCCTTCTTTGGCCGAACTCACGATTCTGGTCTTTACTTTGGTCATGCCTACTTGCTGACCTATAATATAAGGGCCAACACTTTCCATAGCGATCTGATTTTTACCACCACTGACGGTAGAAAGCTGCTCCACCCATTTTTCTTTAGACATATTTAATTTGCCCACCTTCGTTCCTGTGGGGCATATCAGTGTCAAAGGTTTTTTGATCCAAAGTGGTGACCCATCCTGAGCTTCAAAAACAAACTGTACCTGACTACTTTTCACTAAAAGCCCTTTACCCAATTGGCGATCGATAAATGGAATGTTGCCTTGTACGGATGCTACATTTATAAAACACTGGACCTGACCACTGTAAGAATTCCCATTGGCGTACGCAAAAGCATCAGGCACCATCTGTACACTCATTTGGTCATTAATCCTGATATCCTCACTACTACTAGAAGAGAAAGAAATTGGATTCGTTTTCTCTTTCAAAACAGTTTGGATATTGGTAAATTGTTCTGCATCCTTAGTTATAAAGATGTATCGGTCAAAATATCCTTCTTTGCTCAATGTTAACAAACTTCCCGCACTGTTGGTCTTGATGTGGTTAAAAAGGAATACGCCATAGTCGGATGTAATATCCGTTTGATTGCCCAAAGAAACTTTTACATTTCTTAAATCTTGCCCTTGAACATCCTGCACTTTACCAATGATGTTGGTATCAAAGTAATTTTCCGTATCTTCTATGATCACACCTATTTCCTCTTTGGCATCCTGATCTTCTCTTTGGCACGACACCAAAAATCCTGCGATGATGATAAAAAGATAAATAAATGTATTACGAATCATGGTCAAAATATTGGTTTAAGCATCAGCGTGTATACAAATGTACAAACTCATACTCATAATACCCCAAAAAATAAAAAAACGTTGCCCGAAGGTAAGCTTTATAGTATATTTTTTATTTCTACCAGAGACCAACGTCAGCATTCTGATGATAAACACTGAATAAATGGAGTTACCACTTAAGGGAGAAAGAACGGTCAAAAGATGAGAATGAATGTTAAAAATAATTTTAATCCCGAAGGGATATTGTGATTATAACCAAGTCCCAAACCCTTTCGAAAACCCTTTTAGGGTGACAATAAACTGTATATCAGCTAAATAACTTTAACAAGGTGATGTCCCTTCCCCTTAGCTACCGAGAAAGAGAGATATGTACCAAATTGGTAAATTGATAAGCAGCTGTACCATGTGTCGTTGTGCTTTGTGTCACTTCACTACCGTATTCATACTTATACTGGTTTAAGTTTAGTAATAAGCTTAATCGTACTAATTTTTACACCAGTTTTCTTTTTAGTAATTACATACCATCTAAAGTGTAGTAATATATCTACATTTACATAATTACAAATTTACTCTATCATAGTAGCAATAATGTTATTTTTGCGGCTTTAAAAATATAAATGCCTAAATTAAAATCAATTTACTTAATAGATGATCATAGTATAGTTTTCATTGGTATACAGCATATTTTTCAAGCTGATAAGTTGGAGTTTGATATGCAAAATTGCAAAAACGGAAATGATACTTTAAATATTTGAATAAAAACAAACTATGATCTCTTGATTATAGATGTAAGACTCTATTTGGAAGTGTTCGTCCAAGGTTGTCAATCAAATGAGCAATTATAATAAGTACGTATTGACAGATAATTAGTATGTTGAAAAAGAGGGTGTGTGGTTAATAATCAAGGTTAGCAATTTTTAATAATTATAATTAGGTATTAATAAAAAATATGATGATTTATTACCTTTGTTGATAATAAGATAACTTAAAATGGTTTTCAATTGGAATATATAGGTATATAAAACATTACAATAGTCTATTTTCTTAGTTATTTTACTTTTAACTTTTAATTTGTTCAAAAAGTGGTTTATAGGTTTACTTTTAGGTTAAAAATTATATATGATTAGACTTTTGTTCATTATTTCATTGATTTTTTTACAAATCTTAGTATTTGGTCAATCTGAACAAGTGAAATTAGATTGGATAAATAGACTTGCCAAAAATGATTTAAATCAATCGGACGAACTATCCAATATAAATAAAGAAATGGATTTCTATATAGCAGATGTCCATCTAGATATCCTCGACCAAATGTCCAAAATGGTCAAAGAAAGGAACGATGATTTTTTAACTGATCGGTTTACCTTATTGAAGGGAATAGTACTGATGAATCATAATTTCTTAAAATCACATCAACAAATCTTGCAGCAAAAGTCGCTCCTAGATGAGTACAAGGCTATTTATGAAAGGGCAGACAAAGCAAATAATTTGATTCTAATGTCGGATGCATATTTCCTAATAGGGAGCGTGATGTTACTCATTCATGATGATGATCAATCAGATTATTATTTACTCAAATCACTTAAACTACTGGAAACTGCTGGAGCCAGTCATAAAAAAATAAACATGATGGTAAGGTACCATGTGGCAGCTGAACAATTCTATAGAACCAGAGAGTACCAAAACTGTATCGAATATAGTAAAAAAGCTTTACCAGATAGCTACGAAAATCTGGATGAAGAATGGCAAGTGATGACACTTAATAATATTGGAATATCATTCTCAAAACTTGGTCAGTTGGATTCTGCTATTTATTACTTAGATTTAAGTCATCAAGCTGCCAAAAAATACAAAAGTAGGTGGCGAGGCATTCCTCTAGGCAATAAGGCTCAGGTCTATTTTAAACAAAACAGATTGGAAGAAGCAAAAGTACTTTTCCAAAATGACTATATCGAATCCGTAAAACACAGTGATTTGTCTAATGCAGCCAATAACCTACAATGGTTGGCTAAAATAGATATTCAATCAGGCAATCCTGATAGTGCCATCATCAAATGTAATGAAGCTCTACAAATTTTAAGTACATACAAAAGCCCCAATTATTTAAAAAATACCTATGAAACAATATCACAAGCTTATCTGCTAAAAGGTGACACTGAAAAAGGGAGAATTTATAGCCAAAAATTTAAAGTAATCAGTGACAGTATAGAGCAAAGATTTAATATTAATAAGAGTAATTATATAAAACTGCTATTGGAAGTTGAAGACAAACAAAATGATATATTAAAGTTACAAAAGGATAAGACCAGAAACCAAATCATTTTTGTTATTGTGATTATCTCATTTTTATTTGTATTCTATCTATTAGTAAAAAAATACTATAACGCATCCTCTAAATTAGGAGTTTCGAACAAGCAAAAAGACCATACAAATCTTCATGATGAAATTAAAATAGAAGTTGCAAAAGACCATGAAAAAGAATCAAAAATAGAAAATGAAATTGGACAGCATGATAATATCCATAATTTACCTGAAGATTATCATAAGAATGTGGCTTTATTGCGCAAAATGAATATCTACAGCAATGACGATTGGATAGTATTCAGAGATTTGTTTGACTCTACGTATCCTGGTTTTATTGAAAAACTCAGATCATTATCATGGGATATTACTCAAGGCGAAATTAGAATGGCTTGCTTGATTAAACTACAAATCAATATGAGAGAAGCGTCTGCCCTACTTGGGATTTCAGCCGATAGTGCGAGAAAAACGAGATTAAGACTAAAACAAAGATTAAGGTCAGAAAAAGATGTAGCTATTGAGCAATTCCTAGGCCAACTATAATACAATGCAAGACAACTACTTATATCTTGTCCTGTTTTTGTCCCGCCTGTAGAGTATATGGAATAAAGTATTAATTTCTATAGCACCTAAAGATAATATTATTATCATGATTAAAGTATAATATATTAATATTGAATAATTAAACTATTCATTTTTACTTGTCCCGTCCAATTATTTCTTTTGTCTCGACAGCTTTGCATAACGTCAATTGTATCAGTACTACTTTTGCGACGATAATTTTATTTCCAAACCTTTACTCTTTACAAATAGAATTTTCATATAAACAAGTTTATTATTTCATTTGAAAGAAATTCAATAAGTGAATTTAGCCAAAGAGAATTAATATCTTGAAAATTTTGAAAAGCCCATATTTGTATAGAAGAAAAATATTTGTAAAATTTATTTAAAATGAAAAGTAATTTTTTTCCAACTCTATTGATTTTATTATTCGTAATGGTCTCTATTACTGCAAATGCACAAGTGAAACTTAGTGTGCAAGGTATATTGAAAAGAGCAAATGGTGCAGCTGTAGAAGATGGTGAGTATAGCGTTACCTTCAGATTGTATAATGTAATTTCTGGAGGTACAGCATTATGGACAGAGACACAGTCAGGCATTCAAATAGTAGGTGGCATTTACAGCGCCACCTTAGGATCAGTTACCCCATTGAATTTGCCTTTTACTTCGGAGTATTTTTTAGGCGTTTCTTTCGGTTCTCAAGAGATGTCCCCAAGGTTTCCACTTACTTCAGCTCCTTATGCCATATCTGTAAATGGGGCTAGCAATAAATTTCCTAGTGCTGGTGTGGTATTGGCAGATAGTTTGAGAGTCGCTGGCGGTATACTAGCAAAAGGTGGTGCACCGGGTGCTAATGGTGCCAATAAAGTAGGATATGCATTCACGACTGGCAATGGTGATAAGGACAGTGGTCTTTTCTCTACCGCTGAAGGGAAAGTATCACTTTATGCCAATAACACAGAAATACTTAGTACCACTAACACACCCACTAACATGGGAGTTTCAGTAATTGGTGATCTTACTATGTCGTCAACTAATTCTATAAATTATGGGGGATTAAAGGATTGGAGATTAGTAGAGACAGATTATTTCACCGATCCTAATGACTCTGAAGGCTGGGGAAGGTATATAGATGGTACTAATTTTGTTTACGCATGGAGAAACCCAACATTACATGCTAGTGGAAATTCCGTATTACAAGATTTTGGTACATTTATCGGAAAAGCTTTATATACAGCTGGTGCAAATTCCATATCAGCGGTTTATAAAAAACAATTCAATCTTACCAATGTAGGCGCTTTTACTCAAGTAAAAGTAGTCTTTAGGTACCATTTTATTGATGCTATTGATGGCGATGGTGATTTTGGGTACGGTGCTTTTGCTACATCTCCTTCTGGTGAAAATTTCAGAGTAGGCTGGATGTCACAAGATGTATTTTTAGAAGCTGGTGCTGAAATGTCGAATAGGCAGTTCTTTAATGATTTTGCTGCTTTACGTGGTGTAGCCAATTATGCAGGTAGGCCAGTGTCAGATCATATGCAGAAGGGAGAAATGGTAGCAAATGTCTCCAATGGTACGCCATTTTGGGTAATGTTTGGACTGAATTCAAATGAACAGTCCGTGGATGAAAATTTTGGGGTCAGTGGGATAGAGATTTATGTTAAATAATAAGTATTGCTGTGCTAGTTATTAAAACAAACAACATAAACCATCTTTCACTAAAAAAAAGAAAAACATGAGATTTAAATATTTATTTATATTGTCACTTATGTGTTTTGCGATGCATAAAATGTCATCGCAAAGTTTAGATTGTATTCCGCAAAGTTCTGAAACGAATGCTATCACTTCAGGTGAACTGTTTTTTAACTACGGTGCTCAAACAAAACTCAAAGATGTAAGGTATCAAACATCCATCGCCGTGGGTCAAAATTTCATAGGCTTTTCTGATAATAATTCAACCAGTACTTCTTTGGGCTTTTACAATAGATTTTTGCTGGCGCCATTTAAACCATCCGTCATTGCAAGTCAGGGAGAATTGCTCGATAGGATTCAGATTAATTGGGAAATTGATGCTTTGGGGCCTGCAGCCTCTGATGGTTTTAATATATACAGAGATGATATATTTTTAGCCAATGTCAATGCTAATATCAGAAGTTTTAATGATTTTAATGTCATTGCGGGTAGACCTTATACATACAAGGTCACTGCTTTGAATGCATTTGGAGAAGGAAGTGCTGGTGAAGCTATTGGTTTTCAAGTGCCTAATGGAGTGGTAACAGGCTTAGTAGAATCCCAACAAAGAAATGCTGTCGAAGATGTGATTGTCAGCTTAAATCCTAGCTTGAATTATTCATTAAAATTTGATTCATTGCATGGTGCTAAAGTTTTAAGAGATGAAAATCGACCATTTTTACCTCTTGGTAATAGTGCTTGGACCATATCTTTTTGGTGCAAAACCTTGGCAGCCAGTGGTAATAAAGGTATGCTCGATCTCAACTTTAATTTGGCCTTCAGAAATGTCAGTGAAAATGGCACCCATGGCATATTCTTTAATACCGCAGCAGGAGAGCTAAAAGCCAATTTTCCTGCAGCTACTAAAAATGATTGGCATCACGTCACTGTCACTAAAGAACAAGGTGGTCTTACCAGAATGTATTTTGACGGAAAGTTAATGGTCGAAAAAGTTCTTAACATTAATTATACAGCAAGCGACCTTAATCTTGGTGCAAGCATCTTTGGTGGTGGTGGATGGGATGGATTTATGGATGATCTTCGCATTTATCATAAAACCCTCGATGAGACTGAAATCAATGAAATCATGTTTAATACTGCATCATCAACTGATGAAGGGTTATCTAGATATTGGATGATGAATGAACAAATGGGTATTAAAGCTTTTGATATCAAAAATAGAGATGTGATGTACCTTTGTGGTCCTACATTCCGTACAGACAGTCCACTAATCATGACATCTGGAAAAACAGATGGTACAGGTTTCTATACGATAGAAGGAGTAAATTACGGTACAGGAACAACTTTTATAGCTAAACCCGAAAAATTCTTTTACAAACATAAATCAATTATGCTTTCTGGCAATCCTAATTCATATATAGCTTTGCCGAATTTTGCAATACCAGCACAAGCTACAATGGAGTTATGGTTTTCTAGTGATGGTACTAATGAAAATCAAAATCTTTTATCCAAAACTGCACCAGGAAATTCATTAAGATTGGTGGTAGCAGTAACCGGCGGAAACAAGATGATTCAAATGCAAATCAATAATGAAACGTATACTTTTAATCAAAACGGAAATTACAATCTCAGTCCAGGTTTTCACCATATAGCTATATTTATGGATAGCTTAAGTGGCAATGTAGGTCTTCAACTTGATGGTATTTACAGGGGCAATAATGTGTTTAGTTATAATACCAATTGGTCAGATCCAACTACTACCTGGAATTTGGGTTTTGCCGCAACTGGCCTAAATTTTAAAGGTAAAATTGATGAATTTGCAGTTTATAACCGATTTCTTACACCTACTGAAATTAATCAACATATTCAAATGTCACGTGACATTCAGGAAGATGGATTATTGGTGTATTTCCCTATGGACGAAGGGGCAGGTACCATACTTACAAATATGGGAAGTACACTCTTGCCACCAGGGAATATCCAAAATGGCACGTGGTCACGTAGTGCAGTAAACCAAGAAACTACTCCTCATGATTTTTCACCCGTAACGAGACAAGTGACAGTCAATCCAAGTGTCACATCTGTTGATCAGGTAGATTTCAGAGATTTATCCACGGTTGCTGTGTCAGGTTACGTAAGATTTGAAGGTACTGATTGTTTTCAACCGAAGGTAGAAATTTTGGTCAATGGCGGCAGTCATTCACCTGCGATATTTACAGATTCTACAGGTAAGTTTTCGGCTGACTTCGAACCAGGTTTTACGGGTGTATTGTCTCCTAAATTTGAAGACCATACCTTTGTACCAGCTATATGGAATATTACCAATGTTAACAGCCCAATAGCAGGAATTATTTTTACCAATACGGTGAAACGTACCATTACGGGAAGGGTTGCCGGCGGACTCTGTGAGTTACCTATCATTAGTAATCCTGGTACTCCACAAGGTACGGTTTGTGTGGTGAAAGTAAGTACAACAGATGGTTGTTTGGAGCGCATCTTTCAAATAGATAATGCGGAAGGTGACTTTATCTTCGAAAATTTACCACCTTCAGAAGATTTTGTAATTGCCATTACAGAACATTCAGATCCAACTATCAAATCTTATTTTGAGACCCAAGGTGGATTTTCGATTGATTTATCAGAAAAAGACACTTTGGTCAAGATGCTTTATTTTGCTCCGCCAGCCATAGAAATCGTTAGCGGATTGGAACCTTCTTCTGCTAATTGCAATACGATAGTTTTAGACCAAAATAGTGATGAAATTGTTTCATTGAGAGCTAAAGAAATATATGTCGGTGGAGATTGTTACCTTGATACAGTCCGATTTAAAATAATTAATGGATTAAATGAAAGTGAACGCGATACAACTATTACAAATGGTACACTAAATTTTGAATTTGAAGTCGGTCTGCCAAATCCAAGTCCACCTTTTTTTAAAACCATACAGTTTTTAGCAACCACTTTAGATGACAGAACAGCTTCTTTGACTAAACAGGCATTGATCACTGGAATTAAAAGTAAAGCAAATACTTTTACAACATTATTGCCCAATACACCCACTTTAATATTGAGAGATCCTCCTGGAGATGGTAGTCAATCTTTTATAGAAAAAGGAACAACCTTATGTAAAACCACTACTTTTTCTGTAGAAACCGATGGAGGTGGTGGTATAGGGTTGGATGTGAGTTTAGGAGGAAATACAGAGGTAGCTGTAGGCGTTGGTGTTGCAACAATATTGAATAGCGGTCCTATTTTTGATATCGGTGGTGAAGCTGAATTTAGTATTGCGACGGTTTCAGAAAATACAATAGAAACATGTATTAGCTTTAATAGTAGAATATCGACAAGTGATTCAGACCTTGTCGTAGGTAAAGATTCAGATGTATACATTGGGGATGGTATGAATATCCTTTTTGGTTTTGCGGACAAGGTTTCTTTTGATACGATGACCTGTGCAGCTGCAACTGAAACAGTTATTAACATAGAGCCAGGTAACTTCAAAACAACTTATATATATTCAGGATTTCAGATCGAAAATTATTTAATTCCGAACCTTAAATCTTTAATGGCAGCTGCAACTGATTCCCTCAAGAAAGCAGAATATAAAACTTCCATGAATAGCTGGCAAAACATCTTAGAGCTCAATGATACTTTAAAAAACAATGTAAAAGCAATAAAAAACCTGTCTTTTGATGCGGGTGTTAATTATGAATATTCAGAAACCAGTGATACAACTAGTGTCGATGTCAAATCAAGTATGCAGACCAATGGCTTTACCACACAAATCAACATAGGATATCAACTAAATGAATTTGGTGTTGTCGGAACTGTCAGTGGATTTTATAGCAAAGGCAATGGAGAAACTAATGAAACAAATAATCAAGTGGGTACAACAGTTGGATATGTACTGGCTGATGATGATCCAGGTGATGCTTTTAGTGTGGATATAGCCATGGATAGTATCTACAGGACGCCAATATTTGTTACAAAAGCTGGCCAATCATCTTGTCCGTGGGAAGAAGATACTGCCAATAGGGAAGCACCAAATTTGCAATTGGCTCCTGGATCTCAATTTGTTGCCGCCAATGTCCCTGCTAACGAAGCAGCAGTATTTCAGTTTATTCTAGGAAATCTTAGTGCCACCAATGAAGACTGGACCTATGGATTTACTGCAATTGCAGGTTCCAATCCTGATGGTGCCATCATTAAGCTCAATGGTCAACCATTGAATAATAATATCATCCAATTTGTTATCCCGTATGGCACATCTATTCCAATTACTTTGACAGTAGAGCGTGGTCCTATCGCTTACGAATACAATGGTCTTAGAGTAGCCCTTGTCTCTGAGTGTGAACTGGCAAGAGATTTTGCACTATCATTGCCAAATAACTCTAAGTTTTTCTCATCAATTGATTTAGGAGTAGATTTTATAAGACCGTGCAGCGAAGTCAATATCAATGTGCCGCAACAAGATTGGGTAGTTTTCCCTGATCCGCTCACTCCTGGATCTGATGATGAAATGAGAATTACTGTTTCAGGATACGATACCACAGAAGTCAATTTTCAATTGGTCAGATTGCAGTACCGAAGAATAGGTAGCGATGGTGCCTGGATTAACATACAATCCACTACACCTGGGGGACATGAAGCGTTCAACGGTAATTGGGTTGGTTTTAGTGCTTTGCCCAATCCTAAACCTGCGAAATTGCAACCTAACTTTACACAGTTTTATTGGAATACCGTAGGTCTTGTAGATGGTGAATATGAAATAAGGGCTGTAGCAGTTTGTACTGGTGACGCAGCAAATAAACCTGGATTTTCTCAATATATCAAAGGACGTATTGACAGGCAGCCGCCTTCCTTAGTTGGCGTACCCCAACCATCAGATGGTGTATATCATGTAGGAGATGAAATATCTTTTACCTTTAATCAGGATATCAATTGTAACAAATTGATACAAGCAGATATACAAAATGCTAATAATGTGGGACTTTATGATGCAATAACTGGCAATCTGATCGATGCTACTATTTCTTGTGTCGGTAATAAAATCGTGATCGTCCCTAATTTTATCAATAAGTTTTTTGAAAACAAAATTCTCAGAGCTG
>CAZGMB010000029.1:0-61450 GCA_964526715.1 uncultured Aureispira sp. | reverse complement strand
TGCCAAAATTGAGGCTGTAAATGCTACATTTAGTTATTCTAATGCATAAAGCGGGATAAATACAACAGTAGTTTTTATAGTTTCTTTTGGCAAAATCACATCATACTTTTTGGTACTTTCTTTATTCCAAATATATAACTCTTGAAAACCATTTCGAAAGTTAAAATTTACTTTAAATCCTTCATTCTCAATTATTTTTTTCAAAACAGAGTCGTCTTTAATATTCTTGCGTAAGCTATCTTTTGGAAGTCTTGTTAGATTGTTGGATAGTACATAGTCAGAGATGTTATTGTAAAGTGTGGAGTCTGTTCTGCTTTCTGGCAGGGGTTTCAACAATTCCACTCGCCAATATTCACGGTAAATGTTTGAAATGTCGTTGACTATTTTGTTTCCAGAGGTATTTTCAAACACTTCTTCTTTTGAAACAAAACGAGAAAACATTTTTTTCTTCCATCTTTGATAAATAAAATTTACTATCGGATTTGAGAAACTTTTTCTTTCTTCCATTCTGATAAAAGCAGTGCTGACATCTCCAACACCTGCTGATAATACCATTTCTCTAAAACTTTGTCTATCGTTGCCAAAATTGTGTCTTCCATAAAAGAATAGAGCAACCAATATTGAGATGCTAATAAGTAAAATGTTTCTTGTCTTTTTCTTCATTTTGTTTTAATTGTGGCTAACTTCTTATTACCCTCCACTCCATTTTTTAAAATAAATTCACAACTCATTGGTTTACATATCATATCTAAATCTATCAAAATACGAAAATTTATTAATCAAATTCATTTCCAAAAACTTATAATCTTTCTGCACATTCCAATCTTTCCCACCTTCCACCCACAAATATAAAAAGCAAATCAATAGCGTGATAGCTTTTCAGAAAAAGAAATTCATTTTTTATACAAAACACAGTGGTTAAGTTTTGACCGGAATAGGTGGTTTAGTTTGACCGGAATATGCAGAAGTGTGCCACCGAGTGAGTTTTATAAGGTGGCAAATAAAAAAGCTACTTCCATATGGCTATTATTTCTTTCTATCATAGTTAATTACAACTTCAATTTTTGGTATCCATTCACGTCTACCAATATCATACATTTTTGTATGCAGTTTTCATTATCTTAATTCCAAAAATTATATAATCCCCAATATCCAAATCCCAAAACTAGAATGAAGTACACCATATTATTTAATACTAACGTTGATTTAATCCAGAACTTCGCTTTATATGATTTCAGTCTGTTTACTGTATAGACTAAAATAGGTAAAAAAGATAGCAAAAGTAAAAATGGCGTATAAGAGGAAGTACTTATTAAGCTTGAACTCTGATGGTTATACGGAACATCAAAATAGAAAATACTCTGATTTGTAATTAACACGTATATATAAGCAATAAGGATCAAGTTTAAAAATGAAATTACTATAACTGATTTTGGTGAAACAAAAGTGGATTTATTCTTCCATAATAGTGAAATAATCAAAGCAAATGAAAATACAGCTAATAACCCTGCAAGTATTACAAGAAAGATTCTTAGTTCTACAGTATTTGATGGAGTTTTGAAGCTGACAAGTCTTTCAAATTCAGAATTCTTCGGAAATATTTCAGTAAGATTTAGGGTATGGTCTCCCTTTGTTAGCTCATCTGCTAAGCTATACTGCACTAAGGTATCAAAGTTGTGGTAAAAGTAGAGGCTTACTATTTTTTCTTTGGTGTCAAAAATAGAAGTGATTAATGTACCATCTCCATTTCTGCTTCTGCAAACTGACATTGTATCTGAGAGCGTAGTACAAAAGTCGAGCGTAGCAATTGCTTTATGGGTTTTTAAAAAATCATCTCCATTCCGGTATCTTTCAAGTTGTCTAGCTTGTTTGTTATCTGTTATAGAAGGACAAAAATTAGCTAAAACATAATTAGGGTTGTTGCCTTCTATAAGCTTGTAAGGCTCTACAATTAAATAATCCCCGAAGCTGTCAATATATATAAATACATCATTCAAAAAGAAGCTATGGTCATATTGTTCAATGTATTTTTTCACATCTTTTATAGTTGCACATTTATGAAGTATCTCTGATAAGTAGTCAGCTTCACTTGTTATTTTTAGTCTGTTTGAAAATGGATTGTTTTGAACTGGGTAATATGAAGTCAAACGTGAAAATGAAAGCTTCTCGGTGTTCATACCTGATTGTGGAACTGTTCTGGTTGAAGAAACTTCTCTTGACCCTGTAAAAACAGTTCCATACTCATTTTTATGTTTGGCAGTCTCAAACCATATTTTGGGTGTAGTCAACCAAGCATCGTGATTACAACCCACCATTGTATTTCCATCAACGGTTATTTTGTACATACTGCAAGCCATTATCTTGTTTTGAAATATTGTCAAAGCAAGAGTCAAAAGTAGAATTAAATGGGATTTTTTAATTATCATTTTTTATAAACGGCATTACGGCTGTTTTAATTGCATACAACTTCTTATTATCCTCCACTCCATCTTTTAAAATAAATTCACAACTTATTGATTTACATATCATATCCAAATATACCAAAATAAGAAATTTATTAATCAAGTTCATTTCCATAAACTTATAATCCTTCTATTCCATCCTATCTTTCCACCTTCCACCCACAAATATAAAAAGCAAATTAATAGCGTGCTAGCTTTTCAGAAAAAGAAATAATAAATCATTTTTTATACAAAACAAAGTAGTTCAGTTTCGACCGGAATAGGTGGTATAGTTTGACCAGAATATACATTTGTGATCACCTTGCATAAGAACTGGAGTCGTCAAGGTACCAGACGACTTCTCTATATAATACAAAATTTCATTTTTCATATCCGGCCCGCTACCATGACCGACTGATCCCAAAGGGTGAAGTATGACAGTGCTTTAAGAAAAGCAACCGCAAATGCGGATGGGCTTGATTCAAAGGAGCTTGCCACGCTACAGCGTGGGTTTTCACCGATTGACTTGTAGCCACAACGAAAACTTATTTGTTATGTGCCGTGCTTCTCATTTGTCTGTCCAATAAGCGAAAGATTGTGGTGGTGATAAATTAAAGTCTGTCCGTAAACATTTTGGTGTCCGATATTTTCTTGTCTTTTTTATTTTGATAGCAAAACCTTGTTCTTTATTGGTGAAATACTTGTAATAAAATTCTTCGCTTATACCTGAAAACTCCTGTGTTAAGTCCCAAAGTGTTGAAAGGTCGTGATTTAAAACTTTTTCAATTTCAAATTCTCCAATTACCTGTTGCACAGGTGATGATGCATAAACGATGATTGTTTTAATCTTCTCATTCTTAAATATTGACTTTCTAAATTCAAACTTTTTTGTCCCTTCAAAAATCTTGAACGCAAACTCTGGTTTTATTGATAATACTACTTTCATTTTCTTATTTCCTGCTGTATGCAAAGTTTATTAATTCGGTAAACTGTTCTTTGGTTAATTTGGCAAATCCTTTTGGCAGACTCATTGGGTCTTCAAATATTTTTAACTTAATCAAGTCACTAAGTGTTGGTTTAGGTGTCGGTAATGAGTGAGCATAAAGAAAGTTGATTACAAAGGGTTTGTATTTTGGAAACTTGTCCCACCACTTTGTTTTTAAATCTGCTTTAGAAATCATTGTTCGTCTATTACAACTATTAAAGAAGTCATCAAAGTCTTTGAAATTATCTTTGACACTTTCAACAATGCAAATTGTTGTAACAGTACTTGAGTATGTCTTTGGAGTGGTTTCCCCAATTCGATAAATCAAAACAATGTCTCCAGACTTTAAGCTACGGTCAGGGGAATGAGAAATATATACTTTACTAATTCTGTTTCTGTGTGGTTCGTTCTCAGTATATTTTGCTTTGTCTTCTCTTGTGTTTATGCTGTCAGGAAACAATTCAGTATGATACTGAGGTTCTATTCTTATCAAATATTTGTCTGTATCTCTTGAAAAGAATGGAAATGTAAGTTTTGGATTCTCGATATTTACTGGGAGGCTTTTGCTAAACTCTCTAACATAAACAAGTTCATCTCCATTTTGAGTTGTCTTGATACCGTGTTTGACAAATCCCCATTCTTCGAGCATTTCAATAAGTTGCTCTTGTTCGGGTCTTTTGTCAAAGATTGTAACGTAGATTTCTTCTACTTTAAAAAGTATTGCGTTATCAAATATAGTTTTGAGAAAACGTTCTCCGATTTTGTAGCCGTTGCCAGTTACTTTTAATGTACCAATTTTTAATCGCTTCTTAGGTTTGAAAATAGGAGTAATTTCTGAATAGCTTTCTTCGCCTGCCTTTTCTATTTTTATGAAAAGAAAAGCAGTTAATTGATTGTCGCTATAGCATACATAACAAGGTTGTTCTGCTTTACTATTAAACCATTTGTCAAATTCAGCGTAATCATTTCTAAAGCTATCAAAAAACTTATCTTTCAAATCAACTTCAGCAAAGTCAACTTTCTTAACCGCTAAAACTTTGTGTGTTACTAATTCAGGGTTTTCGGCTGTTGCTTTTTCTAAAAAGGTTTGAATGCGAAATACTCTGTCTTCAATTCCTAAAAGTTTTGCTTTAGTATGAATTTTCTTGTCTTCGGAAATAAGAATATCAACTCTGTTTTCAAAAACTTCATTAAGTATTTGTGTGTCATTTATATCGTTCTTTTGGTTATCAACTTGTTGGCTTACTTTTTTAATTGTGTCGCTTAAAGGTGCTTGGTATTTTAATTGATTGTAACTCTCAATTTTTATGTTCATCGTCTTCAAAGAGATTTGGTCTTTATACCTGTTTAACTCTTCAATTGTCAATGGATGGATAAATTTGTCGTATTTGAGTTTGTCGAGCCAATTGAAAAGCTGTCCAATGTCAAGGTTGTAAATCTTGTTGGCTTCTCGGTGTATAATAATATTGGTGTCGAGTAATACTTTCATTTGGTCATTGTCAATATTTATTGGGTATCACATAGCATAGCAAATATCTTCTTGTTATCCACCGTCTACTCGATTATCTGCTGTAATTTCTTCAGTAGCCATAGTTTGCTTTCATTTCTTGTTCATACATATTTTCAATTTCGTCTGCAAAGTCGGTGTATTTTGCGAATACGTCCGCTGTATGTGTTAACAGCAACATACTTTTCTCATACAAGTCTTTTACGTCAAGTAAATTTATTGTTTCCTTGTTGTCAAATGAGTTGTTATTGTCTTTGTCAACTGGGTATCTGAAACTATCTGAGTTTTTGTCAAGTAAGTGAAATATGTTTGTTAGTTTATTTACATCTTCACAATACTTGTTGAACTCTTCAATGTCAGCCTTTTCAACTTCAATTCCGTATTTGTCTTTAAGGTTTTTTATTGTCTCCGCAATATGTAGCTTAAATGCACCAAAAAGTTTTTCTAAATCGTGTGTTCCTGCTTTTTTAAAGTCGTCTTTTTCAGAGTATTTAAGAAAGTAACGAATGTTGGTCTTAAAACCTAATTCCATACAGTGTCTTGCAATGAACAAAATAGGATAACTGAGGTGATCAACGTGAAAACCTGATTGATATACTTTGTCCATTAATGCTTCAAAAGCACTTTTATAACTTCCTAAATAGTTTCCAAAACTTAAGTAGTGTCCTATGTAAGCATTAAATTGGTATCGAGTATGTTTGTCGTCTGGTATTTGGTTCATTGTATGTGTCGGTTTTATATTATAGCAGCTAACGTTCCGCGTCTTGGCAAAGTGAGTGAATTAGAAGTACAAATGCTCAATTTATCTCTTCTGCCCCCATTTTGCAAACCCTTGTTGGCTGAGGTTTTTCTTCACACCATTAATTAATTTTTCCGAAATTCTCTCAGCAGAAATTTCAGGCACAAAGTTGTTTTTCAGACCAAATTCTGTTCTGTTTCCTGTGAAAATTTTCAAGCTTTTTGTCTTGCTATTTTCTATTAATTTCTTAATCATATTTTATTTGTTAAAATAATTTGCCATAAAATGCTTGTTTAAGTCTTCATTGAAATAGTGTTTTCTTTTCTTCCAAATAAATCCATCTCCTTTACTAATAATTGCAACATCAATTGGTCCTCCAACACTTTCTTCGTTTGAAGAAATTCGCCTTTTTAGATAAGTCAAATATATTAAACTTTCTGCCATTTCAGCTAAATCCTCTTTTGAAAGAATTGAAACGGTTTCAACAGTTGGACTTATTTGAGTTTGTTGTTTAATGTCAAGTATTTCATCTATTAAATCTTCCACTAATTTAGAAATATCCATTTTTCGAATAGCGTCTGCTAATGGCTTATTATCTGTTTCAAGTATTTCTGCTATTGAATGATTGTATTTTTCCAAAGTTTTTTGAATTGAAGCAATATAGGTTTTTTCAATGTCGGGGTCAATGCCTTTAATAAACATATTTATTACATCAGTTTGTGCATAAGGTAGAATCGAACCTGTGTTGTTATCACTTATTTCATTTGAAAGGTCAGGTTTATAACGAAGTCTGTTATCAATTACTTCTGCAACACGAATTGCACAAATAGAAGGATATATTTGTTTTTCTCCATAACCTCCAAAGACTAAACCTGTTTCTCGTCCAATAAAGTTTAAAGATTTAAAATAATTCCAATAGAGTTCATCTATTATGGGTCTTATTGTATCCCGAAAGACTACTCCTTCAAAAACGATATTGATTATTTCTGTAATGGCTTCATTTGAATAAATTGAAAATTGTTCCAATGAATATCCATCAAAATCAATTAACATTTCATCATCAGGGGAATATGTTGCCAAGGTATTGGATAATTCTTTTTCAAGATAGTCATTTAAGTCGTTTACAAGCTCTGGTTCACTCTTAGAATTGTCTAATTTTTCAATAGCTCCATTTTTAAAGTTATTTAAGTTCCAATATGCAAAACTTTTAAGTTTAGCAATTTGTCCTTCCATATTAGTGAAATAATTGTTTGTTTTTAAGAATTCTATGAAATCATTTTTGTAATCTTCAACTTTATCAAAACACTTATCTTTCAGCTCTTTTCTATAAAGTTTAATAATGATTTCCCAAGGCGTATCCATAAAACTTGAAGAACTATAAATCATTATTCCAATTGGGTGAAACTTAGAAAGTGTAAAAATCTTATTAGCTGTGTTATAAATCTTTTTACTATTTCCACCTGTAACAGTAACTGCGCTGTCTGCAGCCATCGCCATTCCATTTTTATTTAATATTCCTATTACTGCTGTCATATTATATTGTGTCGTTTTAAAATTTCTTCTAACTTCAGGTTACCCTCCACTCCATTTTTCAAAATAGATTCACAACTCATTGGTTTACATATCATAAGCAAATTCAATAAATTATGAAAGTTTATTAATCAAATTCATTTCCAAACACTTATAATCTTTCTGTTCACGTCCACTTATCACATTCCACCCACAAATATAAAAAGCAATCCAATAGCGTGATAGCTTTTCAGAAAAAGAAATTCATTTTTTATATAAAACAAAGTGGTTCAATTTTGACAGGAATAGGTGGTGTAGTCTGACCGGAATATGCTTAAAACCTTTGTAAGCCAAAATGCAAAGGAATACTATGAGTCAGTAACTATGTCGACAACTCCATACTTGTGCCGCTTTGGCGGTAACTTGTGACGCTCTGCTTTAATAAAAAGAAATCGATTTTCAAGTCTGGTCCTGCTACTGAAGGTACAGTGCAATGGGACGTTCATCGCATCCCGCAAAGCGGGACAAGTTATCCGCTGGACACTGCTTGTCACGTAAAGCGTGAACGAACGCTTAGTTATTACCACTAGTTTTTCTTTCTACCATATCTTCCACCAAGGTTTTTTTGTGTCTGTCTTTTGGTTTGTTTGCACTTGATTAAATTGTTCCAATTCCTTTTTCATTTCGTCACTGTAACCAAGTTGTTTTACAATATAGGATTTAACACTTTTTCCTTCAAGGTCAATTCCGAAATTATTTGCAAGTTTCAAAATGTCGTCAACAAATACTTTCTCATTTAAATTAAGTCCTTGTTCTTCTGTCAAGGGCGTACCCAAATTGTCTGTTACTTCTCCATTAGACGAGAAAAAGTGTCGTTGTTTTATTTTGTCATACTTCGCAAAACCGAATGAACCAGAAGTTGTCTGTATTATAAAAGTTTGAACTTCAGAATTTAGTTTATTTGAAAGTCTGAGTAATGCTTCATCGTCAACTGTGTCAACCATTTCGGGGTCGGAAATAATTGTCCAGCCGTTGTCAACCCATAGGCCACGAAGCGCAATTTCTCGGTTTGCAAATTCAAAATAGTTGTCAAATAAGTATTCATTGAATTTGTCAGCGTTTTCAAATGCTCTGTCTTGGCCAAGGTCATTGTACTTGAAACACTCAAAAATTTCGGAAACTTTGTCGAGATGATTTCCTTTTATTATGATGGCGCTATTTGTCATTGTTGGTGTCTTTTTGAAATGAGTGCTAACTTCATGTTACTCGCCACTCCATTTTTTAAAATAAATTCACAACTCATTGGTTTACAAATCATAAGCAAATACAATAAATTACAAAAGTTTATTAATCAAATTAATTCCTGTAAACTTATAATCCTTCCACTCATTTCCTATCTTTCCACCTTCCACTCACAAATATAAAAAGCAAATCAATAGCGTGCTAGCTTTTCAGAAAAAGAAATTCATTTTTTTTACAAAACAAAGTAGTTCAGTTTCGTCCAGAATAGGTGGATCTGTTTGACCGGAATATACACTGAACACCGTGTATTCAAAAGCCCTTTTAACATTTGTGCTGGCTATGATTTGACTTTTGTTTAGGGCTTTAGTATATACGGCATAATGTTGCCTGCAGTGCTTCTTCTTTAGTCATTAGTAAATATTTTTGGTGTCTCACTATGAGGTAATGGTTCTGCCTCTGCAATTCTAATCAATGAAGAAAAAGCAAATGCTTCTCCTAAAACTAATGCTTGTTGTTGTTTTAGACTTGTCAATAAATCTATTTGACTTTTGTCATCATATTCAATAGTGTTTCTAATAAATTCTAAATCTCTATTGTTAGTAATTTTATGTACTATTAAAGAGTTACATTGAGAAATTACAGTGTTTGAAACTTCTGAAGGTCTTTGTGTAGAAACCATTAAATTAACTCCAAACTTTCTTCCTTCTCTTGCTAATTTATCAATATAGTAATTGTTCATTTGGTCAGTCGAATCTGTTGAAATATATCTGTGAGCTTCTTCTAATACTAATAAGATATTGTCCTTTCTTCTGTGTGCTGGATTAGTCTTGTAGTTAAATATACTCTTACTAATCATATAAACTAACAAAGCCAATATATCATTAGCAACCCTTAATGAAAGTATTAAAACTTGTTCGGTCTCTGAATTTAAAAACTCTTCAATAGTATTCCCTGCTTTGTTAAATACTGCACCAAACCTTTCATCAGAGGAAAAATGTTTAATCCTCATAATAATGTGTTTTAAAAAGCCGATTGTAAATGTGTCTGGAACCATTCTTCCTCTATTTTCAATAAGAGGAACTGCACTTTCTATTTCTGATTGCAATTCTGAAAATTCAAAATATATTTTCTCATCAACATTTTCCGTGTCTTTTAACTTTTTAACTGCCTCTTTAAGATAAGGAATGACATTTGGCGATTCTTCTTTTAAAAGTTGAGTAAGTTCATAAAAACTCAAATCTTTATGTGATAGTTCTAAATCAGAATAATCCATTAATGAAACCCAATTTGGCTTACCATTTTCGTCATTAAAAATGTCTGAATATTCTTCGTTACTATCAATTATTATTGTTTTTAAGGATTTTGAATTCGCATTTTGTAGTCTGTCTTTTGGAAGATACACACCTTGCAAAATTGAAGTTACTGTACAAGATTTTCCACTGCCTGTGTTTCCAAATATGGCACAATGTTTCCCGAATAAAATATTTGGGTCTGCATAGATATTTACTCTGTTAAAATAAATATCATTACCAATATGCAGTGTAGCTTCATTTGGTTTAATAGTAGAATTATAAATTGATTCAAGTTCGCTTTCTTCTATTGTAAAAACATCACTGTCTAAAGTGGGAAAATAATCTATACCTCTTTTAAATGATTTAGTGAGAGGTTTAAATGTACCTATTAATCTAATTTTTGAAATGATTGATTCGTTTTTTGGATTAAAAAGAGTTTCTCTTTCTTTGGTTGGTTCAAGTTGTTCAAAAATTATTCCTACCGCATTTTGTGAATTATACAACGGAATAGAAACATAGCTATTTAACATACCGACGATATGCAAACCATTTCCTGAAGAAACTGGTTTTGAAAAAATGTCTTTGTTATGAATAATTTCTAAATACCTATTTGTTATTCGATAAACTTGTCCAATTTTAAACGCCATAACTATTTTGTTAGTTCTTTTAATGTATCAATAATAGTTTCCTTTGGTGGTATAAATGAGTTTAAAGGAATTAGATATTTTACAATGTTTGTAAAATCGCCTACTAAAGAGCCTTCAAAAATTATTATTCTGCTGTCACTAACAGCCCTGTTCTTCAATGTCTGTAAAAATTGAGGACTATTGTCATCAATTAATCCATAAGAATGAATTATAACTGTCAAGTTTGGATTATATAAACCTGTCCTTATAATATCATTTATATGCTCGTCTAAAAATGAATATCCAACTATTACTACTGTGTTTTGAGTTTCAGTCAAACATTTAGAAAAATTTCTAAACAGCTCACTATATGGCAAATCAAGTGAATAGGATTTTTTAGTTTGAATAGGGTAAATCATCAAACTGTCAAATGAAAATCCTGTTTTTTCGGTTGTATCTGATATTTGAATTTCTTTAAGATTGTATAGGTCATTAATGCTTTCAGCATATTGCCAAGAAATACTTCCGTGTAATTTGTAAATATTTAAGTAAGTCGCAATTCTTTTTCCTTTATCTGCAGAATCTTGTTTAATATAAGTTTCATTGTGGAATGTGTCAGGGTCAAACTTTCTCATATGTACACCTCTAAATCCATTGTTATAACTAACTCCAATTTTTTCACAAGCATTTTCAAAAGCCAAGTCATAATTAGGTGTAAATATTCTTGGTCGGCTTAATGTCTCTTTTCTGCTAATTATTTTGTTTATGAAAAGTTCGTGAATAGCTAAATTGGTTGAAACATATTCTATTGGGAAAGGGACATACTTATCTACAAAGATTGTCAACGCTTTATCTAAATAAGTTTTTATTTCTATTGCAGTTACTTCATCCTCTTTATTGTTTAAATAATATAAATACTCCTGATTTATTTTATCAAATTTTCTTTCTAATAAGTCGTTTGAAGTGAAAAACTTTATTAATTGATTTATGTGCTCTCCTTTAGGGTTAATCGCATTTAATTCAATCAAAATTGGGTCAAATGGGTTTTCGCTTTTGTTGATAGTCTTTCCACCAATAGCTACTGAAGTTCCTGAACCACAAAGAAAATTTAGATTTTCATTTAGGTAATATTTTGCAAGTTTACTTAATGGAATTTTTTCATCATCTCTAAAAAATGCTGTAATCTCATTTTCAACCAAAACTTTGTCGTCTTCGATTTCAGATTTTGTCGTAATTCCGTCTATTGTGATATAGTTTGTAACCATAAAATTTTATTAAAAGTTTCTATTTGATTGGTGTTGTCATAGCATTGAAGGCAACTTCTTGTTACACGCTACTCCATTGTTTAAAATAAATTTACAACTCATTGGTTTACATCTCATAAGCAAATACAATAAATTACGAAGGTTTATTAATCAAATTTCAATCCCATTAACCTATAATCCATCTGCATATTCCATTCTTTCCACCTTCCACCCACAAATATAAAAAGCAAACCCAATATCATGCTAGCTTTTCAGAAAAAGAAATTCATTTTTTATACAAAACAAAGGGGTTCAGTTTCCACCGTTTTGGGTGGTTTAGTTTGACCAGATTATACACTTTAAAAATTAAAGCGCAAACATACTACTATGATTACTTTCAAAATAGCGTAGAAATACGTATATATAATGTAGGTAGAAATACGGTATTCTATATCCCAAACGCATTATTTACACTTATCTATCCAAATTGGACTGACAAGTCTGTCCAACGGGCAGAACCTTGCGCTACTAAAGGCGAAGGGATTTCCATGCTGAATACCTCCATTTCACCTAATTTACAGTACACACCACACGAAAACCCCATTTTTAGCCATAATTTTAAGACTCTTTTAACGGAACTACCGACCCGACTGATAGAACTCGCGACCCGACTGATAGAATTCGCGCCTGAAGAAACATTTTTTGGACCATTTTTGACAAAATTACCGCCCAGATGGGTATTTTGGCCATCCGTTTTGATAAAATGACCAAAAAATGCTCATTTTGTTAAGACTTTTTTAACAGAACTACCGACCCGACTGATAGAACTAGCGACCCGACTGATAGAACTACCGACCCGACCGATAGAACTACCGCCCCGACTGATAGAATTACCGACCCGACCGATAGAACTACCGACCCGACTGATAGAATTACCGACCCGACTGATAGAATTACCGACCCGACTGATAGAATTAGTGACCCGACTGATAGAATTAGTAACATGACTGATAGAATTAGCGGCAAGACTGATATAACTCCCGCCATGACTGATAGAACTACCGCCGTGACATTCCCAAAGCCTAACTTCCCTGGGGAGTTTACACAAAGTATGCTACACTCCAAATTTTAAATTGGCTACTATGATGTCATAAAATAGGTTTCTCAGTCGATAAATCTCCTTTGAAATGACGATCTATGTAAGTTTTTGTGGGGAGCGAAAAGGGAAGAAGCATAAATGCAACATCCTTTTATAGGAATATTAATTTTGTAATCAAATTCAAATATTGTGTAACGTATCAAAATGTTTAAGTTCGATCTTTGCAACGTGGAAATTCATTCACATTATAAATCATATTTTATGAGTAAGGACAAAGGTCAAAAAAACCAAAAAAAGTCGCCCGCAGATAAGACATCTGGAAAGATAAAGGTAGGCTCATCATATAAGAATGAGGGTAAATCAGAAAAGGATAATGGAGTTTCCGAAGCTTTCCATCCTAAACCTGTTGTCAAATCAGGTAAAAATACCTAAATTCTTATGCAGTGGACAAGTAGGCTAGGGGATTGCCCAAAGTTTATTTGTCCATGCATTTGGCCAAATAATGTTCTTCAATAAAATAAACACAGCATGATAAAAGTTACAAAACACGGGGTTATTCTAGAAAAAACCCACCTCGACTTTGAAAATGAAGGGGTGTTAAATCCGGCAGTGATTGAACACGATGATAAAATTCATATGTTTTATAGAGCAGTGAGTATCGGCAATCATTCTACCATCGGTTATTGTATCTTGGATACTGTATATCATGTGGAATACCGCCAGCCATTTCCTTCCATCAGTCCCGAATATGATTATGAATCTAAGGGCTTAGAAGATCCTAGAATTGTAAAAATAGATGATACCTTTTACCTGACGTACACCGCTTACAATGGTATCAATGCCTTGGGCGCCGTGGCCATTTCTAAAAATTTAAAAGATTGGGAAAAGAAAGGCATCGTAGTGCCTCAAATGACTTACAAAACATTTACAAATCTGATGTCAGCGCATGAGACCCTAAATGAAAAGTACTTGCGATACAACGAACACCTTAGAAGTTTCGAAACACCAGATGAAAATGTCTTGATGTGGGATAAAAATTTGATCTTTTTTCCACGCCGAATCGACGGTAAGTTGTGTTTTTTGCATCGCATCAAGCCCGATATCCAAATTCTAGTTGCTATCAATGACCTCGAAGACTTGACCAAAGAATTTTGGGTGCATTATTTGTCTAGTTTTAGCAGTCACATCGTACTATCTCCTAAATATGATCATGAAGTAAGTTACATCGGCGGAGGCTGTCCACCTATAGAGACAGCTGCAGGATGGCTAGTGATTTATCATGGTGTGCACGATTCTGTCAAAGGATTTGTCTACTCGGCTTGTGCAGCATTGCTTGATTTGGATGATCCACAAAAAGAAATTGCCCGGCTTCCTTATCCCTTATTCTTCCCTGAGTTCCAATGGGAATTAAAGGGGGAAGTCAACAATGTTTGTTTTCCGACAGGAGCCGTTGTCATGAAAGATATATTATACATTTATTATGGTGCCGCAGATGAGCGCATAGCTTGTGCTTCTGTAGACATCCATACATTAATCACCGAACTTCAAAAATATGCCCCATAATATGATTACCAAAAGCCTAAATTTATACCAAGAACCACAACATACTTTTATATCGCATACTATAAAGCGTGTAGGTGCAGAAAAATCTCCCGAATCTAAACTACTGTCTGAAGTATTATTTATCACCACATATCCGCCTAGAGAGTGTGGTATTGCTACATATACACAAGATTTGATATTAGCCATTCAAAAAGGCTTTGGATCCGGATTGAAGATAAGTATATGTGCCTTAGTTAATGAAAAGGAAGAGCACCAATATTCAAAACAGGTGAAATATCAACTCAATACAGATGAAATTGCATCCTACAAGCAGCTGGCAGCAGACATCAATGCAGATCAGCATATCAAGATGGTCATATTGCAGCATGAATTTGGTCTTTTTGGTACGCACAGCGCTGCATTAATAGACATGTTGCACCACATAAGCAAACCGATTTCCATAGTATTTCACACGGTACTGCCAGAACCCAACGAAATGCTCAGAAGTCAAGTGAAGGCACTCATCGCCCAAGTGAAATCCGTCATCGTCATGACCAAGTTTTCGGCTGATATATTGATGGATCAATACGATATCTCTGCTGATAAAATGGTGGTTATTCCCCACGGGACACACCTTGTACATCAGGAAGACAAAGATGCGCTAAAAGCTAAATACAACTTATCTGGTAAAAAAGTATTGTCCACTTTTGGATTTCTTGGCTCGGGCAAAAGTATAGAAACCACGCTAGAAGCCATGCCAAAGATCATCGCTCACGAACCAGAAGCTATTTTCTTAATCATCGGAAAGACACATCCCACTACCATACAGCGTGAAGGAGAAACTTACAGAAACTTCCTGATGTCAAAAGTATCAGCGCTAGGTTTGTCCAACCATGTGAGGTTTGTAAATGCCTTCTTGCCGTTGAGCGAATTGCTTGAGTATTTGCAACTGACAGATATTTATCTTTTTACTTCCAAAGACCCCAATCAAGCCGTAAGTGGCACCTTTGCTTATGCGATTAGTTGTGGTTGTCCCATCATATCCACGCCCATACCACATGCAAAAGAAGTACTTCATGATGATGCAGGGATTATCATCGATTTTAATAGTCCTGATCAACTATCAGCGTCGGTCAATGTACTACTAGATGATGTAGCATATAGAAAGGCGTTAGGTATGAATGGTTTGCACAAGATGGCTTCTACAGCTTGGGAGAACTCTGCCATTGCCCACGCAAATTTAATCATGAAAACAGCAGGCAATGACTTTAAGCTCAACTATAGGTTTCCTTCTTTAAACTTATCACACATTAAAGAAATGACTACGGATATAGGTATGATTCAGTTTGCCAGGATCAATATGCTAGATCTGTCCACGGGATACACTTTGGATGATAATGCAAGGGCTTTGGTGGCCATGTGTCAGCATTATGTCTTGACAGGTGATGAAGAAAACATAAAGCTCATCCGTTTATACGTTAATTTTATCGCGAGATGTTTACAACCCAATGGAAAATTTCTCAATTATATGGATACGGAACTAAAGTTTACCATTCAAAATTATGAAACCAACCTGGAAGACTCCAATGGGCGAGCTATCTGGGCACTAGGCTATGTTTTGGCCAATCGCAGCTATTTGCCCGCAGATATTGTGGACTTAGCTGATCAAACTTTTGAAGAAGCGATACGAAATTCAAAAAATATCCACTCAACCCGAGCTATGGCATTTATGGTCAAAGGATTATATTTTGCAAATATGAAAAATGAGCAAGAGCATCATGTGGTATTGATCCATCTACTGAGTCAAAGATTGCTAAAAATGTATCTGCATGAATCGGATGGGTCTTGGCAATGGTATGAATCTTATCTGACCTATGGCAATAGTATCTTGCCAGAAGCCATGCTTTATGCCTACGTTGCCACAGGTTATGTGCAGTACCGAGACGTCGCAAAGAAGACCTTCGATTTTTTATTGTCCAAAACTTTTAAAAATGGTCGCATGCAAGTGATTTCCAACCAGACGTGGATGCTAAAAGGTAGCGACAAAGCAGAAGTCGTCTCCGGTGGCGAACAACCCATTGATGTAGCCTATACTATATTGGCTTTGAAAAGCTTCAATGTCTTTTTTGAAAATCATGGTTATGATGAAAAAATGAAACAAGCTTTCAACTGGTTTTTGGGAGATAATCACCTCCATCAAATCATGTACAATCCCTGTACCGGAGGTTGTTATGATGGTCTGGAGCAATTCAATGTCAATCTCAATCAAGGAGCCGAATCAACGGTAAGTTATCTGATGGCAAGGATGGCCATGGAAGGTGTATATTAATGTAATATAGCTAATCCCAAAATAAAACCCAATTGTTTTTATGGGTTATAAACAAAAAAGCCCAACAGAATTTTTTCTATTGGGCTTTTTTATGGTGATTATTTAGGGACTACTGAAATAGTCAAAATGACGTGCATTAGTAAGCATTTTATGTTAAATAGCGGTATAAAACGTATTCTTTTTAGCCCTGAAGGGGCTTAATATTTTAACGAAGGGTGTAGCCCTTCGGTAAAAAAAACAATTTATTATAAAGCCCTGAGGGGGCGAAATTAAAAACGACGAAAGATAAGTTCGGTAGTTAAGATTACGCATCTGCCTGCGTTGCTCTATGGCAGGCACCCTTTCAGGGCTGTGGAAGTAGCGTGCTTATAGACATAGGGCTTCACCCTATGTTAATATATATCGCCCCTGCCTGCGTTGCTCTATGACAGGCTGGCCATCAGGGCTTTTTTAATGTGAAGACTATTTTTAATGTGGTTTTAGCCCATGTTAATCAAGACTTCAATATCTCCTAATACTTAAATCATCTATGTCAAATTAATCAAGGAACCTTCTAGGTAAATGTTAATATATATCGCCACTGCCTGCATTGCTAAAATATTCTTTTTAGCCCTGAAAGGGCGTAATATTTTAACGAAGGGTGTAGCCCTTCGGTAAATAAACACTTTTATTATAAAGCCCTGAAGGGGCGAAATTAAAAACGTCGAAAGATTTGTTCGGGAGTAAAGATTACGCCCTTTCAGGGCTGTGGAAGTAGCGTGCTTATAGACATAGGGCTTCACCCTATGTTAATATATATCGCCCCTTCAGGGCTTTTTTAATTTGAAGACTATTTTAAATGTGGTTTTAGCCCATGTTAATCAAGACTTCAATATCTCCTTATTCTTAAATCATCTATGTCAAATTAATCAAGGAACCTTCTAGGTAAGTGTTAATATATTACCCCAATCAAGCCCTATCTAAAATAAAAAAACCGGTTGTGTTGCCACAACCGGTTTGAAAAAACCCAGAATCATTTTTATAAACACATTACTCGATTAAAATCATCTTTTTGGTAGCTGAGAAGTTTTCAGCTTCTATTTGGTAGTAGTACACACCACTGCCATTTAATTGACCATGTTCTATGGTCACCGTATTGTAACCTTTATTAAATTGATTTTCAGTGTTGAATACCATTTTACCTGTCACATCCATCACTTTTAAAGTGGCTTTACCAGCTTGAGCCAATTCAAAAGAAATGGTGGTGAAGTCTTTAAATGGATTGGGTTGGTTTTGGTACAAGAAATTTTGATGTCCTTTGATATCACTATTTCTCAACTGAATATCCAATTTTCTTACCGAAGCATCCATGTCATATATTTCAGCAGATAGATCATCAGAAAGTTTGATCGCATCAGTACTTCCTGTAGATTTGGTTCTGAACTCTATGGTGAAGATGACATCGTTAGTTTGAAGTTGTACACCAGCAGGAATGTCAATACTCATTTTGATCTTTCCGTTTTGCAATTCACTTAGATTGGCATGGTATGATTTTACATCCGCTTTACCACTTCTCAAAGTAGAGAACTCAAGAACATCAGCATCAAAATTCAAGGCAAACTGTGCTCCCATGATCTCCATGATATCTCCAGCCTTGATATCCATTTTAAGCAATTTGCCAGCTTCAAACTTTTTATCATCTATGGTAAATAAGGCATTTGAACTTCTGTTTTCCAATGCTGATCCATTGGCATTGGCTTTGGCACTTCCATTGATATCTCCCACTTTTATTGCGGTAAAGTTTACATTGTTTTTATCTTCGTAGATAGAGTCAATGTTTACCTTTTCGGCATAATTGTATGGATTAGTTGGGTCTGCAAAAGTATGGTCAGCAGGTATAAATTTCCAAGAAGTATTATTATCTATCTCATTGGTGATACCCAAAATCAACTTTCTAAGACTTACTAGATCGCTTGCAGTGATGTTTTTAGAATTATTGACATCCGCAGCAATCAATTTATATGGAGACTCTATCTTTTGAATACCTAAGATATGTCTTTGGATTAAAACCAAGTCCAGAGTAGATACACCATTTAAAGGATCACTATTGTTGTAAACGCCGATCGATTTAGTATCGAACACATCTAATCCTGTGAATGTATATTGGCCATCATCTTTGGTCATAAACATATTTTCTTTAGCCGTATTCATATTGGTCAGTGCTACTTCTGAGTTGTTGACGCCTTCATTATTTTCGGTAGCGATACGTCCAGATACCGTAGGAAGTAAGCTAGTTACGTCTCTACAAGCATTAGTAAGTGGAGAATCCTGAAGTATTAAGGTCACCTCACAGAAGTCGAAGTTGCCATTCTCATCAAAAACATACATTCTTAAAGGAATTCTTGCAACCTGTCCATTAGGTATATCTGCACATGTAAACGTTCTTGCAGGTTGGTTTCCAGCTTCATTAAATGAATATCTCAATGCGCTTTCTAAACCACAATTGTTTTCACTCTTCAAGTTGAAATCACTTGCCCATACTTCAGTAGATCCGTTTGATCCCATCACCCATACCACTTCTCTGATACATACTGGTGTAGGTTTTTTCTTGCCATTGATACGGATATCAAACGAACAAGTTTTAGGAGTACCACATCTGTTGGTAGCGGTAAAAGTGACTCTATGTAATCCGATAGGGAATGTTCTAGAGAAAGTTTTACCTGTTCCAGACATATCTACACTATTGTTTTTACCTAAATCTACAGACCACGTGTAAGTGATTTCTTCTGGAGCAGTACACTCATCGGTAGCATTAGTAGACACCGTCAATGCTTTGTCACAAGCCCCAGGATCAGTATCGTGTGTTTGGTTGGCACATCCACTGAATACTGGACCACCTGTTCCCATTAGTTTGATGGTTTGTATTTTTTCAGCTACAACCTGATTACCTTGGAATGAACACCAGTCAATGACTCTCCATGTTCTTAATATTTTAATACAAGCATCCGTAACCGTATAAAACTCTTGGTCTGTAAACGAGATACCAATATCTCTACAAGTTATATTACTTACACTTGGTCTGCTATTCAAAGCATCCGGTGTAGCTAGAGCTATATTACATCCTGGAAGTGTTACATCAGCAGGGAAGGTTACATTAGCTGAGGAAAATGTAGGTGATGTGACCGTTAAAGTTTGGGTACATCTTTGAGCAGGATTAGATACTAAAAACCACTCTCTAGTAACCACACCCACTTTACATTTTGCATCGATCGTATTGGATATGATTCTACTGTTGAACTGTAAATTGCTACACACTCCACCTGTAGTGGGTCTACCAAAGAAGGTAGTATCAAATCTTGCCGTTCCACTAACCCATGCATCTATTCTAGAGTCGCCACACACCAATGTTTTATTGGATGGACAAATTATAGTAGCAGGTCTTTGATTCTGAACTCTTACTTGAGTTTCACATTCATTAAAGTTTCCTGCTGCATCATATACTCTCAATACAACGGTTACGTATGAGATAGGGGCAGTGATGTCGGCACAACAGAATCTTACTTTGGGTCCGAAATTCAAGTCAGATGCAAAACCCGCACAATGGGTTGTTTTACGCTTTACTTCAAATCTAGTGACAGGTCCGCAATTGTCATTACTGTGATTATCAAGTGTTTCAGCATATAATTCGCCCCAACCCAAATCATCGATAGATACCACAGTTTGGTCTTCGCAAATTGCAGTTGGTGGCGTAAGGTCTACTACATCTACTTCAGTAAAACACTCTGTAGAGTTACCACATTCGTCCGTTACCACATATTTTAACCAGGTACGTCCCAAAGGAAGTCCGTTAATGGTATATGGTCTTGCTGTCTGAGAGATCGTTGCAGCCATAGCAGGACGTGTACCTGTAACAGATGTAGGACCATCTACTTTTACAAATGGGGTATTAGGAGGCGGATTGCCATTAGAATCTGCTTTTTTGAAAAATACTTCCCAAGTTACACCACTACAGTCAGAAACCGCTATCGGAGGTATTACCTGCCAAGTCGCCATACAAGTTCCTGGAGTGACAGCTACCACAGCAGCTGGATTAGGCACAGGAACTCCCGGTTGTGAGGTGATATCAGCAGGACATGTAATGACAGGTCTTTGATTATCTTCTACTTTTATGGTTTGTGCACATATTTTGTCTTCACCTGAACACCAGTCTAAAATGGTCCACTGTCTGAATACTTTGATGCCAGCTCCACATTGTTCAAAAACAATATCGTCATAAAATACTTGGATATTGTGACATCCAGTAGGCATTGGCATACCACTTACCGCTGGCGTAGGAGCACCATTAGGTAGGGTAGCGAAAGTTGTACCACAGTCTCTGATCCAATCATCCGGACAACGTACATCGTCAAGAGATAATCTTTCAAAGTAGAAAAACTGAGATTTTTCACCAGAAACATTACCACTCGCATCTGCAGCAGTCCATGTTCTTTTGATCATTCTGCTGTATCTGTTGCTGCAAGTTAGGTCTATCACTTCATCTCTTTTGGTAAAAGTAAGGGTACCACCACAAGCATCTGTAAATCTTGGAGGTGTAGAAGCATTAGATACTGTTTGAGCCAGTAAAGTAGCTTCAGTGTCACAAGCTCTAACACATACTGTTGCAGGTACTGATGATTTGACATTGCCTTCACGACTATCTATGAATGCGTCATAAAGAAATCCACCCGCAGGCACTCCTGTATTACTGGCAGTACTGATTACTAACACATAGTTTATACCTGAAGTCAGGCTTCTAGAGATCGCATTTACGTTTGTTTCTAAAAGATTTGTACATGGGCTAGAAGATACAAAAGAGCCTTGATATAATGACATTCGCAAATTGGTCTGTGGAAGCGAAATATCCACAAAGCCATTAGCATCCACTGCAAAGTTTCTGATCACAAAATTGACTCCGTTTACAGAAGTACCCGGACAACCTGCAGTCGCATTTGGTCTATTATAAGTAGACGAAGTAGGTAGTAAAGTACCAGATATACTAGTGATTCTTTCTTCACAAGGACATTCAGTGATGATCGGGGCAAGCTTATCTTCGATTTTTGCTGATCCCCAACAAGAGTTTCCACATCCACGCAAAGTAACTTTCACTTCGAGGTTCAAATTAACGTGAGCTCGATTTACTCTAGTTCTTATGATAGGTCTGCCTTGGCTATCTGTTCCATCTGTAAAAGTGGGAAGTGCAGTACCGTTGGGCAATTTTGCTGTAACGTCATATGCTGCATCACCATAAGCTGGAGATTCTAAGATCATATCAGGTTCGATGGTGACATCACAATCTTCGTCTAAAGATATCTGAACACCATCATTACACGCCAAGATGACGTTGCAATCAATGACTTGGGCGTTAAGATTTGTAAATGTATGTATAAGAGTTATGGTTAAAATAATTGAGAATGCCCTTGTGTTCGTGCTTAAGAATTCTGAAACATGGTTCAGAAAGAAGTTAAGTGTAAAATTGGGTCTTTTCATTGTATGAAAATTTAAATTTTTATTTAATCGATAATATTCAATGAGAAATAAAGGGCGCAAAGTCTGTGGTTTCGTCTTGTACAGACTTTGCACCGGCATTCTGTTATTTTATAATGATCATTTTTCTGGTCGCGGAGTGCTTACTTGTCTCTATTTGATAGTACAGTACTCCGGTATGATTAAGTGAGTTTGCATCGAGTTGAATACTATTATATCCTTTTTTGTACGTGCCATTTTGTTGTAAGAGTACTTTACCGGTAACATCATAGATTTTTAAAGATACATCTGATGTTTCAGGAAGAGTAAATCCTATAGTTGTACTGGCATTAAATGGATTCGGAATATTCTGGTAAACTTCAAACGTTTCGATGACTGATTCTGATCCTGATCTAGCTTCTAGGCTGATGCGGTGTGCAGCAAACTCATCATTAGATTGTGTATAAGCTTCAGGATGTAGACCTGCATTATACAATTTTAATATCGTATGATTGTCTGCGTCTTTGAGCATCTTAAATTTGAATGAAAACATATTGTCTTGTACTTTGACAGGCGCAAAATGATTCCAACTCAAGTGTATCAATCCGTTTGAAAGATTATTGTAATTAAAGTTTTGCTCGTACACTGATATCTTTTCAGATCCAGCTTCCATCAATTCAACCATTTGTTTATCAAAAGAAAGCGACATCTGCATACCTACCAATGATTGAAGATCATCTGCTGAAATATGCACAGCTACGATGTCTCCTGCTTTAGCCGTGATCTTGTTTTGGTGGAAATTCATGACGCTTCTGTTGCTCACTTCTGCATTGTTAAATCTAGAAGCTTTTACAGATCCATTGATATCTCCTACTTTTACAGCTACAAAGTCTTTGCCAGCCATATTTTTATCCACATTGCTCATTTCAGCCATCTCAGTGTATGGGAATGGATTTTTTGGATCAGCAAATTTGTATCCTGCATCTATAAATCTCCAACTCTTGTTGTTGTTAAATTCATCATGGATGCCCAAAATCACTTTTCTAAGATCAACCAGGTCAGAAGCGGTGATTTTTGCAGAGTTGTTTACATCTGCCGCTATCAGTTTGTAAGGCGAATCCAATGGACTTAATCCTAAGATGTGTCTCTGTATCAAAACCAAGTCTAGTGTAGAAACACCATTCAGTACATCATCATTTTTGTATGGATTGACCATGTAATCATTATTCACTGGTAAATCACTGAAGATAAACTGACCATCCGCACCTGTCATCACTGATTTTGGAAACTCAGCCTGATTACTCATCAATTCTACTTGAACATCTTCCACAGATTGATCAGCATCAGTATAGATATTACCTTTTACACTGACTTTGGTCTGAGTTGTGGTAGGAGCACAAATATTTCCGTTATCTTGAACATTTAATGATACGGTACAGAAGTCGCTATTGCCAGCTGCATCTATAAAGTAAACATCAAACGTAAATTTCTTAGAAGCTAAACCATCCATATCAGAACATCTGATGATTCTAGATATGTCATTTCTGTTCGTTGCTGAAAAAGATGCTGTGATTTGATTTCCTTTAGAACAATTGTCAGAACTTCCTCTATCAAAATCAGATGCCCAAATGGCTACTTCTTTAGCTACAGGCATGATGACAGTACCTATTTCAGTAAGACAATATGGAGTTGGCTTCTTGTCGTCACGAATGGTAAATACATTAGAACAAGTGGCTACATTTTTACAGCCATCCTTTACTGTCCAGGTGATTTTGTGTGTTCCGTATGGGAATACTCTGTTTACGGTTCTACCCGTACCATTGTTAACTTCTACAGTACCGTTATTACCTTCATCGATAGTAAAACTCCATTCTAATCTGTCAGCAGGAGTACAGTCATCATCAGCTACAGCTGATACGGTTACATTGGCTTGACATTCACCTACTTGAGTGATAGTCAAATCAGCTGGAGCACATCCACTTCTGAATTCAGGAGCTTCTACATTGTTGATCATAATCAATTGTGTGTGTGTCCACTCTCCGGTTCCAGGTATAAATGGATTTCTTTGACACCAATCCACTACTTTCCACTGTCTAAGTACTTTTACACATACATTGTCTGCAAAATTGAATACAATATCTTCATGTGTAAATGCCAATTGTGAACATTCTGTATTTCTGATAAATCTTGGTACGGAGTTAGCTACTGGCAAATCTTCAGGATCTATATCTGATAAACAGCTCACATTAGTTGTATAGGTATCAGGCCAGTCAATATCCACAGCGGTCAAAGCCCTGTTGTTGCCCACAGTGATGACTTGGGTTCTGGTAGCTTTATTACCAGAAACATCAGTTGCTGTAAAAGTTCTGGTGATCGTACCCACACCACATTCATTCAAGGCATCATTTCTAGTTTCTACGATGGTAGCTGAGCAGTTGTCTGTGACGGTAGCTGCTCCAAATCTGGTCAATGATGTGAAATCTTCATAACAATTTGCTGTTCTTGCTGCCGGAGCAGTCAATACTGGGAAAATGTTGTCTTGAACTGTGGCATCCACCATACACGTGTTATTTCTGCCACCTGCATCTTCTACATATAATTCTACTTGCACTTTTTTGTTTGGACCTATGTCAGCACAAGTAAATTTAAGCGTATTATCACAAGGTAAACTACTCCATGCCACTGGATTATCCATCCTTCGAATCTTCATACAGGTCAGTGCACAGTTGTCATGACTACCATCATCAAAAGTCAAAACTCCCGCGGTGCCTTCACCATTGATACCAACAGCTACGATACTATTTCTATCACACACTGGGGTAGGAGGTTGATTATCTACCACATCTATTTCTACTACAACACTTCCTATATTTCCGCAGTCATCTTTAGCAGAGTAGCGAATCCAAGATCTACCCAAAGGAAGATTTTCAATTCTATAGTTACTGGTTCCTGGAGTTCCTAATACTCTAGTCAAACCTTCTACGGTTTTGAATTCAACTTCTGGACCAGGATCATTACAACTGTTTCCGGTCTTGAATTCTACATACCATTGGATATTTGTCTTTTTATTTTGACAATCTCTCAGTAAATAAGGTGTCAATACATTCCATGTTTCTCCATAGCAAGTATTTGGTTTATTGCCCAAAACAGCTACAGATGGACCAGGTTGTCCGTTGGCAAGAGTACAGATCGGTGATCTAAAGTCTTGTCTTACATCAATCAATGGATCTTGAGTATCCATCACAGTGATCAGTTGATTCACTATTAGGATATTGTTTGGCGCAGCGGCACAATGATCAATGATGGTCCATTTTCGAAGTAATTTGTATGCATGTGGATAAGTACCGCATAGCAATATCTTTCTATCAGAGTAAGTAACCCCAGCTTTAAGACATTGTACATTGAGTGGGTATCCTGTAAATTCTGGAGAAGGCACAGAATCCAAAACTAAGTTGTTATCTGCATCTCGGTAAGACTGTGTCAAGCCATTTAATAGATAAGGAACTTTTGCCCAATTTCCACAAGCTTCTAGGCTTGCATTAGGTCCCGTTGCACTATCATAATTATTAGGTGCTATTACGTCATCAAGGGTTGCTCTACGCACGCTAATGGTCTGAGCACAGGAAGATATATTTGAAGAATTATCTGTCACTGACCAAGTTCTTGTTATCACCGATGAGAATGCACCACCGCAGTCATTATTGACCACTTGATCAGTGTATCTCATAGTGACATTACTACATCTGTCAAATCCAGTAACAATCCAGGTATTGGCTGTTGTGGACGAAGGCGTTACCGTAACACCAGCTGGGAAAGTTGGCATCCCTGTTACTGTAAGATTAGTGAGTTGATCACAATTTACAGTAATGTTTGCAGGACATACGATATCCGGTATAGATTTATCTTCTATTTTGGCATAACCCCAACAAGAGTTTCCAGTACATTCGTGGATTATTTTGATTTCCAATGTTTTTCCAACATATCTGAACCCAAGCGTACCATTTGGAATGATCGTATCTCTTTCGATATCTCTGATCATAATATCAAAGGACGAATTAGGGTAAGGTTGTCCTTCCAAAAACTGATCTGGGTCAAAATATAGCTCACAACTAGGATTCATAGATAATTGTACCAAGTTGTTACAAGCCAATGGTCTGATAGGCTCACTGACTATATCTATACGTTGAATGCTTGTAAATGGACAATAATCAGCAGTAGTATTTATTCTGAAATCTCCTCTTACTGCAAGGTAATATACATTAGGTACATTCGGCCAATTGATGGTTCTAGAATTAATAGATCCTCCTGGATTGGTCAGAGATATTCCTGGTGCTGGTATAGTAGCCGCAGCATCTAAAAATACTCCCCATACAAGTGTAGCAGGATTCAATTGAGCTGGAGTTGCAGCAATAGAGTATCTCTCAGTAGCTCCCAAACAATTACCAAAATCACCTCTCAAGGTAGTAAAAGGTCTAGGATCAACAACATCTACAGGCAATCTAGCAGAAAAGTTACATCCACGCGGCTGACCAGCATAGTTTAAAGCTATACCTGATACGCCTAAGCTGTATCTGCCAGGTGTTGGTCCCCAATTGACCGTTACCGATGGAGTATTTACAGCACTACTAAAGGCACCGCCCAAAGGTAAAGTCCATACCAAATTTGTGTAACTATTAGTTGGTGGCGCGGGATTTAGAGCATAAATCTCACCTGTCGCGCTTTGGCAAACATTGATGTCACCAGCAATACTAATAGGACTTGGATGTGAAGGATACCTACAGTTTTGAATAGAAAATACAGTGTATACTTCATTGGTATTCCTGTTTCTGATTCTCACTGACCATGTAGTACCCGATACTCTTTTACCTGTAATGGCAAAAAGCCCGGGTGTGGTACTTGACTCAGGAATGACTGTATTGGGAAGATACAGTATGGGGGCTGCCGGTGGTGGCAAAGATGCCGGATGATAAAAGCCTCCGATTGGAGATTCTAACACCCAAACATGACCGGGAGTTCCATTAAATGAAAATGAATCTTCATATTGGCCATTGGTTGCTGTTGTTGCATTATTTAAACACAGGCATTCTGTTTTGGCAGGAATAGCAGGTGTTTGTCCGAATACAAAACTTGAAAACAAAAGGGACAATACAAAACTGGTTTGGATTGGTTTCAGGAGTGATGGCTGCATCAGCCTGAAAAAGTGTTTAAGTAATGGGTTCTTCATCGATTGATGGATTTTGTAAAATTCGTAATTGCTTAATACCTTTATAATATACATCTTACCTATCACGGGCCAGACGCACATTATTTGTGTAAAACTTGATTATCAATAAGCAGATAAACACACCAATCCTAATCGGACATGATACATTTTCTCTTCTTACGCTATTAGGAATTCAAATTTCAGACCAAACTTATTTTTGCATTATGGAGTATTGTAATATGATCTTCACATTATTTTTTGTTGTAATGTTTAAAAGGTTTTTTGTCAGTATTATTAAAGGGAAATATGAAAAGCAAAAAAAAATAAAAAAAATATTTCTTTTTTAGGAAGGCATTTCACTTTTGAAGGTCAGGTCTTAATACCATAGTTTCGAGTTTATTCAGATATATACAAAGTATTGTAAAGATGATCGCTTCATCTTAGCTAAAAAGGCAAGCAAATATCTTAGTTAAAAGGAGTTAAAACTTAGTGTTTAATTAAGTTTCCAAGCATAAATCAAAGCAATATTAAATCAAATGAAGCTTTTTTAATACCCATCTGGCCCAATTAACCTTTGATGTTTATATTACGGAAAAAATAATTGCATTTTTAGCAAGACTGATTATTAGATACTCTACAATAGTCTTATTTGAGAAAACTAAAGAGTCTGGACTACCAAAATATATTGCAAGGTTTATAACATACAGTTTATGATAATCTAGGACTAGAATCAATAAAGAAGATGGAACAAATTATATAGTTTAATAATATATTTTATGTGGTAAGAGTAATTAAATTTGTAAAATATTATAGTAATTTATATGTATTTATAGTTATTTTACAATTTTTAATAAATATGTTTGTATGTTATATTATATATATATAATTTTGCGTAATATTTAAATTGATATTTACTTTGATATTCAGCTCCTAATTCCCACCAGAAACTTACTTTTACTTCGTTTTGTAATCAAATTATTTACAATGTGTAATGTATTTGATTATACAAAAGAACAGATTAAAAAAATAATATATATATTTCATTATTTTTTTGGTAAAAAGTGGGAAAAAGTGGGAATTGATGATATCTTTGCCTTGTCAACCAACCTAAAGTGTGAAACAATATCAATTCACAGGAGAATACGAGTGTAAACTTGATGTCAAAGGAAGGCTTAAATTGCCCACAGCAATTATTAAGCGTATCGGAGGCGACGAAAATCTCAAGTTTACCATCAATCGTGGATTTGAAAAGCACTTGATGTTGTACCCCAATGATGTTTGGGAAATGAAGACGAACGAAATCAATCAGTTAAATATTTACAGTACGCAGCAAAGGCAGGCGATCAGGTATTTTTATCGTGGAGCAACAGAGCTCGAAATGGATGCGGCAGAGCGTATCAATCTTCCAGGTAGTTTGATGGAGTATGCAGGTATAGATAAAGACGTTGTATTATTCGCATATCAAAATCAAATTGAAATTTGGGCAAAAGACAAGTATGACGAAATGCTTGATCAAGAGCCGGAAGAATTCGGTAGCATTGCAGAAACCATTTTTGGAGGTATCAAACCTTTGGGTAATTTACAAGATCCATTGTCATGAGCGAGTATCATGTATCAGTTTTATTAGACGAAAGTATAGACAATCTCAAAATCAATCCTTCCGGAACGTACGTAGATGTAACGTATGGAGCTGGGGGACACTCAAAATCGATTTTAAACAAGCTGAATGCCGAAGGGCATTTATTTGCTTTTGATCAGGATCAAGATGCATTGGCTAATGTGGTTCAGGATGATCGCTTTACGCTCATAGAAGCTAATTTTAGATATCTGCGGAGATTTCTAAGATTGGAAGGAGTGAGAGAAGTGGATGGTATTTTGGCAGACTTAGGTGTTTCATCTCATCAGTTGGATATGCCCCAGCGTGGGTTTTCTTACAGATTTGATGCTCCTTTGGATATGCGTATGAATACTGATGCTGAGCTGACAGCAGCCATATTGTTGCAAACCTATTCCGAAGAGGCATTGGTAGAAATTCTGAGTAGTTATGGTGAAGTGCGAAATTCAAAAACACTGGCAAAGGCATTAATTAATGCCCGCAAGTTAACTGAAATTAGGACCACCTTTGACTTGAATAGAATTTGTGATCAGCATCTGATGGGGCCAAGGATGAAATATCTTTCTCAGGTTTATCAAGCGCTCAGAATGGAAGTCAATGACGAAATTGGAGCTTTGGAAGATATGCTTGCAGAAGGGTTTGAATTGCTGAAGCCAGGAGGACGTTTTGTGGTCATCACATTTCATAGTATAGAAGATAGGGTAGTGAAAAACTTTTTCAAAACCGGAAACTTCGAAGGCGAAATGGAAAAAGATGATTTTGGTAATATCTATCGCCCTTTTACTTTGGTTAATAAGAAAGTGATAATGGCAGATGGTAAAGAGCAAAAAGCAAATGTAAGATCTAGAAGTGCAAAGCTTAGAGTAGCAGAGAAGATTTAATGAATTTTTGAGTTTAGCACTTTTATTTAGAGACGTATAAATCATTCAAAACCAGAGTTCAAAAGTCCTTTCATGAAATGGAAAGATCGATGATGGGTAAATTTGAACTCATTAGTAATTAAAAAAAAATAAATTCATTTTAAATGGCTAGTTTCCAGGATAAGAAAGCTACACTTTTTAGACTGAAATGGGTCGAATGGATTTTTGTCAATTTGCCGTTTGTATGCTACCTGGCGTTGTTGGGTGTTATTTACATTTCCAATGCGCATGCTTCAGAAAAAGCCGTAAGGAGAACTGAAGCATTAAAGCAGGAAGTGAGAGATACAAAATGGAGAGCCATGAATCTCAAGCAAGAGGTGATGCATGGTAGCATACAATCGCAGATTGAAAGTAAAGTTGAAGGTTCTGGTTTGTTGCCTTCTACAACACCGCCATATAAAATTGTGGCAGAAAAAATTAAAAAATGACAATGTGATATTGTAATGGACAGGAAGAAGGAGATGTTATGGCGGGCTTATTTAGTGATGTTTGGCTTTTTGCTAGCGTCGGTCATCATCCTTGTCAAAGTATTCAATATCAGTGTGATAGAAAGAGAAAAATGGCGTCAAAAAGGTGAGGCCAACGTAAAGTGGAAGGTGGTCGATGCCGATAGAGGAAATATTTACGCTGAAGAAAGTGTACTTCTCTCTACATCGATACAGTTCTTTGAGGTTCGGATGGATATGAGTGTAGTCAAACCTGACGTATTTAAAGAAGGCGTTGACTCCTTAGCACATTTTTTAAGCAGTTTTGATCCCAATGTAATCAAGCCTAAAACAAAGTCTGAATGGGTTAAATCACTTAAGGCAGCAAAAAAGAAAAACAATAGATTCTTTTTCATTGGCAAAGGACTGGATATAGAAGCTTACAATAAAATAAAGAAAGCTCCTATTCTTAGATTAGGTAAAATGAGAGGTGGTTTGATCACTAATAGGTATGGAAAGAGATTTAAGCCTTTCCAAGAGTTGGCTTCCAGGACTATAGGTGTAGATAGAGAAAACGCAGATCGTATCGGTCTAGAAGGTTATTTTGATAAGTTCTTAAAAGGTGATACAGATCAGCGCTTGATGAAAAGATTGGGTAGAGAAGGTACGCCTGATGGAAATGTTTGGGTGCCAGTGTTTGACCCTTCAGAAAATGAAATCAAACGAGGAGATGATATATACACTACTATCAATATTGATATGCAGGATATAGTACA
Source organism: uncultured Aureispira sp. (assembly GCA_964526715.1). Classification (GTDB taxonomy): domain Bacteria; phylum Bacteroidota; class Bacteroidia; order Chitinophagales; family Saprospiraceae; genus OLB9. Next base: position 30,475 of record CAZGMB010000029.1, on the reverse strand, counting down.
TCATGAGTTGCTCAGAGCTTGTCAGAAAAACAAAGCGGAAGGTGGTGTGGCGATATTGATGGAAGTAGGTACTGGAGCCATCAAGGCAATATCTAATTTGTCTAAAGGTGCGGATAGTACATATTTTGAAATGTACAATCAAGGAGTTGCACGATTGAGTGAGCCCGGATCCACTATGAAGTTGGCCACCATGCTAGCTGCTTTAGAAGATGGTATGACTAATATTGATACCGTGATTGATTTGAACTATGGTATCAAAAATTTTTCTGATAGGACCATGTATGATTCAGAAAAGCATGGTAAGAAATATGCTACTATGGCAGAGTCATTTGAGATATCTTCCAATGTAGGTGTTGCCAGCATTGCTAATGATTTGTACAATTCTAGAGATGGCCGAATACAGTGGATTAAAAGATTAAAACAGTTTGGACTTCACGAACAAAGTGGCGTAGACTTGGATGGAGAAGCTAAGCCTGAGATCAAGGACCCTGTGAAGAATAAAGATAAATGGTATGGTACCACAATTCCATGGATGGCGCACGGATATGAATTGATGATGACGCCCTTGCAAATGCTTAATTTTTACAATGCCGTTGCTAATGACGGCAAAATGATGAAGCCTTATTTTGTAAGTGAAATCAAAAGGGGCGATGAGTTAAAGAAAAAGTTTGAACCTGTAGTCCTAAGGCCACAAATTGCAAAGCTTGAAAATATTCAGAAAGCAAAAAAGATGATGGAAGGTGTCATACTAAAAGGTACGGGCAGCAATCTTAAGTCCGAGTTTGTAACAATGGCTGGTAAAACAGGTACTGCAAAGACCAACTATGCCAACAAATCGGAATACGCTAAATATAACGGGAGTTTTTGTGGATATTTTCCAGCTGAGAATCCTATGTATTCTATGATGGTCGTGATATATGAGCCGAAAGCGGGAGCATATTATGGTGGTGCTACGGCAGGTCCAGTTTTCAAAAATGTGGCAGAGAAAGTTTATGCGATGAAGACAAAACAGGTGAAATCTTTGAATGACTCTATATATGTGACCACTAGCATGCCTGCTAAGGCCGTCGGATATAGTCAAGACTTTAATCAAATTTTTGATTTTCTAGAGCTGAAATATAAAAATAAAGCTGATGATGGTTTTGCCATTGTCAATCCATCCGAAAATGCTATGACAATAGCAGAAAAGAAGATAAAAAAAGCCTTAGTGCCTGATGTAAAAGGTATGGGTGCCAGAGATGCTGTGTATTTACTCGAAAACGCTGGACTTAAAGTTAAAGTCCATGGAGTTGGGAAAGTACAAAAACAATCTGTCCCACCAGGAGCAAGTGCCAAAGGTCAGTATATAGTTATAAATTTAAACTGAAAATGTCAGTTTTGAAAAAGTTGTTTGACATATTGCCGGTAGGATTTCAAGTGGAAATCATTGGGAGTGAATATATAGATATTACAGGTTTCAGTATAGATTCTAGACAGATAGAATCGGGTTTTATATATGCTGCTCTCAAAGGAACCATAGTTGATGGACATGATTTTATAGATAAAGCCATTTTAAATGGTGCAAGCTGTGTGGTTTGTGAATCTACGCCAACTTATGTAGAAGGTATCACCTATATCATTACTAAGGATGTTAGAGCATTTTTGGGTGAGTTGGTACACAATTACTATAATCACCCTTCTGAGTCTGTAAGATTGGTTGGTGTCACAGGTACTAATGGTAAGACCACAGTAAGTACGCTTTTATTTCAGTTGTTTTCAGCTTTTGGTTATAAGTGTGGTCTCATTTCCACAGTAGAAAATAGGATAGCCGAGGAAGTAATTCCTGCGACACATACCACTCCTGATGTAGTCAATTTGCATAAATTAATTGCCAAAATGCGGGATGAAAAGTGTGATTTTATTTTTATGGAAGTAAGTTCACACGCTGTTGATCAGCAGAGAATTGCTGGATTAAAATTTGAAGGGGCATTATTTACCAATATTTCTCATGATCACCTAGATTATCATGGTACCATGAAAAATTATATCTATGCCAAAAAGTTGTTTTTTGATCATTTATCTTCTGATGCATTTGCCCTTGTCAATAATGATGATAAGAATGGAAGTGTAATGTTGCAAAATACCAAAGCCAAAAGGCTCACTTATGGTTTGAGAACAATGTCAGATTATAAAGTGAAAGTCATTGAAAGCTCAGTCCAAGGTTTGCACCTGAAAATTAATGACAGAGAAGCTTACTTTAGATTGATTGGAGAGTTTAATGCTTACAATCTAGCCTTAGTGTATGGTGCAGCCATGGAGTTGGGGATGGAATCCGACAATATTTTGGCATTATTAAGTGGATTGAGAGGTGCAGAAGGGAGATTTGACCAAATTATAGATAAAAATACCGGCAAATGTGGCATTGTAGATTATGCTCACACACCCGATGCTTTAGAAAATGTATTGGAGACCATAAAAAAGGTCAATCATTCAAACGCTGAAGTCATTACAGTAATAGGTTGTGGAGGCGATAGAGATGCCACAAAAAGACCAATCATGGCTAAAGTGGCGTGTAAATGGTCTGATAAAGTGATTTTGACCAGTGACAATCCTAGGTCTGAAGATCCAGAATCCATACTTGATGAGATGGAAGCAGGATTGGATCAGGATGACAAAAAGAAAATGATTCGTATAGCGGACAGACACCAAGCGATAAAAACAGCTGTCATGATCTCCAAAAACGAAGATATTATCTTAATTGCTGGCAAAGGTCATGAGACATATCAAGAAATAAAAGGGCAAAAGTATCCTTTTGACGATAAAAAGATATTGAAGGAGTTATTTGGATTAAGTTGATATAATTAAGTTAATTTTTAATCTTAGTCTCAAACTTAATCTTAGCTTCTCAATATCAAAGATTTAGGTTCTATTATCATTCTCAGGTTGGTTTAACAGTTGCAGTGGGATCTTTTTGGAAAAAGTTCCGGACTGCTCACTGCGCTGTTAACTTTTATTAGCTTGTGAATTACTTTCTTACCATCGGTTCTAAAAATGGTAAGTACAAAAACAAAAACAAACAGATAAATTATATATAGCAAATGTTGTACCACTTTTTTGAATATATTGATAAATTTTACAATGTGCCTGGCGCAGGGTTGTTTCAGTATATTACATTTCGTGCTGCTTTCGCTATTATTTTGTCGTTAATTATTTCTTTAGTGTTTGGTGGCAAGATCATTAATAAGTTAAAGAGATTGCAAGTTGGTGAGACCGTAAGGGAGTTAGGATTAGAAGGCCAAAAAGCAAAAGAAGGTACCCCTACAATGGGCGGTATTATCATTATTATGGCCATACTCATACCTTGTTTACTTTTAGCAAAACTAGACAATGTTTATATTTGGCTCATGCTATTTACTACGGTATGGTTGGGGCTTATTGGCGGCGCTGATGATTATATCAAAGTGTTTTTAAAAAATAAAGAAGGTTTAAGTGGTAAAACAAAGATTTTTGGTCAAGTTATTTTGGGGTTGATTGTTGGAGTGACGATGTTGGTTTCTAATGATGTCGTCTTAAGGATGCCTTTAGATGAAGCAAAAGCTGGTGGTTATGAAATTGTAAAACAATACCAAATTCCATTACCTCGCGTCAATGATATTTCCCGAATGACAGATATGGCTTATGTCAAGACCACTTTGACAAATGTACCATTCCTAAAAGATAACAATTTTGATTACAAATATCTAACCAGTTTTCTGGGAGATAATACAGACTTGTGGCTTGCCATTATCTTTACTTTGATTGTTATCTTTATAGTGACCGCGGTTTCAAATGCGGCAAATCTTACAGACGGTATCGATGGTTTGGCCGCAGGAACATCGGCGGTTATAGCTGCTACATTGGGCATCTTTGCCTATGTCTCAGGTAATACCATTATTGCGGATTATCTCAACATATTTTACATACCAAATTCTGCGGAACTGGTGGTCTTTACTGCTTGTTTTTTAGGGGCATGTATTGGGTTTTTATGGCACAACTCCTTTCCAGCAAGAGTTTTTATGGGAGACACAGGTAGTTTGACTATCGGTGGTATTATAGCCGTATTAGCTATTTTATTACGCAAAGAGTTATTGATACCTATACTTTGTGGCATTTTTGTAGCCGAAAATTTATCAGTTGTCATGCAGGTATCATACTTTAAATATACTAAGAAAAAATATGGTGAAGGCAGAAGGATTTTCAAAATGTCACCTTTGCACCATCATTTTCAGAAGGAAGGTATGCATGAGTCCAAAATTGTTACCAGATTTTGGATTATTGGTATTCTGTTGGCCATTATTTCTATTATCACACTTAAAATCAGATAAGCATGAAGAAAGTAGTGATCATAGGTGGTGGCGAAAGCGGCGTAGGTGCGGCTATCTTAGCTCAGAAGTTGGGTTTTGATGTTTTAGTAAGTGATTTTGGTGTTATTTCAGAAACATTCAAAAAGGAGTTGTCAAGTAATAATATTCCTTTTGAAGAAAAGGGTCATAGTCTTGAAAAGATGGCAACATTTGATATAGCTGTAAAAAGTCCGGGTGTCCCAGATCATGCACCAGTATTGCAAACACTTAAGCAAAATGATATTAAAATCATTTCTGAAATAGAGTTTGGGTTTTTGTACTACTCAGGAAAAATCCTTGCAGTTACTGGATCAAACGGTAAAACAACGACATCAGGACTATTGTATCATGTATTAAAATCGGCAGGTAAAAATGTAGCTTTAGGTGGCAATTACGGAAAAAGTTTTGCACGCATTATTGCTGAAGAAACTCCGGAAATGATGGTTTTAGAAATTTCTAGTTTTCAACTAGATGATATAGAAACATTCAAACCTTTTGTATCTATTCTACTCAATATTACACCCGATCATTTGGATAGATACGATTATAAAATGGCTAATTATGTAAATTCAAAATTCAGAATTTCCATGAATCAGTCTTCAGATGACTATTTTATTTATAATGGAGATGATGCAGAGATTAAAGAAAGAATAGTGTCATTTTCGGGTGCACCTAACCAAATTGTAGTATCAAAAGATAATTATATAAATGGCATAGTTTCAAAGGAAACAGGCCGGAATTTTGAAGTAAGCATTAAAGGAAATCATAACTTATTTAATGCAGCTTGTGTAGTCGAAACATGCCGGTTGATAGGTTTAAATGAAGAGCAAATTGCTAAAGGCTTAAGGACTTTTGTAAATCTTCCACATAGATTAGAGTTTTGTGGAGTAATCAATGGTGTGGAATTTATCAATGACAGTAAAGCAACCAATGTAGATTCAGTATTTTACGCATTGGATGCTATGACTAAGCCTGTGATCTGGATAGCCGGTGGTACTGACAAAGGCAACGATTATAGCGTGTTATTTCCTTTAGTAAAAAATAAAGTCAAAGCCTTGATTTGTCTTGGAATAGACAACGAAAAGCTCAAAGAAAGTTTTAAACCCCATATTCCAGCTATATACGAGACGACTAAGGTATCAGAGGCGGTGGAGACAGGACTGAAATTGGGAGCACCCGGTGAAGTAGTCCTGCTGTCACCAGCATGTGCAAGTTTTGATCTTTTTAAGAATTATATGGATAGAGGAGATCAGTTTAAGAAGTGCGTGGAGATGTTGATGCTTTAAAGTTGAAAAATTAGGTCAGTAATTAATATAAATAGAAAATAAAATTTGAACATACAAAGTACATATTATAATCTCAAGGGAGACCGTTCAGTTTGGCTTATAGTCGCCTTATTGTCACTGTTTTCTATGCTGATTGTCTACAGTACATCAGGTAGTGAGGCCTATAAATACAATGCATCACACGGAACAGAATATTATTTGATTCGCCAGTTGGTTTTCATAGGCGCAGGGTTGACATTGATGTATACAGCATATAAACTTCATTATATGGTTTATGCTAAGCTAGCACCTATTTTGATGGTTATTGCAGCACCGCTGTTGGTGTATACCGCTCTCTTTGGCGAAAAGATCAATGATGCATCTCGTTGGATAAAAATTCCGATATTAGAGTTGTCTTTCCAAACATCAGATTTTGCCAAGATAGCTTTGATTATGTTTGTTGCAAGGTCTTTGGCCATTAGGCAGGATTATATCAAGAGTTTTAAGGATGCATTTTTGCCTATAATTGCGCCAGTGATTTTGTTTTGTGCTTTGATTGCTCCTTCAAATTTATCTACAGCTGCATTGCTTTTCATCACAGCATTTATTATGATGTTTGTAGGTCGAATTTCGCTGAAGTATGTTATATTATTGATGGTTTTAGGTGTGGCCGTGTTTGCGGGAATTTTTATTGTCGGGCAGTATTTTCCAGATCATTTTAGAGTAGATACATGGATAAGTCGTATCCATGATTTTTTATATTCAGATGGTGGGTATCAAATACAGCAATCCAAAGTAGCTATTGCTGAAGGTGGATTTTTAGGTGTAGGCCCAGGAAATAGTAATCAAAGAAATTTTCTTCCATTTGCTTATGCAGATTTTATATATGCTATCATTTGCGAAGAGTATGGCTTTTTGGGTGGAGCATTTTTATTACTGCTTTATTTATGGTTATTATTTAGGACAATAAGTCTGGTCACCAGATCACCGAAAACTTTTGGTGCTATGTTGGCTATGGGTTTGATGCTTAATATTGTGATCACTGCTTTTGCAAATATTGCAGTTGCTGTTAAGTTAGTGCCAGCTACCGGACTTACGTTACCGATGATTAGTATGGGAGGAACATCATTTTTGTTCACATGTCTTTCATTTGGGATTATACTTAGTGTCAGCAGGTATGTAGAGCAGGCATATGAAGAGCGTAAACAATTAGAAAAAATGGAATTAGATGGCACGAGTGATCATTAGTGGTGGAGGTACAGGTGGTCACGTATTTCCGGCCATTGCTATTGCAGATGCTTTGAAGTATAAGGCACCTGATACAGAGATACTTTTTGTAGGTGCCAATGGTAAAATAGAAATGGAAAAAGTCCCGAAAGCGGGATATAACATAGAAGGATTGAATATTGCAGGTTTTCAAAGAAAGCTTACATTTAGGAATCTAGCATTTCCTTTCAAATTGGCTGCCAGTATGCTCAAAGCAGTGTTGATCGTCAGGAAATTTAAACCAGATGTCGCTGTAGGTGTAGGAGGCTATGCCAGCGGACCTGTTTTAAAAATTGCCAATACTTTTGGGATACCAACAGTTTTACAAGAGCAAAACTCCTATGCAGGTGTAACCAACAGAATCTTAGCTTCCAAAGCAAGCGCAGTATGTGTTGCTTATGATGGTTTAGAAAGATTCTTTCCTAAAGATAAAATAAAATTTACAGGTAACCCAGTACGTAAAGACATACTGGACAATAAAATAAATGCTCAACAAGCAAAGCAGTCACTCGGATTAAATCAAAATAAGAAAACTGTTTTAATTTTTGGTGGTAGTCTCGGAGCAAGAACGATCAATGAGGCCGTTCTTGCTAACGCAGACACTTTGATTGGAATGGATCATGTAAATATCATTTGGCAAGTTGGCAAAATGTATTTTGATGAGTACAAAAATTGTAAATTAGCTGGCCAAGAAGATATTAAAATTTTGCCTTTCATTGAAAATATGGATGTGGCTTATAGTGCAGCTGATATTGTGGTGTGCCGTGCAGGAGCTTTGACAATCTCCGAGTTGGCCATCTTAGGCAAAGCAGCTATCCTCATTCCATCTCCTAATGTAGCTGAAGATCATCAGACGGTCAATGCTATGTCTCTGGTAAAAAAAGGGGCTGCGTTATTGGTCAAAGATACAGAAGCTAAAGAAAAGTTGGTTGCTGAAATTCAGGGATTATTGAATGATGAAACCCAAAAAAGTGGTCTTGAACGTAATATATTATACTTTGCAAGACCCGAGGCAGCAAAAGAGATTGCGGCTGAAATTTTGAAAATATGTGCAAAAGTGAAGTCATGAAGTTGAATGATGTGAAGCATGTATACTTTATAGGTATAGGCGGAATCGGAATGAGCGCCATAGCAAGATATTTTATAGCTCAAGGCAAAAAAGTATCAGGTTATGACAAAACACAGACGGTTCTTACTAATCGCTTGTCTGCTGAAGGAATGGATATCCATTATGTAGACGAATTAGAAGCAATACCTGAAGATATCGATGTGATCATCTATACACCTGCGATACCAAAAGATCATAAAGGATACAACTTTTTGATGCATTCTGGTATACCCATGATGAAAAGATCGGAGGCCCTAGGGTTGATCAGTAATAATAGAAATTCTATTGGCATCGCTGGTACCCACGGTAAGACCACAACAAGTGCAATGACTACCCATGTATTGAAAATAGGAGGAATTGATGTTTCTGCTTTTTTGGGTGGCATTACTGTGGATTACCAAAGTAACTTCCTTATAGGCCATAGTGATGTGGTAGTTTTAGAAGCTGATGAGTATGATCGTTCTTTTTTGAGATTGAGTCCGTTTATTGCTTCCATCTCATCTATGGATCCTGACCATTTGGATATCTATGGTGATGAAAATGTGATGGTAGACGGATTTAAGGCTTACGCTGCAAAAATCAGAGACAATGGTTATCTGATCATCAAAGAAGGATTGCTTGATAAGTTTACAGCTCAAGAATTATTGGCATTGGATTCCAGAAGTATAACAGTTTTAGAGTATGGTGAAACTGGACATGTGTTGATCAAGAATCTTAGAGTTGAATTGGGGAAATATATTTTTGACTACCATGGTTTAAATCATGAAATCAAAGATATCATCATGAATATGCCAGGCAGGCACAATGTTGAAAATGCCTGTGTAGCGGTTACTGTTGCTCTGATCAATGGAGTCACACACCAAAATATAAAGAAAGCATTGGCTGGATTCAAAGGAATACAGCGTAGGTTCGAAAGAATCATTGACAGCAAAGATTTGGTTTTTATTGACGATTATGCACATCATCCGGGAGAGCTTAGGGTAGCTATAGACGCTGCAAGGACACTGTATCCGGATAGAAAAATTACTGGTATTTTTCAGCCCCATTTATATTCGAGAACTAGAGATTTTGTTGATGGATTTGCTGAAGAATTAGATAAGTTGGATGAAATCATTTTAATGGACATTTATCCTGCAAGGGAGTTGCCCATCGAAGGAGTAACATCAGAAATCATATTCAATAAAATGAAAAACCAAAATAAAATACTGGTTACTAAGGAATCATTGATGCATGTATTGAAAGATTATCATCCTGAGATATTGATAACCCTCGGAGCCGGAGATATTGACACTTTTGTACCAAAAATCAAAGAATTTTTAAATCATTAGGTATTATAACATTGACTAATCAATCATTAAACAACTCAACAAATAAACAATAAAATAAATGAGTGGTAGAAAAATAAATATGAAAAGAGTCAGAGATGCCATAATATGGACATCGCTGATCGCCGGGATCTCGGCCTTGCTTTTCTTTTCTGTCATTCGCAAGTCCAATGCCAAGGTAAAGACTTTGGTAGTGAATGTTATTGGAGTAGAAGAGAATGAACAAATTATTTCTGAAAAAGAAGTAAAACAAATTCTTGAACTGGCAGCAGGCAAAACCATCACCAATAAGAATATCAAAACCCTAAATCTACGTAAACTCGAGTCTAAACTCAATAAGGATAAGAGAATCGAAAGAGCAGATTTATATTTTGATTCCAAAAATAGGCTTCATGCTAGGATTGTTCAGAAAAGACCTATCATGAGAGTTGTAGAACAAACCGGTGCTGAGTATTATTTGGACGAATACGGTAAACAAATACCAGTGACAAGAGGCAGTGCTGTGAGGGTTCCATTAGTGACGGGTATCAGAGATACATTCAAAACCGGTTTTATAAAGTCTGATAAGCCTTCCAAACTTAAAAATGTCTTTGAAATCATGAAGTATGTATCCAAAGATGCTTTTCTGTCTTCTTTGATTGAGCAAGCTCACGTAGAGTCAGATAGTATTGGAGACATTGTGTTGATACCTAAAATTGGAAGAGAAAAGTTGATTTTTGGAGATGCCATTGATATAGAAGCAAAGTTTGACAATCTAAAAATATTTTATAGAGACGGTATGCCTAAATTAGGATGGAGTAGATATAAGACCTTAAATCTGAAATATTCGAGTCAGGTCAGAGGTATGTTGGCCAATCCTGAATTAGCCACACCCATAAAGCCTGTCATGAGAGATACATTGACAGCCGAAGTGGTAAAATCGAATAATAACAAGCAAAGTATTCATCATTAAATAATTTGTGCTATGAACAATCATTTTAATATTAAAAACACGGCAGTAGCGCTCGATATCGGGACGACCAAAGTCTGTGCTATAGCCGGCCAACTCAATGAGTATGGTAAACTGGAAATAGTGGGCATGGGAGTGGTGCGTTCTGAAGGTGTGTCAAGAGGAGTAGTCTCCAATATTGACAAAACGGTCAAAGCGATCCGCGAAGCTGTAGATATTGCAGAAAAAAATGCTCACTGTAAGTTCCGAATTGTCCATGTTGGTATAGCCGGTCAGCACATCAAAAGTCTGCACCACCATGGATTATTAGTAAGACATGATTCCAATACAGAGATCAATCAAAGTGATATTGATAAACTGATTAAGGATATGTACAAATTGGTATTGCCACCAGGTGATAAGATTTTGCATGTGGTTCCGCAGGAATACACGGTGGACGACGAGCAGGATATTTTTGATCCTATCGGAATGTCAGGAGTTAGACTAGAAGCCAATTTCCATATCATCACAGGTCAAATTTCTGCAAGTCGCAACATCCTAAGATGTGTTGAGAAAGCTGGACTTGAGGTAGCTGATGTTACTTTAGAGCCTATTGCTTCTGCAGCATCAGTGTTGAGTGATGAGGAAAAAGAGGCAGGTATTGCCTTGGTTGATATTGGTGGTGGTACTACAGATATCACTATATTTAAAGACGGTATTATCAGACATACTTGTGTTATTCCTTTTGGTGGCAATGTGATCACTAAAGATATACGTGAGGGATGTACTGTCATGAATGAGCAAGCAGAAAAACTAAAAGTAAAGTTTGGTTCTGCAATGGCTGATGAAATCGTAGACAATAGAATCATTACCATTCCTGGATTCAAAGGAAGAGATCATAAAGAAATCTCTGAAAAGAATCTAGCACGAATCATCCAAGCAAGGGTAGAGGAGATTTTTGATTATGTCCTTTGGGAAATCAGAAGGTCTGGATATGAAAGCAAGCTTATAGCAGGTATGGTACTTACAGGTGGTGGATCATTGTTAAGACATATCGATTTACTTTCAGAATACCATACTGGACTTCCTACCAGAATAGGTCAGCCTATTGAGCATTTAGCTCATGGATATTCCAGTCAACTGGCAAGCCCTATTTTTGCTACAGCAGTAGGATTATTAAAACATACTATTGATAATTTTGGAGACAAAGTTGGTTATGTAGAAGAGTTTAAAAAGATAACTGAGGAGCCAACCTTCAGAAATTACACGGAAACTCCTAAGATGGCTCCACCTAAAGAAGAACCATTGGTAAATGCTCAGTCTGATGAAGAGGAAGAAGCTCCAGCAGAAAATGGTAAGAAAAAAGGTTTATTCAACAAGCTATTTACCTTGACTAAGGACTTTTTTGAAACTGTTCCTGATTCCGAATTTTAAACCTATTATTTAACAACAGAAATTAAGAGAAATGAAGTTTGATATACCAACAAATGAAAAATCCATCATCAAAGTTGTAGGAGTAGGTGGTGGTGGTGGAAACGCCGTAGGACACATGTTCAGACAAGGAATCACAGGAGTGGATTTTGCAATATGTAATACCGATGCACAAGCTATGGAAAGTAGTCCTGTGCCTGTAAAGATAGCTTTAGGCCCTAATCTGACTGAGGGTCGTGGAGCAGGCTCAATGCCTGAAGTAGGAAAACAATCTTGTATCGAATCTATCGAAGAAATCAGACAATGGCTTTCCGATGGTACTAAGATGTTATTCATAACGGCTGGTATGGGTGGAGGTACTGGAACTGGTGCCGCACCTATCATTGCTAAAGTAGCTAAAGAAATGGATATCCTCACTGTAGGTATCGTGACTTTGCCTTTCAAATTTGAAGGGTTGAGAAGACAACGTCAAGCACATGAAGGTTTAGAGCAGCTTAAGAAAAACGTAGACTCTATACTCGTGATTTCCAATGATAAAATGAAAATGATTCATGGAAATTTAGCTTTGTCAGCTGCTTTTGGACAAGCAGATGATATTTTGACAACTGCCGCTAAAGGTATAGCAGAAATCATAACCGTACCTGGATACATCAATGTGGATTTCGAAGACGTCAATACAGTCATGAGAGGTAGTGGTGTAGCTATTATGGGCAGTGCCATGGCCGAAGGTGATGATAGAGCCAGAAAGGCTATTAATTTAGCATTAAGCTCTCCGTTATTGGAAGATAATGATATCAGAGGCGCACAGCACATTCTACTAAATATTACCTCTGGAACCAAAGAAGTGACCATGGACGAAATCGGTGAAATCACCGAGCACGTTCAGGAGGAAGCGGGCTATGGTACTGACTTGATATGGGGAAATTGCCATGATGCATCTTTAGGTGACAAAATAATGATCACTTTGATCGCGACAGGTTTTAGAGAAGGGGGCAGCAAACGCAAAGAAGTTGAACCAGAGAAGGTAAAAGTTTCATTAGAGAATGATAGATATAGAGAGCCTCTCGAAGAAGACTTTACGGTGTTTGATTTCGAAACTCCCTTTGCAGATAATGTAGTGGATTTTGATACCGATGATGTTAAGAAAACCATCAATATGTTAGGTGTCAGAACCGAAGACCCTCATGTATCAAGAAAAGGTCATTTGACCGAAGAAATGCGTAAAAGAAGCGAAGCTGACGCTGCAAGACGCGAGTATTTGCGTAAAAATAATAGTAAGCCATTGGATAATCCTAAGATTATATCAGATATGGAAAACGTACCTGCTTATGCACGCAGGAATGTAGTCCTAGACGAAACTAATAAATCTAATGGTCGTCAACACTCATCTTACATGGTCAACATGGATGAAGATAATAACGTTTTTTTGAGCAACAATTCTTTTCTATACGATAACGTAGATTAAGAATAGTTAGAGTTTTAGCACAATTATTTGATGATAGAAGTGAAATGCAATGGGTAGAACTATAGTTTTGTCCATTGCTTCCTTCAAATTTTTACAAAGAAATTCTCATTTCATTAGTTTTACTTAAAGACTTTTTTAACCTGAATGTAGTAGTATCCAAAAGGATTACGCACTTTGTAATGTAGTGCCTTAAACTTGGATTTTCGTCTTTATTTATAAACTTTTTTAATGAGATTGGTTTATTAATTACAGGTCCATGGCTCCCCGCCTGGACCTTTTTTGATTATAATACACCTTATGAAATTGTTTGCCAATCGCCTATAATAATTACAGCCATTATTCACAAATAAATGTAGTTATGGCTGTTTATTCATTTTCTTTTATTTGCTGGATATCACATACTTTCTATGATGATTTGGGGCCTGAGATAGTCCATAGCATATCAAAATTGTCATTTACTTCCATTTCGGTAAAGCGAAAACATTTCTAATCAAAATATTTCATCGTTGTGTAAAACTTTTTGTAACAAACTTCGTTTTATTTGTTGCAACAAATATTTAAATCATGGACAGAAAATCATTTTTAAAACAAGGTTTATTAGGTACCAGCATGTTTGTAGCTTCTGGATTGTCTTCATCTATAATCCAAAATGAAATCGATGAGCTGCAACCATTAGAACCGATGACAGATCAAAACATAGGATTTAATCACATACCCACTACATATTCAAATATCATGGACAATAAAGTATTGCACAAGGCAGAAACCAGAGGTCATGCTAATCATGGCTGGCTCAATTCATATCATACATTTAGCTTCGCTAATTATTACAATCCTGATCGAATGCACTTCGGTGTTTTACGAGTTCTAAATGACGATGTGGTCAGCGGTGGTATGGGCTTTAATACGCATCCCCACGACAATATGGAAATCATATCTATTCCACTTGAAGGTGATTTGGAACATAAAGATAGCATGGGAAACGTAGCTATCATCAGAAATGGTGATATTCAGGTCATGAGCGCAGGTACGGGAATTCAGCATAGCGAAAAAAATAAAAACAGAGACCAAGCAGTCAAATTTCTCCAGATTTGGGTCTTCCCCAATAGAAGGAATGTAGCCCCAAGATATGGTCAGCTAACTTTAAATACACAAGATAGGCACAATAAATTACAACAAATCTTAAGTCCAAGTCCTGATGACGATGGTGTATGGATTCATCAAGATGCTTGGTTTCATTTAGGCGCATTGGATAAAGACATTCGTCAGAAATATTCGCTAAAAAAGAAAGGAAATGGTGTTTATGTTTTTGTCATAAGTGGAAATGTCACTGTAGACGGTCAGCCGTTGTCAGCTAGAGATGGTTTGGGTATTTGGGATGTTAATGAGATAAATTTAATCGCTGAGTCCAATACAGAAATATTGGTAATGGAAGTTCCCATGATGGTATAAAGAAATGTTCAGTAAGCTTTGATCCTACTTTAGGTTTAAACAAATATCACATTGAAAATATTGCGCAGTATTTCTTTGACGAACTTGACTTCTGGTAGATAAGCTTGCTCTTTTACATATTGTTGGACAAAACCAAACTGAGATGTATCTGCATCCAAAGATGGTGCGTTTGTAGCTAAAAATACACAACTTAAAACACTGCAAAATGCAAGGCCAATCAAAATTAGTTTAGATTTTTGGTTGTGATTCATACAAATGGATTTTCGTTTCTGAATTTAAGGACAAAGCTACTTTATATTAGTTGCACAAAACATTAACATAACGTTAAAAAAATCATAAAAGTTACTAAAATTGTGACTTTTTCTAGTAAACTTTATGTTTTATGGGGATAAATCGACTAATCTTTGAGGGTTAAGGTCTAATCTCAATATATTTGCGACTAAATTAATTTTTAATCAGATATGGCTGTAAATATTTTGACCACGTGTACTGCGTGTTTATCTTCAAAGGTTAATAAATACAAGACGGTTAAAGATCATTCGATATCTGGAGCAATATTTGAAGTTTATGAATGTCAAGATTGTGGCTTTAAATATACAGCTAATCCACCAGAAGAAGCAGATTGTGCTAAATTTTATCAAAGTGAAGACTATATTTCCCATTCAGACACTAAAAAAGGAATCATTGCCACACTTTATCACAAAGTACGTGACATTATGTTGGAAAGAAAATACCAACTCATTTCAAAGAAGAGTCATGGTAAATCACTGCTTGATGTAGGATCGGGAACCGGTTATTTTCCAGCATATATGAAAGACAAAGGTTATCTAAGCGAAGGTGTAGAAGTGGATGATAAGGCCAGAACGTACAGCCAGTCAAAATTCGGACTTACTGTACATAAACCACAAGCATTATTCGATGATACCATAAAACGTTTATTTGATGTGATCACTTTGTGGCATGTTTTGGAGCATTTGTATAGTCCTGACCGATATATGCAGCGATTTTCCCAATTACTAACTGATGATGGAGTATTGATTATTGCATTGCCCAATCATGATAGTTTTGATCAGTCACAATATGAAACGTTTTGGGCAGCTTATGATGTGCCTAGGCATTTGTGGCATTTTCATCCCAAGTCTTTTTTGGGTTTTGCAGAGCGAAATGGTTTTCATGTGGCTAGTATGCACGATATGCCATTTGATCCATTTTACAATGCACTCTTAAGTGAAAAATATCAGGGACATCGTTTTGGATTGGTCAGAGGCGCTTGGACTGGACTCAGGGCGTTGATTCAAGGAAAGTCAAATGTCAAAAAAGCAACTTCTATCATATATGTGCTCACTAAAAAATAAAAGCCGACTATGGCAGCAATAGATTTTAGTGATGTAAACCAGATTTTAGAGAAATATTTTAATTTATCTGGACAAATTCAAAAGTTGGCAGGGGAAGTAGACTTGAATTACAAAATACATACAGACGACCATGTTTATATTTTAAAAATATCAGCTCCAAATACCGAAAAAGCATATATTGAGTTTCAAAATGATTTGATTCATCATTTAGCAACACAAAAAAATATTATTTCAAGTATTCCAAAACTTATTCTAAATAAAGAAGGAAAAGACTTTTTTGAAATCAAAGATAAATATGATTATGTAAGATATGTAAGACTGCTTACTTGGATAGAAGGGAGTTTGTGGGCAGACATTAATCCTACAACATCTCAAATGAGAATTGAGTTGGGCAAAACTTGTGGACACATTACCAATGGTCTAGTTGGGTTTAACCATCATCAAGCATTGCGGTATTTCGAGTGGAATCTAGATAACGCCATTTGGACCAAAGAGTATGTAGATATTTTGGATGATGAAATTAGAGACATCGCTGCTTATTTTATTCAAAGATTTGAGAGTAACCAAGCGGCATTCCAAAGGCTCAGAAAGAGTGTCATTCATAATGATGCCAATGATAATAATATCGTTTGTAACTGTATTGGCGGTAAAAGTACTGTCTCATTAATTGATTTTGGAGATGCGGTATTTGCAGCCACTATTAATGACTTGGCGGTAGCAATAACATACGCAGTCATGGAGTTGCCCGATCCATTGTCTGCAGCTTGTGATTTGGTAAAAGGATATCATGAGTCGTTTCCATTAGATGATCAGGAATTGAAAATGCTTCATAACTTGGTTGGTATGAGATTGGTCACCAGTCTGTCCAAGGCCGCTATCAATATAACCCAAAATCCGGATAATATCTACTTGCAAATCAGTGCCGAGCCAGCAAAAAGACTACTGATTAAATGGTATCAAATTCACGAAAACTATGCCTACTATGCTTTTCGCAATGCAATTGGACTTTGTGGCCATCCGGAATATGATTTGATTTGTCAAAAACTTCAAAGTTTAAGCTTTAGCTTGTATAATATCTTTAAGGATTTAAATTGTACACAGATTGTGGTCCCGGATATGTCTGTTGCAGGTACTTTTTTGCCGCATAGAAGTGTTTTTGATGATGCTTCATTATTCGAAAATTCCATTTATCAGTGGCAACGTTCTTATCCCAATTCTTTAGCTTTAAATGGTTATCTAGAAGTAAGGCCATTTTATAGCACAGATGCATATAAAAAAGAAGGCAATGACGGACCAGAATATCGGACTACACATCTTGGTGTAGATGTTTGGGTAGCTGCCGATACTCCATTTTATAGTCCTTTGTCAGGAACCGTTTTTTCTGTTTTTAATAACAATAATGACAAAGATTATGGACCTACGCTCATTTTAAAACATGAAGTAGGTAATCATACATTTTACACACTATATGGACATCTCAGCACCAATACTTTATCATTACATCAAAAAGATGATTTTGTAGAGCAAGGGCAGCTGCTTGGCTATATTGGCCATCCCAAAGAAAATGGAAATTGGGCGCCACATTTGCATTTTCAGATTATTTTAGATATGTTGGGATATGAACATGATTTTCCCGGTGTAGCCTTTCCCAAAGACAAGGATTTATGGAAAACCATATGTCCAGATCCTTCATTGCTTTTTGGAATTACTTCTACAAATCCACCTGAAATAGATCATTCTAAAATGTTGGAGTATAGAAAGCAGCATTTGGGTAAGAGTTTGTCATTATCTTACAAACAACCATTGCTTATTGTCAGAGGTGAAGGGAATTTTCTTATAGATGACACGGGACGGAAATACATGGATACTGTTAATAATGTAGCACATGTAGGACATCAAAATGTCAATGTCATCAATGCGGGCATCAAGCAAATGCAGTTGTTGAATACCAACACCCGATATTTGCATAATAATATTCTTGAACTTGCGGAGAATTTATTGAGTACCTTTCCTACTGAGCTTTCTGTAATTCATTTTGTAAACTCAGGTTCTGAAGCCAACGAATTGGCCTTGCGAATGGCTTACCAATATACTCAATCTAAGCAAATCATCGCACTGGATCACGGATATCATGGTAATACTAATGAGTGTATCAGAGTAAGTGCTTATAAATTTAATGGAAAAGGTGGCCAAGGTTGTCCCGCGAATACTCATCTGATGCCGCTACCAGATGCTTTCAGAGGTCTGTATCGCGGAGAAAATACAGGTATCAAGTATGCAAACCATATCCACGAGATTTTAAAATCCTTAAAAAATAAAGATCAAAAATTGGCTGCTTTTCTTCATGAAAGTATTGTCTCTTGTGGTGGTCAGATAGAGCTTCCTGAAGGATTTTTAAATGAAGTATATCAGAATGTAAAAGCATATGGTGGACTCAATATTGCCGATGAAGTACAAACAGGATTGGGTAGGGTAGGCAATCATTGGTGGGCATTCCAAGAACATCAAGTAATCCCAGATATCGTTACCATAGGTAAGCCTTTGGGAAATGGTCATCCCATCGGTGCTGTAGTATGTACTCGGGAAGTAGCGGATGCATTTGCCAACGGTATGGAATTTTTTAATACTTTCGGTGGCAATCCCGTTTCATGTGCCATTGCCAATGCTGTCATCAATGAAGTGAAGGACAAAAATCTCATGAATAATGCCATCCAAGTAGGACAATATTTAAAGCAAGGTCTTAAAACTCTACAAGCTCAATATCCAATCATCGCTGATGTCCGCGGACAAGGTTTGTTTTTGGGTTTTGAGTTGACTGATCGTAATTTAAATCCATTAGCAAACCAAACATCTTATCTTTCTAACAGAATGAAACAATTGGGTATCCTGACGAGTACTGATGGCCCTGACCATAATGTAATTAAGATCAAACCCCCTATGACATTTACGATGGAGAATGCTAATGAGTTTCTATTAAGATTGGAAAGAGTATTTGGTGAAGATGTGATGCAATTTTAATGCGCCACACTCACTTCATTACGGTCAAATACGCCAATCTCATGCGCTATCTGTGACAATACCTCCACAGACTGATCAATCTGCTCTTTGGTATGTGTAGCCATTAGTGAATACCTAATCAGAGATGAAGTACTAGGTACAGCTGGCGAAACTACTGGATTTACAAAAATACCTCGTTCCAAAGCTAACTTGGTCAGTTGGAATGTTTTATAATCATCTCTGATCAAAATTGGGATGATCGGTGTTACTGAGTGTCCGGTATCAAACCCTGCCGCTTTGAGTGATGCCAATGCATAGTGAGTATTATCCCAAAGATTTTTAATCCTTTCTGGTTCGTTTTGGATCAAGTCCACGGCAGCGATAACACTTGCCGCATTAGCCGGAGCAATAGATGCACTAAAGATCAGTGATCTAGCGTTGTGCTTTAAATAATTAATAGTATCATTATCTGCTGCAATGAACCCTCCAATACTAGCCAAAGATTTACTAAAGGTACCCATAATTAAATCTACCTTGTCAGTAAGGCCAAAATGATCAGCCGTACCGCTACCATTTTTACCTAAAACACCCAAGCCATGAGCGTCATCTACCATGATGTTGGCATTATATTTTTCGGCTAGTTTTACGATTTCAGGAAGGTTAGCAATATCTCCTTCCATACTGAATACGCCGTCTACGGCTATGAGTTTAATTTTATCTTCTTCACATTTGCTTAGGACACGCTCTAGCGCTTCCATATCATTGTGAGCATATTTGAGTGTTTTCGCAAATGAAAGTCTAGCACCATCTATAATACAAGCATGATCCAAATCGTCCATAATGATGTAATCATGTCTGCCAGGAATAGAAGAAATGACCCCTAAATTTACCTGAAATCCAGTACTAAAGACCAACGCGCCTTCTTTGCCCACATATTTAGCAAGTTTTTCTTCCAATTCTAGGTGGATATCAAGTGTACCATTTAGAAATCTAGAACCTGCACATCCTGAGCCGTATTTTTCTATAGCCTTGATAGATGCTTCCTTGAGTACAGGGTGATTTGTCAGTCCCAGGTAACTATTGGAACCAAACATAAGGACATCTTTACCGTCAATCTTTACGACTGTGTCTTGTTCTGATTCTATAGTGCGGAAAAATGGATACAATCCCATAGCCTGTATTTGCTGTGGAAGAGTGTAACCCATCATTTTTTGCTTCATTGGTGACATATGCTTGACTATTAGTATGGTTTTTAAATGTTTTCGATAAAAATGTTGTCGGTTTAATGCGTTTTTATACTTAAAGATACATATCGAACCCCAACACTAAAATGCATCAATCCATCTTTTATGATGCTACAAAAAACAAATGTTGGCTTTATAACAATAAAATTATCGTAATAGTTACGAGTAAGAACCTGCAAAGGTCTAATTTTTTTTTAGATTTTCTGTAAATGAATGTGCAGAATTTTATTTTGAACAGAATTTTATCTAAATTTGATATAAATTGGGTAAAGACTTACTTTTCATTATTGAAATTATGGCTTAAATAAAAGGTTAATGCTTTTTATAAGGCTTGGCTTTGAATTTTATTTTTATCTTTGCCATCCAAATTATTTTTAATGTATCTGAATAATAATCAATACCTTTTGGAAGGTGGGATAGACCCATTGCAGTTGGGTGAAAAATATGGATGTCCATTGTATATATACGAAACATCCATAATGAAAAAGCAGTATGAGAGATTGGTTAATGCCTTTGACCTTAAAAAACTCAAAATCAACTATGCTTGTAAAGCCTTAAATAATATTTCCGTACTGAAGTTTTTTAAGTCTTTGGGGGCAGGCTTGGATACGGTGTCTATACAGGAAGTCAAAGTAGGATTGTTAGCCGGTTTTAGACCTGAAGACATAATCTACACGCCCAATTGTGTCTCCATTGAGGAAATATCACAGGCAGTAACTTTAGGGGTTAAGATCAATATTGATAACCTTTCTATTTTAGAGCAATTTGGTAGTATGTATCCACATTATCCGGTTTGTATTCGTATCAATCCGCATATTATGGCTGGTGGAAACAGCAAGATTTCTGTGGGACATATTGATTCTAAATTTGGTATTTCTTTTCATCAGACGCCTCATATTCATCGTATAGTAAAGGCTCACGAAATGGTAGTGGAAGGTATCCACATGCATACGGGCAGTGACATCATGGATATTGATGTGTTTTTGCAGGGCGCAGAGATACTTTTTAAGGTTGCAGCAGAATTCAAGGACCTAGAATATATTGATTTTGGTAGTGGTTTTAAAGTGCCATACAAGGAAGAAGATATTGAAACTGACATTGAAGAGTTAGGTGAAAAAATAGGACAGCGGTTTAAGAAGTTTACCTACGATTATGGACGTAGCTTGACGTTGATGTTTGAACCTGGAAAATTTTTAGTGAGTGAATCGGGTACTTTCTTAGTTAAGGTCAATGTGGTAAAACAAACTACTTCTACTGTTTTCGCTGGTGTAGACTCAGGCCTAAATCATTTGATCAGACCTATGCTATATGATTCTTACCATAAAATCATCAATATTTCAAAAACTGAAGGACGTCAACGAGTGTACAATATTGTAGGTTATATTTGTGAAACGGATACCTTTGGGGTTAACAGAAAAATGACCGAAATCAATGAAGGTGATATTCTGGCATTCAAAAATGCAGGCGCTTATTGTTTTACAATGGCTTCCAACTATAACTCGCGGTATAGACCTGCGGAAGTTTTAATCCATGAAGGCAAGGACTATCTAATCAGAGAAAGAGAAACCTTAGAAGACATCTTGAGAAATCAGGTAAATCTCGATATTTTTGGTGAGCCCAAATCCCTTCAGTCACCTATGTCAGATAAGGATTCTTTCGAATTAGAGAACAGCAGTAGTGCAGAACCCAAAACATTAGATCATGATATTTAACAAGAGTTCATATTACTTTTTTATTGGTTTTTTGATTGTTGCCATGTTCTCATGTAAGGAAGAAACCAAAATGGTGGATATCAATGGTAAAACCTTGAGAGCTATCCAATCTAATAAACTCATCTTAGAAGATAGCATGGAATTCGTATTGAATGAAGATAGTATTTCAAAGATTTTCTATCTAATTCGACATGCTGAGAAAGATACATCTATTAAAGTTGAACCACCTTTAACTAAAGATGGACTCAAAAGAGCGACTAAAGTGGCGGATATCATGAGAGGCACTAGAGTAGATGCCATTTATTCTACATTGACGCTCAGGACGATGTTTACCGTAGATTCGTTGGCAGACATCAAAGCCATGAGTATCCTTCCTTATGAAAACAAAGGACTCAAAGAAATCCTTGAAAAAGTAAAAACATCGGATGAACACAATCGTATTTTTATGGTTGGACACTCCAATACCATTCCATCCATCACCAATACTCTTGCTGGAAAAGACGTCTTCACAAAGACATTTGACGAGTCCGATTATGGTAATTTTGTGATTGTAGTACTGAAAAAATCTGGTGTATCTGATGTTTATACATTAAGATACTAAACCCAATATTCTTTTAATTCAATAAGTTTTTAATGATTTCACCAAGATATAATCCTTCTGAAGTAGAGCAAAAATGGTACAGCCATTGGATGGATAAAAAATATTTTCATTCCGAACCTGACGAAAGAGAAGCTTTTAGTATTGTCATACCACCACCCAATGTCACTGGTGTGCTCCACATGGGACACATGCTCAATAATACCATCCAAGATATCCTGATCAGAAAAGCGAGGATGGATGGTAAAAATGCTTGTTGGGTACCAGGTACAGACCACGCATCCATAGCTACCGAAGCCAAAGTAGTGAAAATGCTCCGTGAAAAAGGCATCAAAAAAGGGGATCTTACCCGTGAAAAATTTCTGGAATATGCCTGGGAATGGAAAGAAGAATACGGCGGTATCATTCTCAAACAACTTCAAAAATTGGGAGCATCTTGTGATTGGGATCGTACGGCATTTACCATGGATGAAGTCAGATCAGAAGCCGTAATCAAGGTGTTTGTTGATCTGTACAAAAAAAATAAACTCTATCGTGGCAAACGGATGGTTAATTGGGATCCTGAAGCCAAAACGGTTTTGTCCAATGAAGAAGTCATCTTTGGGAATGAAAATTCCAAGCTATATCATGTCAAATATAAGGTAGCAGATAGTGATGAGTATATCACGATAGCAACTACAAGACCTGAAACGATACCAGGAGATACTGCGGTGGCTGTACATCCTGAAGATCCGAGATATGCACATCTGGAAGGGAAAAGTGTCATAGTACCCATCATAGGTCGTGTCATTCCGATCATCAGAGATACGTATGTCGATATGGAATTCGGTACTGGAGCGCTCAAAGTGACTCCTGCCCATGATGTCAATGACTACGAAATAGGCAAACGTCATGATCTCGAAGTGGTCGATGTATTTAATGAAGATGGTACTATGAGTGTTGATGCTCAAGTTTATGTCGGTGAAGACAGATTTATAGTCCGTAAAAAGTTTGCTAAAGATCTAGAAGCGGCTGAACACATCCATAAAATCGAAGATTATCAAAATAATGTAGGTAGGTCAGAGCGAACCAATGCCGTGATCGAACCAAGATTGTCGCTACAGTGGTACGTGGACATGAAAGCGCTTGCTGGTCCCGCTGCCGAAGCCGTTGCCAAAGATGAAGTAGAGTTTTTTCCTAAGAATCAAAAGAATATTTACCGTCACTGGATGGATAACATCAAGGATTGGTGTATTTCGCGTCAGCTTTGGTGGGGACATAGGATTCCGGCTTATTATTATGGGGAAGATGTTTTTGTAGCAGAATCGGCCGAGGAAGCATTGGCTATTGCCCAAGAAAAATATCCGTCGATCACTGCCAAAGATTTGAGACAAGATGAAGACGTACTCGATACTTGGTTTTCATCATGGTTGTGGCCAATATCCGTGTTTGATGGGTTCAATAATCGTAAAGAATTGGATTATTATTACCCTACGTCTGTGCTGGTGACTGGATGGGATATCATTTTCCTTTGGGTAGCGAGAATGGTCATGGCAGGCTACGAATGGGAAGGCAAACGACCTTTTGAGCATGTCTATTTCACGGGTATGGTTCGTGATAAACAACGACGTAAGATGTCCAAACAATTGGGCAATAGTCCTGATGCACTTCAATTGATAGAAGAATTTGGAGCTGATGGTGTCCGTTTTGGTATGTTATCTTGTTCTCCTGCAGGAGGTGATTTGTTGTATGATGATAAATTAGTAGAGCAAGGTCGTAACTTTAGTAATAAGATATGGAATGCCCTTCGTCTCGTAGATGGTTGGGAAATAGACTCTAATCTCAAAACCAGTGAAGGCGAAACACTAGCCTTCCAATGGATGCAGCATAAGTTGACGTCATTAGCAGTAGATATCGACAAAAACTTTAAGGAATATAGGCTCTCTGAAGCTTTGATCAGCATCTATAGTTTTGTGTGGACAGACTTTTGTTCCTGGTATCTAGAGATGGTAAAACCAGGATTTGGAGAAAAAATGGCGACACAAACTAAAGAAAATACCATAGAACTATTCAGTCAGATTTGTTCGTTGATGCATCCTTTTATGCCATTCATCACGGAAGAAATCTGGCACACACTCAGAGAAAGGGCTGCTGGAGACGACTGTATTTTGAGTAGCTTCCCGAAGCCAGGAAGTTTTGATCAGACTATCATAGATAGGGTAGAGCAAGCCAAAGATATCATTACCAATATCCGTGATATCCGCAATAAAAATGGTATCAAGATGAAGGATGAGCTCGATGTTTTCCTAGTGAAAAGTGAAAGATCTGAAGTTCTATTGACACAATCTGGTTGGTCGGACATATGTATCAAACTCGGTAATCTCAAACAAATCGCCATCACAGCAGATGAAAACACAGCAGGTATCGGGTTTATCTCAGGTACAGAAAAGTGTATCGTCGTCATGGAGCAAGCCATGGATGTAGCCGCAGAACTCGACGAAAAACGCAAAGAACTAGCGTATCAAATAGGTTTCGTAGCATCTGTACAAGGCAAACTCAGTAACGAACGTTTCGTAAGTGGTGCTCCCGAAGCTGTTGTAGCCAAAGAGAAAGCCAAACTCGCAGATGGTCAAGAAAGGATCAAGATATTGGAGGATGATATTAGGAGATTGGAAGGGATGGTGGGTTAATATTAAATTTGAATTACGATCAAGTCAACTGTGCTTAGATAAATCAAATTCCATTATATAATGTTACCTAGTGCACTTTTAAAAAAGGAAATTTACCCTGTTTTAGAAAATTTTTTCAAACCAATAGGGTGGAAATATAGTAAGATGCCACATAGTTTCAATTATAGGGATGAAAAGTGGGTATTTCATATAAATTGGTCATTTACATCACCTTATGTAAGTACATTTTTAATATTACACAAAGAAATTGATATCTTAAAAAGAGACCTACAACTCAATGCCCCCAGTCAAAACCCAAATACATTTAGCATTAATGGAATTGATAAGTATATTTTAGCAGATAGTAGTTGTCCTTATTCATATACTCCTAATTCTCCAACTTCAGCAAGGTATGGAAGTGATAAGTATAATGAACTTATGAAAAGTACATATGGTCAGCCAATAAACACTTTACAAGATATGGACAAATGGATAGAAAGTATATATGAATATATAAGTGGTACTGGCATAGATTATATAGAAGAGTATAAATATCTACCGAATTTACTTAGACTTTTGGATAATGAAATGGATGAGCCTAATAGAATATGGAATTCCATGATGGCGGGAGGTATGCAGAGGTTTACAGATGTCTTGCTTGTGGCTCAGTTGTGTAGTGATACCAATATGGAAAAAAAGCTGGATTATGTAGAAAAAGAATTACAAAATCTTGAATGGCAAATAATGGGTGGAGAAGCTGAATATTGGGAGGCATTTCTTAAAATATTACCAACTATAAAACCCAGATACCCACATTATTCAAAACTTTCAGAAGAAGATTTAAGAAAATACAATCCACCACTGTTTAAAAGGTAAGAATATACAAGAAAACAAATAGATTGGAAGCTTTAGATTTTTCACCAAAAGCGTTTTTCTGTAAAATAAGTACTATAAATATGATATCCCTACCTGTGCAATTGGATACAATTGGATACAAAATGGATATTTCTGAAAAATATAATTGACTGCTTTGTTTAGAATAAAATCTAGCTTAGAAATATTGATGAAAATAAGATGTTTTTTATATATCTCTATTTCACATTAATATACATATTTATTATTTAAATGCGTCCAAATGTATGTTTTTTATACCACTTTTGGCTACATTGAAGTTTTGATTTGTCCAAAAATAATAAGCAGATTACCCATTGAATATACATAAGATAAATCTGAAAAAAAATGACCGTTTTCCCTTTATATCAATAAGTGTACCTCATCATAACTCCTAAATACTGGGGAGAAGCCGCCTCATAATATCTACTAAAAGCGGCATTTGCTCTGAAGTTTGAATATTCCAATAGATTAAACAGGTTTTGAATCTGGATACCTGCAGTAATCCTTTTACTTATCTTTTCGTGGGTGTGTATTGCTAGGTGACATTCACCGTAACCTTGAATGGTAGTTAGATTGGCATCATCCAAATATAACTTATGGTTGTATCCACCTGTCAATTCAAAGCGAAATATATTTGCTATGGCTAAACCAACAGTCATATATATTTTATGTTTAGGGATCAAAGGTTGAAAATTTCCGGATAAATCTCTAGCTCCGATACTGAAGTTTTCATAAGTAAAATAAGAGTAAGTGTAGTTTGCTGATGTAAAAAAGTTTTTAGACCATTCCAAAAGAAAATTGGTTTCGATCCCTTTTCGGATGGTATTGCCTATGTTTTGATAGAAAATTCGACCTGGATTCTGGGCAAGCTCATAACCTGAAATTTGCTGTGTAGTATTAATCCAAAATAAATTAATGTTGCTCCGTAATTTTTGACCATTTTGAAAAGAAATTCCGGTCTCATACTGATAAGAGATTTCAGGATTCAGAGTGGCATTAAAACCTAGGTTGTCAAATGGATTGTTGGATAGTTCGTTGAGTGTAGGCATTTCAAAGGTACTGGATACATTGGCGTGCCAAACCCACTTCGCATTGACAGAATAAGAAGTGCCTAACGCACCATTGACATTAGAATAAGAGATTTTTCCGTTTTGAATACCATCAGATTCGAATAAATCACTCAATAAATACTGATTGATGTCAAAACGTATAAGAGACTGAACTTCCCATCTATTCTTTTGGAAAACAGATTGAGCAAAAAGTGCTGCATTGCTGGCAGATTCTATTTGATCACTTTGGAGATTTCCTTGGATGCCATCATTATTGGCCGCGTTTTGTCTGTTGTCGCGCTGATAGTCACCGCTAAGCCCCAAATTTAACAACCAGTTTTGAAGTCTTTTATGTTCATAATTGACAGAAAAACCCGTCAGATTTCGTTGCAAATCAATCCAACCTCGATTAGCAGTAGGGAGTTGAGCATTAAAATCCCTTTTTTTATAATAAATGCTGGTCCTGAGCACATCTTGGTCATGTACAAAATATTTAGAAATTGCTGCTAGAGTGAGCCCTTGTACACGTTCATCAGCGTCAAATTGTTTATTTCTTGTATTTGCTTGAAAGCGGTCGGCTAAAAATTCTTCAGAATTGAGTGCTCCTGGATCTTGTCCTTTAGGTGAAAAATAGGCACCACCTATGAAGTCTACTTGAAGCCTATCAGAAAAAAACGCCCTTGTCCTGTTGTAGATAGTGGTGACCTGTGATTGTGAGTGCTCTCTTTTTCCTAAAAAATACTGATGCCCTGCTGAGAATACATTGGATACTTTGCTCTTTTGTATACCATGTTTTATGCCCAAAGAATAGGCTCCCCAAGAATTAAAGCCTGCTGAGACTTGTCCTCCCTTAAAAAAATCGGTCGTTTTTAGAGATATAGAAGCTCCTGAGCCATTTCCAAATCTGGTACCTAGTCCAGACTTAAATATATCCATAGACTGTATGTCGAGCACATTGATTTCGTCCATTTGAGATGTACCATCTGGTGATGTCAACGGTATTCCATCTTGAAAAATTCGTATGCCACGGATACCAAATGCAGATCTCGACCCAAAACCACGAATAGAAATCCTAATATCTTGAGCAAAATTTTCCTGATTAAAAGCAAGAATGCCAGCTTGTGATTGTAGTACGTTTCTTATAGTAGGGAGCATTTGTTGGGCCAAAGATAACGTGTCACTTTCCATACTAAATACGCTCTTTGATGGTTTTAATCTCGCGGTGACCAATATTTCTTCTATGGATTGCATAGAAGATATAGTATCTTGGCTAATTCCTACACTACCAGATATAAGTACCCATAACGTACAGATGATGATTCTAGCGTATTGGAAATTAGACAATTTGATGTTATTCATATGACCAACAAAAAAAGGCTTACTCTACGAGAGAATAAGCCTGAATTTAAGATTGAGTTTTGAGTTTATTATTCTACCGGAGCTATCAAGCTGCCTCCAGTGCTGCCTGATACCAAAATGGCTGTGATAATACAAAGGATAAATAAGCTTGCTGCCAATCCCCAAGTGATCTTCTCTATGAAGTCAGTGGATTTTGCTGCACCAAACATTTGATTAGCCGCTCCTCCACCTAAAGTAGAGTCTATACCACCACCTTTAGGGTTTTGGATGAGAACCACGGCCATGAGTAAAACGCAGTTTATCGCAATTAATATGGTTAATAGTGTTGTCATTATATACTATATTTTTAACAGATTATTTATTTTGGCCGCAAAGTAACTACTTTTTTCTGGATATTTATGCATCAATTGCTCATACATTTTTTTTGCATCATCAAAATGTCCTTGAATGGCCAGTATTTCGGCTAATGGTTCTGATGCGATCAGGTCAGATTTGGTTACAGATTTTTTAGCATTGGCTTCTAATGCACGTTTTTTTGCTGTCTTCTCTTCCTTACGAATTTGCTTTTCGATATCCACTTTTTTGAAAGTCAATAACCATTTAGCGTATTCAGAAATACCTGAGTATTCTTTGAGTTTAAAAGATTTCTGCTTTTGCTTATTTTTTTTACCGTTTTTTTTATTGGTAAATGTGTCTTGTTCTTCATTTAGGTTTGCTGAGAGTTCATCATCAATTGTCACTTCAATTGACATTGGAATTACTTCTACTTCTTCTACTTCTTCTACAGGATGATGAGTGATAACTCGTCGTGAGATATCTTCGGTAATGATTTGCTTTTCGTTTTCTTCCATTTCAGTATCTAAATCTTCTTTTGGTGGAGTTATATCATTATCTTTCAATTGAATGATTTCTGATGATTCCAAGCTCTCCTGAACTATGTCTAATTGATTTATTTCTGGTTTCTCTTGAAGAAATTTAGGTGCTTCATGTGTCAAATGCGCTTCATCAATAAATATATTTGAAAGTAGCATCTTATCCGCTCCTGCCAATACAGAGTCATGCGTATGTATACGTGACATTTTTTTGTCTAAAAGTACTTTGTAAGCATCAGCAGATGGTGCTTTAGCGATAAGTTCTTCTATTTCAGTCACACTGATACTGTCCAATGCTGACGAATAATGTACAAGATGTGTAAGATTTGATACCATAAGGCCGCAAAGGTAATTTATTTTTGTACATAAAAGAAAAATTTACAGCTTGGTTTATCATCTATATTCATGTTTTATGTGTCACTGATTATTTTTGGGGAGTAGTAGTGTTGGCTATGTCTTATGGATAGATAGCACTTCTATTTGAATGCGCAGTAAACTTAAACCCGAATTATGCATTAGAACTTCGTAATAGCCTGTCCCGCTTTAGCGGGAAGAAGCTAAAATGCAATAAATCAGCTATTTATATTTGGAATATATTTTCTAATGCATATTTCGGGTTAAATAGATTAGAGACAAAAAGCTACTTTCAAAACTAATAAAATCAAACCATTTTAAGCAAGCAGATGACCTGAATGCGTTGATGTTATCCTGAAATCAGTGGGTGTCGCTTTACTGTAGTGGGAACTCGTGGGAACTCAGTGGGAACTCGTCGGAACTCAGTGGGAACTCAGTCGGAACTCAGTGGGAACTCAGTCGGAACTCAGTGGGAATGCGGTGGGAATGCGGTGGGAACTCAGTGGGAACTCAGTGGGAACTCAGTCGGAATGTGGTTATATCATCTGCGGAGTATCGTGCTAGTATCATGGGAGTATCGTTGGAGGAGGTATGGAGTATGATACAAGTTGATAGGTTTGGACAATGGCATATGAAAATAAATTTTACACATTTAAAACGATATTTTAGAGGATATGTGTGTCGGAAAAATGTTAAAATTTTATAAAAATGGACGCATGCTATGCAAAACCACATGACAAAATGGGAAGAAAAAGGAAGAAAAAGGAAGTTTGGGTCGTTTTTGGACAAAAG
>CAZGMB010000028.1:60368-65916 GCA_964526715.1 uncultured Aureispira sp. | reverse complement strand
TTCCTGTCTGAAGCGTATTCCTGTTGATCGTGAACGTGCCACTCGCTGGTGGGAAACCCGCCCATGGGAATAAATCAAATGCAGGATATGTCAAAAAGTTCCATGGTGCCGTGTTTAATGTTGTTCTTCTTCCTGGTATTGTTAGCGCTTCACAAACTCCAGCTGTCGTTACTAGATTTGGAAGTTGATAGGTACATAAGCCTTCAGGAAGGGTTACATTCTGATTGCCTGAACATACTAACAAACATACATTGGGCTCCACTGTAATTTCCCTACTCGCAGTTGCTGTACAACCGTTTGCATTGGTTACAGTCACTCTGTAGGTAGTCGTTACCATCGGTGTAACAGTGATAGATGGCGTTGTAGCGCCTGTACTCCAAAGGTAAGTACCACCACCTGTTGCAGTTAACGTAACTAGTGCACCTTCAAATATCATGCCGTCATTAGGTACCGGGCCAGATACTTCTGTCACTGAAATTGCTGCTGTAGGATTTGGATTGACAGTCACTGTTCTTGATGTAGTAGCTGTACAACCATTGTTGGTTACTGTAACTGTATAAGTACCTGCTACCCCAGTTGTTATTGCTGCTGTAATAGCTCCTGTACTCCATAAGTATGTTCCACCACCACTTGCTGTCAAAGTTGCTGTCGCTCCTTGACATAGGATACCATCATTGTTTGTTGTGCCTGAATTGTCAACCACTGCAATTGAAGCATTAGGTAAAGGAGTGACTGCGATTACTGTTGAAACAGGGAATGAACAACCTGTAGCATTTGTAACTGATACAGTGTATGTACCTGCTGTTCCAGTTGTAATACTTGCTGTTGTAGCACCTGTACTCCAAAGATAAGTACCACCACCACTAGCTGTTAATGTTGCAGTTGCTCCTGCGCATATTGTACCATCATTATTCAACAATCCTGATGTCTCTGCTATAGAAATTGTAGCAGGAACCTGCATACCAGCACTAGCCGCACAAGTTGCAAAGTAAACATTGTCTACGTATAATGTACTAGTTCCTGTAGGCAAACCAGAGAAAATTAATTGTGCTATTTGTGCTCTTGATCTTAAATTAGTAAAGCCACTTAATGGAATGTGAAATGAATTCCACCCTGAAAGTGATGTACAATTAAGAATAACTTCGTGTTCACTATCATCACCACCAGCAAAATTTCTATTTGGTCCAAAGTCAACCAATTTAACTCTTATGGTAGTCATATTTGGCGTCCATATATCAACATGGAAAAATTGCATATTTGTTGCATTAATCAAATTGGGACCTACTGTTTCAACCCCTACAAAATCAAGGTTTGTATATAATTTTGTATCATTACCTGCTATTTGTATATCTGTTAATAAAGCTGAAGACCAAGGTGTTCTCCAAGTATTAACTGGTACATTGGTATAAGCATTACTAAACATAGAAATCACATTAGCAGCAGCACATGTTGGTGTGGGTGCAGCCATTGTTGGCGCCGATGGAAGACAACTAGTAAATAGCATATTATCAATATAAAAATCTGCAATTGTATTAGGCATTGCTGATAGAATATATTGAGCGAGATTAGCCCTAGAAGTTAATCCTGTAAAACTAGAAAGCGGTATATTATAGGTAACCCAAGTATTCAAGGCAGGAGCATTGAAAGTGAGTTCACTCTCAGTATCATCACCTCCACCAAAATTACCATTGGCTCCAAAATCGACTAGCTTAATTCTAAACTGAGTAGCATTACTTGACCACACATCAATTTTAAAGTGCGTCATAGCGGTTGCATTGATTAAGTTTGCTCCAGTTGTTTCAATACCTAAGAAGGTTACATCTTGGTACAACTTAGCATCATTACCTGAAATCTGAACATCAGTCAATGTAACTGGGGCAGCAGACCATGGTGTTAACCACGTTGAAACAGGTCTGTTAGTGTAACTATTACTAAAAAGTGAAATTACATTTGCTGGAGCGCACGTAGCAACAGGTGGCGCTGCAGATATACATGAACTATTTGCAAAATAGAAATTATCTATATAAAAATCAGCCACTGTATTTGGCATTGCTGATAATATATATTGTGCAAGATTGGCTCTTGAAGTCAATCCAACAAAACTTGACAAAGGAATATCGTAAGATACCCATGCATTTTGTGTTGGACTTGTAAAAGTTAACTCATGTTCAGAATCATCTCCTCCTCCAAAGTTACCATTTGCTCCCCAGTCTACTAATTTAATCCTAAATTGAGTTGCGTTACCAGACCAAAAATCTAACCTTAATGATGTCATATTTGTCGCATTGATTCTGTTAGCTCCAGTGGTCTCAATACCTATAAAAGTGACATCTTGATAAAATTTCACATCATTTCCAGCAATAACTACATCAGTTACGGTAGCAGGAGCTGCTGACCACGGAGTTAACCAAGTATTTACTGGAACATTGGTGTATGCATTACTGAATAGGGAAATAACGTTTGACGAAGCACAGATAGGGTTTGGCCCACCTGTTGTGGGTGCCCCAGGCGCTGGCGTAGAAGGACAAGTTGCGTTAAATGCTATATTTACATTAGCTTGGCTAAGTTGCCAATTCCCTGGGAAACTTGCCTTACTCCACAATACATTCAAATTTACTGTGCCAGGAGGAGTACCAGCCCAAGTGAGTGTTATTACGAAAACTCCTGGTGATGGATTAGTAGGGGCAGAAACAGCTGCTCCAGATCCTCCGTTTACTATTAAAAGATCAACTGCATCAGCGTTTGCTGACTCAGCTCTAACTTCCATAGAATTAGTACCAGTATTTTTTATGGTCAATAGTATAGCAGATGCTGGATCACCACCAAAATGGGTCACAGTTGTGGCACAATATGGTGATGTACTTGGACCAGATGTACCACCTGATGTCTGAGTTGCAATGGCAGGAGCTGAATACTGAGCTGTCACAGTATTGTATTGATACAACCAAAAGGTATATCCTGTACCAGGAGTTAATCCTCCCAAATTAAATCCAAATGCTGCAGTTCCTCCACCATCACCAGGAATAGTACCGAATGGATATTGGGTGGCGGTTAATGGATTTGCTGGTGCAGTTGCAGTAGGTGAATAGAAAAGACGATAAACTATATTGTTTGCTCCCACATTGTTAGGGCCACAAGACAGAAAAACTTGACCTGAGCCACCTGCTGGGTTGGCCACAAATCCTGCTGGCATAGCTGGCGGGCCCGCAACACCTGCATTTTGTGTTACCAACGCTGGAGTTGAATAGGTACTCGTAGCGGTATTGAATTGATACAACCAAAATGAGTAACCTTGTCCAGGCATCAAACCTGAAAGATCAAATCCAAACGCAGCAGTTCCTCCACCGTCACCAGGGGTGGTACCAAATGGATATTGGGTAGCTGTTAGCGGATTTGCTGGTGCTGTTGCTGTGAGTGAATAAAAAAGTCTGTAAACAACATTGGTGTTTGCCGGGGCGATTGGTCCGCAAGCCAGAAAAACTTGCCCTGCGTTCATCACAGGGTTGGCTACGAAGCCCACAGGCTGTGATTGAGCATTCGCGTTTTCAACAAAAGATAGATTGAAAACAAAAATACTCAAGATTAAAAATGCAGCATTTTTTACTGCGGTAAACCTACTCATAATATCTCCAAATTTTTGGTTTTGGTAATTAGATAAAATGGATAGATTTCGATTTAGTAAATCTAATCTCATGAGAATTGAGTGTGAGTTTGGTTAAAAAAATTGAGTTATAAATTGTTAATTATATCAAATAAGCTATAATTAAAGCACAAATGTATCATTCGTAAATTGCAAATTCTAAAAAAACAATACATCAAAGCTACATCAAATGCCCTATTTGCTATGATTATCTTAAAATAAATAAAAAAACTTATTGTTTAGTGTTTAAAATAAAAATAATGATATGAATAATTTCGATACATAAATAAAATGTCATCTTATCACTGTGATATCCCCTTTGTATATCTTTACTTCATTATTATTAAAGGTAACCTGAGAAACGAAAAAGTAAACTCCTGGCACTACATCACTACTTCCATAACTACCATTCCAGCCTTGATCAGGATTATTTACATTTAAATTTTTGTTTTCGAAAACAAGATTTCCCCATCGGTCAAAAATCGAAATAAAATCTACTGAGCTAATGTTACTCTTATTCCCTGATGGATAAAATTTAACATTTCCAGCTGAAGAAGAACTTGAAATGATGTTTGGGAAATAAACGATATTTAATTGTCTAATATTTAATAATATTTGGCCACTACCTATACAACCATCTGAACTAACAACATTTGCTACAAAGGTAGTACTCTCAGTAATTTTACCTTTAGGGGTTGCACAATCGCTACAACTAAGTACGTTGGCATTAGACCAACTGATGGAAGCTATTTCAGTTAAATTGATATTAGTATTTAGATTCAATGTAAATTCTTGATCAGATAAAGGATTTAACGTGGAGCTGGTTATGCTAACTAGCAACGAATCAGGATGTACCAAGGAAATGTTGGTCAAAGATGCGGTACACCCGCTTTCGTCTGTCACGGTAACTCTGTAAGATCCTTGACATAACATTGCGAGATCCAATTTGTCATCAAATGAAGGGTCATTCCAACTAACCTTTGTAATACTATTTGTCAATCCATCAACAGTTAACTTTATTTCACCATCGCATTTATTAAAGCAAGAAGGATCATTTACTTCCGCTTTTATACTTAATGCACAAGGTTTGTCATCTATAGTGAATGAACAAGTACTAGTACAATTATTTAAATCAGTAACCGTTATAAAATAGTTTCCTGCTGAAAGATTTGGAATTGAATTTGCACCAGCAACACTTTGAATTTGGCCACTTAATGGTCCTGACCATCCTAGTGTATAGTTAGGCGTTCCTCCACTTATATTAATATTACCTAAACCATCGCTTTTCCCTTTGGCTGATACTGCCGTACCACTACAAGTTATGACTATTTCCGGAGGTTGTGATACTGAAATATTTTTAGTAATCTGACATCCTAAATTGTCAGTGATCGTAACTGCATAAGAATTAGCTGGTGCATTTGTGATAGTAGTTTGCCCATTCCACACGGGATTACTCCATACAATTATAGGATTTCCAACCGCATTTGCAAGGACTAGAGTAATTTTACCGTCTGAGACTCCAAAACACTTAACGTTTTCACTAGTGATAATTGCATCAAGCTTACAATCTATATTGTTTATAATAGATTGACATGTAGTAGAGCATCCTTTTGCATCTGTCACTGTTACATTATAATTTCCTGATGCTAAGTTTGTGATGTTGTATGGGTTTTGAGTTATATTTTGTGCACTTCCTCCATTCCAAGTAATGCTGTAAGGAGATGTTCCACTTGAAATGTTGATAGATATTCGACCATCATTGGCAGTTGGACCTGAAACGGGAGTAGATGTGCATGTGATACTAATATTTTGACTTGGAGCAACTGTTACTGATGCGGTACCTGTACATCCAATGCTCGTTTGAGTTACTGTTACGGTATATGTTCCTGGTCCTACATTCATTGGATT
>CAZGMB010000028.1:7600-60268 GCA_964526715.1 uncultured Aureispira sp. | reverse complement strand
CTGTCCATACGTAGGTGTGACCTGCTGGGCCGGGAGTTACTGTAATACTTCCGTTGTTTTGTCCACAAGATGGCTGCATAGGCAACGCTGACACTGAAAGACTGCTTGATGCATTAAGCGTGACTGAAGTGGTACCTGTACATCCATTGCTCGTTTGAGTTACTGTTACGGTATATGTTCCTGGTCCTACATTCATTGGATTTTGGCCCGTAAGACCACCTGTCCATACGTAGGTGTGACCTGCTGGGCCGGGAGTTACTGTAATACTTCCGTTATTTTGTCCACAAGATGGCTGCATAGGCAACGCTGACACTGTTAAGTTATTTGATAAACTTAATGTTACTGTGGTGGTACCTGTACACCCACTACTAGTTTGAGTAACAGTTACTGTATAAGTTCCTGGTGCAATATTCATTGGATTTTGGCCAGAAAGTCCACCTGTCCAAGCGTAAGTGTGCCCTGTAGGACCTGGAGTTACCGAAATGCTTCCATTATTTTGTCCGCAAGAAGGCTGAGTAGGTGTGGCCACCACTGTTAAATTTGCGGAAGGATCCAGAATAATACTCTCTTGACTGGTACATCCTGAACTTATTTCAGTTACAGTAACTGTGTATGTTCCTGGAGCTAAATTAATCGGATTTTGACCAACTAAACCACCAGTCCAATTATAATCATATCCTACAGGACCAGGATTTACCAAGATACTTCCATTATTTTGACCGCAGGAAGGTTGTGTCACGGTGGAAGATACATTTAAACTAACTGAAGAATTAATCATTACACTTTCAGTACCAGAACATCCTGAGCTACTTTCTGTCACAGTAACGGTATATGTTCCTGGACCAACATTCATAGGGTTTTGTCCTGATAAGCCACCAGTCCACAAATAAGTATAACCTACAGGTCCGGGCTGAACGTCTATACTTCCATTGTTCAAACCACATGAAGTTTGATTGGCAGTGAGTAAAACATTTACTCCTGATGATGGGTCCAGCATTACAGTTTCAGTAGCAGTACAACCATTACTTGTTTGGGTAACTGTAACAGTATAAGTACCAGGACCAACATTAGAAGGATTTTGTCCCACCAGTCCTCCTGTCCAACTATATGTGTGACCAGCAGGTCCCGGGCTGATGGAAATACTTCCATTATTATTGCCACATGTAGGTTGTATTATCGTGGATGATGCAGATATACCAGTAGATGGATTTAAAACTACTGTGGTCTCTCCCGTACATCCTGTTGTTGTTTGGGTAACGGTCACCGTATACGTACCTGGAGAGACATTCATAGGATTTTGGCCATTCAAACCGCCAGACCAATCATAAGTGTGTCCAGCTGGTCCCGGCGAAACGTTAATACTACCATTGTTCTGCCCACAGGTAGGCTGTGTAACTACTGTGTTTGCATTTAATGGAGATGAAGGATTCAACGTGACAGATGCTGTACCTGTACATCCGTTACCAGTATCTGTGACAGTAACTGTATAGTTTCCAGGCGCAACATTCGTAGGGTTTTGACCATTGAGACCTCCAGTCCAAGTGTAAGTATATCCTGCCGGGCCTGGAGAAACTAAAATACTACCATTATTCTGGCCACAAGATGGTTGAGTAGGAACTGCCGAAACTACAAGCCCACCAGCCGGATTGGGTGTTCCTGCACAAGGCACACAAACAACCGAATTATCACAAGCAAGAACTCCCTGCATATCATTAATGGTACAAGGATTACCATCATCACAAGGAAGCATCACAGGAGGGCCTGGGGCTAAGCAACCGGTGCCAGTACAAGAGATATTATCAAAATTCACAACAACCTCAATATCATACTCATAACCCACAAACCCCATCGAAACGGCACTTTGCCAATTTGGATTACAACCTGTTAAATAAACAGGAATAATATCTACACTTAAATTGCCCCCAAAATTAGCCATTTGCCCAGTTAGTGGTAATGGACAGCCATAAGTTTGTGTAGGAAGAGAAGTGTTAGGTGGGAAATTGGGTTGCCCAATCATATTACTAATAGGGCATGTTGCACCACCTGAATAAGTATTGCATCCATAAAACACATTGTAGTAAATTTCAGTATGTGCACATCCTGGAGGTGGATTGTTGATAAAATTTGATAAGCTTACTGTAACTTCGATTGAAGTGATTTTTGAGCAAGGATTAGGTGCTGCTGGCAAGGTAAAGTCATGATGGTATCCTTGACTATGAATAGCTGTACTACCACCATTCCAATTTTTTCTATCCAATCCAATAGTAGCATTGGTATGATTTTGATTGAGCGTTATTTGACTTAATAAAGTAAAATTGGCTAGAAAAAATAGGATATTAACTAAAATAAACTTGGTTGGCATTTTAATGATTTTAGGTTCTTAGAATCAGAAGGGTACATTACAGAAGTAAACTATAAATTACCGCTCAGTTTCTATTATTTTATAAATACTGCTCAAAAATAGAGCAATATAAGACTTCCTTGCTACTTTTCGATACATCATTTATACATCATGTATCACAGTGGTTAAGTCAAAAATTAATTTAATACAATATTGAAGTCAATATTAGTAATTTCTTGATCAGTGTTGCCAAAAAAAAGGAAACACTGACCAAGAAAAATTTTAACTATTGGTAAAACTTATTCAACAACTATTTTTGCTGTTGACTGATTTTGTTTTGAAATTTCAAACTTCACAAAATAAATACCCTTATTGATAGACATATTTCTAAAATAGTCCTGATTTCCACTGTCCAAAAGTTGACCTTGAACATTATACAATTTAAAGGAAACAAAATCCAAATTAGTGTTTAATGAAGTACCATTTTTAGAAGGGTTTGGATAAACTACCACATCATTTTGGGTTTCTACGTTAATGACATTACTAGCTTTATCATAGAAATAAACGTTATCAATAAAGACAGTGCCTGCTGCGGTTGGTAAGCCAGAGAATATCAATTGAGCAATATTTTTCTTTCCAGCAAGATTAGCAAATTGCGTTAAAGGAATATCCAAACTGTTCCATTGACCTAAAGCTGGATTTTCAATCACCACCTCGTGCTCTGTATCATCACCACCTCCAAATGCGCCATCAGCACCGAAATCTACTAATTTTACTCTGAAAGTCGTCATATTTGGCGTCCACATATCTACGTGAAAATGACTCATGCCCGTAACATTGATCTGCTTGGACACGGTCTCTATACCTACAAAGTCAAGGCTAGAGTATTTTTTAGTATCATTTCCCTGTATCTTAATATCTTCCAACATTGCAGCAGACCAATCTGTACGCCAAGTATCTACAGCAACATTGGTATACGCGTTGCTAAACATAGATATCACTCCTGAAGCACTTCTTGTAGGTGTTGGCGCTGCTGTCATTGGAGTTGTAGGGCCGCTTACTGCAGTATAAAAATAAACATTATCAATATAAACTGTACCTGCTCCTACGG
Organism: uncultured Aureispira sp.; assembly: GCA_964526715.1. Classification (GTDB taxonomy): domain Bacteria; phylum Bacteroidota; class Bacteroidia; order Chitinophagales; family Saprospiraceae; genus OLB9. The sequence continues at coordinate 56,816 of CAZGMB010000028.1, read as the reverse complement.
GCAAGCCAGAAAATATCAATTGAGCTATATTTTTTTTAGTAGTAAGATTTACAAACTGTGTCAAAGGAATATCGAGACCATTCCATCTTGATCCTACCACATTTTCGAATACCACTTCATGGTCTTTATCATCACCACCACCAAAAGCACCATCAGCACCAAAGTCTACCAACTTGACTCTAAAAGTAGTCATGTTGGGTGTCCACATATCCACATGAATATGAGACATACCTGTGATATCTATTTGCTTTGCCACAGTTTCTACGCCAACGAAATCAAGGTTTGAATATTTTTTTGTGTCATTGCCTTGGATCTGAATATCTTCCAATACTGCAGATGACCAATCCGTGCGCCATGTATCCACTGTTACATTGGTATATGCATTACTAAACATCGATATAACGTCAGCTGCATTGCGCGTAGGTGTCGGTGCAGCTACTGTAGGTACTGGCGCAGCAATGGTGCCCTGGAAAAAATAAATATTGTCCAAATATACAGTTCCCGCTCCTACGGGCAAGCCTGAAAATATCAATTGAGCTATATTTTTTCTAGACATCAAATTTGCAAATTGGGCCAAAGGAATATCCAAACTGTTCCATTGGTTAGGAACTACATTTTCGAAAACAACTTCGTGCTCTGTATCATCTCCTCCAGCAAAAGCACCATTTGCTCCAAAATCAACCAACTTGACTCTAAATGTAGTAGCATTAGGTGTCCACATATCAATATGGAAAAAATTCATTCCAGAAATATCTATTTGTTTAGTCACAGTCTCTATACCAACAAAATCTAATGCACTATATTTTTTAGTATCATTGCCTTGGATTTGGATATCTTCCAAAACTGCAGATGACCAATCCGTGCGCCATGTATCCACTGCCACATTGGTGTATGTATTGCTAAACATTGACTTTACATTGGCCGCATCTCTTGTAGGAATTGGTGCCGCTGTGGACGGGCTAGGTGCTGCTACTGTTCCGCTGAAGAAAAAGACATTATCTATGTAAACCGTACCACCTCCAGCTGGTAAACCCGAAAATATCAATTGAGCTATATTCTTTTTGCCTGCAAGATTGACAAACTGTGTCAATGGAATGTCTAAACTATTCCATTGATTAGGAGTAACATTGGTAAACACTACTTCATGCTCGGTATCATTTCCACCTCCAAACGCTCCATCTGCACCAAAATCAACCAATTTCACTCTAAAAGTGGTCATATTTGGCGTCCACATGTCAATATGAAAATGATTCATACTGGTGACATCAATTTGTTTGGTTACAGTTTCCACACCTACGAAATCCAGATTACTATATTTCTTAGTATCATTACCTTGAATTTGGATATCTTCCAATAGTGCTGCGGACCAATCGGTTCGCCAAGTATCAACTGTTAAGTTAGTATAAGTATTGCTATACATAGATTTAACATCAGAAGCTCCACGTGTAGGAACCGGTGCAGCAGATGATGGCTGTGCAAATGCCTGTACTGTTATGAAAAAAGAGAAAATAAATGTTAAAATTTTCATGCTTTTAAATTTTAATGATTAAAAAATAATTTATTATACGAATTTAAGTTTTTCATTTTTGTCCCACAATCCCCAATACGCACCTACTTCACCTTCAGCGCCTACTTTCCATGACTCATCAAAAGACGAGAAATAAAACATCTCTATATCTGATTGTTGTGCCCAAATCTGGACATTGATAAAATATTTCATGGTGGAAATGGCATTGGGAATAGCTCCTTTGGTAACTTCGCCCTGGCTTGGCCAACCGGTCTCTGTGATGATGATTTTTTTGCCTTTTGCCGCATCTATGACTTGCTGATGCATATGATGTAGATGTCCTAAAGAATTCTCGAAACTCGTACCTTCCCAAAATGGATAATAATTGGCCAAAACCACATCGCTGGCATCAACTAATTCAGGGTGTCTGCCAAATTCATAATATGCATCTACATAACCTACAGGTATTTCCGAAACCTGAGACTTTACATAATCGATCTTTTCTAAAAGTTCGGCCAATGTCAAATCATTTCTATACAAAACTTCATTTCCTACAGCAGCTATATCCACAAATCCGTCGTTGCAAAGTTGGATTAGATTCTCGACTTCAATTTCGTTTTTTTCTTTATCATCTCCTAGCCAAGCTCCTACAAGGGTTTTCATTCCCATTTCCTTGGCTATTTTTGGTATGAGTTCATTGCCTTCTATGGTAGAAAACGAGCGAACCCAATTTGTATAGGGTTTTAATATTTCCAATCGCCTGCGTATTTGACCCTCTGATATAATATCTCCCGGCTTTTGCCCATCTTCATAGAGACTAAAGCAGATGCCGTGCATCCCTTTTTGGAGAATTTGAAAATACAATGATTTAATATCTTCTTCAGGTGTATCTGCATTATACAAATCAATATGCTCTAATGGAAGTCCCTGATAAATGTTAAAGTTGTATGATCTTTGCGACATGGTGATTTATTTATTATATTTTAAATACTATTTGTTTTGACGCCTATTCTATTAATTAAATTTAAATTTTTCATTTTTATCCCAAAGTCCCCATGAAGTACCTGCCCAACCTTCAGCATGGATCTTCCATGATTCATCAAAAGAAGAGAAGTAAAACATTTCAACATTTTTGGCCCGACTCCATTCTGCAATCTCTGCAACATATCTCATCACGTTTTCTTCAGATGGCATTGCATCCATGATATTTTGTCCCTTACTCGGCCAGCCAGTCTCAGTAATGATTACCTTTTTACCATGAGCAACAGATAAGACTTGCTGATACATCTCTTGAAGATACAATGATGCGAATTTAATATCTGCCCCTTCCCAGAATGGATAACAATTGATCATTAAAACGTCTGATATCTGCATCAATTTTGGATGTTTCATGACTTCGTAATAAACATCTACAAAGCTTACCGGAATATTACCTGCTACATCTTTGATTTGCACCATATAATCATACAATGCCTCTGCACTAACATCATTTCTAAAAAGCACTTCATTGCCCACTGAAGCCATATCGACTACACCCTTGCTTAATAAAGACTTAAGGCTGGATAGTTCTTTATCATTGTTTTGCAAATCATGACTTATCCAAGCACCAACCAGAGTTTTGAAACCCATTTCTTTCGCCAGTTGTGGTATCAATTCGTGACCATTGGTACAGGAAAAAGTCCTGATCCATTGAGTATGGCCTTTGAGAATTTCTAGCCTTTTGATTATTTGGTCTTTCGTGATGGTATCTCCCGGATTTTGAAATTCATTATAGACACTAAAGCAAATACCATGGAGTCCTTTTTCAAATTGAGCTTTAAAATGACTCACTTTAGTAGTTGGCGATGCTGAATTATAATCAATATTTGAAGCATAGTAATTTGGAAATTTACTTTTCAATTCACCCAAAGTTAGACCTTTGAGATTCGCAGAGCCTAATACTGAAGTGGATGAATAGCCGGATGGGATTACAGCCTTTTTCTTTTCAAGTTGAGCTCTGATTTCATGTGATTTTTCTTCGTTGATATCATAATCCCACATAGCCCACAAAGCAAATAGCGTACCCAGTACTGGAATAGCAGAAAAGAACATTCGTAGCTCAAACATGGTCTCGTAAGTCTGCGTGGCTGCACCAGAATTGAAATCAATATACCACAATATCAACCCGGTCAATCCACCAGCAATAGCTAATCCAAATTTTACCATCCACCAATAGATAGCCCCAAAAATCCCTTCTCTTCTTTTTCCTGTATTTAATTCGTCAATATCAATAACATCTGAAGTCATCGACATCATCAGTGTAAATAAGCTACCAATTCCGAAGGATATGAAAGGAAGCGCTATTAAGAACAAATAGGGTTTACCAGGTACAAACAAAAAAAGCAAAGATGCATACCCCAAAATAGATAAAGATTGTGACCAAATAAAGGCCTTTTGTTTACCCATCACCTTAGACATGTATGCCACGATAGGAATAATCAATACTGTAGTAAAAATTGCTCCAACACAACCATAAAGAGTAGGCCAAATACCTTGTCCATCTCCAGGGAATACATAATATTTTATGATAAAAAATGAAAAACCTGCTGTGGTATTAAAAGCATTAAATATAAAAAAAGTGGCTATACACAATTTTCTGAAAGGCACAATGACCAAAGCTTCTTTAAAACCTTGTATGATCAAATCAAAACTTCTACTAGCATTTGCAATAGTCAAAGGTTCGTAATTTTCATTTAAAGTCGATTTACTTTTGATAAATATACCCGGTATTATGGCTAAAATAGTACATATTATGGCGCCGTAAACAGCCAATGATCTTGTCGCTTCTTCTGCCGAAGGAAACCAAGCTGGATCATACATAATCACCCATAACCAAGGGGCAAAAACCCAAGCTAATTGACCGATGAGCTGTGAAGTAGCCATAATGGATGTCCTTTCGTGAAAATCGTCACTCATTTCATAACCCATGGCTACAAAAGGCACACTAAAAATTGTGATGCCCAGATAAAATGCCAAAGAAACCAGTAGGAAATAAACAAAGTTAAAGTTTACAGAATTACTACCATACAATTGCCACATAAAAGCAAAAGAGATACCTGTCAATATTCCACCTATGACCACATACTGTCTCCTCCTACCCCATTTAGACTTGGTATTATCCGTGATAAAACCCATAATTGGGTCCGTAATCGCATCAAATAATTTAGGAACAAAATAAATGGTGCTAATCATCCAACCTGGAAATCCCAACTTATCGATCAAGATGACCATAAATATTCCCAACATCGCTGGAAATAATTGATTGGCAAGCATTCCAAGGCCGAAGGCTAATTTTTGACTAAATGGTACTTTACTAGTGGTGACGTGGCTCATGTGTTCAGTTAATATGTATGTGCTTAATGAATTAAAATCGTTTGAATTGCATTTTCTTTCAAGTGAGTATTTATGGATTTTCCGTTGTAATTTACAGCGATATCTTTGGATTTGCCATCAGGATTAAAAAGAATTACCACAGTAGAACCGTCCATATTTAATGCAGCAGTACACATTACTTCAGTATTTGGATTGGTTACGCCTATTCTCACAGCTTCTGGTCTAATGAATCTGCTAAAATGAGACATGACATAATACAAAGGTGTAAAATATACTTCATCTTTCTCCATATCTACAATGACAGGAGCTGTACACCAGTTTTTAAACCAGTTGGGTCCTCCTTGTCTGTCTAGCACCATATTCCAGTCTATCCATCCATCCACCCAATTATTGAGACAACCGATGATATCTCTGGCATACCTATGCGCTGGTGCATACTTGGGATGCAAGTGTTTCTTGTCAGCTGGCGCCCAATCCCATCCCCAATCCGTGGCTTCTTTACTCCAATACCAGGCATCATTTTTCCATGCTGGTACTTCGGCATCCACACAGGCTTCGGTTTGAATCATATATTTTTCAGGTGCTTTGGCATGTGTATATTGTAATACGTCAGGAAAATAATCATAAGTACTCGCATACCAATGTATCGCTGTTCCATCAAAATAACTTTTGGCTTCTGTATCATCATACATGACATCTACCCACTCTTTGAGTTCGTCTCGATTCTGGTCATAGCCCAGTATTTTCAATGATGGATGTTGAGTACGAAGTACAGGACCTAAGTGATTTTTTACAAATTCGTTCATCTCCTCAGGTGAGAAGTGCATACTTTCCCAGTTTTTGCCATTCCCAAGTGGTTCGTTTTCCACGGTGATGCCCCAAATATCTATACCTTCTTTTTTATAAGCATCAATATATTTATTAAAAAAATTAGCCCAAACAGGATAATATTCAGCTAACAACTTACCTCCACGCCAATCTTTATTATCTTTCATCCATGGTGGTGCTGTCCAAGGTGATGATATGATCTTAAAACCTTCTTTGGATACTTTTTGAGCGTCTTTGATCATCGGAATAATGTCGTCCATATCTTCTTTGATAGAAAAATGCTTCAACTCCCGATCATTTTCAACAGGTGCGTATGAATAGTTGCTCAAAGAAAAGTCACATGAGTTTATATGGGTTCTAGTCAATGAATATCTGGCACCTCGCTCTCCAAAATACGCTTCCAGGATTTTATTTCTATTTTGTATACTGACTTTATTAAGCAAATATGCAGAAGATTCAGTAAATGATCCGCCAAATCCAGTAATCGTCTGAAATTTCTTCTCAGCATCTATGACAATTGTAATTGGGTTCTGACTCGTTTTAGTTGGGTTTACCTCCTGAAGTTTTTGACCATCAGCTGATGTCTCAAATATTTGTATACCCAATGACTTATTATGGAAGGAAGACATTATTATTATACTCATTAATAAAACCAAAAACGCAAGATATCCCTTTCTCATCACCATTTATATATTTTGATAGTGTCTGACGTAGGAGGCAATTTAATATATTTCCAAAGTGAATCAAAGTCGCCTCCGAAGGTTTTGGTGATTGGTTTTCCATCTCTGGTCAAACCCTTAAATACACCTTTATCAACCAGGTCCCATAATGCATATTTAGCTTCTGATTTAAGATTGATCAAGCCAAAATGATTTTCTGATCCTTGTGGGTTTTTTGCATCTTTCCATTGCTCATCAAAAGCTTCAAAATAAAAACAAGTCACATTATTGCTATCACTCCATGATTTGAGCATTTTGTAGTACAAGGCAGATTTATATTCATCACAAGCCTTGGACCCATCATCTCCATAATTGTAATTAGAAAACGATGACCAACCCGTCTCACCTATATGGACAGGTTTTTCTACGCCTAATGATTTCATATAATTCACTACACTTTTGTACTGAAAAATAGCATAGTCTCGAGCTCGCAACATCGCTGCTTCAATTTTTTCTTTATCCGTCAGTGAAGCTTCTGAAGATTTCACACCCCAAAAATCGGGATTATAATGCGTATCATGCATCGGGTATGTATGCAAAGAAATATAATCAACAGCATGAATCAACTTTTTTAAGTCTTCTACATGATATAAGGTATCTCCTCCACCCCAGGAAGCGAAATTATCTGAACTGGTAACCCATAGATTTTCAGGCAACTTGCCTTGCTTCTTTAGACTTTGCAAATGATTGACCCATTTCAGGATGACATTGGGCTGGACGTAATAACTCTCTGCCCATTTGACCATAGCTTCGTTACCTACTGCTATAACTTTTACAATATCGGGGTACTGATTGGTGAGTTCTACAGCACGATTGATTTCGGTCTCATTTTTTTCACTTTCTATATTGTGGTCTACAGGTAGACTGGTCCACGCATTTTTACAATCAATCCAAGCGCCAAGCATGATATACATCTCAAATGTCGGATCATCCTTTTTCATCTCTTTGATGGCTTGGAGTAAATTAGCGGCTTCAGCCAAGTGTACATTGTAAGTACGCAGTATCCTGATACCCATGGCATGCAAAATTTTCAGATCTTCTTTGAGTTCTGCAATGGTGGGTTGAATGTCTCTGGATATTTGGCGGTATCCACCATAACTGATCGCTTGGTACGCGGGATTCCCTAAAATATCTGCTGCTGATTTATCTTTCACTATCGGATTCTCGTTTTGCTTTTCTTTACATGACATCACCATGACTATGCTACACAATAATACAAAATAAATTCGTTTCATGGATGATGTTTTTGAATATTTACTTTAATAATTGCTGGTCTACAAATACTTTAATACTTAAAATGTTACCTTTTCGACCAAATATAGAATGACTGTTGCTCCTATCTAGCGTATTTGAATTTACATTTTGATTATCACCATTTTCAAATACAAGAACTATACTACTCGTCTCAGCGATCTCATAAATCACAGGAATCTGACAAAATGTAAAAAATAATTGTCCGCTACTTAACTCTAAAGACTGTTTTTGACCTCTTAAATCAGTATAGGAAACTATTTTGGAAGCCGTCAGAAATTCTGACTTCCTCAACAAGGCAGGATTAAATGTCAAATGTCCATCGAAGACTTCAATACCCAACTCACCAAATCTAGAAAGTAAATCTTCTTTAACCTGACCTGTCATACCAGGTTGTTGGGCACCTTTATGTCCGGGTGTGTGCGAATAGGGATCAGTAGGAAATGCTCCAAACAAGTCAGGTGATTTATGCACCCCAATACCAGCCTGGATTTCATAATAATGTTCCAATAATCTACCGACAGTAACCGACGATTCGTTTTGTCTGATCGCTTGCAAGCAACTTTCCTGCACTGCCAAAAGAAGCTTGGATACCATGTGCCAATAAATAGAACCTAATCCTTCGTATCCATAAAAAGTACCTGATCTACCAGTAAATGCCTTGTGATGAAATACTTTTTCAAATATATCTAGTAATTTTTGAGTTTCATGTTGGATCAGATCCGTGTAACTGGTATCTCCAATATTCTCTAATGCTTTTTTAAGATCTCCTGCATTTTTAAAATTGCCATTAAAATGGTATTTACCATAAATATCTTTTTCGACAATCGTTGTATTTCCCTGGGCTACCCATGTCTGAATCAATGCTGAATTTGAAGCATCTGATTCATCTATGATGTTTTTACTCAGGAAGCCTGGCAATTTTTTATTGGGATACAATATATAGCTGTATTGGTCTTCTCTAAAGAGTTTGCTGTGTTTCATCGCATCCAGTACATCCAGTGATTGTGTACCGTCAAGGTAACCAGAACTCAACACAGCCACCTGACCTTCAAGCATCTCATCCAAATACGAAATCATGACACCATCTTGCTTGTAAGTCATTAGATTGTACGCGTGATACAAGCCATCTTTTCTCTTATTTTGACCAATGGAATGATTGATGAATGCAAGGCTAAGCTTAACAAATCGCTTGAGTCCTTCCATTGAAGCTGTACGTTTTTTGCCCCAAAATCCGGATTTGTATATTTGAGATCTGTAATCTGATGCAGCCTTGCCTAGTTGATCTAAAATGGCCTTACGATCAGCATCAGAAATATGGCCAGATAATAAGCCTTGGTGGGTATCCAAAGTTTCTCTGACACTATGATAAAACTCAATCAATTCATTGGACAACTTTATATTTTCAAGATCTGTCTTTTCAAAGATTTCATCTAAAAATACTAAAAATCGTCGCATATAATACAAGGTCACCATGGATACACCATTACCTACTAAGGCATTATTGGCATCATTCCATTCGGGCCTTTGGGTATTCAGCCATATACCACCTTCCGGAATAAAATTAGACATTTTGGCCAATAAAGTAGCCAAAAGCTTTTCTATCAAATTGACGCGATAAATATCATTGTCGTTGTCTTTTAATAGAGCACCATCAGCGCCTACAGAAGTCATACTTTCTCTGATTCTGGCATCCCAATGATGATCAAAATCGATGGTATCTTTAGGATTATTGACTATATCTTCATATGGTTTGATAATATACGGTACCGCTGCGTATACAAAATAATCCTGATCAAAGTACGCTTCTAGTCCACCGGGCTTGAACTTTTGGATGATCTCCAAAAACTTTTGCAAATAAATAATCTGGTGGTCTCCCCAATATCCTATGTAAGACCACGGATCATCAGGTTCTATGGTTTCCCAATCAAATCCACCTTTGGTTACCCGATAAGGATTGTATCCATCAAAGGTCGATGCATTGAGAAATTTGAATATCATACCATCTATATATTCTGGATATGAATATGCCAATGCTTCCCAGTTTTGGAAGATATCTCGCCAGTTGCCTTCATAATCTAGTATCTTGTCACCAGTATTTTCGGCTCTAAGATTGATAGAAAATCTATTCCAAGGTCTGCTAGGGTCTCCATGTCTTCGACTAAATTTCAAAGGAAGATACTCCAGAGTAAGGCGTATCAGATCAGGATCTTGTGTTTCTAATGCTTTGTTGCAAAGGACTTGATAATGAGATTTGGATTCCAAAGAATTAAAAAAGTCTTGATTGTTTTCGACTACTGCATTGTTGGCTTTACTTACATACTGCTCAAAATCAACTTTTTCTACATGGTACCCATCATCAAATATTCCACCTCGCATGATGTTGAAAAGCACATTGGAATAGTTTCTGCAATCTTGTAATGGGTCATTGGTATATTGTAACCCATCTGCTGATGCTACCAAATTGATCAGATTTTCGGTGCCTTTTTGAATATCATCTGCTATTTTGGATTTAAAATCTGGTGTAGATTGAATCTCATGAATGATGTCAGCTACCTGACTATGATTTTTATTGACATCTGCTACAAAAAACCAGGTCTCACTGGCAGATGACTTTAAGTGAAGATCCGTACAAATAAAATATGCTCCTTTTTCTCCTTTTATGTCTGATTCTGCAGAAACATTTTGTCCTTTTCTAAAAGCATTGAGCTGTAATGATGATAATAGATTGGTGACTTTAGAAAGGCCATGGGACCAAACAATGTTGGCTTTTAAAGCTTCGCTTGGCTCAGCTTTATCCACAATAATCGCACTTAGTGCAAAGATTCCTAAACCCGATTCTGCATGTAATTCAGTTCGTTTGTAGGCATCAACAAGGTGGCTGCTTGCTGTTTGCAATCCACTACTTACACCATAAGGCATGACATTCTGAATACCGTCCAATACGGTCAATTGGATATCCTGAAGACCATTATTGATCAGGGTAGCAGTTTTCACAAAACCGTACCGATCACTAGATGCCCAAGAATACCTGAAAGTAAGATCATAATCTACCAAGGTCTCTTCAAAGACAATGACATTGCCATAGATACTTTTGTAGAGATTATTGACCGTCTTTAAATTGGAAGTATTACGTATCGAAAAGGGCTCCCAAATCACCATGTCAGTATCATTTCCAATCTGAAATATGGTTTTGCTTCCCGTGATATCTGCAAACTCAGTAATCTTATCGTCGGTATAATATGGGAACAACGCGTATTCTGCATTTTTTCGCCCCGCAGACAATCCTCCATTGCTGGAAATAAACATCCAATGGTCAGAATCACTCACCACGCTCATAAAAAAAGGACGCATTTGATTATGGTTGGAAATCTTTAGAAAAGGTACCTTTCCAAACTCTTCAAACGTCAATTTCACATCTTTATCACTCATACCTAACAGGGTCTGCTTTACTTTATTATTTTATTTTTATTTAGTTTGCTTTTTGATATACTCTGACATAATCTACCGTCATACTTTGGGGAAAAGGCGTTTTATCAGTAGGGAAGCCTACAAAATTTCCACCAACGGCAATATTAAGTATCATGAAAAAAGGCGTATTATACACCCATTCTCCAGGTACATCTTTAGAAGTGATCGTACCATATAGGTAATCATTGACAAAAAAGTCTATTTTGTCTTCGCTCCATTCGACTGCATACACATAAAAATCACTGTCAAACCTTCCATTGATTAAAGAATAGTACCTATTTACTGGATTGCCTCCGCTATATCCTGGACCATGTAATGTACCAATGATTGTACTAGGTTGTTGTCCTCTAAGCTCTAAAATATCAATTTCACCGCATTGTGGCCAACCTACTTCTGTGATCGTTTCACTAAGCATCCAGAAAGCAGGCCAAATACCAGGTCCATAAGGTGTTTTGATTTTAGCTTCAAATCTTCCATACTTTTGTGCAAATAATCCTTGAGTTTTTAGTCTTGCAGATGAAAAATTAGCGCCATTGAAAGGTACATTTAAGGCAGTAATCACTAGATTGCCATTACCATCAAGCTTAACATTATCTGGTCTTTTGGTATAGGTTTGGAATTCTCCATTTCCCCAACCATTTTGTCCTTGCCCAAGGTCGTATGTCCATTTTGTTGCATCCGGTGCGGCCCCATTGTCGCCTTCAAATTCATCACTCCACGTGAGAGACCATTGACGCTCTTCTAATTTTTGAAAATCATCTGCTTCGCATCCCAGATAAAGAAAGGAAACCAACAATAATCCTAATTGAAATATATTCTTGCTAATCATTTTATGTTTTTTTTATGGGTTATTTTCTAAATAAAATATTGTCCAAAAAGATAGTACCATTGCCTTCTATCTTGATCTGGATAACATTATCCAACTTGACAGGTGCAAAAGCAGTCAATGGTATATCTACACTATTCCATCCTTGAGTGGGTACGGTCAATGTAAAAGGAGTTTCTACTGGACCGGGACTGATTATAAATATCTTAAGTTCTGTGGAATTTGCCGTCCAATAATCTAAATGTAAAAACTGCAAACCGGAAACATTTTGAGCGGTTCCAAATTGCGTGCCTTGGTAATTTAATCCATCATATCTAAGGACTTTATTATTTTGTATTGAAATCTCAGAAACTCTCGTTGCTTGCCCCCAATTAGGATTATAGTCCGTAGCAGGAACATTGGTATATGAGTCACTGAATATTGAAATCACATTTGCAGGGGGATATTGTGGCAGTGGCGCTGTAGATGTAGGCGCTGTAGGACCTCCTGTACCTCCACCTGATTTATAAAAATACACATTATCTATGTACACATTGGGATATTCGCCTGAAAGTACTAATTGTGCCAGATTTCCTCTACGCGTTAAGCCCGTAAATGCTGTCAATGGAACGTCAATACCTACCCAATTCCCGCTGGTGATCGTTGGTGCTCTAAATGTTAGTTCATGAGATGTATCGTCTCCTCCTCCAAATGCATTATTGGCTCCAAAATCAACTAAAAGCACTTTAAATGTTTTGGCAGACGTCACAGCATCTGGTGTCCACATATCGATATGAAAATGGGTCATGCTCGTGGCGTTAATGGTATTGGATACAAACTCTATACCCACAAAATTGAGATTACGATATCTGATGATATCATCATTTTGTACTTTATCAAAAAACTCCTCCGCTGTTGAAAACTGCCATCTGGTGTTCCAGGTATCCACGGGCACATTGGTGTACGCATTACTATATAACGAAATTACATCCGCAGCTGCTTTATTTGGAACGGGTGCAGGTGTGGTGGGCTTTGGTGTTAATCCTGCAGATTTTATGATCAAAGCACCCGCTGCATCTTTACCTCCAACTTTAGCTGTGATCGTGGCAGTACCAGCACCTTGTACTCGTACTTCACCGCTTGCATTTACAGTAGCAATATTTTCGTCAGAAGATACAAAGGTAAAAAATGCCGCCGAAGGATCTACAGCCTGATCTATACCATTGGGAAGATTAGCTGATGCTCTTAAGCCTGTAACCCTGACGGTTTCACCTACCTCTGCTTCTACAGTTTCTGACAATCCATTCATGATGGCATGTTTTAGATGCGCTACGGTTCCTAAGTTTTCAAATTTCACTTCATCTATCCAAAAGGTATATCCGTTGCCTTCTTCAGCTCCTTCAGAATAGTAAAACATGCCTCTTTCAGCTGTCAACTGTGCTGGGTCAGGTAGTGGAATATAATATTTTTTCCAATTGGTATTAACTTTGACAGCTGATACTGATGTTGTATATTTATTGGCACCCAAATCAAGGCCAAAACCTACCAAATCCAGAGTTGCTGATTTGCTTGCTCTCGCCCAAAAAGTAAGTACGTTGTACGAAGACAAATCTCTGCCAGCCTGAGTAAAAAACGCTCCGCCTGCATAAGCACCTCTAGGATCATTGGCATCAGGTACTTCAAATTTCATAACTGATGCAGAGTTATTGTAAGTATCTTTGGTGTCCACTTGGAAAGCCGCGGGGAATGACCCACCAAAAGCAGCGTATAAAAGTCCACCACTAAATCCATCTATAAAAACATTAGGGTCCTTAGAGTTATCTGGAGCAGTCAGGCCTTCTACATCTCTTTCACAAGAGACTGTAAAGATCATAATAGTACAAACAACCCAAAATTTAAAAAACTGATTAAAATTTCTCATGACTATTATTTATTTGGTTAGGTTAATATGAATATATGTTCTGATTTCCCATTCGTTTCCATTATCAAAGCCAATGGCATTAGGATCTGGCACTACATTTCCTGCCAAATCAATTGCTTGTGTTGGAGAATATCTTGGTGAATATCGATCCAAGGTTCTATAAGTGGTCATCACGCCAATACGTGTACCTGGTAATGGAAACCAATCAGGTTTTCCAGTGGTGGTGGAGACGTCCAACATCCATTGCATGGGGAAGGTCAAGTTAAAATCTCGGTGATAATCATAAGGTCCCCAATCATTGAACTTCAAGAAGGTATGAAATCTCATCTTTTTATATAGTGAACGTACATCAGCACCATATCTTCTGATCAATCTAGGGTCACTACCGTTTGCTTGTGCATCACCTGCATAAACATTAGCTATGACTCCAAAATTTTTATTTACTTTAGATACAATTCTGGTATGTACTTCCCAAAGATCTTGAGCTGGTGGTGCTCCAGGGAAAGCAAAAGTTGTCCTTCCGTCAGGGAAGATACCTATCGCAGCATCCATAGTAGTTGGCAGGTGTCTATAAACCAATCCAGCACTCAATGCAAATTCAGAATCTTCGGATCTGTCATTATCCCATTCATACATCCAAGTGCCCGGTGTAGGATCATAGGTCAATAATAACTCTCCTGCAACTGTTTCTCTATTGGCTCTGACTACAAATGGATCGGTAATGATGTTTCTAGGTCTAGCTGGTGCAGGAAGTCCTGTAGCCATTGGACCTTCTATTGGTTTTTGCCAAAGGAAGTTAGGCGCTATCTCAAAGTTGCCGATTCTATAGGCAAATCCACTTAAAAAGTTGTACTGATTACCACTACCACTATCCTTGAGTCTCCATCCGGTAAATGTCTGTGTAAGGTCTGCACCACCTGTTGCTACTAAACCTTGCACCGCAGACTGTGCGTACCAATTGAATGTACCTGATTGAAGCGTAAATTTAATTTTTCCTCCCCAATTATCGGTACTCTTGATTTTGTCTTGATACACTGTCACAACTCCATTGGCGTCTTCACGTGACAATTGGAAAACACGGTCATTTAAAGGTTGTCCTGCCCAAATACCGCCGATATCTACTCCCAATTTTCCAAACTTACGGGCTGCGTGGAGTGTCATTCTTCTTGTTTTGGGCTGCGGAATCGCAAAAGAACTTTCTGTCAAACCCAGTTGTTCGAGATCTTCGTGAAAAACACCAGTCAACTTGAATTTTGAAACTTCCTTGGTGTATTTGACAAGAACAGCAGGGTTAGCTCCCCACCAAAGCTGTGGTCCGAAAGCTGCTTTTAAGCCCGAAAACTTCTTTTTACCTTCGACTTCAAAACCGAACGGTGCGATACCATTATATATGTCAATGTTTGGACCATAGTTTGCTTCCGGATATAATCCAAAGAAATCCCCTTCGTATCCCCAGTGGTAATGCCCTGTTCTGTAAAATCCGTTTAGATTAAACAACTTATGATCCCAAGTGTAGGTAGCACGATAAACCTGCAATCTATTATTATCAAAAAGCGTTGTAGTCCCATTGTTACCTTGAATAATTGTAGGTCGGCCTCTATTTTCATAAAAAATCTGATCAATAGGGTTTTGTGCTACATTGCCCAAAATATTAAATTCCACATTTGCTCTCATATTTGCAGTAGGTTGTGCTTCCACGCCTACATAAAAAGATTGCATATGGTCAAAACCTTGTTGGTTCGGAAACAAAGTGTTATTTGCCGATGGGTTTTTTGGCGTAGTAATCAAACTACCACCTGTATTATAGGTATTGAATTCTACACCCAATCTACTTATACCAATCATACTGGACTTGCCACTATTTAAGGCAGCTTTGTCACCGCGAGCTCTAAGCTCCGCGTCTGCAAGATTAATGGATGCAAAGTGTTGTTTTACATTAGATAAACTTTGTCCAGTTACATATGGATTAAATTTGTGCGCTTCTTTTAAAGCATAATAAGCCGATCTTGGAAACAATTTATACAATCCCATGGCATTAGAAGGCCCTTTGGCACAGATTCCAAACCACTCTTCGTTCATATTATTTTCACCAGCGACATAATCCGAGAAGTAACCACCATTTGACCATGATGCATTAGGGTCATGAATATCCAAATTTTTGGTTTGACCATATTTCCACCATCCATCACTAAATTGGAAGGTATATCCACCTATAGCATTATTCGCTTTACCCATGCCGGCTGCGTTTTCGTAAATTTCCTGCCAATTGCCCAAGGCAAACATGGCTTGTGCACGCTGATCCTCATCTCCTGTTTGTACATTGAAAGCATCAGCCCCGAATTCTGTAAAAAGTACAGGTTTTCCGTATTCCTTTTTAACTCTGTCAAATAAATCTCCAAATGAGATACCTCGATACACATTGGTACCAAATATATCTACATCCTTACATTCTTTAGCAATGATGTCTAGAAATAGCAAATCACCATTACACAATGCTACAGGATGATTCATATCCATTCCCTTAATCGCCTTGGCTCCTTCATTAAATAAAGTATACATTGGGTAGGCTTTCTGGGTGGATTTACGATCCTGCATAGGAATATCTTCGGTTTCTGCACCTTCCCAAAAAAGACCATAGTTATTTTCATTACCTAATAAATAGAGTAGAAGACCTGGCGTATCTTTATAATCTTCGGCTATTTTTTTGACTTCAGAAATTAAGAGCGCTCTTACTTTGGGATCTGAATAATCAGTATTGGCATACCAAACACCATCAATACTCAAACCATATCTACCAAAAGCGTGGTTGAGCATGGTATAAATACCATAAGTCTCATAGATATAAGTAATCCATTTTTTGGGGATACCTGCATAAACTCTAATTGAATTGACACCCATATTGGCGAGTAGAGACATTTCATCATCTAATGCAGCTTTTATAATAGCATCCGTTTGATCCCATAAACTGTAAGAATAATTGGTTCCAATAGGGAAATAATCCCAATTCATACCATTGATTATGGTATTTTTGTCGTTTACCTTCAATACGGTACCGACATCATTATTGACTACGGTGACTTTAGTGGTTTGAGCGTTGCTCTCATATGTCACCAAACTAAACAAAAATAATATCCATGTTAAATTGTACTTCATCATGTGGCTTTTAATGATTATGAAATGTTTAACAAAATTAACTTCAGATTATAATAACTAAGCGTTTTAGAATACATCAATACTACATCAACCTATATTTAATTCATAAATCTGATGTATTAATCCCCTATTTTAGGATTTTATGAATTAATATTGCTTCACAATTCAATTACCAATTTATTAACAATAAGTTTTTTATTGTTGTGTTTAATAAATAGGTAATAAATTTTCACTTATTTTTAAAATCATTAAAGTCTAAAAATATCAGGTATGACCAATACTGATGTGAGAAGCATTTATCTTCTATCGCAGAAAGCTAAACTTTGGAACGCAACAAAATGGTGTCTAATTATCCTTTGTACTACATTAATTGAAGTTGGTAATTTATGGAGCCAAGACTTAGATTTCAGTATTCCAGAAATTGAAAATTATAACAGATTTGATTATAAAGGTGGTACACAAACATGGGACATCATTAGTACTTATAAAAATAGAGTCACCGCTGCCAATAATGAAGGGCTTCTCGTTTTTGACGGTCATAAATGGGAAAAATACAGCCTACCTAATAAAACCATACTGAGATCTATTGCTTTTGATCCACTCACGCAAAAAATATATGCCGGCGGTCAGGATGAAATAGGCTATTTCCAAGCTGATGAAAATGGGATACTGAAGTTTACGGACTTAAAATCTTCCATACCAGAAACCTTTCGTCAACTTGAAGATGTCTGGAACATCACATTCAGCAACAAAACACTGTATTTCAGATCTTTAAATAAAATATTTGCCTACGATGGTAGCCAATGGAAGGTGTTTTCTACAAAAGAAAGTACCCAAATGACACTCATAAATCAAACCGTGGTGTATAATGATACTGAAAAAGGACTTTTTAAGATCATAGACGGCAATAGTGTTTTTATAAAAGGTAGCGAAATATTAAGAAATAAAACCATCACCAATATTATTGATTTAAAAACCCAATGGTTTGTTTTAAGCGAAAAGGATGGAATCTTTACATATAACAAAGATCAGTGGCAAGCATTAAGTAGCTCTGCAAATACTTATTTAAAAACCAATAGAGTACACTCAGCTTGTAAAATAAATGATACCTTAATGGCTATTGGTACATATTTAAAAGGTATCATTATTATGAATATTTCTGGCAAGACAGTCTTGACCGTCACTAAAGACGAAGGTTTACAGAACAATACCATCAGTAGTTTACATTTTTCAGCCAACCACCAACTATGGGCTGGGACTTATAATGGAATTGATATGGTGGACCTGGGCAATACTTTTACAAACATTTTTCCAGATGGCGATCTTCAAGGTACCGTATATGCCACAGCCATTTATGATAATAAATTGTATTGTGGTACCGAAAATGGGTTGTACTACAAAGAGCTCAATGATAAGCTATCTAAACAATTCAAATTTGTAAGAAATACAGAAGGGCAAGTGTGGGGATTGGATATAGCTTTGGGAGATCTCATCATGAGTCACAATGATGGGGCTTTCGTCATTAAAAAAGATGTAGCTCAAAAAATCAGCAAATACAATGGTTCGTGGAAGTTTCTAACCTTTGAAGATGGCCAATTCTGTATAGGTGGTTCATACAACGGGTTACATGTGTTTAAAAAAACCAATGATATTTGGTACAACACAGGTAAAATTTCAGGTTTTGACGAATCTTGTAGAATAATGGTCAAAGATGGCAATAACATATGGGTTTCGCATCCTTATCGAGGGCTCTTCAAAATAGATGTCAATATTGAGAAGCTATCAGCAAATATAGAAAATTTCGGACAAAAAAATGGATTACCGGGCAACCTTAGAAATACCGTTTATAATATTGAAAATCAGATCATTGTTACCGGAGAACAAGGTCTCTTTAAATACGAACCAGCTCAAAACAAATTTTTCCCATTCCGTCTGCCAGGCATCCCTGCTGAAAACAATGCAGCGATCAAGACTATAGAACTGTCTGAAAATAAACTGTGGTTTGCTACAGAACACCATTTGGGATATATCCAATACACACAGCGTTTCTTTCAAAGTAAGAACTATAAAACTCAAATCATCAAGCTCAACAATAATTTGGTTCCTGGTTTTGAAAAAATATTCCCTCTCCAAGGTAATGAAGCACTCCTGCTCACCACCAAAGGACTTAAATATTTTAAGAAATCTGATGCTGCCGCAAAAAAATTGGAAGCGTATATTTCCAAAATAACAGACATTAACAATCAAAAACTTATCACCGAAGGATTTGGAAGTAAATTAGGATCAGAGTCTGATTATATGACGCTCAATTATACCAGCAATGCATTAGTTTTTGATTTTGCATCTAATAGTTGCACCAATAATATCAGATATCGCTATTATCTGCATCCAGTCCAAAACGATTGGTCGCCTTGGGAACACAAAAGTGAAAAAGAATTTAATAACCTGCCTCCAGGAAAATATGAACTAAAAGTAGAAGCTTCGGATATGTTTGGCAATACATCTCCTACCCATAAGTATTCCTTTATTATATCTGCACCATGGTATAAATCCATAACTGCCAAAATCCTATATCTCTTAACTATAATCTTAATCATCCTTTATAGCAGGAGACGCTTGGTCAAAAAATATGAACAAATTGCAACCGATCTGGAAGAACAAAAAAATGAAAGTGAAGCCCTTGTACTCCAACTCCAAAAAGAAAAGTTGGAAGCTGAGATTTTATTTAAAAATAAAGAATTAGGGCTTTCGTCCATGCACTTGGTACAAAAAAACGAAGCCATTGCAAAGTTGAAATCTGAGCTCAACAAATTTGTAAAAAAAATCAGTGACCCCGAAATCAAAAAAGAATTAAAAAACATGGTATCTATTTTGTCAGATGACGAAAGGCTAGAAGATGATTGGGAGTCATTTGCACAAAACTTTGATTCTGTTCATAATGAGTTTATCACCAAACTAAAACTAAAATTTCCTCAATTGACACCTAGTGATCTAAAACTTTGTGCCTATCTCAAATTGAATCTGACCACCAAAGAAATAGCGCCATTACTCAATATTTCTGTAAGAGGTGTTGAAATTAGTCGCTACAGATTGAGAAAGAAACTAGACCTTGGCAATGAAGTGAATCTAAATGAATTTATGATGCGGGTGTAAAAGCGCCTTTTTATTAGATTAATTAAGAGTACATTAGTCAATTTTCTGCACTGAGTATATTTCAGTCATTATTTGTCTATAAATATTCACCAAATCAGTGATTATTTATACACACTAGAATATTATTCCATATCGCTTCAATCATACAGTGAGACTCATTTTAAAATACATTATCCTCAAACTTCTCCAGGCAATATATTTTATCGCTTCTAATGGGTCTACCTTTTAGCATGGTGCTTTCATTATCCCTTCCTGCATTAAGTATTTAAGCTCCCTATCTCGCCTATGGATGGTTCGTCCTTGTACCCACCTTGCCCCCATCGTCAAAGCATGTTGTCATAGGGTTGTCATAAGGTTGTCATAGGGTTGTCATATGTGAAACCTATAATAACCCTATATTTTTCATATAAAAGTCTTATTATTGCTATACTTAATGGTAGTAGCGATATGCTAGTAGCCTCTTACTACTGTGGGAGTATCATGATAAGATGATTGAGTAAATAATAATTAGGACTAATTGAATAAGTAATTGATTTTTGTCACATAAAATGAAAAGATTAACTTCTAAATCAGCAGCCCATTTATCATACTGTGATTATTTTATTTACCATTCAAATGTAAAGGATACTGAGCAGATCAATGTGACTTTGACGGAATATTTCCATTCGGTTTATGACCAATTTGTAAGGTGCAATTCATTTCCACCGACAAAATACCTGTAGAAACTGAGCAGTAGCCATGATAGGGCATACACTTGGGTCAGAGACCATGTAGAAAACAGTTCTAAAGTCATAGCTTTTGGACAACAAGGAATTAATACATGCTATTTAAGCAATTTTTTCAAGTTTTCTCTATCAAATCAAACACATTTTTTTGATTGATCAGCTTAAAGGTACTGCCTTGGTAAGTTTCTACAAATATCTTTGGAAATTTGGCTTTGTCTGCATTGTATTTGAACTCAAAGGTGGAAAAATTACCCTGTAATTATTCTACATATACGAAAGATTTAAATCCTGGTTAATAAATTTAGCTAAATTTGTCAAGTGTAGTTAATAAATTTAGGTAAATTTGACAAACTTAGTTAATGAATTTAGCTAAATCACACAAGTATAGTTAATAAATTTAGGTAAATTTATTCAAAAACAAGAAATGATGGAGAAATTTACAAGATTTCTCACCTACCTCTTCAACCACCCAGTAATGCTCATTCTGGGTACCAGCGTTTTCAATACTTCATGTTCAAGTTCATCGCTTTTGAAAAATACACTTTTCCCATTCGTTGGACTAACATTTTGAGTCTGGCCATCATCATGAAAAATACTGAGTTCGCCGCCATCACCTTCTTTCCAGTCATTATTCAAATAAGTGATCATAGAAAAAAGCCTACTGTCGTCATTGCGAAAGCGATCCAAATGTCTTTTGTAGAAACTGCCTTTCTCATATAATGCATAATGGAATTCATAGCCCGTGATCCCCGTGTAACAAGTTTCGTTTAGATACCGAACAAAATCATCCATCAGGACAAAAAATGCATTTTCATGTACATTATCATGCGACTTATCCAGCCAATAAATTTTATCGCTTCTGATGGCTGTATCTTTGAGTATGGTGCTTTCATTACCCGTTCCCGCTGTAAGTAATGCATTTTTGGCAAACAAAGTCATTAGATTAACTTTTAGATCAGCTGACAATATATCACTCAAAAAATGCTCAGAAATACCTACTTTATCCCTCAGATAAGTTTCTATCAAAGTTTCAAATATCTTTTGCAAAATGCTCTTTATTTATTGCAATGAATGGCAAATTGCCCGACAGGCCACAAGGTAACTATATGAAATATATAAATTCTATTTTACGCTTTGTTTCGCTAAATGAATTTATTTTTTGTAAAAAAACTAGGTCTTAAACATCCAAAATTTATAATTAGCCGTACTTTTATACGATAATATTAAACAGACACATTTGAATAACCAAAATACAGCCATACTTTTTTTTAGTCGCACGGCCAAAACTGAAGCAAAAGTCAAACCTCTTGCTCAGGGAAAACGTGCGTCTGAATCGATTGCTGAGTTTACCATTCAAACCATATGTAGTATTGCAAACCAAACAGCTATTCCACTTTTTGTTATAACCGAAAAAGATCAGCGTGGCAGTACGTTTGGAGAGCGTTTTGCGCATGCTTTCGAAGATATTTATCAGCAGGGTTTTGAGAAAGTGATCGCTATAGGCAATGACTGTTTGACTATTTCTGTCAAAGACATACTCCATGCGGCTAAGCACATAGAAGCCAATAAAAGTGTTATCGGACCAAGCCCTGATGGTGGTGCTTATCTTATAGGTATACACAAATCAGGCTTCCAAAAACAAGCTTTCTGCGATATTTATTGGCAGTCGGCCTTTACATTATCCAACTTAAAAGACTACTTTGAAGAGCAAAAGTGCGACACCATTCTATTGTCTGAAAAAGCAGATATTGACACCATTTCAGATTGGAGTACCGTTCTCAATGTCATTCCTTTTCATATTAAAAAACAACTTCTCACTCTTTTTGCTATTGGTAAAACAACGCTGGTGGATAGTTTAAATTTAGCTATAACGCTACTTTATATCTCAACTGCCAAAAGCTTGCGCGCCCCACCGTACAACATCTAAAGCAAAGATTTTTCACATTTTTTTTCGATGTATGCTCTATTCAGGCATCATCATCTCTAAGAATTATTAAATTTTGCAAGAATGTTTAGATATATATTGTCAAAAAACATGATATATGGGGTGGTTAGTATTTTTTTATATTCAGTTTCCCTGGTTATGCATCCATTGGCTGCACAAACCATCAGTGGAAATATCTTCGATGCCCAAACTAAAGAAGCTATTATAGGTGCTTCCGTTACGAGTCCTCAAGGAGGATTTAATTTTGGTACTATTACCGATGAAAAAGGTTTTTTCCAACTCAACATCACCCGAGAAATTCAAGTGATTACGGTTTCGTCCATTGGTTATAAAACACTAGAAATCACACTCCATGGCCAAACCCAACTCAAAATTGAGCTTGAACCAGGCATCAATTTATCCGAAATCGTAGTGACAGCACTTGGCGTGGAAAGACAATCCAAAAGCCTTGGCTATGCAGTACAGCAATTGGATGGTAACGCTCTAAATAAAGTCAAATCCGCCAATTTTCTGGATAACCTAGCCGGAAAAGTGGCTGGACTTACCATAACTAGTGGGTCCACAGGCGTAGGTTCTTCCACCAAAATCAATATCCGTGGCGAGTCTTCATTTACCAATACTAATCCCCTTTTTGTGGTCGATGGCATCCCAATCAATAACAATACGGTAGTCAATACGACCAATGATGATGCCAATGGCTTTATGGAAGTGGATTTTGGCAATGGAGCGATGGAAGTCAACCAAGACGACATTGAATCTGTCACAGTGCTCAAAGGACCATCAGCAGCAGCTTTGTACGGTGCTCGGGCTTCCAATGGTGCCATCATCATCAAAACCAAGACAGGAGCCAAATCTAAGGGTATCGGCATATCCTTCAATTCGTCAGCATTTACTGAGACTCCTTTTAGGTTGCCACAATTCCAAAATACTTATGGGCTCGGCAATAGTGGCAAATATGCTTACAAAGACGGTTTAGGCGCGGGTATCAATGATAACATTACGTACAGTTTCGGACCTAAATTTGAACCAGGACTTAATATAGCCCAATATGATAGTCCAGTCACCTTACCGGATGGTAGAGTCGTTCGTGCTGCAGACAATGCATTGTATAACAATCTTCCGATCACGCCCACACCCTTTGTGGCTTATCCCAATAATTTGCGAGATTTTTATCAGACAGGCGCCACATTCATCAACAATCTAGCTTTTACGGCTGGAAACGAAAAAAGTAATATGCGCTTGTCTTTGACGGATTTGAACAGTACGTCTTATATACCCGGAGTAGATTTAAAAAGGAAGACGATCTCCGCAGCATTGAATTTTAACCCATCGAGTAAGTTACAAATCACTTCCAATATAAATTATGTGTACTCATCCAGCAAAAACCGCCCTGCTGCTAAGTATGGTTCTGAAAACATCAATTATGCCTTGGTAGCCTGGTTTGGACGATCCAATAATATTGAACCTTTGAGAGATTATTGGCAGCCCGGATTGGAAAATGTACAGCAATTCTCTTACAACTATACCTTTTTTGACAATCCTTATTTTACTCTTTTGGAAAATAGAAATGGCTTTGGCAGAGACCGATTATTTGGAAATATTTTAGCCAGATATGCCTTTACACCAGCTTTGTCCTTGGCTGTGCGCAGTGGTATGGACTACTCCAATGAAGATCGTACATTTAGAAGAGCCTTCAGTACCAATCGATTCAAAACCGGTGCTTATGCAGAACAAAATGTATTTTTCAGGGAGATCAATACGGACTTTTTGCTCAACTATACCAAAAATATCAGCGATATCAGTTTGGATATTTCTTTGGGTGCCAATAGGATGAATCAAAATGCATCCTTAGAGCAAATCCAAACCAATAGCCTAGCACAAGCAGGCGTCTACGCACTTACCAATGCCGCTACACCGTTGGATTACTTTACTAATGTAGGCCGTAAACGCATCAATTCTGTATATGGAATTGCAAAATTGGGGTACAAAAATTTTTTATACGTGGACATCACGGGCAGAAATGACTGGTCCAGTGCATTGGCAACTACTTTTTCGGCAGCGAATACTTCCTTTTTCTATCCTTCAGTTTCTACTAGCCTGGTTTTATCCAATTTACTTGCCTTACCCAAACCAATTTCATTTTTCAAAGTGCGTGGTAGTTATGCTAAAGTGGGCAATGACACTCAACCGTTTCAGACCAATGGTGCTTTTGTGGCGCGTACTAATGTCAATGGACAACCGACTTTTAGTGAACAAAGCAACATTCCCAATGCCAACCTAAAACCCGAAAGTATTACCGCCGTAGAATTGGGAGCGGATATTCGTTTTTTTGATGATCGACTCAGCTTGGATGTTACTTACTTCAATACACTCAATGAAAATCAAATCATCTCGCTTCCTATTTCGATCACTTCCGGATATACCCAACAAAGCATCAATGGTGGTTCGGTCAGAAGTTCGGGCCTGGAAATAGTAGCGGGCATTATTCCCGTCAAAACCAAAAACTTTATTTGGCGTACACAAGCAAATTTTACTACCTATCGCAATATTGTGGAGTCACTTCCCGAATCGGCCAAAACCATCACATTGGCTTACAACAGTGTTTATGATAATGTCAATCAAACGGTTTGGTATCAAGCTCAAGTAGGCGGAAGACTCGGTGATATGTGGGGCACAGGCTACCTGAAAAATGAAAATGGAGATTTTGTCATCGGTAAAGATGGCCGATATATCGTCAATAATACTCTGATTAATCTGGGCAATTACAATCCAGACTTTATGGTTGGACTCAACAATAGTTTTTCTTACAAAAACTTCAACATCTCCTTCCTGTTGGATTGGCGTCATGGCGGTAAATTGGTATCCAGAACATTGGCATTGGCCGCAGTAGGTGGTCAGTTGATAGAAACCGAAAATCGTCCGGCTGAAGGTATCATCGCCAAAGGAGTAGTGAATGTAGGTACAACTGAAAATCCTGTATACCAACCCAATACTACTGCGATTCCAGCCGAGACTTATTACAGAATGTATTACGATCGCAATCACGAAGAAAACAATACTTACGATGTCAGTTATCTCAAAATCAGGGAAATAGCCTTGACGTATGAGTTTCCAAATACACTTTTCAAAGGCGTTTTTGAGCAAATCAATGTATCACTCATCGCCCGCAATGTATATGCTTTTAGCAAGATACCCCATTTTGATCCCGAGCAATTTGGTTTTCAGCAGCAGCGATTGGTATCTGGTGTGGAAGATATGAGCTATCCGACGACTAGAAGTATTGGATTGAAATTGGGATTAGGATTTTGATGATTAAAAAGAAAATAGAAATGAACATATTTATACGATTTAGCATATTGATATTAATTTTCCAAGCCACTTCCTGCACCCAGGATTTTGAAAATATCAACACCAATCCTACGACACCAGTAGATGTGCAGCCCGATCATTTACTGCGAAAAGTGCTTTATGATTATGCCGAACAAATGTCTTACGAAGGATTTGTGGCAGGTAATTTATTGGGCCAATATTTCACAGCGATCGACTTCAATCTTTTTGATAGACATAGTCTGACGGAACCACAATATGGTGGTAAACCGTGGAATATATTGTATGAAAATCTTCGCGACAACGAGATTCTTTTGGCTAAATCCAGGGCTAATCCCGCATTTGCAGTGTACGAAGGACCGTCTTTGGTTTACAAAGCTTATGTGACGATGGCTTTGACAGATTTATATGGCGATGTTCCGTATTCGCAGGCATTGCAAGGCAAAAGCGGGATTGTCACACCTGTGTATGATGACCAAAAAGAGATCTATCTCGGCAGTGAAGGTATCATAGCCAATTTGGACAAAGGTGTTGCAGCCATCAATGCTTACAAAGGCGGAATAAAACTCAATGGAGACATCATTTACAATGGTGATCTGACCAAATGGCGCAAACTGGCCAACAGTCTGAAAATTAAAGCTTTGATGCGCATCTCCGGTAAGGAAGATGTGAAACAAAAATTAGCTACGATTGCATCCGAAGGTGATTTTCTAAAAACCAAATCTGATGATGCCATCTATGCATTTACCCAAAGTCCACCTAATAATTTCAGGATGTCCATCGCCAAAACGGGCGATTACAATTTGTTTATCATGTCGGCAACGATGGACTCCATATTAACTAAAATGGATGATCAGCGAAAGTCAATATTTTTCAGACCGACGGCAAGTAATGCAGCTATTTTCCGGGGATTAAACAATGGTCCCGATGCTTCTAAATTGTCAATAACGGCAAGTGACTACTCCCTTACTGGCAGGATTTTCAGAGAGGAAGCTGGTAAGCTCAAAGCTAATTTTATGACAAGCGCAGAGGTGCAGTTTTTATTGGCGGAAGCCGCAGAAAAAGGATGGATAGCAGGAAATGCAAGAACCTTTTACGAGACTGGGATTCAACAATCCTTCGACTATTGGGGACTAAGTCTTCCTGCAGATTATCTGTTAAGACCATCTATCAATTACAAAAGTGCCGGCAACAATCCCATAGAACAAATCATCACCCAAAAATGGATACACAATATCATCAATGGTTATGAAGGATGGATAGAATACCGTCGGACAGGATTTCCAAAACTAAAACCTGTAACCGCTAGTTTGAATCAAAATGTTTTTCCCGTGCGCATGCCTTATCCCGCATCTGAAGAAGCCTTGAATAGTGCAAATTTTAAGATAGCAGCAAGCAAAATGAATAATAATAGTGTGAATGCAGCTGTATGGTGGCAACAATAATTTAGGTTTTAAATACTTAACTTATAAAATATTCTCAAACTTAAACAGTATAAAATGAATAAGGTATTCTTTTGTCTTTTTTTACTTTACACTTCAAACTCTTATAGCCAAAATTATTCATCCTATCCTTATTTGGATGGAATCAAATATGGAGTTAGCGATAAAAAAGGAAATATCATTTTAAGTCCAATCTATGATAAAGTAGAAAGGGATTATTATTGGAAAAATCATTTTGAAGCTACTAAAAATGATTCTATATTTTTAGTTAATCCTGAAGGTATGATTATTTATAAGTCTAAAAGTAAGTCTACATCATCAAACAAAATTTTTGAGAACACTCGTGATGAGAATATTAGTTTGAACCGTAAATTGGACTTTTCTGCAAACAATAAAAATTTCACAACTTTATTTTTGTTTAACAACGGTATTCTAACTATTAAGACATTTCCATCATTTGAAGAATTCAAAAATCGTCATAGCATAAATAGATATTATCTAAATGAATATTTATATGAAAATAATGCTATTCCAGTTGCAATAGATAGCAACAGTATGAATTTTGTTGATCATAACTTAAACCTAATTTTTACAGACAGCTTTGTAGATGGTTTTTGTATCAACAAGCAATTGTTTGCCTTAGCAAAAGAGCAAGGTAAGTATAATTTATATAACAGAGCAGGATCAAGACTCTCATCATCATTTTTTAGTGAAGCCATTCCAACTCACAGGGATGACTATGCTATATTGGTAAGAGGATTTGAGTATGACAGAGAAAGTACTTTATTTACACCTTCTGGGAAAGAAATTAAACTTGTGATTAAAAATTTTAAAAGTTTTTCCGATAGTGTTTTATACGGATTTGACTCACAAAGCCAAAAATACATACTTTATAATTACGAAGGCAAATCTTTAAATATTTCATTGTTGGAAGTCTATGATAAGCAGTATAATCTTACCATGTGTAAAGCAGAAAATAGTAATTGGGGTTTGATGAATGATAATGCTCAATGGGTTTTATCACCCAAATATACTATTTTAGAATATCAAGATGATGGAAGATACACCTTTGGACGTGAAGGTTTTTGTGGAATGATAGATTCTACAGGAAAAATTATTTTTCAAATTGAAGGTGATAAAATCGATGGCAAATATCGTTCAAATTATTTCAAATATTTCAAAGATAATAAATGCGGAATAGTAGATACTTTGGGTCAAATTTTACTTAAACCGATTTATGATGATGTCTATATTAGTAAAAAGGAAGGAACAACATACTTTTTAGTGAAAGAAAACGGAAAATGGGGTATTTTGAATAGTGAAAAAGATATTTTAATTCCATCTGAATTTGATAAAATTGATTTTATACATTTAGAAGCAACCAAAGGAAAAAGTCAATATAAAATTGATTTAATCAATAAAAAAGCCAATCAAATTTATACCAATCCTAAATCATTTGAATTAGATAAAAAGTTGCAAAGACTTATCGATACCGAAGGTAATTTTGTCTCAAATGAGTTATATACAGATGTGACGATATTGAATAGTAATTCTGAAAAAAACTTTATGTATGCGCTTCAAAACAAAAAAAATAAAAGATTTTATATCAATGAAGTTTATGGATACGAAGGCATTCAAATAATCCCACAAGGTTATCAATACAAAGACTCAGACTTTAATAAAGTTGGGTTGGCATTTATTTTATCAGAATCGAGCGATGAACATGGAAATTCAAAAATAGGATTGGTAAATACAAACGGAAAATTGATTGTTGGTCCTTCAAAAAACCCTTTTTATTTAGTCGGAGAGTCATTAATTTGTGAATATGATCCAAGAACTAAAACCACAACATTATATACATTAGAAGGTAAAAAGCATGCCAAACAATATCCTTTTATATACTTCAAGCCCAATAAAAGTATTACTCGATTTGGAGTCCATAAACCCAATAGTACAGTAAAACCTATTGGAAAAGACCAAAAATATGCTGAAAACATTAGTGATTGTGACCCCAACTATTTATATGGCTATTTGGATAAGGCTGGAAATGAAATCACAGCTCCGAAGTACAACGAACTAACAGATTTTAAAAAATTTGGTATTGGGAAACGTACTGAAAATGGTGCTTCTGTGTACGAAATCATTAATGAAAAAGGTAATGTATTTTATAAAACTGTTAATGCCTTAAAATATATTGATGTACCACCTTTAAGTGATGAAAATTCGACAGAAGAAATAGTTGATTTAAAAAACCACTTAGTACTTTTTGAAAAAAAAGCTGGAAAAACCCAAAATCTAACTTTCGTAGGTCTAATGACACTATCAGGTGAAGTCAAAATACCTGCTGAATATGAAAATATCACGTATAATGACAACATGTACACATTAACCAAGGCTGGAACAAAAATTATCTTAGACATAAAATTTAGAAAA
This sequence comes from uncultured Aureispira sp., assembly GCA_964526715.1. Lineage (GTDB taxonomy): Bacteria > Bacteroidota > Bacteroidia > Chitinophagales > Saprospiraceae > OLB9. Next base: position 26,764 of record CAZGMB010000028.1, on the reverse strand, counting down.
ATTGAAGAATTCAATGATACTCAAGAAAATATTTATAAGTTATCAAATTCATATTATTACTTTAAAACTGGAACACAATATACTGTGGTAGACGTTAAGACAAATAAGAAAATACTTATTCCAGGACTACCTTTACTGATATATGATTCAGAACCAGATTTATTATTTGCCGGAACCTATGATCTTCCATTTTTTGTAAAATTGGATACAGGAATAGTTTTTAAAAGTAGGAATTAAAAAAATATTGACAATTTATTAAATACGTACGATTTAAAGTCCTTCCTTTTTAAGGGAAGGATTTAGGATGGGTAAAAATAACTTTATGGACACACTAACCTGGCAATGGATCATTTTGATAGCTGTAAATGTTATCCTGTATTGGGCATCGCCATGGTCCCATAAAGCCAATGATTTTTTTAAAGGCAGCAGCAACGACAAGCAACCTAATACTTTTCTCCTGACCAGTAGCTTGGTCATCACATGGCTATTTGCCAAATCCATTACCAATGCCGCTGACTTAGGCTATCAATTTGGCATCGTGGGCGGCGTTGCTTACGCAGGTTACTACTTCTCTTTTATGGTGGCAGGAATCATTATATATTTCATGCGGACCAAAGGTGGCTACAAAAGCATACACCAATTTTTACAACACAAATACGGTCAAGGGGCCATTATCTTATTCACTATTTTGATCGGTTTTAGATTACTCAATGAGATTTGGTCCAACACGATGATCGTAGGTAGTTACTTTGGTGAAAAAGGCAGCACAGGATACTATAGCGCTATTTTGGTTTTTACAGCTTTGACATTGGCTTATACTTTAAAAGGTGGTATGCGCACTTCTATCATCACCGACTTGATTCAGATGGCCATGTTTGCGGTATTGATGATCATTATTTTGGGGTTGATCATTCCACGCACCGAAGGTGGATTTACGACCCTCGCCCAAAGTGGTGAATGGACCATGAGCCAAGGATTAAATTTGTTTTTTGTGGCACTGATTCAGGTATTGAGTTATCCATTTCATGATCCGATACTTACGGATAGAGGATTTATTTCCACACCCAAGACAACATTAAAATCTTATGTTTTGGCAACATTTATTGGTGGTGGCTGTATCATTTTGTTTAGTTCTGTCGGTACTTTCGCTGCTATGAATGGTTTAAATGCACCCGCCACTTTGGAAGTATCCAAACTTTTAGGTGTTTTCATGTTGCTTGCCATGAATACCATTATGATCACTTCTGCAGCTGCAACCATCGATTCTACCTTTACGTCCACATCAAAACTGGTTCACCTGGATTTACTTCAGGAACGGGATTTAAGTATCACCAAAGCACGATGGACTATGGTTACGATTGCTGTACTAGGCACTTTACCAGTTTTATTCAATCCCGAAATCTTGTCTGCTACCACCATCAGCGGTACTATGGTTTTAGGACTAGCACCTGTCTTTGTTTTCTGGCAAATCGACGCGCCAAAAATATCATATTATTTATCTGTTTTGGCTGGGATATTCTTTGGTTTGCTGATGGTTTTTTATGATATACCCGAGCAATTTTTATTGACCGATGGCAAGTATGCAGACTTATTGGTCGTCAATTTAGTCGGAACTTTAGCTTGTTTTTTATTGTTTTTAATCCCTGTATTTTTAGTCAAAAAGAATACAACCAAATCTTTATAATTCAGATATGAGCGAATTAAAAAATATTGGAAATTTATGTGGAAAAGTACTCGTCTTTGGAGGTGTGTATTCCAACTTACAAGCATTGGAAGCACTACAAAAAGTGGCAGCGGAAGCAGGTATTGCACCAAGTAATGTCATATGTACAGGTGACATCATCGCATATTGTGCCCAGCCATCTGCATGTGTAGATGCCATCGAAGATTGGGGCATTCATGTCATCCAAGGCAATGTAGAAGAAAATATTATCTTGGGCAAAGATGACTGCGGATGCAATTTTACAGAAGGTGGGCGATGTGATATTTTTTCGCGTATGTGGTTTCCTTACGCTGTTTCCAAAATGACCGAAAGAAATCTTAATTACTTAAATACATTGCCGCAAAAGCTAAACTTTACATATGCTGACAGGACATTCAGGGTTTTGCATGGTTCAGAAGAGAATATTTCAGATTTTGTATTTAAGTCCACAGACTGGACCGTTAAGGCAGGGCATTTTGTTCAAAATAATGCAGATGTAATATTGGCAGGTCACTGTGGTATTCCTTTTGTAGATGAGCGCGATGGCAAAACATGGCTCAATGCAGGTGTGATCGGTATGCCTGCCAATGATAGTACCAAGAGCGTTTGGTACATTTTGATGGATGACGTGGATGGCGTATGGACCTATAGTTTTCATAGGTTACAATATGACTTCAAAAAGGCACATGATCTCATGGTAGAAAATGATTTGCCGGAAACCTATGCACGTACGCTGGTGACAGGCATATGGGATAGTAATGAGATTTTGCCCGAGCAGGAAGCTTATCAGCAAGGAACACCTTTAGCATTGGATTTGATGGCGCCCAAAAAAGTGGCCATCGAAAAACGCAAAAAATCACTTTCTGTTACCGGAAGTCCACTCAATGATACCTTCTTTCAACTCAAAGTTCTAAATGGTAAAGAAATTGCAGATACTAAGTTTACACCTTTCGGCGAAAAAATTGCACCCTTGGGTTTCAAACCATTAACCGCTACAGGCATCGACATCTTCCAAATCAATATTGGTAAACTTTGCAATCAGGTATGCACACACTGCCACGTAGATGCGGGTCCCGATAAGAAAAAGGAAAATATGGATCGCGAGACGTTGGAAATTTGCTTGGACATTATTCGCAACCATCCTGTCAAAACAGTAGATATCACAGGTGGCGCACCGGAGATGAATCCACATTTCCGATGGTTTGTAGAAGAATGCCGCAAAGCAGGAAAAACCGTCATTGACCGCTGTAACTTGACCATCATAGAAGCCAATAAAAAATACTACGATTTGCCGATGTGGTTTGCAGAAAATCAAGTGCATATCATTTCGTCCCTACCCTATTTTTCTAAAGACAGGACCGATTCTCAAAGGGGCGATGGCGTATTTGAAGATTCGATCTCCGCACTACGCAAGCTCAATGCCATAGGATATGGACAAGAAGGCAGCGGACTGATTCTTGATTTGGTTTATAATCCATCAGGTGCTTTCTTACCCGGCAATCAGTACAGCCTGGAAAACGAATTTAAAAAACACCTCAAGCAACATTATGACATCGTATTCAACAATCTTTTTGCGATTACCAATATGCCTATTGCCAGATTTCTGGATTATTTGCTTGAGTCAGGCGATTATGAAGAATACATGTCAACCCTCATCAACGCTTTTAATCCATCTACGGTAGAACATCTCATGTGTCGCAATACAATTTCTGTGAGTTGGGATGGATATATGTATGATTGTGATTTCAACCAAATGCTAGATTTACCTGTCCATGCCGCCGGCAAAAAACATATCCGAGACTTTGATTATGATACTTTGGTCAATCGCAATATTGTACTCAATCAGCACTGTTATGGATGTACGGCTGGGGCTGGCTCTTCTTGTGTGGGTGAGGTGTGATGGTAAATGAATCAATTAGAAATAGATTAAGTTTTTTTTTGTATCCGATTTCGAACTTAAATTTATCAATAGTTGTTATTTAAATCATAAAAATTGAATAATAAGTTATGAGCACAATTGTCGTGGATACTGATAATCAAAATTTAGAAAAAGTATTGATGTATTTGAAAGAACTCAATATAAAATTTGAATTAATACCTGACAACAATCCTTACAACAGTGAATTTGTAAAAAAAATGGAAAAAAGTAGAGCTGACCTAAAAAATGGAAAAGCAAAATCCATTACTTTAGAAGAGCTAGATAAATTATGGAAATAAAATATCTACCTGATGCTGGAGATGACTTAGCATATTGGATAAAAACAAACAACAAAACTATCATAAAAAAAATTTCTGACATCATTCGAGACATCATTAAATCTCCTTACAAAGGATTAGGAAAACCTGAACCACTAAAGTTCCAATTTTCAGGATTGTGGAGTAGACGTATTACAAAAGAGCATAGATTAATCTACGAAATTAGCCATAACACTATTATAATTCACTCCATGCGTGGGCATTATCAATAAAAGTTATCTGGTTTAGCCAAGCCTGTTTTTATACCAACAATTATTAGTATCCAGTGCTAAAAAAATGATAAAATGAGCTGAAGGGTCAACCTTTGCGTCATCAAAGTTGAAGCTTAACAATTTGTATAATACAGATTCGTTGTTTCATTTGTTTTCCAAAATAAATTAACCATTTCAAAAACCTTTACAAAAAACATTTGTTGCAACAAACATTAATTTAATCATTTAAAATACATAACATTATGACAAATTTAGATAGAGCAAATGACATTTATGACATGATCGCAAAAGGTCAGCTTTTAGATGCGTTTGACAAGTATTACCACCAAGATGTGCAGATGGAAGATGTAGGTGAAAACAACCTAAAACATGGTAAAGAAGCCTGCAGAGCGCATGAAATCAACTTCCTGAATGCAGTAGCTGCTTTTAATGGCATGGGCGTCGATTCAGTGACCGTTTCTGCTGATGGCAACACTACCTCTGTAGAAAGTTGGATGGACTTGACATTCCAAGGTGCTCCATCCAATATCGTGATGAAGCAAGTGGCAGTGCAACAATGGCAAGATGGTCAAATCATCTCAGAAAAATTTTATCATAAGTAAGCTTCACACATGAGTTTAAAGTCGCTCCGATGTGTTTAAAATCGCATTTTTACATTTACTCATCGATGCTCATTAGACCTTTATGAAGACTATTGACAATCAGGAAAAATTAAATTTATTTTTGATTTTTCTTGATTGTCAAAATGATTGTGTTATTTTGCATGATTATTGATTACACATGGATTACAAAGCTCTAGCCTACAGCGAAAAATATGAAGATGGACGCATCTCTGGCACCATTACATTGACCAATACATCTCTTACATTTACATCAGGAGAAGAAGTTATCGTTCTTTACAAGAATGACGTGACCATAGATAATGGTGGTACAGCCAATCGCCAAATTTTCATTAGGTCCAAGACACAAAGCCATTCACTCAGCACTGGTGACAAAACGATTTTAAATCATCCTTTTTTTGACCACAGTCAACATTTACAATCTCAAAAAAGAAAAGTTGTTTCTAGCTTCAGGACTACAAAAATCATATTACTTTCTGGCTTTTCATTGATTAGTATCTTATTAGCTACAGCCATCTACAACCGAAGTTGGATTGTAAAACAATTGGCATCAAACGTACCCTACACATTAGAGCAAAAGTTGGGCGCATCTTATGTAGCACAGTTATCTCTCATGGGTGAGTTAGACTCTACTTCCCAAGCATTGAAAATACTCAGAGAAAAAATAAATCTCATCACTTCAAAGATAGATCAAAGTTATGCATTTAAAACATATATCAGTCAAGACACCACAGTCAATGCCTTTGCTTTACCCGGTGGGATTATGGTTTTCAACACTGGACTCCTGACCAAGGCAGAATCATGGGAAGAAGTGCTTGGGGTGGCGGCACATGAAGCTGCACACGTTACTGAAAAGCACCATACCAGAGGTATTTTATCTAAATTTGGTATTTGGACATTGATCAGTATGGCCGTTGGTGATGGTAGTTTTATTACAGATATCATTACGGGTGCTGGTGCCAACTTAGAAGGTCTATCTTATTCCAGAGAATACGAAATAGAATCCGATACTAAAGGATTTGAATACCTTACTAAAGCCAACATCAATCCCAAAGGTCTGAGAAGCTTTTTTGCTAAACTAGAAGAAGAGAACGAGCAGGAAATCACATCTGCTATACCACAGTTTCTCAGTACGCACCCAAGCAATGAAAATCGAATTCATAATATACAGGAACTGGAGTCCCAATTTAATAATAAAGAGTACTTAGTCTTTCCAAAATACGATGAGTTCAAATTATTATTCAAAAATGAAAACCCAAATTGCGAAGATATTAAATAAATAAATTATTTTTACGCATTAAATTTATTACAACTAAATCCTATCTCATGAATATTATCATAAATGGAAGTCCGACTTTTGCCTACGCTACTGTAGATTTAGAACCTAATGAATCCATCGTCACTGAGTCTGGTGCCATGGCAACTATGTCCACAGCTATTGAGCTAGTAGCTAAGTTAAATGGAGGTTTTATAAAAGGTTTAGTACGCAAATTTGCAGCGGGTGAATCCCTGTTTATCAATCATTTTGTCAACAAATCTACCCAAACACAAAGACTAACCCTCACCCAACCTACTCCGGGCGACTTGATATGTCACGAGCTCAATGGCGAAACCATACAGCTACAGCCCACAGCATTTGTTGCGTGCGAACCAGGAGTAACCTTAGATACCAAATTTGCAGGTTTTGTTTCCTTTATTTCAGGTGAAGGATTGTTTAAAATCACCGTCTCTGGCAGAGGCAAAGTGCTTTTTGGTGCATTTGGAGGTATCATACAAAGACAAGTTAAAGGAGAAATGATCGTAGACACAGGACATCTAGTAGCCTATGACCCACAACTTAAGTTAAAAATCCAAATGTCAGGTGGATTGATTTCATCCCTTACCAGTGGTGAAGGTTTAGTAACCCGAATAGAAGGAGATGGCAGAGTGTGGTTGCAAACCAGAAATTTACAAGGTTTTGCATCTTGGGTAAACAGATTTTTTTAATTTATTAATACTACATAATATCCATCAATATGAATATAGAATTTGAATACCGACCTGGATCTACAGCGGTAAAGATAACCCTAGATGCTCAAGAATCAATTACTGCCGAAGGAGGAGCAATGATCGCCATGAGCCCAAATATGGACATCCAAACTACCACTCAAAAAAACAAAGGTGGCGGTGGTGGCTTGCTTTCGGGTGTAAAAAGAATGTTTGCTCAAGAAAGCTTTTTCTTCAATCATTTTACAGCAAAAGATCATTCCGGTACCATTTATCTAGGCACCAGTTTGCCAGGTGATATGATTAATCTAGAACTTACCGGTAAAAAGATATTTGTTCAGGGAGGAAGTTATGTGGCTTCGTCAGCTGATGTACATATGGAAACCAGATGGCAAGGTGCAAAAAACTTACTTTCTGGAGAGAGTTTATTTTGGATTGAACTCAGTGGTCATGGTAATGCGATTATCAATGCTTTCGGCGTGATTTATCCTATAGATATTGATGGTGAATATATCATCGACACTGGACATATCGTAGCCTATGAAGAAGGACTGAATTTCACATTAAGCAAAGCAGGCAGCAGTTGGATGTCTTCCATCTTAGGTGGTGAAGGTATCGTTTGCCTCTTTAAAGGTAAAGGAAGGATTTGGTGCCAATCGCACTCATCTAACACTTTCGGCCAACAAATTACACCACATTTGAAAGCCATAAAAAAATAATCAGCAAATTTTAAATCCAACATACAATTAAGATATTATGGAACATCACAAATTTGAATATACCATAGAAGGAGCTCCCGACTATGCTTTCGTAGAAGTAAAACTACCTCAAAACGAAACTCTAAAAGTAGAAGCGTCTTCTATGGCGACTATGGATACCAACTTAGAAATGAAAACAAAAATGAAAGGAGGACTTTCAAGATTTCTAAGTGGTGAATCTATATTTATCAATGAATTTACAGCGCGCAATGGTTCTGGTCGTATAGGTATAGCGCCTTCAATGCCTGGTGATATTAAGCACTTGCATCTAGATGGTGGTCAAGTAGTGTACTTGCAAAATTCAGCTTACTTAGCATCAGGAGTCAATGTAGTGGTAGAAACGAAATTTCAAGGCCTGATGAAAGGTTTTTTCTCTGGAGAAGGTCTCTTTCTCATCAAGTGCAGTGGCACAGGTGATTTGTTTTTCAATAGTTATGGAGCCATCATAGAGTTGGATGTAAATGATGGATACATTGTAGATACCGGAAATATTGTAGGATTTACTGAAGGCCTAGAGTACGATATTACTAAAGTAGGAGGTTACAAATCCTTATTTTTATCTGGTGAAGGACTCGTTGCCAAGTTCAGAGGAAGTGGAAAGATTTGGATACAAACCAAAAAAGTGAGTCCTTTGATTTATTGGGCAAATCCATTCAGACCACAAAAAGGATCATGATTGCTTAAAAACGCTATCTCGTCGTTCTTATAAAATTATACATGCAGCTTACTGTTATGAACATTTCCATCAGAAGGATATCTTCACTTGGAGTGGGCGCTATATCGTTGTAAAAACGAAATGATTAAGGTCATCAAAAAAGCAAAAGATAACACCCTATCTTTGCATCAATATTGATAACACCTTTTTTAATCATTAAAACATATACGATCATGACAAAGAACATGGGTAGTACTGACAAACTCATCAGATTAAGCATAGCGGCTGTGATAGCCGTTTTATATTTTCTAGACATCATTAGTGGTACTTTGGCGATTGTACTTGGATTGGTTGCGGTGATTTTTGCTTTGACCAGTTTAATCAATTTCTGTCCACTTTACTCTTTGATAGGTATCAATACTTGTAAAGTGAAATAAACTTTCACAAAACATTAAGACTTTTTTGTAGTATTGTAAAAACTTTTCTTGATAGGCTTACGTTTAGTTGGCAGTAATAATTATTTATTTAAAAAAAACAATTTTATAAAATGGCATTGCAATTTACAGACAGCAACTTTCAGGAATCAGCATTATCTGGCGGTGTTTCAGTTGTTGACTTTTGGGCTGAATGGTGTGGACCATGCAGACTTATAGGACCAATCATAGACGATTTAGCGGCTTCTTATGAAGGTAAAGCTAACATAGGAAAAGTAAATGTGGACGAAAATCCTGAAATATCATTGAAATATGGTATCAGAAGTATTCCCACTATTTTGATTATAAAAGATGGTGAAGTAGTAGACAAACAAGTAGGCGTTACTACAAAAGCTGCACTTGAAGCGAAAATAGCAGCTCATTTATAATTGAACTTTAGTTAAACAAGGCTGAAACCTAATAAAACAAACTTCTGGTCTCTTGGTAGATGCAGAAGTTTTTTTATTTTTGTGATTATATATCAAATATACCTATAAAATAAGTTTTTTCTCTAGAATAATTTAGTTTTAATGGATACACTTTCCTTGATTTAAAACTGATTACTTCTGAAAATTTATTTATTTTAACCAAAAAATAACCTAATGAGTTTTTTTGATCATTTTGATGTCAGACAAATTGAAAACATAGAGCTGCTAGCAAAACAAGTAGTGGAAGGTTTTATAATTGGTTTACACAAGAGTCCGTTCCATGGTTTCTCTGTGGAGTTTGCCGAGCACAGACTTTACAATCAAGGTGAATCCACCAAAGATATAGACTGGAAAGTATATGCGAGGTCAGACAAGATGTTTACTAAAAAGTTTGAAGAAGAAACTAATCTTCGTTGTCAGATCATCATAGATACGTCATCATCGATGTATTTTCCGGAGAAAACTGACGGCAAAGGTTTGAATAAACTTCAATTTTCAGCATTGGCAGCAGCTTCCATCATGAATTTGTTAAAAAAGCAAAGAGATGCCTTTGGGTTGAGTATTTTTGATAATGAAGTCAGGATACATACCAAATGCCGTTCTGCTACTTCGCATTACAGACTTTTGCTTACTTATTTGGACAAATTGATACAAGATCAAACATCTCAGAAGCAGACCGCTACTGCAAAATCATTGCATCAACTGGCTGAAAACATTCACAGAAGATCGCTAGTCGTTATATTTAGTGATATGTTTGACGGTGGTGAGTCCAATGAAGACCTGTTTGCAGCACTTCAACACCTTAAGTATGCCAAGCATGAAGTAGTACTATTTCATGTTACTGACAAAAAGCATGAATTGGATTTTGAATACGAAAACCGTCCATACCTTTTTGTAGATATGGAGTCAGGTGAAGAAATCAAACTTCAGCATCATCAGGTTAAAGATCTCTATATAGAGAAAGTAAGAACTTATAAGGAAGAATTAAAAATGAAATGCCTTCAGTATAAAATAGAATTTGTAGAAGCTGACATCAACGAAGGGTTTGTACCTGTATTGCAAAATTACATGGTAAAACGCAATAAAATGAGATGATATTCTCACGCGATCACTTGATCACTCGATCAATATCAAGATAACTAAATCACTAAAATATTTAAATATGTCCATAAAATTATCTAAAATACCTACCACACCACCTGACGACCTCAAGAAAAAGAAAATTGAAGCTAAGACCATAGAAATGGTGATCAAAATAGGTGAGTTGCAACATAAAATGTACGCCGAAGGCAAACAAAGCCTTTTGGTCATATTACAAGGTATGGATGCCAGCGGCAAAGATGGTACCGTAAAAACGGTTTTTGCTGATTGTAATCCTACAGGAATAGATACATATGCTTTTAAAAAACCTACTGAAGAAGAGTTTGCCCATGATTTTTTATGGAGAATACACCAAAAGACACCCAGAAAAGGGAATATTATGGTATTCAATAGATCACATTATGAAGATATACTCATACAACGAGTCCATAAATGGATTTCTGAAGACAGAGTAGCGATGAGAATGAAGGCCATCAATGCTTTTGAAGAATTCATAGCCCAAGACAACAATACCAAAGTGCTTAAATTCTACATGCATATTTCAGAAGATCGGCAGAAAGAAAAACTTCAGGAACGTATAGATGACCCTGCCAAAAACTGGAAACATAAAGCATCAGACTGGGATGAAAGAAAACATTGGGCAGCGTATATGGATTGTTACGAATACGCCATTAATGAAAGTACTACACCATGGCATATAGCACCTTGTGATAGTCGATGGTACAGAAACTATTTTATATCTAAAGTGGTTTTGGAAACGTTGGAAGCTATGAATCCACAATTGCCAATTCTCGAAAAAACCAATGGCTGATTTAAAAAAAGTTAGGGTGGATAAATGGTTATGGTCGGTGCGCATTTTTAAGTCCCGAACCATGGCAACTGATGCTTGTAAAGCAGGTAAGATCAAACTCAAAGGAGTATCTTTGAAACCATCTTATCTTTTGACAGCTGGTGAAACCGTAGAAGTCAAAAAAAACGGCTTTAATCTTATCTTCAAAGTGGAGCAACTTTTAGAAAAAAGAGTTTCTGCCCTACTTGCAGCGCCATGCTTTACTGATCTCACACCACAAGAAGAACTCAATAAATACAAGGACTGGTTTGTGGGTAAATCTGGTGCAGAATATCGAGATCGTGGAGAAGGACGACCCACAAAAAAAGATAGGAGAGAAATTGACGACTTTAAAGAAATGTATTTTGATGACGAATTTGATGAAGATTAAATTCTTATACCCAAAGAATAGTACTTTTTCTTTAAAATTTGAGTATATTGTACCATCTTTGTTGTTATAAACGTAACCAATTAAATATTTTATATTATGAAAAACAGTTTTTTATTCATCTTATTTTTAAGTGTAACCAATATTTTAGTTGCACAGGATTTCCTTGATGGCGCTTTTACTTTTTCAAGTAAAAAAGAGTCTTACATTACGCTTCAAGATGGAAAAGAGTTAATCGGATTTATTGATGATATTGATAGAAAAAAAGGGTTAATTGAAGAAATTACCATTATCGATGCCGAAAAGAAAAAAATCAAACTAAAGCCAGAAGAAGTCAAACATATGTATATCGCACCCAGTGGATTTGACAAACTTGCTAGAGCTGACAGGTTACTTTCAAATGCTACTAAATGGGATGATGATAAAAGCGCACATGCTAGTCACATTAAAGAAGGATATGTCTACTTTGAAACGGTAAATGTCATGATCAAAAAAAAGCAAATGACACTATTGCTACAATTATTGAATCCTGGATTTGCAAGAAATATCAAAGTTTATTTTGATCCACTTGCAGGCGAGACTGCCTCTATTGGTTTTGGAGGGATTACTGTAGCTGGAGGCGATGCGAAATCTTATTATTTCAAAAAAGGTGATAATGTTGCCTTTAGAATGCATAAGAAAAATTACGATGAAGAGTTTGAAAACTTATATGGTGATTGTCCAGAATTAAAAAAGACTTTTATCAAAGATATGGGATGGAGCAGAGTTGAAAAACACGTATTCCATCATAGTGAGAAATGTGAATAAACAGGCGTGAAGCTTCTTACTGCTCAACAAATAAAAGAATGGGATCAATACACCATGGCTATTGAGCCCATTTCTTCTATTGACCTGATGGAAAGAGCTTCTTTGTCGTTTACTCAATGGTATATTGAAACATTTCCCAATCCGCAAAAGCCAGTCGTCATATTTTGTGGGAATGGAAATAATGGTGGTGATGGATTGGCCATTGCAAGAATGCTAAGAAATAAACTGTATGATGTACAAGTATTTATAATAAAACTTACAGAACAAAATAGCCCTGATTTTTCAATAAACCTCACTCGTCTAGAAAAACTAGGAGACGTAGCTATCCATTATTTACAAGGATCACTTCCCGTAGTAAATGAGAAATCGGTTATAATCGACGCCATATTAGGTTTGGGCACAAGTCGAAAAATAACTGGACCGCTAGCTGAAATTATAGCATATCTAAACGAACTTGAAAATACTATCGTAGCTGTGGATCTTCCTTCAGGATTACCGGCAGATGGTGTATTTATGGGGCCAACCATAACTCCGGATATCATATTTACATTTCAGATTCCTAAACTCTCCTTTTTCTTTAAAGATAATGAAAGATATTGTCCAAAATGGGTGATTGGTGATATTGGCCTCCATCCTTCCTATCATGATGCTATACCTTCCTGTTTTAATTTAATAGATTTTAAAATGGTATTTTCAATACTAAAGATAAGATCTAAACATAGCCATAAAGGTACCTTTGGACATGCTGCATTGATTGCAGGAAGTCAAGGGATGATGGGTGCTGCTGTTCTAAGTACCTATGCCTGTATGAGATCAGGAGTAGGATTGGTCACGGCCATAGTTCCTCAAGACGGCATTTCAATAATGCAAAATGCAGTACCCGAAGCTCTGATACTAATCCATAAGAAAAAACTAAAGGAAAATGCCCCAGAATTAAATAAATATACGGCTGTAGGAGTAGGCCCTGGGTTGAGTACAAATGCATCAGCTGCGGATACCTTAGAAAGATTACTGGACAATTGCGATATACCCATGGTCTTGGATGCGGATGCACTAAATATAATCAGTAAATCTAAAGACTTAAAATTCAAAATCCCCAAAAATAGCATCATCACACCACATCCAAAAGAATTGGAACGCTGGGTTGGCCCGTATGAAAATGAGGTTGAAATGTTTGCAAAAGCTAAAGATGTGGCGCTACAATGGGGTATTATTGTAGTTTTAAAAGGAGCATTTACCCGTATTTTTTTACCTGACGGAACCCAATACATTAATAGTACTGGAAATAATGGTATGGCCACAGCTGGATCAGGAGATGTTCTTACAGGTATTTTGACCGGACTATTAGCCCAAGGATATGAGCCACACCAAACAGCGATTCTAGGCGTCTTTTTACATGGTTTAGCTGGTGATATCGCTTTACAAACTCAAAGCGAAGAAAGTCTTATCGCCAGGGATATTATAGATCATTTAGGAGCAGCTTTCAAAAAAATAAAAACATATAACTCCTCATCTTGAAAAATTGGATATTTATCACAGGCTGGATGTTACTTTTCACAAAATTGACATTAGCACAAAATAAAGTAGCTCTTTTGGATGATCCACGTATTTCTTTGCAAATACGTATTGATATGATCAGGAATGCCCAAAAAACCTTAGATATGGCCACCTATATTTATGGAAACGACGAAGCATCTTCGCAGGTGATCCGGGAGTTAATATTAGCTTCAGATAGAGGTGTTCAAGTGAGGCTGATCGTAGATGATCTTAACAATCACATTCCAAAAACCCTATTGGCCTATATGATCGGAAAAGGAATCAGAATCAAAGAATTCAATACCTTTGCCATGAATAAAAAGCTCGATAATATTCAGCGCATGCATGCGAAAATCATTGTTGCGGATCGGCTAAAATCCATAGTGGGAGGAAGAAATATTGTCAACTCTTATTTTTACGTTGGCGAACAAACCAACTTCAGAGACAGAGAAATATTTATTGCAGGAAGATGCGGAAAAGAAGCCAGTCAACGGTTTGAAGATTTATGGTTTAGTGCATTATTGGACGAAATCACACATGCCAAAATTTTGGATGAAAAGAAAAATATTAAAGTTGTTAAAAAATACCTGACTGACCTTAAAGAAATGCCTTTTTTGAGCGTAAGTGCTATAAAATCAACTCTAGACCATATCCGTTTTTTAAATGTGGCACATGTTGATATTTTTATGGACCGACCACACAGTTATAAGTACACCGAAAAACACACCACAGAAAGGTTGATTTCACTCATTCTCAAAGCCCAAAATCAAATTTTGATAGAATCTCCGTATGTGATCTTACAGGACAGTATTTTTAGTGCTCTGAAAACGGCCATTTCCAAAGGTGTGAGGGTAGAAATATTGACCAATTCAATGATGACCTCAGACTCATGGCTGGTCTTACCGGTGTACTTCAAAGAAAGAGACCAATTGCTAAAAATGGGTTTTCAAATTAAAGAGTATGTCGCAGAAGATGAGTATTTGCATACAAAAATGATGCTATTTGATGATGAAACGGTGTACATAGGCAGTTTTAATATGGATATGCTTTCTGCCAATATCAATACGGAAGTCATGGTAGAAATCCATGACAAACAAGTATTTGAAGCTGCTATGGCCTACTACATGGAGACAAAAAGCAAATCAGGTTCACCTGTAATCAACCCTTTAAAACCTACACTATTGGAGAATAAAGTGACATTTAAAAGCCTCAAAAAGTATGGTATTATAAAAATGCTCGAACATACAGTAGCACCTTACTTCAGAGATTATCTTTAGATGAACAAGGTCATTGGTTTCTATATCCTTTTGTTTTACCATGTCTTTATTCTTTTTTTATTTGAACCATCTGGTAACTGGTGCACTAAAGATTCATTAACTGGTGTACTAAGGTCAATATCAGGATCAAAATCGTTGGAAACTGGTGCACTAAGGGCATTTTAATCAACAAAATCAGACTGAACTGGTGCACTAAGGTCTAGATTAGGATCAAAATCGTCGGGAACTGGTGCACTAAGGGCATTTTCATCAACAAAATCAAACTGAACTGGTGCACTAAAGTCATTTTCTTTATGTAAACCAAGGTAAGAAGATGTACTAAGTGGTTTATCAACTTCATCATTTTCAACAAAAATAGTATGCTTCCCCAGCTGGCGCAAGTTTGTAACTTGTGCCCTGACTGTTAATTTGTTCAATCTTATCTTAAGGTTATTTTGTTTTTATTTTATCTATAACTAAAGTAACACTTTTTATATAAAATGTCGTATCTTTGTGATGCCTGTGTTACATGAATGTCGACTCCATGTCGTGGAAGGGTATCCTTTCTAGTGTAATTATGGGCTTTTTTCATTTTATGATATTAGAATTACTGAGTTTATTGTTTTTATTGTAGTAATTTCTATTTCCTGAATAATTATCTGTATCGTAAATATCCACGACTAGCGATATTTTGTCATTGATAAAGTCATAATACCTGGTCTCTCCTCTCTCGAACACTCTTTGTACTGCCCAGCAAAAATAATCTGCCATATTTAATAAAGGTTCTGTTAAGGGAGTCTGAACATTGAATACAATTTTTGAATTTTCATTGTCTACCATGATCATGAATACTGAAATATCATAAATTTATAATTTATTAATTTTTTTTGATAATGCCTTATATCATTTATGGTATTTATAGACCTTTTATCTTAATATCAAATGCGTTGATAAATTCGTCGCAGGCTATTTTGTTTTCTTTTATCCACTCATTGACTACTTTAGATAATGAATTCCAAGCTACAAGTTGAGCATTAAACCAAGCTTTTGCAATTTCTCTATCAGCTATGATTTTTTCAATCTTGTGATCTTTAAAACAAAAATCTTTATTATAATCTTTGTTTATTTTTTGCCACAATTCATTGTCATCATCAAGTTCATATAGATATTTTGCCAATAATCGTTCAGGAGAATCATTGCCGGGGAGTAAAATTATATTTTTTAACCTTCTATTTGTAATTTTATCATACTCCTTTGGATTTGTTCTTACATCCCCATCTAGTATTATGATACTTTCACGATGATTAAATGTAGGAACTTTTTTTGATACTAGTTCAATTAAAGTAGTACATGGAAAGGGTATTTTTACAAACTCAAGATTGCGACTTCTAGTTTTTAGAATTGCCTTAGCCAACAATATGGCTTCATTATCTTCTGTATAAATTTTAAGTTTTGCAGGTTTATTATGGGGATTTATTTCCTCATTAATTCTGTTTTTAATACTTTCAAATGTAATTTCGGGTACAATTCTTACTTTATTATTTACTGTCTGTAAATAGATTAAGCATATATTTTTTGTGGCAGTTTTTGATTCTTTTTGCTTGTCTGTAATCGTCATTACATGTTCGATTAACTGTAAAGAATGGGTTGTACAAAAGATTTGTATTTTATATTCATTTGAACACTTATTTAAAATTTTGAATAATTTCATCAAGGTTGAACTGTGCAATGTAGTGTCAACTTCGTCGATTGCAAGTATTCCACCTTTGTATTCCTTCGGGTATTTTAATTTTAGCCTTCTGAATGATAGCAATGCCAACAAGATTTTTGACAGATTATCTTGCCCTATTGAATTCATATGCCAATCATAATGTTCAGCCTCAACTCCAGCAGAGTCCTTGTGTTTTCCGGAAATAAGTGTGGGGTCTTTTAGATCATACTGTATATTTAAAAGATCTTTATGCCAATCTCTAAATAATCTTTTTTCATTTTCATCTAGCTCTTTGCTTTTATCTTCGTTAACTATATCTTCGCCGACAGGGTAAAGTCTTTTAAGACTTAAATATATTACAGGAAATGGCATGTAGTCATCTCCTTTTTCCCTACTTCCTTTTTTCCAAAATCTTATAGTTCCTTTCGACTTATCTCTATAAATACTTTCAAGAATATATGGATTATTTTCGTTTCCAGTGACATCCATTTCCCATTCATGATTTTTAACAGTATCAAACTTAGGCGAAAGTCTGAATTTCTCACTAAAACCTGATCTGTAACTACCACCACACAATGGTACTTCCCCCGATAGTGTATCCTGCTTGTTTATAGAGAAAGGTTGTGAAATCAGACCTAACATGGTCGTTTTTTGAGTGCCATTTTTCCCGGTAATTATGGTAATATTGTTACCAGGATAAAACTCCTGATTTTCAAATCCTCTAAATTTTGTAACTTTTACTCTAGCTATGATCATACTACCATTTTTTGGAAACTATCCCTTGGAACTATTAAATTTTTCTTTACAAACAATACTTCTTGCCCTTTGCTTGCGTTAATTAAGCTATAATTAAGATTATAAAATTTTTTCTTGATACCTTGATATATTTCGTTGATTTGTGGTGTATTATCATACGTTACAATCCAGTTATATTGATCTAGTGTTTCAATATAGTCTTTCAATACGATGTGATCAATATGCTGAAAATGATTCATATATAAATCCTTTCCTTTATTGTAATAGGGAGGATCAAGATAAATAACGCTATTTTGTGTCATTACATTTGACACTTCACTTATGAAGTCAATCACATCTAAATTAAAAAGGAAAATCCTATCTTTTACTTTATGAATGAGCTCAATTCTTTTAATAAGATTTTCTTTGTGAAATCTTTCACTGATGGAATATTTTCCATTTTGGTTTTTACCGCCGATAACTCCTGCTTTAAGTATGCCTGACCTATTTGTTCGGTTTAGAAAAAAAGTAGCAAATCCTAATTTAAAAAGGCTGGAATCATGTTGCTCAAAAATCTGTTTTTGTGCATACCAAGAGTCCATATTAATTGGAATACTTGATATCATGTCCACGAACTCATCCTTATGGTTGATTATGCTAAACCAGAAAGCATAAATCGCTCTATCTTTATCGTTTATGTAAATGTTTTGGCTATACCCATCTAATAACAAACTTAAGGCAACAGAAGCGCCACCTGCAAAGGGTTCGGCATACTCTAACCCATTTAAGTTATTTGCATCGATGATTTTTTTTATAGAATTCACCACCTTCCCTTTTCCTCCAGGATATCGCAGTGGTGAATAAAAATCTTTCATAAAATATAAATTTATTCGCAAATATAATTCTTTTACAGAAATGCAGTATTTTTTTATTCAACCCATCTCTCACTTCACTTACATAATTCTAATCTCATCTTCTGTCAATTCATATTGCCCATAGACCAAGTGGTCGATTTCATAAAAAAAATCAATATTGGACCTTTATATAAAAGTCTCAAAGTCGGATTTATCTGCCCTGTATCAGAAAAAGACTTTGGACATCGGTTCCTTTGGAAAACCTAGACTTCCCTTGACATGTCGTTTCTTTGCAATGCCTAGACGTTCCTTTGCAATGTCATGATGTTCCTTTGCAATGCCTAGACGTTCCTTTGCAATGTCATGACCTTCCTTTGCAATGCCTTGACGTTCCTTTGCAACGCCTAGACGTTCCTTTGCAATGTCTTGACGTTCCTTTGCAATGTCGTGACGTTCCTTTGCAATGTCTAGACGTTCCTTTGCAATGCCTAGACGTTCCTTTGCAATGCCTTGACGTTTCTTTGCAATGTCATGACGTTCCTTTGCAATGTCATGACGTTCCTTTGCAATGCCTAGACGTTCCTTTGCAATGCCTAGACGTTCCTTTGCAATGTCATGACGTTTCTTTGCAATGTTGATGTCACATGAAAATCTGTTCATCATTCAACAGTTAGTTCTCAACTCAAACGAGACGTTTGGACTAATACAAGCTTAGCGTGGACGCTAAAGCTTATCAACTGTTCCTTTGCAATGTCGTGACGTTCCTTTGCAATGTTGAAATCTGTTCATCATTCAACACTTTGTTCTCAACTCAAACGAGACGTTTGGACTAATACAAGCTTAGCGTGGACGCTAAA
>CAZGMB010000028.1:0-7500 GCA_964526715.1 uncultured Aureispira sp. | reverse complement strand
GCTTATCAACTGTTCCTTTGAAATGTCTAGATGTTTCTTTGTATTGTTGATGTCACATGAAAATCTTTCATCATTCAATACTTAGTTCACAACTCAAACGAGACGGTTGGACTAATACAAGCTTAGCGTGGACGTTTACTGCGTACCTCGCTGCTAAAGCTTATCGGACATCGGTTCCTTTGCCATGCCTGGAGATTTGGTCTTACTATTACAAGCTCAAAATCTTATCCGCTTCTCTGATGCCGCTGAGATAGGCACCATGAACGGTAGAAAAATATGCTATACTCGTATGTTCTCCCGCAAAAAATAATTTATCTTCTACTGCTGCTGCTAGATCATCAAAATGATGCATTTCAGTACCTACCGCGGTGTAAGCATAGGCCCCGAATGTATTTTCATTGCTTTGCCATTTTGTTCTGAGCATGGCTTTGGGTTTGGGAATGTTTTGACCATAGATATCTTGAAGATGAACCATGATTTCATTGATGATTTGGTCATCAGACATATTCTCGGTGGCACGAGCATAATCCGCATAGGCAAATGTCATCAAGGCATTGACCCCAGGTTGGATCTTTTTAAGATTGACAAAATAGTTAAATTTATCTTTTTCTTCCGGTGTGTATACAATATATTGGGTTTCGTCCCAAAATGAAGTATCCCACGTGAGTAAAAACTTATTAACACAATTCATGCCCACCTTGGCTATAGCTTCTTGTTTGCTTTGTGGTAGCTCAGGCTGAAACACTATTTTCTGAGCCTTAAGTACGCCCAAAGGAACCGTGACGATGACATAATCAGCCTCCGATACCGATGTATGGTGGGTCACTTGCACTTTGGTGCCACTGTAATCTATTTTAGTAACCCTTTCATTTAAAACGATTTGGAGTCCTTTGGATAGGTGTTGTGCTATCGTGTCGTATCCGTTGGTGACTATTTTTTCGGCGCCATCAAATACCTCTCCTTCGTCATATAAGGTCGATGACAACTTATCTAGGTCACCGGTGTCAAATGTCATAAAAGTAGAAAGCAAAAACCTCCACAAGCGGTCTCCCACGTACTGCGGATAATGTGTGTCGAATACGGCTTCAAAACTAGCGTTTTTATTTCCTTTGGTTTGCAGTGTTTGCACCAGTTGATCATAAGCATCAATGGTATCTGATAAACGGTCCGAATCGATGACTTTACCTCCGATATCATAAGCACTGTACTCGTCGGGCGTTTCAAAAAGATTCATACCTGCCTTTGATGCCAAATCCGTGATAGGATTGCCATCAACTCCATGAATCCAACTCGCCCCT
This sequence comes from uncultured Aureispira sp., assembly GCA_964526715.1. Lineage (GTDB taxonomy): Bacteria > Bacteroidota > Bacteroidia > Chitinophagales > Saprospiraceae > OLB9. The sequence continues at coordinate 6,202 of CAZGMB010000028.1, read as the reverse complement.
TCATCAAATGCGAAGCCAAGACTTCGGTTGGTTCTCAATCGGCCACCTACCCTATCTTGTGCTTCCAATACCGTAACTTGGTATCCCTCAGCCTGCAGTTTGACGGCAGCAGCAAGTCCCGAAATACCCGCTCCGATGACGATCACCGATTTGCCTGTAGCAGGGCCGGCAGTATCACAAGAGGCCAACCATGATGGAAGGATGACTATAGGAAGCCCTTTGACGGTATTTTTTAAAAATTTTCTACGGATCATTTTTTGTGTGATGATGAGTCAGGACAAAGTTATCAATTTAATGCCAAAAACATAAAGCAAAATACACTTTTTAATTAAACACGGATGCAGCATCAGATAGACACGCTAAATAACAAGGTCCCTCAACTTATGGATAGCGTGTTTTCCAAACCGGTCAGGAGACCGATTGATCATAGCCCACAATGCTTTGACTTTGGACATCGTTAAAAATTTTCTACAGCTCAACTTTTCCATAATGACGCATCCGGAGCATGTTTTCATTTTTGACTGCCAACAACAAAAATCAAAATACACGGATCTAAAACTCAAGTTCAGAAATAAAGAAAATTATCCCATGATGTGAAACCATGAATGTCAAAATGAAAAAAATTAGTAGAATTTGCTGAACTTTGCGACGAAAAGTAAAATAAATTATGTCAGCTTACCGAAGATTGTTTTTGGACCACGTGGCCCAAACCAGTGAAATGCCGATGATCATAGAAGTAGAAAGCGCTTCGGGAGTGTACATTTATGATGTGGATGGGAAGGCATATTTAGACTTTGACTCAGGCATTGCCGTGTCTTCTTTAGGTCATTGTCACCCGGAAGTGGTAGCGGCAGTACAGCAACAAGTGGCGACTTATATGCACACGATGGTCTATGGCGAACACATACAAGTACCCCAAGTAGCCTACGCCACCTTACTATCTTCGGTACTGAACAATGGTTTGGATGCGGTATATTTTGTCAATAGCGGTGCCGAAGCTGTGGAAGGTGCCATCAAACTAGCTCGAAAAGCTACAGGCCGCATCGAGATCATCTCTTGTGCAGGTGCCTACCACGGTAGTACCATTGGGGCTGAAAGCCTTAGAAGTGACTATGACTTTACCCGCCATTTTTTTCCCACATTACCGGGTGTTCGACACATTGCGTTCAATAATGAAGCAGACTTGGATAAAATCACCACCAAAACCGCTTGTATCGTGCTAGAACCCGTGCAGGCGGAAGGCGGTATCATCGTACCCGAAAATGACTATCTTCAAAAAGTAAGACAACGTTGTGATCAGACCGGAACGCTCCTGATATTGGACGAAATACAAACGGGCTTTGGCAGAACAGGTCATATGTTTGCCCATCAAAAATACGGCATCACTCCGGATATCTTACTCATCGCCAAAGGCATGGGTGGTGGTATGCCTATCGGCGCATTTGTAGCTGCACGAAGATTGATGTCTCATTTTACCAAAAATCCATCCTTGGGCCACATCACCACTTTTGGAGGTCATCCGGTGTGTGTAGCCGCTGCCTTAGCTACCTTAAACATCATGATGAGTGAAAATATCATACCTTTGGTGCTCGCAAAAGAAGCTTTGATCAGAAACCTATTGGTGCATCCGCTGATCAAGGAAGTGCGCTCTTCCGGGCTGATGATGGGCGTAGAACTCACGCGGCCCGACCTCTTGTCGCACGTGATAGATACCTGTAGAGATCGTGGGCTACTGACCGACTATTTCCTGTTTAATCAAGCATCTTTCAGAATTGCACCCCCGCTGATCATCAGCGAGGATGAGATCGTGAAAGGGATACAAATCATATTGGGCGTGCTCAACGAGTGCCCTGCAAAAACTTAAACCAATGAAAAAACCTTTTTTAAAAAAATGGTGGAGTTATATCCAAGACGTGCACATCGAGACAGTGAATTCAGACTATAATGAAGAGCTACACGTGGTCCTTAGCAAGGGAAGGTACCAATTATGCACACCCAATGCAATCTACTCTTACGAAGACAAATATACCAATTTTAGAGATAGCTTTGCCGTCATCAAACTAGACGAACGCCCCATAGAAAACGTACTCATTCTAGGCTTTGGATTAGGTAGTATCCCTTTCATCCTAGAAAAAAAATTTCATAAAACGTACAACTATACCGGTGTAGAAATAGATGATGCAATCATATACTTAGCTGCTAAATACGGTACACCTGACTTACAGTCCAATATCGAAATCATCCAAGCTGATGCTTGGCAATATGTCATGCAGTGCCGCGACACTTACGATATGATCTGTGTAGACATATTTTTAGACGTGCATATTCCCGATAAATTTCTGACCCGAGATTTTGTAGAAATACTCAAGGAACTACTCAGCGAAAATGGAGTGGTGTTGTTTAACCACTTGGCCCTTAAAACACACGAAATCGTACTAGCCAACCTATATTTTAAAGATGTTTTTACCAAAGTTTTTGAAGATGGAGTAGCCTTACCGGTGAAGGGGAATATAATGATGATCAGTGATGATGGGGCGATGAAGAAAGGTTGATGTTAAGGTTAAGATTGAGATTTAGATTAAGGTTCAGGTTAAGATTAAGGTTGAGAAAGTGGACAATGGTTGAGATTTAGATTAAGGTTAAGGTAGAGAAAGTGGAGATGGTGGAGAATGGTGGTGATGGTGAGCTTGATTGAAAATTGACAGTAGTTTCGGTGGTTGAGCGTAGTCGAAATCACCATATGGCATCGAAGTGGAGACCATGATAGGTTTTGGAAACCTATAAGGTCTGGTATTAAGCACAGCCGAAACTACAAGTGCGGATTTGGGCCGATACCACAAAAACTGATCAGATAGAAGATTGCATATCGGGTCTAACTAATAAACACCATAATTTGCCATTTAACCTTAACAAGTTTATAATTCCTAACAAAGATTTTTTGTTGCTTATAGAAGCTAGTGAGGTATCTGAAGAAGCTCGCGGAGTACTTGAAGAAGCTTGCAAAGTACTTGGAGAAGCTTGTCAAGTACTTGAAGAAGCTTGTCAAGTACTTGAAGGTGCAAATCTTTTGGAAATCTATTTGGCTTACAGTAGGCGTCTTGGTGATTGAGCGAAGTCGAAATCACTCTACGGTAGGCTACATGGTTGTGCCTTGGTGATTGAGCGAAGTCGAAATCACAAAGTTCCAATCGTGGCTTCGACTATCGCTCAGCCAGCAGGACTTCGGCTTTCGCTCTACCACCCAATAGTGTAAATAAAGAATGTACTTGCATTTCCCCAAATAATATTCGGTATCGTCATTTAATCATCTAAAAGGCACCAAAATTGCCCCCAAATGGGTCGTAAATGATGTAATTTACACTCAAAATATACCTAAAATGTGACTTTTCGGGGGCAAAATCGCTGCTTAGCCCCGTAAATACCGAGTCCGCAGCGGAGGACATCAAAAAAAGTCTAAAATTTTAATCTCCCCAAAGGAGATAGGAAAAATAATGCTTTTTTTTGATGTTCCGTAAGGGAGGTGGATTTTACAAAGCTATTTTTAGGGCACCCTGACGGGATACTATCCCCAAAAGTGTATGGTAAGGCCGCCCAGAATGGAGCTTAAGATTTTGATATTGTAAAACCTTGAAACTTTGCGGAACTAACCGTCCAGCAAATTTTATGACTAGCTCCCTATAGGATGGTATAATACTCCAAATATTATTTGTTGCTCCGTTTGGGGGCAGAATAAAATTAAAGAGATGAAATTTTGATTATAATCATGGGCTTATTCTTAATCATAAAATGTATCAAAATATTTTGAAATATCAAACCTACCTGCTACATTTTTAAAATAAATAGTTTAATTTTGCTCTAACAAAATGAAATTAATTGGATGATGCGTAGTGGTGAAAGGCAAGATGATCTAATCAGTTTTCGTGTATAAAAGTATCATAAGCGTTTAAATAACGAATCGCATTAACAAACTTTATGTTTGTCGTTATGTTGTATTATACATTGTAAATCAATATTTTAAGGCGTATTCTTATATTCGGGATATACGCAATTTGGCGTATATTCGATTGTTATCATCGATTGAAAACAAAACGCTAAGCCTAAGAGATAGTAAAACTGTAACTCATAAGTGGATATTTGGAATCAGTTGTAATAACGGGAGATTTTCCTGAAACGCCTTAAAGGATTACCTCCTTAATAATATGTAAATGAGAATTAAAATAATTTTTACAGTAATACTTTTTTTGATGTATTACCATTTAATATCACAAGTAAATGTATCCCCTGAGATAGGCTTTAATTACAGACCATATACTTTACATGGATGGAACTCTGATTTAAAAAATAATAAAATAGAGCTTGCAATCGCAATGACTGGAGAATTGAAATTAAATAAATTATTATTTATGCAAACAAGAATTGGATATATTTTCAGAAACAACCATGTGCTAACTAGAGAACTAACATTCAACCCAGAATATTTAGGAGCTAAATTCGTAAATCAGGATTTGATGCTCAATATTAGTATCCTTTATAATTTAACCAAACAATTTCAGATAGGAATAGGTGGTGGATTTTACCACAAACTAAACTCCAGAGTAATAGGATTATATAAAAGCATGATGGTAGAGGAAAGTTTAACGAGGTATATACTTCCCAATTCAAATATATTAATTGGATATAATTTTTCACTATTAAATTTGTATATGAATTTTCATTATTACCCTATAAAAGAATCTTTTAATTCCGTACATTTAAGAGGAATAGATAATTCAGATTATGGGATTTCATTGGGAATCAGTTATGATGTTTTCAGTAAAAAGAACCGATGATAATCGAGTAGACGGCCCCACCAACCGAGACTGATGGGGAGAGCCTCTCATCAGTTTTCACAATTTAATTTCATCTAGCTGCAAGCCGTTGTTTGCAGTTCCTTCATTTCAGAGTGAAATCGTTCACTCAGATGCTATTTCATAGCACCATTCAATCTCAGTTCGCAAACTGATGGGTTCAGTTTAAAGTACATTTCCAAAAGTGATTGATAGCCCCGTTTCTTTAGGCGATGCAGTGTAATAGTTGTTATCAAAATTGGGCTTTGAGCTACTGTCCATACTTTATCACTGCCTATCATGCTTTAGCATGAGCTTTAGCGTGACGCCTTTTTTGCCTTCCCACCCGTTCCGGTTTCTTCCCTTCGATGCCACGAATGGGCATCGACCTTGCAGGATCGGTCAGTCATTCCATGTATACGCATCGCCTTGGTTTACACCTAATCGGAATAGGTTTTTCCTTTTCCTTTCGGCCCCACCCACCCGCTTTCGAGGTTCCTTCACTTGAAGCACTGCTATACTTCACCCTCTGGGATCGCTCAGTCATAGTCGTGCCATATGCAATATCGCAGTCTGTTACGTAACCATCCGTCCATCGTTTTGAGCTTGCTGTAAATGCTTGCTCCACGGAAGTAGTTAAGCCAACCTAATTGGATTTCGTTAATTTTCGTAATCCGTTCTGCTAGGCTTATAGGGGATGTCTTTCTAGTGATCGATTTTAGACTTTGTTGCAAGCGGGTCCATGCTTTCTCTCCTACTATCAATTGATATTTACCTTTGTCACCTTTGATGTAGGTAGATGTGTATCTGAAACCCAATATTTCAAAGTGGGATGGGCGGCGGATGCCACTCTTATCTCTGTTAATCGTTAGCTTCAACTTATCTCTTAGGTACAAATATACTTTGTTCCCTATCGTTTTATCTTCAGCTTTTGACTTCACATAGATACTAAAATCATCGGCATAGCGGACGAATTTCAATCCCTGTCGTTCCAATTCTTTATCCAACCACCTTATTGCATCGAAATGGAGACCTTAACCTATAAGGTCTGGTAATAAGCACATCCGAAACCCCAAATGCAGATTTAGGCCGATACCACAAAAACTGATCAGATAGAAGATTGCATATCGGGTCTAACTAATAAACACCATAATTTGCCATTTAACCTTAACAAGTTTATAATTCCTAACAAAGATTTTTTGTTGCTTATAGAAGCTGGCGGAGTACTTGAAGAAGCGTGCAAAGTACTTGGAGAAGCTTGTAAAGTACTTGGAGAAGCTTGCAAAGTACTTGGAGAAGCTTGTAAAGTACTTGGAGAAGCTTGTAAAGTACTTAGAGAAGCTTGTGAAGTACTTGAAGAAGCTTGTAAAGTACTT
>CAZGMB010000027.1:0-67750 GCA_964526715.1 uncultured Aureispira sp. | reverse complement strand
AAACCTTTATAGTATGGAATAGAATCACTCTTACGGCCAATGTAAGAGGTGAAGACGTTACCACACAGTTTACAGTGACAGAAGTATATCAAAAACAAGATAGTGGCATCCAACTATTAGACCTTACTTTCAGTAGTGTCAGGGATACGCATGGTTTAGAACATTAAAAAAACAGAATATGCGCCATATACTTTTTCTTACAATTTCCATCTTATTATCATTTGCGACCTTAACAATCGTTCTGAATGGTCAAGCCCAAAATATTAAAGAACCTACTGTCAAAATAAACTCAGGATGGTTGAAGGGAATATCCAATGATACAGTTAGTGTATTTAAAGGTATACCATTCGCAGCTCCACCTGTGGGGGAATACCGATGGAGACCACCACAAGGAGTTGTTCCTTGGCAAGGAATGAGAAATGCAACAGAATTTGGGCCTAATTGTGCTCAAGCTGGATGGGGAGAAACACCTGGAACAATTACTAAAAATTCGGCAGAAGATTGTTTATATTTGAATGTATGGAAGCCAGCCAATGTAATGTCTTCATCTAACTTGCCTGTGATGGTATGGATTCATGGGGGTGGCTTTGTAGGAGGAAGTGGCGCTGAACCAACCAATTTTGGGGATCAATTTGCAAAACAAGGAGTCATTTTAGTGACCATTAATTATCGTTTAGGTCGTCTAGGTTTTTTTGCACATCCTATGCTAAGTAAGGAATACCCCAATGAAGCCAAAGGAAATTATGGGTACATGGATCAAATTGCTGCATTGAAGTGGGTAAAAGAAAACATAGCAGCCTTCGGTGGCGACCCTAACAATGTAACCATTTTTGGACAGTCTGCAGGAGGTGTCTCTGTTCATTCGTTGATGACTATACCTGATGCTAAAGGATTGTTCCATAAAGCTATAAGTCATTCTGGTGGTGGTAGAGATGGTGTACTTACGGGTCGTCCTATTAACAAAGAAAATGCTGATCCATTTTACACTGTATCTGCAGAAACTATTGGTGTTAATTTTGCCAAAAAACATGGTATAAATATAACTGATACTGAAGCTATTGTAAAATTGAGAAAGTTGCGAGTGGAGGACATCGTAGATGGTGGACTGGAAACAGATGGTCAAGGAGGACCACGCATTTATTCAGGTCCAATTTTGGATGGTAAATTAGTTGTCGAAACAGCAGAAAGTGCCTATAAAGCTGGACAATTTGCTAAAGTGCCTTTAATGATAGGATCTTGTAATGCAGAGATTAGTGGTAACTTTGTAAATATGAGTCAAACCAAAGATGAATTATTTTCTTTGTTTGGAAGTTTGCAAAACAAAGCCAGAGCCGCTTATGATCCTAATGGAACCAATGAATTTGCGGAAGTTATGACAAAGTTTAATACAGATTGGGTGTGGGGAGAACCAGCAAGAATGACTGCAAAAGCATTTACCAATCATGGTATCCCTGCGTACGTATATTTATTTTCTTATGTACCCAATTCATTAAAAGAACGAATGAAATATGGAGCAGGCCACGGCTCTGAAGTCGCATATTCCTTTAACAATCTAGGCGCAAGATGGGGCGTAACGACCACCACACTTGAGGACGAAAAACTGGGATTATCAATGAATACCTATTGGGTCAATTTTGCCAAAACCGGAAATCCAAATGGGAGCCAATTACCTAATTGGCCATTGTATTCAACACAAAAGAGTGAGATTTTAGAATTTGAAAATATTGGGATTCCTATTAGCAAAAAAGACCCAACAAAAGAGAGATTGGATGTGATAGAAAAGGCTGAAAATTATAGGGATAAGTTGCAGTCACGAGGAATTTAAACGTAAAATTTGAATCCATTATTAATATTGTTATTTTGAATAGTAGCCAATTTAATTGCAGCTTTTTTGAGTAATTAAATTTTAAATTTTATGACCATTAGAATAATTTTAATAACTTCTTTCATTACATTCAGTATTCTGAATTTAATGGCCCAATCATCTAAAAGTGCATTAAATGATCAACAAAAAAGTATCATCATCATCTCTGCGCTTACCGCCAAAGGTAATCTAAAAGAACTTAAAAAGGAACTAAAAACTGGGCTTGATTCAGGACTTACCATCCATAAAATAAAAGAATGTATAGTCCACGCTTATGCCTACTGTGGTTTTCCAAGAACTATCCGTGGATTGCAAACCTTTATGGAAGTATTGGAAGAAAGGAAAATTAAAGGCATCGTAGATACAGCAGGTGCACCCGCATCTGAAATTGACCAAACGAAAAGTAAATATGAGCGAGGTCGAGACAATTTAGAGAAACTCTCAGGAGCATCAAAAGACGCTCCCAAAGCTGGATATGCTGTTTTCTCTCCTGAGATTGAAGTCATGCTAAAAGAACATTTGTTTGCTGATCTTTTTGACCGAGATGTACTTACTTATCCTGAAAGAGAGTTGGTAACGATATCTGTTATCAGTGCCATTGGTAAAGCTGAACCTATGCTAAAAAGTCACCTGAACATTTGCATCAAAAATGGTATTTCACCTGATCAGTTGCATGACTTCATACAAGTTTTCCATAAATCTGTAGGTAAAAAAGAAGCAAAAGCGGCAAAAGCAGTATTACAAGATGTATTAAATCAAAATAAATAACTCATGGATATTAAAGTTTGTATGGCAATTTTGTTGCTAGGTTATGGTTGCTCAAAAAATATTTCTACATCAATGATTTCTGACCCAACTTTTCCAAAAGGTAATAAAGTGACGAATAATAACTTCGTCGGCAATGTATATGTGCAGATGTTCGCACAGAAGGATACTGTCCATAATGTCTCTCTCGGTAGTGTGACCTTTGAGCCTGGCTCTAGAACAAATTGGCACTCGCATCCTGGCGGTCAGATTTTAATGGTCACAGAAGGTTTAGGATATTATCAAGAACGTGGCAGTATGATCAGAAAAATGCGCAAAGGTGATGTGATCAAATGTCCGCACAATATTGAACATTGGCATGGGGCAACACCTACGACATCTGTAACACATATTGCCATCAGCACCAACACACAGCTGGGTGAGGCAAAATGGCTAAGACCTGTGACAGATGAAGAATACAAAATGATGATTGAAAAATGAGCGAAAATTGGCTTATCTTAACAGTTGCTCTTCTCTTACAACAATAAGTCCCCATGTCATTACTTCCCTGTCTGCTGCGCGGATATTCCAGTATATCTAGCGCCTATAATTTTTATTTTATTGAGATCAGCAGTCAGAGTGTTTAACTCATCATTGGAAAAAGTAAAATCTGCAGCCCACATATTTTCTTGTAAATGTGCTGATTTTGTAGTGCCAGAAATAGGTACAATAAATGGTTTCTGTGCAAGTAGCCATGCCAGTGCAACTTGGGCAACGGTAAGTCCCCTTTGATCTCCGAAGGCTTTGAGTATATCGATAACAGGCCAATTGGCTATAACATTCTCAGCCTGGTATCTAGGTAGCGATCCCCTATTATCATTATTTGGATTATATATGGTTCGTTCATTCAGATATCCTGACAACATACCACGACTCAGTGGACTGTAAGGCACAAAACCAATACCTAATTCTTCACACACATTGATCACATCTTTTTCTGGTTCGCGTGTAAAAAGTGAGTATTCACTTTGTAATGCCGTAACAGGTTGCACAGCATGTGCTCTACGAATATTAGCTTCTCCTGCTTCGCTAAGTCCGAAATGTTTGACTTTACCTTCTTTGATAAGCATTTGAACAGTGCCAGCAACTTCTTCAATGGGTATGCTTGGGTCCACTCGGTGTTGGTACAATAAGTCGATATAATCAGTTTTCAAACTCTTCAGTGAATGCTCGACTACATATCTGATTCTTTCAGGACGACTATCCAATCCTTCACTTGGTCTTCCATTTTTAAACCCAAACTTCGTGGCAATAACGATGTCATCACGAAAAGACGAGACAGCTTCCCCTACTAGTTCTTCATTGACCAAAGGCCCATAAGCTTCCGCTGTGTCATAAAAATTCAAACCTAAGTCATAAGCTTTTTTCAGTAAGTTTATCATGGCCTTTCTATCAGGAATAAAGCTCCGGTGATAACTCATACCCATACAACCAAGACCAAATGTAGAGACTTCCAATGAATGGTTTCCTCTACCCAATGTTCTATAATTCACTTTTGTTTTTTTAGATTGATTAAATTCTTTAACACCTTTTAATATTTGGGGAGATGTAATTAATGCACCTCCAATTAGAGCACTAGATTTTAAAAAACTTCTACGATTGCTTCCCATGATAATGAATGTTTTATTGTTGCAAAGGTATATGTTTATTGAAGTTGTGAAGTTAGATATTTTACTGATTTTGATACCATTTTTACTGAAACCCAAATGTGTATGTTAAAATGTAAATGAGTTTGACTAATTTTGCTTAAAATATTATTTATGTCTGGTATATATCATTTTGACACCATCGCTTCTTATAATGAGCTCAACAATCATGAAACGCTTCATCCTTTGGTAAGCGTCATTGATTTTAATAAAGCAAAACCTAGATCGTGGGGTGGACATACTTCCATAAAAATAAATTATGGATTCTATGCTATATTCATAAAAGACGTAAAATGTGGTGATCTGAAGTATGGTTGTAATTATTATGATTATCAAGAAGGCACTTTAGTTTTTGTGGGACCTAGACAGGTCATGGATATCGAGACTGACGGGCAGGTTTATCAGCCCAAAGGCCATGCATTAGTTTTTCACGCTGACTTAATCCATGGGACACCACTTGCAAATATAGTGAATGACTATCATTTTTTTGGGTATCAAACTAATGAAGCTTTGCATCTTTCAGAGCGTGAGAGACAGGTAATATTAGATTGTTTTGCTAAAATAAGTTTTGAACTACAACACTCAATAGACAAGCACAGTAAGAAACTGATTTGCGCCAATATCGAATTATTATTGAACTATTGTGTACGATTTTACGATAGACAGTTTACAACTAGAGACAATGTTAATAAAGGTATTTTAGAGAAATTTGAAAACGTTTTAAAGAACTATTTTTCTTCGGATAAACCACATGACATAGGTTTGCCATCTGTTGCTTACGTCGCTGACGAATTGCATTTATCTGCGAATTACTTTGGAGATTTGATAAAAAAGGAGACTGGTAAAACAGCCAAAGAGTACATTCAAACGAAAATCATTGATGTTGCTAAAAATAAAATATTTAATCCAGATGCCAACATAACGGAAATAGCCTATGAACTTGGTTTTAAATATCCACAACATTTCAGCCGTATGTTTAAAAGTGAGACAGGATATACGCCTACTGAGTTCAGGGCATTGAATTAGCGAGATATTGATATTTAAGAAAAAATGGCAAAGTGACTTTCAATTTCATTTCTTGTAAAGTAAAAAATTCTTATCATGTTGTGAAAGTAAATTTCCTTTGAGATGTCAATTATGTTGCTATAAATCAAAAGTTTTGTTTACAGATGTTTGTTATTCACCTTTGCAACTGAAAACAGACCACTAGACCTACCTTTCTGCAGACAAGAGTGATGAAAACAGGGAGTAGATTTTCGCCGATGCCTTTAGGCTCGGTAGATTAGCAGTGAGGTACGAACGCTGTTTAGCAGGTTATACAGCCTTGAGCATGACCATGCCATAAAAAACATACCACCAGAGGTGGTAATATAAACAAGTAAGATTTGACAGGGGGCGGCGGTGCAGATAGTGCGTACAGGAGTAATGTGAGGTACGAATGTGGCTGTACGTACTAGATGCACCCACATGGCCGCCACCAAAACAAATAAAATGAGCTGCGGTAGATGTGGATACAAACAGGTGGTGCAAACGAAGTGGTCCTGTATCTTGCGGAGCTTGTGGAGCATAGGACAGGATGCACTACCTGAGCAGGATACACAGATACAGGAAGCAGTGAAAGTGCAGCGTAATGGTGTGCCGTGATCGTGTATGTGCCATACCCCGCTCTGGAAGAGTGACAGAGTACCTGAAACGAACAGTGAAACGTATATGAGTGAAGGGTCTCTGGCAGGTATGGCGCAATATACGATACGATAACCACACCATAGACTGCACGCCGCTTTACCTGAGAAAGCTCTGGGCTGTGAAATGCAATGAACAAGCAGAGCGACAACTAAGTATGGCGAAGCCGCAATATGGGAAGCTGAGCATTGTGCGTGGGAAAAGGAGCGAGGTTTAACCCACAATATTCATCATAAAATCTATTGCATATTGAAACTACTTCAAAATATGGAGTTTTCAAATGCACCATAGCTCTGCTATGCCTTATTTTCCAAATCTCCATATTTTCTTGTATTTTCAATCTTCGTTACGAAGTTCTGATGGATATTGTGAGTTTGAGCATGGGTATCGTAGAAATGGAATGGAACGAATTGTGGGATGGAATGGAGTAAGTGTAGCTATGATTAAAGTGATGTATTTTAATTGGATAGATTACATTCTTTACCGAAATAAATTTCGGCACCCATTAAAATCATAGCTGCTTACGGAATGAAATAAAGGCAGTTTGAGTGGAATGGAGTGACGGAGATACGCATGCTGTGCGGACTTCGGCTCTGCTTCTCGGCGCTCAGGCACCAAGGCTCTCTGACTGAATGAGTGAATGGAGTGCAGCGTAATGGGAACATCGTGAAATGTAGCAAACGCAATGAATGAAGAAATGAAGTGTGCCGGAGGATGGAGGTTAAAGTTTAATTTTCTTATAGTTCTTATCAAACACTTTTTCTTTACCCCAAGATTCTTCTAATTTAGCTTTGTCTGCTAACACAACAACGTATAAAGTAAGTTTATTAGAATTATTTTCATCCAAAACATCAATGTGTAATTTTCCTGGATTAACGATAGTTGATATAATTAGAATGACATCGGAATTAGTCTCGAATTCATAACAATTAAAATTGTAAATTGTACCGCCTAAATTCAAGAATGGGCTATCTTTATATTTATAACCATAAGAGCCAAATTCGTCTGAAATCTCTTTCAAAGTTGTTTTTCTAAAAACAAAATTGTCAAATAATAAAGTTTTGGTGAACTGGTTACGGTCCGATTGACGGTTTTCCATACTGACAATTTTTCCTGATTCTAATGATACATAAAGTTCATTCTTATTGACTGTTTCATAAGTTATCATGTTTACATCACTTACAACTATAGGAAGTTTTATATCCTTGAGTATTTTTTCATCATCATTGATACAAAGGCCTGCCATGGATATTTTAGATAATTGTCCCATACAGGTTGATAATAATAATAAAGATATAAATAATAATAATAATAAATACTTCATCTGTATAGGTTTTAATTTTTTCTGAAATCCCAAGGTGGTGGAGGAGATGATAACTGCCATAGGCCTACCCTGTTTGATCTTGCATCTGACTCTAATTGGGCCAATCGCGATGATTTGTTGTATTTTACAAAATGCCATGCTAACCCAGCTTTTAGCAATTCCTCATTTAAGTTGGTACCGTCTGGTAAGTAAATGTAACCTAGGGTTCTTCCAAACCTATCTTGTCCTGTTTTCTGGAGTGATACAATTTGCGAAAACACTAAATCGGATGTGAACTGTTTTGCTACACTTCCGAAATCCTGCTTTTTTTCTGGACAATCGATACCTTCAAGGCGAACTTTTATTTGGATATTATTATCTGTCAATAACGTTATGCTGTCCCCGTCTTCAACTCCGACAACCTTGCCAGAAATCATATGGGGTTGTTGAAAAGATGATAACCATATGAATATAAGGGTGCTCAAAATATATGAGATAATTTTATTCTGCATTTCTCTGATATTTAAAAGAAAAAACACCTAAATGGGTTATTTAGTTTATATAAAATTACACTTAACTCTATCAAAATATGATTACATTTGCCTTATCCTTACTTTGTACTCAAGGCTGCTTATATGACCTTGTTAAAGTGATGATTCCTATTTTGAAGTGATCTCATAAAATGTTTCATTTTAAAATTATTTGTAATTAACCCAAACAAAAACTTATGCAACATTACTTCTTAGCATTTTGGAATTTAGAAAACCTTTTTGATGTTGAACATTCGCCCTTAAGAAGCGAAAAACTACAACGTGCCATAGGTAAAGACCTAAAAGGATGGGATGAAACTAAGCTCTCGACCAAAATAAATCAGCTTTCTAAAATTATCAAACAAATGAACCAAGGACTGGGTCCGGATATCTTGGGAGTATGCGAAATTGAAAATAAAAATGTACTGGAAAGATTAGTAAACGCTTTGGCATCGTTGTCCAGAAATTATAAAATTATCCATGCTGACACCAAAGATCAGAGAGGAATAGATGTAGCCATTATATATGACTCCGATAAAATAGAAGTAGAAAAAGGAAATATTGACGTGGCGAACCCTAACACTTTGGCCGATTTAGTTTTTAACCATTTTGTATTGAGGAGGACGGCAACCCGTGATATTCTTCAAGTTAATTTTTTAACCAAGGTGAGTCGAAACCGATTGGTGATCATTGTAAATCACTGGCCATCAAGAAGTGGTGGAGAGTACGAAAGCCAGGGCTACAGATATATAGCTGGAGAGACATTAGCTTATTTTCATGAACGCATTATGGAAAAACATGGGAAAGACACTGCAGTAGTATCCATAGGCGACTATAATGACGAGCCTCATAATCTTTCTATCACTCAATATGCCATGTCAGAACGAAGCAAAACAAAAGTAGTCAAAGGAAACAACTCTTATTTTTATAATCTCATGTGGGATATCATAGGTGATGGCAATGGCAGTTTCTTTTTTGATAACACACCCTATTTGCTCGACCAAATATTGGTCAATGAAAATGTCATTAAAAAATCTTCGGTATTTCAAATTAAGGAAGGTTCCGTAAAAGTTGAAAAAATCAGTGACATGACTGCCAAAGGGATTTACAAAAAACCTATTCCATTCGACGGTATGAGTAAAGATCTAAACTTAAACGGATTTAGTGATCATTTTCCCGTTTCTGTGGAGATAATAGAGAAATAATGAATACACTTACATGCTTTAAGGTCTTAGCCCTAAAGATAGATGATAAAAAAATAAGAAATAATACTACCTATTCGTTCAACATTCTATTGGCGACAGGCACATTGGTCAGATGTCCAAAAAAGAGGGCATTATTAAACATGCGTTGAGTTCCGTACCACGAACCTCTGAAAAGTGGATTGTCCGCAAACATTACTGCCCTACCCGCACCTATCTGGCTCAAAATAACCGATGAAGATGATTTCATAAAATCATTGAGATTCTTTGGAGATATGTACCCATCAATGTGGGGACTTTTGTCGTAGATAGCCACATTACTGTACTCATTTTTACTAGGCATCAACCAAATACTGTTGTTTTTGTACACCGCTAGCTTGTCTTGTGAGTATCCAAAACACAAAGGATGGGTCTTGTCGATTACCGTCCTAAAAATAGCTCCTCCAATGGCTTCCCGTCCTAAATGTTCGCTGGCTTGATCAAAAGGAATCCTTTTGACTTCTTGAGGTCTATCTGATTTGGGACCTTCATTGATTTTTTCCTGAATGATTTTATTTTTAATGGCCCAACTATTGGCACCTCCTATGGTTATGAGCGTATTTCCTTGCGCAACCCATTGTTTAATTTTCTTGGCGTCAAGTGTATCCATACTATTATACGCCCCTGATACCATGATCAATACCTGATATTTGTTTAAATCAAGATTTTTAAATCTAGACACCATGATTTTGGATAAAGGTTTATGTAACTTTTGGTCAAAATGGTGCCATACTTCTCCGGCTTCAGTTGAACTGGTACCTTCACCAATCAATAAGGCACATGTTTGGCTCTTCAAGGCCCTGATGTGGCCACTGCCCAAATCTATACCATTAAGACTATATCCTGAAGGAATAGCATAAGCTTGTACTTTGTAAATATTTTGGGCATCATTGATAATTTTGTATACTTCATCCGATGTTTTGATTTGCTTTGCCACTGGAATCATGATATCCCCATAATTGGCCCCTTGTTTGCCTTGTTGTGACATCAAAGCGTATGGTTTAAAAGATACCGCGGGGACCAATCCTTTAGACTGAATATAATGCAAAGCTGCTGCACCTTGATCATCATCCCAATCTAGTAAATAAGCATAATCACTTTTGTTTAAGGGCTTGATGGTTGCCCACATATTGGCATCTACAATTTCTTCTCCTAATGGTGGCATTACCTTGGCTGCTTCAAAACCCATATTATAAAAATGCGCTAATGACCATGCCGAAGCATCATAAAATACGCTGTCCTGATATTGATTATAGGTTTCAAAAAAAGATTGGACCATCCTATACTGTGGCTGCGCTGTTGGGACTATAAATCCATCTCCGTTTTTTTGACGATATACTTTTACTTTGTGTATCAACAATTTATCCAAAAATGCTTTTGTCTTGTTTTGGTCAGCATCCTTTTTCACCACATATGCCTTTGTTACATCATATGCAGCATTGCTAATGGCCGATGTAAAGAATTTATTTTGGTAATCAAATAATTTCTTCTTGTTTTCAACAGCTGCTTGTATTGTAGCCATACCGCATACATATTGATTTCTGATCGTAAATGCAAAAGTCAAATCTCCATATGGAGTCTGTTGTACATGCCCACGTGAACTGGCTTGCTCAAACAATAAAGCGAGTCCGCCTTGCAAATCACCATAGGACGAACCATAGCCCGGATATGTACCATCAAAAACATCTTTAGTAAAATAAAGGGATCCTATATCATCCATTTCTTTGATAAAATAACGCGCAAATAAGTCATTGAGCTCGGTGTAGTTTTCTTTAGGCATAATAGGGTTTTTGGATCCATTGGTTTTCATGGGTTCAAAAAAGAAGCTTGAATTAGTACCCATTTCATGAAAGTCACCGATAACTTGCGGATACCATTGATGATACCATTGAAGTTTAGCACGACTTTCAGGATGGATAGCCAAATACCAATCTCGGTTAAGGTCAAACCAATAATGATTACCTCTGCCTCTCGGCCAGGCTTCATTGTGTTCTACATCGTCATTATCTGATATCAACGGATCTGCTTTGTACATATTGGCCCATTGAGTGTGTCGTTCTCTACCATCTGGGTTTAGTGCTGGATCTATAAATATCAAAGACTCGCTTCTATATTTCATGATTTCAGGGTGCTGAGATGCAGTGAGTGTATATGCCGTCAAGATTGCTGCCTCCATGGTTGAAGGTTCGTTTCCATGTATGTTGTATCCGAGATTGATGATAATAGGTCGGTCACTGTTTTCATTGTTGGTCAATGCTTTAATGTTTAGGACTTTTATATTATCGATTTGACTCAAATGCTCCACACTGCTGATGATAAGCATACATAGGGGTCTTTTTTCAATGGTGGCACCATATTCTATATATTTGGCAAAAGGCGATTTGGATTCGAGCATTTTAAAGTAACTCACCATCTGATCATGTCTGGTATGATGTGCTCCAATTTCATAGCCAAAAAATTGAGTTGGAGTTGGCACTGTTGGATCAAAAGGACCATATTTTTGATAATAATAATCCTGACTAACCAACACGCATGGCATCAACAATAAAAGAAGAAGGTGTATAAAATACTTCATTGGTTTTGATATTTCATGCAAATAAACAGAAATAAATACAAAAACCTTGAAGATTATTCCTTTAATATTTAGAATCAATTTTGGTGATCATGGATCTAAATGTCTGTACCAGCCGTATCCTCTTTAATTTACCACCTAAATCCTACTTTACTTCTACCAATCCTTCTATATTATAAGTGGCGGTTGGACTATGTTGGATGACCGTTTTGGGATTGCCAGAAAGGTGACAATTTTTCATTTGCAGGTTGCCATGATTTTGCAAAACTGGTTTTGTCACATTATTATTCGTGTGGAGAATATATATATTTTCCAACTTTGTTAAGCTACCCGAAAGTACGGAAATACCAGCCTGAGCATTATTAAATCCTGCGCTATTTAGATTGAGTTTCAAGCCCACTTTTACGCCTGTATCATCTAATACAACGACTTTTTTGGCAAAAACTAAAGGTGACAGTAAAGTAATGGTGTCAACATTTGCCGCAAAACGTATTGTGTCATTGTCCTGAGCGCATGACAAAATCTGCCTGAGTGTATTCAGTCCTGAATCAGCTGTGGAAGTCACCATGAGGGAATACGTTTCATCTACTAAACCATTGCAGTTGTCATCTATCCCATTACAAATTTCGGGATCGTTGCTCGGTGTATTATTGTTTCTAATATAAAACTGTCCGAAAGTCGTTACATTATTATTATTTTTATAAACCACTTCAGATGGTGTAAAAGGGTGGAATCTTTCTGCTTGATCCTGAAAACTGCCCCAAGATTGTCCTTCTCCATTGAAAGGTCTTCTATACATTTCATACATATTGGGATTGCAACCTCCTGACACATTTCCAGAATTTACAAAAGACATACTATCCAATACGGTAAACATCTGATTGGAACCGTAATTATGAATAGCCCAATATGTTTTGGGCAAAATACCTCCTGCGGGATAGGCATCTGGCAATTGATTAATTCTAGATACCACTACATCACCATTAGGATAAGTGCCCGTAGATTTAAAATACATTTTAATACCTGGGGTTCCAAAGTTCTTTATTCCACCACTAGATACGTTTATAGTTTGCGCCACACCCTTACCTACAGGAGCGGTTGATGAAGTTTTCACGGCATTACCCAGTAACGTTAAATGGTTATTTCCAACTTTATCCATATCTATAGCACCATCAGGTGTATTGAATTGATAATATGCTTTGAGGGAACTATCGTCAATAGGATTTTTTGTAAGATGCATTAATTCTCTGATTTCAGCGGTACTTAAAGCTCGGTCATAAATACAAACTTCATCTATCTGTCCTCTGAAAGTCCTACCATTGGAAGTGGGATCTACTCCTACATGAAAAGGATTGATAAAGTTTACTACTGCATGTGTTGAATTATTTGTGGCTAGCCGACCATTTAAATATAAGCGCGCTTGATTGGGAGTGATCACAAGAGCCACATGTGACCATTCATCGGTGGGTGGCGTAAGACCTGAATTCCAACTCCATTGACCATCATTCCAATGATACCTAAGCTGGTTGTTTGCCGCGAGGTGAATGCCTGATGCGGGTGTGCCTGTACCTCTACAAAACAAGATTCCAAATACATCAGTGGTTACAGCTGATGGTTTGATCCAAGCGGAAAGCGTCAAGGTATTTGTAGATACGTTCATCGGTTTTTCTTGTTTTGCAAAATCTCCATTAGCTGCAGCCAACATTGTCGTGCCAGGTATAGTATCTAAGGCACATCCTGTATTAGAAACCACGATATTGCCAGCTAAAATGCTTGTGGATGTACCCAAACTATCAGAAACAGTCAAACTGATCTCGTAACTGCCTGCTGTACCAAATATGACCTTAGGGTTTTCGATCGAAGTAGAACTAATATAAGAAGGAGCTGGTGTTATATTCCATAAGAAAGCGGCATCCTTTTTATAATGTGCTGAAAAATCTTTGAAATAAAAAGTGTCTTTAGATGCACACAATGAAGTCATTTTATCGACCATCGGCTTGGCCACGGGTTGACCTAGGGTGTAGAGTGGGCTTTCCCACACACTTTGGTTTCCAGCCAATCTGATTTTACCTTCTTTATACCATATTGGAAGTCTGGTGGTGCTAATGGATAAAGGAAGACCTGTAGCATAAGGAATAAACGCACTTAAACTATGATCTTTATAATAGACACTTTTATTGGTACCCACATAGATACCTCCGTTGCTACCTCGCTGATAAACAACGTCTTCAATGTTTTGATTATTTAATACTGTACTTGATATGTTGGTCCATGTAGTGCCTCCGTTAGAAGAATAAAAAATTTTGTTATTATTTCCAGAGTTCCATCCGTATCTGTGATATACGTTCATCCATACATGTTGGCTGTTGTCTCCCAAAGTGATATTATACCACATATCGGCATTATAACCTAGTGTTGCGCTATTTGGGGTGACATTAGACCAGGTTTTACCTTTATCTTGAGACTTCCATATGACTTTTGGATCATAAAATCCATCAACCACAGATACCCATATCGTATTGGGGTCGTCCCAAGCTACTTCAACATCACCAACCAGATAAGGAGCAAAATCTCTAACCAAAACCCAAGAGTCTCCATCATTCTGACTGTACCAAAGACTTGTGCCACTCCCAGAATAAAGACAATTGTAGCATCGAGGGTCCCAAGCTATTTTGCTTACCGGGTCCGTGTTGGGCTTTTTATCAAAGGCTGTTCTAATGACATTTTGGGTTCTGACCGGAGGCAATACATCCTTTCCACTATCATTATAAACTACTTTTTCTTTTCCAGGATTGACAAAACCGCGCGTACCGTCAGCACTACCCGTGTAGGAGACCCAACCATTGATATAGACATCATTATTTTTCATGAGGTGACTATTGTGGTAAGTGCCTCCAAGCATAACCTGAGCGTCTTTATGACCCATACCAAAGCCCCAAAAATCTGTGCCAGAAATACCAAACTGACGTTTATTAAACACGACTTTGCCACTATCCTGCGACATAAATATACCACCATCGCTCACCGTCCATACTTCATTGCCGTATATCTCTATATTGTGAACATCAGCATGGACGTAGCCTACTCCATCAGGATTTGCCCAATGCCCCACATTGGTAAACGTTGTTCCACCATTGACAGAAATCCAAGGATTGATACCAGCTATATGTACTTTATTGGCATTGGCAGGGTCTGCATCCAAAGCCAAGTCATAATAATATTGTCCTCCTTCTTCATTTCCATTGCCCGCATATCCTAAAAGGTTTGGATTTGACGTAGATGCCGCACCACCTGGTCCGGTTCCACAGCATTTATGGGTCCACGTATTTCCCGCATCAGTGCTTTCATAAAAACCATAAAGTCCGGAACCACCATATGCCGAACCTGCGAGTAGTGCATAAATTTTATTGGGATTGGCAGCCGTGACCGCTATTTCGGCTCTACGTTGATGATCATTGGTAGGGAGATTAGTAGTGGTTAGATTTGAACCTACACTCGCTCTAGTCCAACTGGTATTCATGGTTCCATTATTGGTTCCTACAGCATCCAGGAGTGTATTACCCGAAGTTTCGTTGCATTTATAATAATGAATCAGATTGGCATACCTTGGGTGCGTATTATTGACTTCTCCCACGATCCAACCATCCATTTCCGACTTTATTAGGGCCGTATTCCATATTCGGAATTCATCTACTTGCATATTGACACCACCATAGGCTAGATTGCCATCTCGACCTAAGACCATGGGCAAACCTGTATTTGAATTTAGCGTAATATTGGTGGTACTGGTCGTTTTGAGGATACCATCTACATACAATTCCTTTTGACCACTTGCTCGATACACGACTGCCACTTGATGCCATTGATCATCCCAAATCGCAGGTGCGTTCAGATCAATACGCGACGTACCATTGCCTATATTGAAAGTGAGTTCTCCCGTCCATCTACTAGCTATAGTCCAACCATTATTATTGCCTGATGACCAGTTTTTATTGCTTAAAAAGGCTTTATCTGAACTGGAGTTTGGAAACTTTACACGCATTTCAATGGTAAAATTTGGGAAAGATGCTGTCCCTAAATTATCGTTACTGAAAGTGGCATATTGATTAGTGCTCGATGTTTTGGATATGTGTTGATAGGGCATGGTTGCGATGGATGCGATGAGGGGCCATGATGATAAGTTTATAAAATTATTGCCTCCATCTACAGATTTATAGAGTTCTGTGTACGTACCATTTACTTCATTGAGTAAGGCATATACGGTATTAGCATCGTTGGGCTTAAATTCAATTTCTGCAAAATACGAATTATCCGCTTTGACTGATATCTGTTTTGTAAAATTATCGCCACCATCATTTGATCTATAAAATCCTTTATTGGAAGCTACAAACAATACATTATTAGTTCCCGGTTTCAAAGCGATATCATCTATACTGTGGGATACCGCATTAAAGGTAGCATCTCCTATTTGCGTCCATGAAGTTCCACCATCAGTGGTTTTGTAAACTCGGTTATTGGCTCCGATCCAAACGGTATTGGGATCTGTGGGATGAATTTCAACAGCGTTACAATAGTTTACAGGAATGGTAGCTGATGCGTATGTCCAATGTAGCCCTCGATCTACGGTTTTCCACACACCTGCATTGGCGGTACCACAATATAAAATATCTGGGTTAGAAGGTGCTTTTTCGATAGTATATACGTGGGCTGCACCAGGAGCATGACTCCTACCCGCAGCATCTTTATCAAAATCAAAGGGGCCGATAGGCAGCCAATTGGGTTGGTTATTGGTACTTCTTTTTCCAAGTTTGATGTTTCTAGCTTGTATTCTCTCAGCATCGATTCGGTCTTTTTCTGCCTTGTCGGGAGGGTTGATAAATCCATTACGATCTACCACTTCTTTGATATTGCGAATCCATCTTTTGTAGTATTGGGTATGTTCGTTTTTTACAAACTGATTTTCTTTGTAATATGCTTCATAAAGTTTTATGACTTCCCCAACATTAGCCTTATTATCATACATTCTTCTGACCCACAAAGGCAGGGTTTCATCGTCAGTAGAACCATAAGCACCTTCTCTGACGTAGTTGATCTGATTTAAGTTTTGACCACTCACAGATACGTTATAAAACAAGAACAATACGCAAAAACAAAAATGTAAAAACCTGCCCATATAAAAATACATATTTGTGGCAAAGATAAAATATAATGGCAAACCTAAAAAGAATTAGGGGTATAGTGTTAACTAAAATGAAGTACATATTAGGTCACATACTGTGCAATTTGCATATTTTTATCCTATGCTTATAAAAGGTAAGCCAAATAAGGACATTGAATATTTAGCTATTGTTTGAGTGTGATAGGAGGTTTGTTTAGAAAGAAGTTTTAACGGCTAGTATATTTAATCCCCTCATTTATTCTCGTCTACAAATACTAATGCTATAAATGGTATGACCAATAAAGAGCATTAAAACTTATCATTTCCAAAACAACAATGACTCCTGTTATCTTAATAATTTATACCTTCTAATCCGATTTAATACGGAATTCATCTACTTTATCCTTAAAATTCAATTTCAAATCGTACATTTGCGCCAAATTTTACAAAAAAGATAATGGAACGCAATCAAATCATAGGTATCGTATTGATCATGGCTACTTTCATGCTTTGGACTATCACATCTGCGCCAAGCAAAGAAGAAATGGAAAAATCTAAAAGAAGACAAGATTCCATCGCTCTCGCTGAGCAAGGCAAAATCTCTGAATCCATCCAACTTGACACTACTCAGGCAACGCCCGCGGCAGCTATAAATGACTCCGTGAGCAGTCAGGAAAACAATATCAGATTTGGTGCTTTCGGCCCTGCCGCAGTAGGCACAGAATCATTATCGGTCATCGAAAATGAACTCGTCAGAATCACACTGACCAATAAAGGTGGCAAAATCAAAGAAGTACTTCTTAAAAAACATTATAAAACAGTAACAGACAGCAGCGGAAAAGATGGAAAAGAGCTGATCAAAATGTTGAATAATCCAGCTAACAAATTTGATTACCAAATCCCTGTAAGTGATGCTATCAATAAATCAATCAACACCGCTGACCTTTATTTTACAGCTGAAGTCAAAGATAAAACCGTAACCTTTAGAGCCAATACAACCCAAGGTGGCTATTTTGAACAAAAATATAACTTGAGCCCAGATAATTATGCTTTGGACTATACGGTAGCGACTAAAAATCTTGGCAACGTCAGCGGAGGAGCTAAATCCATTCCTTTGACTTGGGTCAATCATTTGAGTAAATATGAAAAAGGAGAACAATTTGAACAAAATTATTCTACCGTGTATTTCAAGCAAAAAGATGAAAATACTGACTATTGTAAATGTGTATCGGATGACACCGAAGAAATGAAGGACAAAACGGTAGAATGGGTATCCCACACCAATCAGTTTTTCAATACTTCGCTTATGGCTAAAGCAGTACCTTTTGCCGGAGGTGTGATGAATACAAAGATGACGGATTACAAAAAGAGTACTGATATCAAAATCACTTCTTCTGACCTAAACATTCCCGTTGCTGACTGGAACAATGGTAGTTTTGCTATGGGTATGTACATCGGTCCTAATGAATTTAAGAGACTAAAAGCATTCGATAATAAACTGGAAGAAATCATTCCTTTTGGCTCCAGTATTTTTGGTACCATTAATAGGTGGGCTATTCGACCATTTTTCGACTTTTTGTCCCAATATATCGGTAGCAAAGGTATTGTAATCATTTTATTGATCTTCCTTATCAAAATGGCATTGTATCCATTGATGTACAAAATGCTGTACTCTCAAGCTAAAATGGGCGCACTCAAGCCCGAACTAGCCCATCTGAAAGATAAGTACAAAGATGATATGCAAAAGCAGCAGATGGAAACCATGAAAATCTATCGGGAATATGGCGTGAGTCCTTTGGGCGGTTGTCTCCCTATGGTGCTTCAAATGCCTATTTGGTATGCGTTGTTCAGGTTCTTTCCAGCATCTATCACTTTCAGACAAGAACCATTTTTGTGGGCAACTGATTTATCATCCTACGATGTATTGTTCAATCTTGGTTTTGAAATTCCATTCTTTGGCGCGCATGTAAGTTTGTTTACCTTATTGTGGGCAGTATCTACGATTGTGTACACGTATTACAACATGCAAAATGTAGACTTATCTGCAAATCCTGCCATGAAATATGTACAATACTTGATGCCTATCATGTTCTTAGCGTTCTTTAACAATTATGCTTCAGGACTTACTTGTTATATGTTTTTCAGTAACATGATCAATATTTTGCAAACGGTAGTGACCAAAAATTACATCTTTGATGAGTCCAAGATTCGGGCCGAATTGATGAAAGAAAAGGCCAAACCCAAGAAGAAATCGGGATTCCAAGCCCGGCTTGAGGAAGCCATGAAACAACAACAGGCCATCCAGGAACAAAAGAAGAAAAAGTAAACGCTAGCAACGCCATACCCATATGAAAACAGTCGGTATCATAGGTGCCGGAAGTTTTGGCATCACCTTGGTTAAAACGCTTTCGCGGAATGTAGATGTTATTGTGTACACTCGTAAACAAGAAGTAGTAGATCATATCAATACTACCCATCAACACATGGGGCACGATCTGCGCGATAATGTAAAGGCGACCAACGATATTGAAGAAATCACATCCAAATGTGAGCTCATTTTTGCTGTAGTACCATCGTCATCATTCAGACAAATGATGAAAGAGTTTTGTCCTTATCTCAAGCCATCTCACATTATCATACAAGGTACCAAAGGATTGGATATCAGCCTGATCAGTGAAGAAGATTGGAATCATCTTCGATTTAGCAAAAATGATATCTGTACGATGACAGAGGTCATTAGACAAGAAAGTAGTGTGGTACGAGTAGGTTGTCTATCAGGCCCCAATTTGGCCCGCGAAATACTTTCCGGTCAGCCAGCAGCTACCGTGATCGCATCTGAGTTTGATGAAGTTATCAAAATAGGGCAAACCGTATTGAGTTCAAAAAAATTCTTTGCGTTTGGCTCTCATGATCTCAAAGCAGCTGAGATTGCCGGCTCATTTAAAAACATCATCGCTGTAGCTTCCGGTATTTTGGCAGGTATGGGCATGGGCAAAAACATGCAATCACTTCTCATCACCCGAGGCCTGAGGGAAATGATTTACTTCGGAACGGCTATGGGGACCAGTGGCGCTGCATATTTGGGCGTGGCGGGTATTGGAGACCTGATAGCCACGGCCACCAGTGAAGATAGCCGAAACTACACCTTTGGTAAACGATTTGCATCAGGAGAAGATTTCAACCACATCATGGCCACTTCTACAGAAGTCGTAGAAGGTGTGCGTACCCTTAAAATCATCAACCAACTTTCTAAAAACGACAACTTAAACCTACCCATTGTCACCGTACTGCACAAAGTCATTTACGAAGGCTTCGATATGCAGAGAGGGCTCGAGTTTTTAATGAATGACTCGTATGCCGTCGATGTAGACTTTTTATAGATAACGGAAAGTTCATCTGTCCTTAGCAACTCACATAAATATTGTGCCATGAGTACTTTAGGTATCGTCCCTAAACTCATGCCTTTATTTTATCCATTGGTATTTTGGGTTTATTGCCCCTGAATTGGGATAACGAGTGTACTTTGACATAAAGTTAACTACTCATTCTTATTTCTCATAATATCCACAATATTCTGAAACAAACGCTCCAATAAGCTATACTCTTTAGTAACTATGGTGACTTTGGCAGAAAGTAAAGCAGATGGAGGTAGTACCTTTTGATAGCTCGTTTTGAGTCCATCAGGAAGGCTTACTTTGACCCGGTATTTTTGATCTTGTGGTATTAGACTGATATCTTGTACAATTCCAGACAATGTGCCAAACTGAGCAGAAGGATAATTTTCTATATCAATGATTGCTTTCTGCCCGATCTGCAATGTACCGGATGCAGATACAGGCAACAATCCTTCTATGATCATAGCACTTGAGCCACCTATGGGTATAAGTGTACATACAGGTTTATTGGGTTCTATAAATGTGTTGGCCTCAATAGGTAACGTGAAGGAAATAATAGCATCCATAGGTGCTTTGAGTTGATGTTTATTTTCCCATTCTTTGATATACCCTTTGAGTTCTTTGATTTGTTGACGGATGGTAAAAATGCGATTGTTTACACCATTGCGCCTTTCTGCGGTGAGGTCACTGATTTGGGTGTGGAGTTGTGTCCATCGCATGTCGTTGTTTATTTTTTGGCTTTTGAAGGCTTCAAGATTCCTTTTTTCGGTATAAAGCGATACTTCAGCCTTTTCTTTTTCCGAAGGTGCGATCACGCCGTCCTTTAAGAGGTTTTCAAATCTACCAAAATCCTTTTCTGTCAAAGTCATATTTTTTTCGTAATAATTTTCCTGTTTGTGAAGTGACTGATTGATGGATTGTAGATGACCTTTCTCTTGCTCAAGGCCCTTTATCTTGCTAAACACAGAGCCATCTTTTAAAAAAAGATGAAACTCTTCTACTGACTTAACCAATTCTGAGTAGGCTACTGTCAACTCTCCCAAATCCAAATGATCTGGTGCGAATACTTTAAGATAATCAGGTATGTGAGAAACCTGATCCCATCGGTCAGCAAAATGATAAAATTCCTGAACCGCTGATGGCACAAGTGTAGATTGTATAGTCAATATAAAATCTCCTGAAGATACCGTATCTTTGTCTGCCACATAGACACTATCTATGACACCACCAGTTTTCGGTACTAAGTCTATAGGTCTGCTGCCTGCTATCAACTGACCTTCCATATACAACTTGTCTGGATATCTTACAAACGCAGCTAAACCTAAAAGTCCTAAAATCAATATTATACCTACAGTAATACCCCAATGCAAGATCCAACCCGGTGGCTTACCGAAGATGGTATCTATAGTGGCTATTTCTTGTTTTTGATCGATGTCGGGCATAAAGTTATTCGGTTCTTATCTATTTAATTTTCGTTTTTTACCCATCCTAAATCCTTCTCAAGCAAAGCGTGACAGGCTCTTAAAATGGAAGGACTTGTTAATTCTAGTTTGAATTGAAAAAATGTTGGTTAAAATTCTTGTTTATCTCTTTATCATTCCAAATCCAATTGATTTTGCACCAGTTCCCAATATTTGCCTTTTTGTGCTATGAGTGATGTATGCTTACCTACTTCGGCTACTCTGCCCGCTTCTAGGACAATGATCTGATCTGCATTTTTGACGGTGCTTAGTCTGTGTGCTACTACTATGACGGTCTTGTCTTGATAAAACTGATCCAGATTTTGCATGATGATGCGTTCGTTGGTGGCATCGAGCGCATTGGTAGCTTCGTCAAAAAAGATGTATCTCGGGTTTTTATATACCGCTCTGGCTATAAGCAATCGCTGTTTCTGACCTTGGGATAGTCCCACTCCTTTGCTACCGATCATGGTATTGTAAGATAGTGGTAGGCTATACACAAAGTCAGATATGTTGGCTACTCGGAGCGCGTGATCTAGTTTGCTAAACTCCATCACTTCGTCGCTCTCTGCTATATTGTGCGCTATGGTGTCCGAAAATATAAATCCTTCCTGCATGACCGTACCACACAGTGTACGCCATTTCTTTTTGCTGATGGCTTGTAGCGGTGTATTTCCTATGAGGATGCGCCCACTTCTGACATCATCAAAGCCCAACAATAATTTGAGCAATGTAGTCTTACCACTGCCACTCTGTCCTACTATGGCAGTCACTTTCCCATGAGGCACAGTGATCTGGATATCATGCAATACATTTTCTTCGCCACCCTGATAGCGGTAGTCCACGTTTTCTAAGGTGATATCTACACCCTCGGGGATATCCTCTATCCAACTCACATCAGGTGCATCTTCTGGCTTGACTTGGGTGATCTCACCCATACGATCGAGACTCAGCCTAGCATCTTGTGCTGCTCGTAGAAAACCGATGATCTGCTCAAAAGGGGCATTGAGCTGGCCTACGATGTACTGTATCGCTACCAAAGTACCTAAAGTGATCTGCCCATCTATCACTGCCTTTGCAGACATAAAGGAGATGATGATATCTTTGGTACGGGTAAAAACTAAGGCTCCGAAATCCTGATATTGCCTCAGAGCCAATGATCGCGACTGTATCCTGAATAATTTGGCTTGTATATTGATCCACTTCCACCTACGCTTGCGCTCACTGCCTTGTAGCTTGATCTCCTGCATACCCTGCACGATCTCAAAGATGTTTTGCTGTGTCTCCGACTGCTGCTGGAAGGCCAGATAATCGATCTTGGCTCTTTGTTTCATAAAAATCAGTACCCAACCCAAATATAGTGTAGAAAAGACGGCAAAAACTAAAAATATATTGACATTATACCACATCAAAATACAAGAAAAAACCACTAAGGTGAGTAAAGAAAATACAATATGCAACACAGACCCGGTGAGAAAACTCTCCACCCGATGATTGTCATTGATGCGCTGAGTGAGGTCACCTACATTTTTGCTATCAAAATAGCCCAATGGTAGGGTCATTAGTTTGCTGAGAAAGTCTGAGATGAGATTGACATTGACCCGCTTGCCTATTTGCAACAAGATCCACGACTGGATAAACTGTATCGCAGCCTGACTAACAAAAAGGATGAGTTGTGCGATGAGTATGAGCCAGACGAAATGTAAATTTTTGTTTTGTACACCTACATCTATGAGCGACTGTGTGAGAAATGGAAAAGTGACCTGCAACAGTAAGCCTGCACCTATCCCGATAAAAAACTGTACCAAAAGGCGAGAGTAAGGCCGAAGATAAGCCATCAATTTGTCCCAGCCAAAACCCGCATCCGCTTCTATAGTGTTATTTATCTGATAAAACTCGGGCGTAGGCTCCAGCCCCAATGCGACTCCCTGATCACCATCACTACACCATGATGCACAGAACTGAGCTTTGCTGAGTTGTAACTTGCCATGTGCAGGATCTGCCATCCATACCTTGCGCCCTGTTATCTTATACACCACTACGAAATGCTCCTGACGCCAGTGTGAGATAAATGGTGTAGGGAAATCTACCAGACCAGGCGTATCTGCTGTACCATCATAAGTGATCTTCACGGCCATATTCCTGAATCCGATTTCCTCAGCGGCATCACTGATACCTGCCAAAGATACGCCTCGTCTTGTGATACCACACCGATCTCTGAGATAAGGCAACTGGTAGCTTTGTCCATGATAGTCGCAGATCATCTTGAGACAGGCTGGGCCGCAGTCCATGGAGTCGCGTTGTTGGATGTAGGGGAAGGACATTTATATTTTATTTTGGAGAAGCATTGGCTTTATCCATATTATCAACCATTTCTCTCATTCCATAAAAATCTATTGCTTTTTGTTTAAGTGGATTGGTACTCCATTCGCTCCATTCTCCTGTGTATGGATTATATCCACATTTGAGTGGTTTACTAAGGATATCTTCAGGATCCTCAACATAAGCGCGACAATCGGTGCATATATATCTGAACTCACAATCTTTGCACACGTGAATCTTATCTTTATTGACATCCCAATATTTTTTGAATCCTGGCTTATTAATGGCTTCTTCAAGTGTAGTATCACTAATATTTCCGAAAGATTCATCCATGGATGGACAGTTTTTAATGTTGCCTTCTGCATCGATAGAGATTTTTCGGTTTAAGCAGGTATTATGACTAAATGATTCGTTCAGAAAATACATATGGTTATTAAAATTAATCATATCAACATTTCCACAGAATCTATCCATAAAATTGTCATTTTGATATTGTATTTTTTCATAATGATTGTATATTTCTCTAACACCCCACAAAATTATGTTTGAAACTTTACTTGTTTGGTTTAACATTTTAATAATAGAGTCTTCAACTTCAATTTTCACATATATTTCTATGTTCTCTATTGAGCTATTTAATAAATAATTTAAAATTAATTCAAAATCACAAACATTAAGAAGTCCATCAATAATTATTAGTATAGCACGGCATTCAAAATCATTTAATTCCTTAAAAAGGTCAAGATATTTTTGAGTTGTAAAGTTATTATTTAAATAAACAATTGAATTTGAAATAAATGAAGGATAATGGAAATTAAATTCTAAATCTGGAAAATTTTCTGGATATTTAGTGAAAAATATAATTTCTTCATTCTCTAAATAACCTAAATACTTCATTAAATTTTCCTTTTCGATTTCTTTTTCATTTTCAAATATTGCATTTAAAGTTGATTTATTATATTTTTTAAGAATAATTGATATTGAAAGTGGAATATTTAAAATAGTATTGCGTTGAATATCTAGTACAATGGCTTTACTTTTACCAGTAACTAAAATACAACTTGAATAAAGGCAAATGTAAATATCTGAACTCATTGCTTAAGATTTACTAAATTAATTTTTTTATAAAAGGATTCTTTAATTTTCCTTGGGTTTTGAACTTTATCAATTGTGACTCTAAAATTATTTAATGGTAATTCTATTTTTTCAATATCCTTCAAATTCACCTTTTCGAAAGTTTGAAATAGTGGAGGTAAAAATAATAATTCTTCTTTATCAAAAAGAGTGATTCTCATAACAATTCAGACATTTTTTTATGTAAATGATAGTTACAATAATAGCTTAACCATCCAAATTGGCCAATATGGTTAACTTCTAAGAAAACAAATTCATCTTTGTCCGTGTAAACAATATCTACAGATCCAGAGTCCATAGATAAAATTGTCAATAATTTAAGAAGTTTTGTTTCTATTTCATCAGGAAGTTTAAAACGTACAACTCTATTGGGTTTATTATCATCATAATTTCTAAAATCAAGTGAAGTTTTTTCATTATTTTGACTGAATATTGCCATGGAATAGAAGGTTTTATCTAATATGAATGCTCTGATTTCAAATTTTTTATTTAATTTTTCTTGTAACAAAAACGGAAATGTATTTTCCCCTAAATTAGCATTTAGACTATCATCAAAAATTTCAATACTTCTTTTAAAAAAATAAGACCCATTTGAAATTTCAAAAGAATTAAAAATAGGCTTTGTTATAAGTGTACTTTCATTTAAATCAAGGTTTTTTTGTTGTTTAGATTTAACATAAGTTTTAGGTATTATCAAACCTACGTGAGAAGCAAAATATAATTGTTCTAATTTATTGTTCTCCATTTCCGCTAAAATACTACCAATTTTTAATTTTGGTATAATTTGTAAACATTTATATATAAACTTAGTGCATATGTTTAATTCTTTTTCTAAGATTTTGTCAACACTTTTTGCAAATTCATTTTCATATCTCCCTGGTTTTTCAAAATAAAACTCACCTCTTCTATACCATACTGAAGTTATATTTGTTAAACATAATTCACGATATGAGCTTAAATTAATTTTCAATTGAATATCTTTGCTCAATTCAAAATTAAACTCAACTATACTTTCTATATCTAAATTAATACGAGTGAATTTCTTATTTAAATATACTAGCCATTCACACACTAAATCCGTAGTCAAATCATCAGTTTTACTTAATACTAATATCATAAAATATGTTTAAATTTCTCTTCTATAATCATTTCTTCGGGAATTTTTTCTATAGGAAAACTTATAACATTTATATTTAAATGAAATCCTAGTTTTATTAATTCATTATAATTTTTTATTAATTCGTATTCTTGTTTTAATGAAGGAAGACCAAACTCTTTCCTAAAACTATTAATTTTCTCTTTATTTTGAATAATTATATTTGCAATATACATTTCATTATTGATATATATAAAGGCATTTGAAAATCTTGTTTTATTAGCGAGGTCTTGGCTCGAATTTGCAAAAACAGCAGGTGAAATATTTAGCATTTCATAATTGCTTAAAAGAATAGAATCTAATGTTTTATTTTTATATCTTTTGAAATGCAAAAGCAAAAGATTCAATCTATATAAATCAGTTCCAGTTCCTGAAGTAAAACAATTTATTTTAGTTGTTAATTCATTTGGAAAACCATTAATTATGGAAAACTTTATAAAATGCAACATATTTAAAGAGTCTCGTCTAATTTTTTCAGATGATGTTATTAAATCTCTTTTATATTGATCTTCATTAATTAGTGAATCTAAAAAAGAATTGAAATAATTATCTGATTCTTTAAACTCTGATCTATATACATCTCTTAAGTTACATTTTACTTTTAATTCATCAAGGTATTTAGAACATTTGAGATTTCTACTTAATTTTTTTAGATATTTTTTAGAAGTTAATGTATCGCCTAAAAAGCAAGAAGCGATAAATGCATTTAAGTTAGTTGAAAATAAATTGGATGAAATGATTGAGTTTGCTTTCTCGAAATTATGTAAAGCTTTCCTGTAATTTTTAGCTACTACATATTCATTACCTTTATTAATATAGTAATAATGTTTCAAAACTCTATTGCCACATCCAAATGTTAATAAGGTAGTAATTAACAAAAACACTATTTTTATTTTCATGCCATAAAATTTAAATGATGAGGAATTTTTAATTCCTCATCATGTCTTGACTAACTTTTTAAAAAGATTTGATTAAATTAACTCAAAATATAATATTTGAGGTGACTTATTAAAGCTGGCTTTAATTAATTATGGCTGGTGGAATTCTGTATGAACTCTAGTACCATCACCACTGTATGTTTCTGTATCTGATTTATAATCAAATGATCCAGCCCCATAGTCATATGTTCCTCCAGATGTGTCACATGTTGCACCACCTGCTGGTACTTCTGCAGTGGTTCTTTCTTTTCCTCCTGAAATTATCAAAGTGTTCTTAATTTCAGAACTACTAAAATCATTTAGATTAAATTTTTCTAATTTTAACATAACTAAAAATATTATTGAACTTCTCCCTCTCTTTTTCAACCGCCTCCCTACACTCGTAGTTCAGCCGGGTAAGGGTAAATATCCCGCCAGATTTTTTTTGTTCTTACACCCCGCCGGCTGTGAGATCGGTGAAAACATGGTAAAACCACCTGCCATAAATACTGACGTCCGCATCATGACACAACAAAGAAACGAGAAATATTTTTGATATTATACACAATAATACAGAAAAGATTTTAGTTTTGCAGTATGTTAGTTTGGTTTTGCCAAAGACAGATAACAATGCCAAATATAAAATTATCATTCTACTAATTTAAAATATTATTTACTGTTTAAATCATTTAAAATTATGGAAATCAATCAACTTGTTGCACTCCGTATTAAAGAAATTCGTACTAATCAAGGCATTACCTGCCAAGCTATGGCAGATGATTTAGGTATTACTATCGGTAGTTACTCAGCTATAGAAAACGGAAAAGTTCAGATCACCTTAGAAAGATTGCATCACATCGGACAAATACTAAAGATGCCAACCATTGCTTTTTTACCTGAAGGTGCACTCAATTATACCCTAAATGTATCGCATGGTGAGCGTGCTATAAATGCTTCTACATACAATAACTATCAAGACAAAGAAATGGCTGATGCTTTTAGAAGTGCAATGCAACTATTGCATAAAGTGGAGTCAAAGCTAAAGATGTAATTGTAGTTTGCATCTTCGATTTTTATGTTTTAAGATTCAATACATTAACTTTCATAGATGTGTTAGTAGCCACATTGCTAATACTCTAGGATAAAAGTTCATTCTGATAATTTTTGTCAAATAAATTTTATTCCGTCTCCAAAAGGAGCAACAAATAATATTTGGAATACAATACAATCCTGTAGGGAGCTAGTCATAAAATTTGCTGGACGGTTATTTTCCCAAGGTTTATACATATTTTAGGTTAAATATTATAGTTTCCGGAAAGGATTGCCCCAAAATGCTTTTTGGACGGGTAATTCCTTTCAGAAACTAGAAAAAATTAGATTTTAATTTTTACTTCCTGTCGGGAAACCCCAAAAATGAGATTTTGATGAGTGTATCCGTTTAGAAAATAGGAATTCTAGACTTTTTTTTATTTCCTCCGCTGCGGACTCGGTATTTACGGGGCTGAGCAGCGATTTTGCCCAAAAAAAGTCAGATTTTAGGTATTTTTTGGGTATAAAATGCTTCAATTACGACCCATTTGGGGGCAATTTTGGTGCCTTTTAGATGCCTAAATAACGATACCGAATAATATTTGGGGAAATGCAAGTACATTCTTTATTTACCCTATTGGGTGGCTGAGCGATAGCCGAAGCCCTGCTGGCTGAGCGATAGCCGAAGCCCTGCTGGCTGAGCGATAGCCGAAGCCACGATTGGAAGTTTGTGATTTCGACTTCGCTCAATCACCAAGACGCCTACCGTATAGATTTCCAAAGATTTGTAACTTTAAGTACTTGACAATCTTCTCCGAGTACTTTACAAGCTTCTCCGAGTACTTTACAAGCTTCTCTGAGTACTTTACAAGCTTCTTCAAGTACTTTACAAGCTTCTTCAAGTACTTCACAAGCTTCTCTAAGTACTTTACAACCTTCTCTAAGTACTTTACAAGCTTCTCCAAGTACTTCACAACCTTCTCCAAGTACTTTACAAGCTTCTTCGAGTACTTGAGAAGCTTCTCTAAGTACTTCACAAGCTTCTTCATGTACTTCGCAAGCTTCAATGAGTACACCAAAATTAGGTTTCTCACCACCTCGTGGATCGAAATGACAGTGTGAAAATTGGAAAGTCTCCCAACCAAAAACTAACATCTATCGTCAATTCGAAGGAGATTTATCGACTGAGAAATCTATTCTGTAGCCCAGAGGCTAAGTGGTAGAGGTACCGACACTGCTACAGGAGATGTACCGATGGAAAATATCAAATAGGAATTTTGTTTTAATCGTATGTTTTCATAATGATAAAGCCTTCTGATTAGATTCGGAAGGCATTTTTTTATCTTTAAATCATGCCTAAAGAATAATGTAGTTTAAAATGTTACAAAACGCTATTTTTAATAAATGTACAAAAGATTTGGAATAATATTATTAAATTGGCGTAACGATATCCTATT
This sequence comes from uncultured Aureispira sp., assembly GCA_964526715.1. Taxonomy (GTDB): domain Bacteria; phylum Bacteroidota; class Bacteroidia; order Chitinophagales; family Saprospiraceae; genus OLB9. Next base: position 38,079 of record CAZGMB010000027.1, on the reverse strand, counting down.
TACACCTCAGCTTATACACAGCCATCTGTCTACCAGCAAAATATTCAAACTTTTTACCATTAAACCATCCATTTTCTTCCAGCATAATTCTAATGACTTTTCCCCACTCAGGAATTTCTGATGCGGCATTAAGCTCTATAGAATATGCTGTATTTTGATTTACCGTATAATCACCTGTGCCGGGCACACCACCCTGCTGATCCCAAAGACCAATAGTCGGTCCTGCTGCATGACCATGAAAGCCTAGTGGATGAGAATAGACAGAAGCGATAATGCCTTCTTTTTTAGCTTGATTCAAGGTATTTCTAAGTAGGTCGTTTCCTGATTTCTGCATCGCAAACTCGTTGGTTAGTATGTCTTGCAACCTATTAGCTTTGTCGAATGCTTGCTGTATCGATAAAGGTACTTCTTTTTCTTCGGGGCGAAGTATATAAAAATGCTGTTGTTGGTCAGTATTCAGGCGATTGTATGTAATGCCAAAGTCTACGTGAAGCAAATCACCATATTGGATATACTGATCCTTGGGTCTTCCTGAGAAACTTCTGAGATGATCAAAATTGCCTTTATCTGCTCTTTGGATAGATACCGTAGGATGAAACCAAACATCTAGGCCAGCATCTCTACTTAACTGTCTCAGTCGCCATACGATATCATCAGTGGTGGTCTTGCCTACTTGAAGGAAATCTGTTGAAAAACCTTGTATAATGATATCACGCCCCAATGCACAGAGGTGTTTATAAAAGTCAATTTCCATCTGACTCCGGGTCTCCAGCCAAGATATGGCAAGTTTTTCAGCCGACACTACCCTATTCTTGTATTCGGGCTTCAAAATTCTGAGAAGATGATCCTTTTCGGTAGCTACCAATCCGTCCGCCAGTCCAAATGACGCTGAAGTATTCACCCCTATTTTTTGGGGATTATATTTTTCTATCAATACCTGTAAGGCTTCCCATTGATCTGGATAGACATCTATATTCCAATCACCACGCATCAGCCTACCTACATCATATCTGGCTATAGCTATCTTTTCGACGGGCTTCCCTTTTGCAGGCTGGTAAAAAACTAAGATAGTCCTTCGTCTAGCAGACAACCACTCCGCAGGCAGCATGGTTTTCATGACCGGGTCTTCATTGTATTCTCTAGAGATGATGATCCACATATCCAGGTCGGCAGCACTCATTAAGTCTGGTAAAATACTTTCCATTCTGTGGTGCAACATGCTGTCTACCCACTGAGACCGCTGTCTCTCGGTCATGATTTGGTAGGATTCAAATTGTGCCTGGCTTACCCATGAGCACATAAGTAGCCATAAAATGAAAAGACTTCTACACATGGATAACTTTTTATAATGGTTAAATAACTTCATTTCTTAATGTCCTAAAAATATTACAAACGTATTCATTTCGGCTCATTTGTAGTGCATTTTGGGGACAAATAAATCTTTTTTATAAATAATTTTATGGATTCAAGGGTATTGAAAAATGAAATAACTATTTTTGGGCGATTTTGATAAAATGACATCTTGTTGTTGTATCAATATTTTAACAAATCAAAACCAGACCTGACTCAGAACACAATTTATGCGCTCACTGAAACACATAGCTATTGCCGGAAATATAGGTGCCGGAAAAACCACACTCACGGAAATGCTCTCCAAACATTATCAATGGGAAGTTCAATATGAAGATACCACTACCAATCCTTACCTAGCAGATTTTTATGAAGATATGCAAAGATGGTCTTTTAATCTTCAGATATACTTTCTCAATAGCCGTTATGATCAGATTCTCAAAATAAGAAATGGCAACCAAACCGTCATACAGGATAGAACCATTTATGAAGACGCCCATATCTTTGCACCCAATCTACATGAGATGAATTTGATGTCTTCCAGAGATTTTAACAATTATTTCGAGCTGTTTAAGCTCATGTCCTCTCAAGTGCAGCCACCAGATTTATTGATATATCTTAAATGTAGTATACCCAAACTGGTACACCATATCCAGACTCGTGGCAGAGATTATGAAGGCAATATGAGTTTGGACTATCTCAAAAAGCTCAATGATAGATATGAAAACTGGATCAATGGCTACACTGCGGGCAATCTCTTGGTTATACCCAATGATGATTTAGACTTTAAAAATAGCCCCGAAGATTTTGGTCTCATCATCGAAAAAGTAGATGCTGAAATCAACGGACTTTTTCAATAATCAAGACGCTGATGTACAACGAAATCAAAAAATATGCTGATGACCATCAAACCACATTGGTAGCGGTATCCAAGACCAAGCCAATAGCAGATATCATGGCATTGTATGAAAAGGGACAGCGCATCTTCGGTGAGAATCGGGTACAAGAAATGACCGAAAAATACGAATCGCTACCCAAAGACATCGAATGGCATCTCATAGGACATTTACAAAAAAACAAAGTCAAATATATCGCACCTTTTGTATCCATGATTCACTCTATAGATAGCATGGAACTACTAGAAACAGTCAACAACCAAGCGGTAAAAACCAATAGAATCATACCCGTCTTACTTCAATTTCATATAGCTACTGAAGAAACTAAATTTGGTCTGAATGTAGAAGAAGCAGAAAACATCTTAAAAACTTTACAAAACACGCCTTTGCAAAACATACAGATCTCAGGTGTTATGGGCATGGCCAGTTTTACAGAAGACGAAGATCAAGTGCGAAAAGAATTCAAGCAATTAAAGGCTTACTTTGAATATTTGAAAGGCACTTATTTTCAAGATGATATCTTGTTTAAACATATATCTATGGGGATGTCTGGAGACTATAAGCTAGCCATCGCCGAAGGATCAACCATGATCAGAGTAGGTAGTGCTATTTTTGGAGGAAGGTGATATGAATTATTAATAATCCTGAAGTCAAAAAAAGCAAGCTACACCATATCAAAAGTCGCAGAATGATGTAACCATTATTTCTTATGATCTCTTGGTTTTAAGCGACTTATAATCCTTATAAAATCTCCATCATCTTTGTAAAACTTCAAATCTTGATCCGTGATAATGGAAAAATAGTCCATAAAATCTTTAGATAAAGCAACTTCCAAATAAGTTAAAAAGTTTTCCCTTTCTCTTTTTAAGGCAAAATAATTGGCAAAAGCGTACATGATATGGGATATATCAGCTTCATCTTCCGCATAATTTTGAGCTAACTTAAGGTACTTGAGTCCATTTTCAAATTTTTGAATACGGGCTTCGGCAACAGCTTTCTTTGTCAGTGCTCTGTAGTCATATGGATTTATCATCAATAAAGAATCATAGTAAAGGATGGCTAAGTCATTACTATTTTGTTGATAAAAACCATCAGCTTTTATCTCTAGCTCATCATTGATATTTCTAAAGGTCACGTAATTAAAAGTTTGGTATGGACATTTTATGGTATGAGAGACAGAAGATGAATTGATTAAATGATCGTTGTACTTAAATGCTATGTAAAGATAATCAGAATGGACAACGCCTGTACTTTTTCTCTCCAATGCAGAAAAATAGGGATCATAATTTACCCAACCTTTGCCCGTAATATATACTTCTACCCAATAATATAAAGTAAATCCAACTTCTTGATCTTTTCTGACCATGTGACCTGTCACAATTCTAGCGGGAATATTGGCAACACGACACAAAGCCACCAAGAGATTTGCAGCGTCTCCAGGAGATAATTTTTTAGTCTTTAGAATTTCTTCAATCCGATCTGCAACTGCAATTTTGATCTTATCCATTTCAAAATCTCTATGCAAAAAATTAATCATGGACACTAACATTTGATGTCTTCCCTTATCTTTCAATTCATCATTAATCTTTATCAAAAGCTTTTTTTCATCAATCGAGATATTTGATAATGTCAAGTATTTTGATGTATCCCTATCGCTTACTTCAGCATAATTGTATTTTACAAAATCGTCATAAAAATATGGGCGTACATTTATTTGCATATCTAAACCCATTTTATATTTCTTTTTCTTTTTTAGTTTAGGTAGACTAAAAGTTATGTTCTGTCCCAAATCATTAATAAATACACTTTCAGCAAAGCCAGAAGGTTTCCATGAGACCAAATTTTGGTTTGGAGTTTTCAATAAAGGAAGTGCTAGCTCAAGAATGTGTTTCTTTTTTGACACAGATGTCAGTCTGACAACATCAATTTCATTTGAGATTTCCAAAACTTGATTCTGCAAAAAAGCACTATGATAACATAAGAATACAAAAATTAGGGTAGAATAATTTCTCATATCATAATATTTTAGGGCCTTAGACCATTATCAATGTTTCATAAACACGGGATCATCTTTATCCTTTACATAGATCGATGCCATAGCGCCCAACAACATAAATATACCGGAAGTCACCAAAGCATAGATCGCATGATCACCATATATATTATGCAAAATCGGACCACCGATGATACCATTAGTGATTTGTGGTATGGTGATGAAAAAATTAAAAATTCCCATATAAATCCCCATCTTGTGTGCAGGTATAGATCCGGCCAACATCGCATATGGCATAGCTAGAATACTAGCCCATGCCATACCCACGCCAATCATTGGGAAAACCAGCATCTCCGGGTCACTAATGAAGTATATGGAGATCAGTCCGATACCACCCGCAACCAAGGATATGGCGTGCGTATATTTCCTGCCTAATTTGCCAGCAATAAATGGTAATGTAAAAGCAAAGATTGCAGAAACTAAATTGTAAATTCCAAAAATATAGCCAACCTGATTGCCCGCTTCTTGGTACAGTGGAGATTTAGTATCATTGGCAGCAAGTCCATAAATATGCTCGGCTATAGCTGGTGTACTGTAAACCCACATGCCAAATAGAGCAAACCACGAGCAAAACTGGACTAAGCCCAACTGTTTCATGGTTTCTGGCATTTTACCAAAATCTTTGACAATAGCTGCTACAACATTAGATGTAGATACATTTTCGTGATCATCACCTGCATCTTCAAAAGAGGCCATCTCCTGTGGACTATACTCTGATGTGGTAAAGATAGTCCACAATATGGCACCCATTAAAATGACTGCACCAAATATAAAAGCATAAATTACATTATCAGGTACCCCATTATTAATGGACTCACCGCTCACTCCAAACCAATCAACAAGGACCTTTGGCAACCATGAACCCACTACTGCACCTATACCGATGAGCACCGTCTGAATGGCGAACCCCGCCGTTCGTTGGTCCGTGGACAATTTATCTGCAACCAAAGCTCTGAAAGGTTCCATGGCTACATTGAATGATGCATCCATGATCATCAGCATACCTGCCCCAACCCAAAGTGCGGGCAAAATAGCGGTAAACAATCCGGCATTGGGCATCAATACCAAACCAATAGATGCCAGGATGGCTCCCACCAAAAAATAGGGTTTGCGTCGTCCTAGTGAAGTCCAGGTAATATCAGAATAATGTCCGATCAACGGCTGAACCAACATACCGGTAATAGGCGCAACCAACCAAAACCAACCCAACTGATGGGTGTCCGCTCCCAAAGTTTGTAAAATACGGGAAGCATTGGCATTTTGTAAGGCAAAACCTGCCTGAATCCCAAGAAAACCGACACTCATATTCCAGATGGAAGCACGTGACAATAATGGCTTTTTCATGAATAAATTATTTATATGGTGACTTAATGATTGAATATGAATTTAGAAATAAGATATCACTTTACGACAATACTTTCCCAAGGCTTGAGTGTGATCGCATCTCCTTCATTAAAATTGATGGGTTTTCCGCTCAACAGCTCCACACCACCTATACTTCTGTGTGCCGGTATGCTTTGCATCTGCTTACTAAGATTGATGACCACCAAAATATGATTATCGCCTTTGGTTCTTTCGAATGCAAATATGTCTTCATGTGGCATTACGCTTACTAAAGGTCCACCAAAATCGGCATTCCACAGCGCAGGATTTTCGTGTTTGATCTGGAATAGTTTTTTATAAAAATCAGCATAAGCAAAGTCTTTAAAACCTACGGTGTCTTTTTCAAAAAACTTTAGACGTTGTGGCATAGGCTCCTCCTGACCTGTGTATATCAAAGGGATACCATCTAGCATCGTGACTAAGGTAGCAAAAGCTTGGTGCGCTTCTCCCATTCTTTCGATCTCTGAGCCCGACCACGAGTTTTCATCATGATTAGATGTAAAATGCATGTAGCAACCATGCTTAACTTTAGGCCTTTCATTTGTATACCAATCCGCTATGGCAGCTGCTTTTTTCTTGCCTTGGGCCACATCATTGAGTATATGATGGAGACTCCAACTGTACATGGCATTAAAGTATTGATTATTGAGATGATCATGGACTTCGGACTCTGCAAGCAAAAAGATATCGGATTTTACAGCTCTGAGTTGCTTACTCGTATTTTCCCAAAAGTCTAATGGTACCAACAATGCCATATCTTGTCTGAATCCATCTATTTGATATTCTTTAATCCAGAAAATCATATCATCAACCATAGCCTGTCTCATGCTTTGATTGCTATAATTGAGATCTGCTACATCATCCCAACCCATAGATGTTCCGTCATCATTTTGTGGGTCCACAATATTGCCTGATGCATCTTTAGTATAAAAATCTGGATTGGTACTGATCCATTTATGATCCCAACCTGTATGATTAGGTACCCAATCGAGAATTACTTTCATCCCATGTTGGTGTGCCCGATCGATTAGATTTTTTAGGTCAGCATCAGTACCAAACTCAGGATTGGCCGATCGGAAATTGGAGACAGCGTAGTAACTCCCCAAACTTCCTTTGCGCTTTGTGGTACTAATAGGAAATACGGGCATCAACCAAAGGATATCAATGCCCATCTCTTGAAGCCTTGGCAAGTGCTCGCTAAAAGCATTAAAAGTACCTTCAGGAGTGTACTGTCGGATGTTGACCTCGTAGATGTTGGCATTTTTAGCCCATTCAGGCCAGCTATTTACATTTTGGGATACTTGCATAGGCGTGTTTTGAGTATGCGATTTACAGGCTGAAAAATAAAAAACTGATAACAATGTACTACAAATCAGCATTCTGTAAACTAACATAAATTATATTTTACGATATAAATCTAAATTTCGGATAAAGCTACTATAAACTTTGAAAATGAAAAATTTTTCATGGCAAATATTGTCTTAAGGACAATAAGGAAGTTTGAAATATTCCTATCTTACACCTATGTGGCGGATTACCGGCATTAAAGTTTAATCAGAAACCAATGTAAAAGCTGTTTGATGTCATTGTACAAAATGTATTGCGAAAAGCAGTACAAAAATCAGGCATAGTGACAGACAAAACACTTTAAATATTTCAAGACTTCCAACAGGAATCCTTATCTTTGTAGTCGGAAGCCAGAGACTTAAGTTTTAAGGAGTAAAATATGGAGTTACCAAGATATATAACACAAACAGGCAGAAGTCGAAAAGTTTATGAATTTATTAGTGAAGGCCCTAGAGGTAACATCATAAAAAGAGTATATTTTCAAGAAACTACTAGAGACAACTATGTAAGTCTTTTGATGGGGGATTTTAGCTATGAAACTGGTGAAACTGATTTCTATAATATTTCAAATAATGGTGATAGGGATAAAGTATTGGCTACTATTGTTGATATCATCTACAATTATTTTGAACTATATCCAACTCATGTAATAACTTTTACGGCTGCAAATGATGCCAGAACAAGACTTTATCAAATGGCTATAAACACATATTTTCATGAGTTATCGTTAGATTTTCATATCTACGGGGAACTTAATAAGGCCACAGAACCGTTTACAAAGAATATCAACTACTCAGCATTTTATATACTTTTAAAATAATTAATCATGCATACTCAGAATAACATCTTGGAATTGGACTTAAAAAAGCATCCAATTATGATAATCAATGAAGAATTGGACAATGTCAAACCATCAAAAATACCTCAAATAAAAATTGACAGTTTCGAAAATGCAATAAAGAATATCGATCTTCTTGAAGTCATTGAAAAAATTAAAAAAGAAAGAATCACTAAGCCATAACAAGTACTTTGCGACAGTTTTGGCTATCACTAAAATCCGTCGCAAAACATAGTGGAAAGATCCAAGGACTAGCAGGTCCACCTGAAAATTTAACTTAAATAATTTATGAAAATACCAAAAGTAAAACTTGTGACTCAACCAGAAACAAATGAAGCTAAAGAAGTTGTTGGGTATAAATGGAACGAGATAGCTGGTACGAGACATTTTCTAGGTGGAAAACCAGACGGAATTAATGAAACTGTGTATCCAAAATGCGATGAGTGCAATAAAACAATGACATTTTATGCTCAAATTGATTCAATTGGAGATAAATATGATTTAGCAGACTGTATGGTGATTCATAATTTTGTTTGCTTCGATTGTTTTGAAGTAAAAGCAATTTTGTCAAAGGTATAAACATAATAAATGAGTTACACCGGAATGGCTTCTCACCTACCTCAACCCAGAAACCCTAGTCTCCAGCCAAATTTTGATATCTAAGTAAATGATAGACCTCCTTTCAAATATATCTTCATTTAAGGTGTCCAATGCTTTCAAGAAATCTGTTTTGATCACTTTTCGGGCTGGTAAAGGGGCTTTGTATAATTTTTTAAAAAAAGCTATAGTCATGATTTGCAGCTTGGTTTTATCTACTGCCTTTGCAAAATACTTTTCAGCACCATGAATCAGATACTCCATGATGTCTTCATTACCGGCATCATGGTGGGCCATTAAAAACATCAGTTGAGCATAACCTTGGATATCCTCTCGCAAGCCGCTGACTTCCATCACAAAAATGAGATTGAGATATTTAAGTGCGTTGGCATGATCTCCGGCCATCAGGTGTATCCAAGCGATTTTAAAATAGAAAACAAGAATTCTGTGAGCATCAAGTTTGCCTTTGTACTTTTGGATACGCCTCAGTGTAGAAGGTATGGCTTTGAGCCCATCAGCATATTTTTTGGTGATCAAACATCTGTTGAGCCTTCCGGAATGCACGTACAAAAATGAAATAATCTGAGAATTGGTATTAAATGACGTATAATGGTCGGTTCTGTATTTTTCAAGAAGATCTAGATAGTAGTCAAAGGTTTGCAAATCACCATTATAATAGGTGCAGGTAAGTATGTAATGAAAACCTCTCATGTACAGATCACAGTTTTGATCGATAAGGTCAGGTGAAACAGCCAAATTTTCCACCCATGCTATGGCTGCCTTTAGACACAAATCAAAGTCCATTCGAGTGTAGTGATACCAAACTAAAGCTTGAAAATAATACACTTTTTCTAAGTAAGACATTTTGTCTACCTCCAGCTCGTATTGGGCTATCCATGCGAACTCATTTTCGAACTTAGTTAAATCTTCTGCATTGCGTACATGACCATATTGTATATAGTAGCTATGCAGCAGTATCCGCATATTGGACAACTGTGCCGTCCTTTGGATCGAATCCACTAAATCTTTGGACTGCCTGATGAGTGCCGGAACGATATCTACACCACTCCGAGTAATATGCTTAGATTCTATATCTTTTTCTGTCTCCAATATAGACAAAAGCAGGATATCATTATTGGATTTGCCGGCCATTTGTTTGGCTTTTTCCAAAATTTTTATTGCTTGTTTATAAAATCCTTTACCGTAAAGAATCATGGCATAGTCGAGATACTCCCTGATTTGTGTATCCGTATCTTTTTGGATGAAGAGCATCCGAAGGCTGGTCATGATTTGCTTGTACAAATGACGTTTCAGATTGGAGTACTTGACTTTATCTTTGAGTTTCAGTTTAGACATGATGATATCATCCGACAAGACTTTTTCTTTATCAATGATATCAAATAGTTGGATATACATCAAATCGTCAGCATCCTGTATCCTGGTAGAATACAGCGTAAAATTTCTTTTCTCTGACTTAGTTAGAGATTTTACCAATTGGAAAAGCTGGTCTGATTGTGAAATTGCCATAATTATAAAATCAAAATTATCTTACTGATTTACAATAAGTTAAAACACAATAGCAAACATTGAAAATAACATTTCAAAGTTAGATATCATGTTTTGTGTCGTAAAAGTAATATAATATTGCCCTATTAAAGACTTTAAGGATTAATATATTTTTAAATCATAGCACATTGACAAATATTTCATCATGAGTGACGAAGGAAACCAGGGACTTTATCTTCCTGAATACGAAAGAGATGCCTGTGGTATCGGTATGATCGCCCAATTACATTCCACCCAAACTTTTGAGCTAGTATCCAAAGGACTGACCATGCTTGAAAGAATGGAACATAGGGGTGCTACCGGATTTGACAAAGATTCTGGAGATGGTGCGGGTATACTGACCCACATCCCGGATGTCTTATTTAGAAAATATGCTCAAGACAACCAATGTGTACTACCAGAAGCAGGAAAATACGCAGTTGGATTTATGTACTTACCTAAGGATGAAAACTACTATAAGTCCATCTTTGAAATTATAGACTCAAGTTTAAATAAATATGAATTCCACAAGCTTTTTTATAGAGATGTACCTGTAGTCTCAGATATATTGGGAGCTGATGCTAGATTTTCTGAGCCCAAAATGCTACAGCTGTTTTGTACTCCAAAAGATGCATCAAAAGATCGCAAAAATATTGAAAATCAGCTATATGTACTGAGATTAGATATCACGAGAAAGGTAGTCAGTGTATTTCCAGAGCTAAAAGAAGTGTTCTATTTCGCATCTTTTTCAAGCCAAACCATTATCTATAAAGGACAACTCTCGGCTACTCAGGTCAGAACATACTACCCTGACTTAAACCAACCTGAATATAAATCAGCCCTAGCGATCGTACACTCTCGATTCTCAACCAATACCACACCCAAATGGAAGCTAGCCCAACCCTTCAGATGTATAGCACACAATGGAGAAATCAACACCATCAAAGGCAATGTCAACTGGTGGCAAGCTAGAGAGCAACAAATAAAATCTTCTGTATATACTGAAGAGCAGTTACAAACGCTCATTCCGGTGTGTAGTCCTACCCTATCCGACTCCGGCAATTTTGATGCCGTATTGGAATTTTTGTTTAGAAATGGTCTGAGTATGCCGCACGCGCTGATGATGATGATACCGGAAGCCTACCAAAATGACCCACATATCTCAGATGCTAAAAGAGAGTTTTACAGATATCATGATGCCCTGATGGAGCCTTGGGATGGTCCGGCTTCAATATGTTTTACAGATGGTGTAGTACTAGGTGCCACGGTGGACAGAAATGGTCTGAGACCAAGCCGATATTGTGTGACCAAAGATGATATGTTAGTCTTGGCGTCAGAAACCGGGCTGATAGACTTCAATCAAAATGATATTAAATATAAAGGTACGCTAAGTCCTGGCAAAATACTGATTGCCGACCTAGACACCGGAGAAATCATAGGTGATGAACAACTAAAAGCTATCATTTGCAACCGTTTTCCATATCCAAAATGGAATGCTTCCGAAAAATTGGTGATGCAGTCTACACATACCAAAAACTACCCCAAACCCAATCCATACCTGAGTCTATCTCAAGTGCAGACAGCCATGGGTTTTTGTAAAGAAGATATACAAATGATCATCAGTACGATGACCAAGAGCGGTCAAGAACCCATCTCATCTATGGGATCGGATATTCCTTTGGCGGTGCTTTCACATCAACCCCAATCAGTGTTTAACTACATGAAACAGGAGTTTGCTCAGGTGACCAATCCTCCTATAGATCCGCTCCGAGAAAATTTTTATATGTCTTTAAAATGTTTTCTAGGAGGATCAAAAGACATACTTCATTTTAACGCATGGAATGCCAAACAAATAGAACTAGAAAGTCCGATCCTGGACGCGTCAGTATATGCTCAAATATACAACCTTAAGGACGAAGGATATCATATAGTTCAACTACACACCATCTTTGAAGTATCAGATCCAAATCACTTACAGATAGCTATCCAAAAGTTCAATAAGCTAGCTGAGCAAGCGATCAAAAATGGATGTAGAATCATCATTTTGGACAATACGGGCATCAGTGCATCCAATGCAGCTATACCTTCTTTATTGATGGCAGGAGCCCTTCATCAACATCTATTGCAAACGGGTCACCGAAAGTCAGCTTCTATCGTCGTATGTGCAGGAGATGTCATTGAGTCTCACCATGTGGCTTGTCTCATGAGCTATGGTGCTGATGCCGTATTTCCAGCAGTTGCCATTCAGACTTTAGCCCATGAAGAAAATTTCACATCAGAATACAAGTACATTGCGGCTTTGAACAAAGGGTTACTTAAAGTGATGTCCAAGCTGGGTATATCCACCATAAACGGGTATAAAGGTGCCCAAACTTTTGAAGCTTTAGGTCTACATGAAGAAGTCACGCAACACTGTTTTAAAGGCACACCTTCCAGAATTAGTGGTATGACCTTTGAAATGTTGGCTATAGAAGCTATTCAAAAGCATCAAAAAGCATTTAGCAGTGTAGGCATCCCCGAAAATAGCGGAAGATACCGCTGGACTCAACAAGGTGAATACCATCTTTTTTCACCCATTTCTATCCATTTGCTACAACACTCGACCAAGACCAATGATTATGATATATTCAAAAAATATACGGCTGAAATCAATAATCAATCAGTTCGGGCTTGTACTATCCGATCTTTATTTGATTTTTTACCTCAAAAAAGTATTTCCATAGATGAAGTGGAACCCATAGAGCAGATTTTTCGCAGATTTGCCACCGGTGCCATGTCATATGGTAGTATATCTGAAGAAGCACATACTACTTTGGCCAAAGCCATGAATATCATTGGTGGAAAAAGCAATAGTGGAGAAGGCGGAGAAGATAGTAAAAGAAATGCAATCCAACCCAATGGTGACAACTTAAGATCTGCTATTAAACAAGTTGCTTCAGGTAGATTTGGAGTGACTATCGAGTATTTATCAAATGCAGACGAGATACAAATCAAAATGGCCCAAGGTGCTAAACCAGGAGAAGGTGGTCAACTGCCCGGTCATAAAGTAAACGAAACCATAGCCAAATTACGCCATTCTACTCCTGGTATTGATTTGATTTCACCACCACCTCATCATGACATTTATAGTATCGAAGATCTCGCCCAGCTTATTTATGACCTTAAAAATGCAAATCCCAAAGCGCGCATCAGTGTAAAATTGGTTGCTAAAGCAGGTGTTGGCATTATAGCATCAGGTGTTGCTAAAGCAAAAGCGGACCATATCCTTATTTCTGGTTTTGATGGTGGTACCGGAGCATCTCCACTGAGTTCTATCATGCATGCTGGTATTCCGTGGGAAATCGGACTGTCAGAGACACACCAAACACTACTCAAAAACAAACTGAGAGATCGAGTCACCCTTCAAACTGATGGGCAAATACGCTCAGGAAAAGATATCGTTATTGCCACCTTGCTTGGTGCCGAGGAATGGGGCATTGCCACAGCAGCTTTAGTGGTCAGTGGTTGTATATTAATGAGAAAATGCCATCTCAATACTTGCCCGGTGGGCATTGCCACACAAGATGATATACTTAGAGCCAAATTTAATGGCAAAGTGGAACATTTGATCAATTATTTTACTTTTCTGGCGACTGAGGTCAGAGAAATCATGGCTCAACTTGGGTGTAGAACCATCGATGAAATGGTGGGTAGAACAGACATGTTGACCTATAATCTGGAAGGAAAACATTGGAAATACCAAAATCTAGATCTTTCACCCATTCTCTACAGACCTGAAAACAAAGGAGGTATCACGGCATTTCAATCTAAAACACAACAACATGAATTGGACAATGTACTTGACCGAAAACTCATTACTCATTTTGAAAATGGTGGAAAACCTGCTACAATTTTTGATATAACCAATACGGACAGAAGTACAGGCACAATGCTCTCTGGTCATTTGAGCCAAAAGTTTGGAGCTTCATTACCTGAATCCAAAGCGATGACATTGAAGTTTAAAGGCTCCGCTGGGCAAAGTTTTGGAGCGTTTGGTATCCGTGGTTTACATTTGATGCTGGAAGGTGAAGCCAATGATTATGTAGGCAAAGGGCTTTCAGGTGCTACGATATCTATCCGGCCTTTTAAAAATTATGGTCAAGAAGCATCTGAGCAAGTAATAGCTGGTAATGTGATTTTGTACGGAGCCACTTCAGGACATTTATATATTAACGGAAGAGTAGGAAACCGATTTGCAGTACGCAATAGTGGTGCTCATGCTGTGGTAGAAGGTGCAGGTGATCATGCCTGCGAGTATATGACAGGTGGAATAGTCGTCGTATTAGGATCTATGGGTAAAAATGTTGCTGCGGGTATGAGTGGTGGCATTTTGTATGTTTATGATCCAAAGGATACAATAGATGCATGTATCAATTATGAAATCGTCATCCAAGACCAAATGCTAAGCGAAGATCAGGAAAATGTAAAAAAAATGATAGAAGCCCATTTTGGATTTACGGGTTCACCACTCGCACTAGAGATACTTACAGACTGGAATCAACAAAAAAAGTGGTTTAAAAAAATCATCGCACCACAATACCAAGCCATTCTGGAGAAATCCAAAGAAAACAAAGTGGTAAAATCCAAAACATCATATATAAAAGTATAAGTTATGGGAAATCCAACCGCATTTATCACTGTACCTAGAGTTTTGCCTCAGGATAGACCTGTCTCTGAAAGAGTTCTCGACTATAAGGAAGTCTCTCAACCTGCATCTGAAGACCTGATCAAAAATCAAGCTTCCAGATGTATGGATTGTGGTATTCCATTTTGTCATCATGGATGTCCACTTGGCAATCTGATTCCAGATTTTAACGATGCAGTATATCAAGGTGACTTCAAAAGTGCGTATCAAATTTTAGCATCCACCAACAACTTCCCAGAATTTACGGGTAGAATTTGTCCCGCTCCATGTGAAGCAGCATGTGTCTTAGGTATCCATAGCGAACCAGTCACCATAGAGAATGTAGAAAAACAAATCATAGAACAAGCGTTTGCCAATCATTGGGTTAATAAGAATCCACCCAAAGCAAGCAGATCAAAGTCAGTGGCCATCATCGGCTCAGGACCAGCCGGGTTGGCCGCTGCTGATCAGCTCAATCAAGCAGGCTTCAAAGTAACGGTCTATGAAAGAAACGATAAACCCGGTGGACTTTTGCGATACGGTATTCCAGATTTTAAACTCGAAAAATCTATCGTAGATAGGAGAATAGATGTCATGGAACAACAAGGCATCACTTTCATCACTAAGGTCCATGTAGGCTTAGATATTGAAGTGGCTGAAATCAATAAACATTTTGATGCGGTACTCTTATGCGGTGGCAGTACAGTACCCAGAGATTTAACGATACCGGGCAGAGATGCTAAAGGGATTTACTTCGCTATGCAGTTTCTAGAACAATCCAATAAACATGTAGATTCCGGCTTAACAACTTCACTTTCCATCAATGCAAAAGATAAAAACGTTATTGTAATCGGAGGTGGAGATACCGGGTCAGACTGTATCGGCACTTCAGTAAGACAAGGTGCTGCTTCAGTGCTTCAAATAGAGCTATTGGGCAAACCGGGGATAAACAGAACGGATAAGGACCCATGGCCCCTGTGGCCAATGACGCTCAAGACATCATCATCACACCGCGAAGGATGCGAAAGAGTGTGGTCCATCATGACCAAAAGATTTATCAAAAACGATAATGAAGAACTTACAGGCATAGAAGTGGCAGACATCATTTGGAGCACCGATCCTAACACGGGGAAAAATGGATTTACAGAAGTCGAAGGAAGTTGCCGCATTTTACCCTGTGACCTAGTGTTTTTAGCTGCAGGCTTCCTTCATCCTGAACCGAATGGCGTCATCAAAGCCTTTAATGTTGCTACCGATGAGCGAGGTAATGCTGCCACAACTGATTACCAAACCAATATACCGGGTGTGTTTTCAGCAGGTGACATGCGACGGGGACAATCTTTAGTAGTATGGGCTATCCAGGAAGGTCGGGAAGTAGCTAAGGCTGTTGTAAAATATCTTTCAGAATAAATGTTAGTAGTCCAATAAAAAAAAACAGAAACATTCGGCATATTTATTATTTTAGCCTGTCATCAATAAAACACACTACCCTATTTAGAACATAAAAACGATTTTGTCAATGATTATTTTTGAAAAAACACATTCAGTAGCTCGTATTTTAAGTCAACATTTGAAACAAAGTTGCTTTTGACATTCTTGAATATTTTGCTCTTAGTCCTAAACTTAAAAATACAGAGGAAGATGCAACATCAATAGATAGCCATTTGCTCTTGTGAATAATGAATGACTTATGTATTCTGACTAAATCACAACTACAACACGTCACTTCCCAATGTTTTAATGTTTTTGAAGTAAGTATGTGATGGCCATTTGATAAATATATGGTAGAATAGTTACTACTAGCTTGTATCATTATTATGTCATCAACAGCCATCATCTTGTGTAAATTACTATCGTAAATCATAACTTGATTTTTATGCTGATATGCTATCAGTCTTTGCTCAACCTCTTTGAGTTGAGACTTCAACTTGTTAATTTCAGCCATAAGTAAAATTTCTGTATTGGGGTGTTTTATGATTTGTGCAGTGTTCATGATGGATTGGATGTTTGGTTAAAAATTAAAGCAACAGGATCAGCTCAGTTTTAAAAAAAATACATATTCTGTACGAGAATGTTAAAAGGAACCTTGGCGTTATTTGCCAAGGTTCTTTGATTCAATAGTCAAACCTAAATTTTATGCGGATTTATAAAGAATATCCCATTTTTAAAATCAACATTGTGGCAGTGAATTTAAATCCAAACTAACAAAATGTAATGATTAGGGATTCAAAATAGATTAGATTACATTATTTCACTTCTTTAAAAGAAGGGTTCTGTCCAATTTCACCTCTGGTCCAATTAAGCTTGATAACAAAACTCTTTTGATTCATTTCACAAATACCCCAAATTTCATTTTTGCCACTTGCAGTAGTTAATTGAGATGTAAACAAGGTAATACCTTTGGAATCATTTATCTTTAGTTCATTATTTTCTGCGTTCAGAACAAATACTTTTTCCTTAAAATTTTGATTTAATATAGTTCCTACAGAATCTGTGGTCACAGCTTGGTCCATTGTAACAGGATCTAAAATTATTCTGTTTTCATTCAAATTATTTTCCTTAATAATCTGTGAAGTTGACTTCAGTAATTTGCTAGGATCTAATATTTTTACATCCAAAAATTTGCCCCCTTTCGTCTTCTTAAATTCTTTGACCTGAACAATATTCGAACGATTTGGGATGATTTCAAAACTTATTTTGGCAGCCCCACTTTCGCCATTTTTTCCTTTCCAATTTTTGATATGATCCCAAATAGCATCACAGCCTTGCAAGTTTCTGTTGACACCCTTTGTTGTATTATCTTCTGATGATGACCAAGAATTATTATTCCAACCGTCATTTGAGTTGGGATCATCACCTTTTTTTAAACATGACCCTTTAGTAAATCTTTTTACACCCGCTGCTTCTGCCATGCAAGCATTGGAATATGTCTGTCCATCGCAACCACACACTGGATCGAAAAGTGAAGTACAAGTTTTGCTCACTGGTTTTCCTTTACAATCATCTCCTGGTGTGGGATCATCTCCCTTTTTACGACATTCTCCTTTCGTAAATCTTTTTACACCAGCTGCTTCAGCCATGCAAGCATTAGAATATGTCTGTCCATCGCAGCCACACACTGGATCGAAGAGTGAAGTACAAGTTTTGCTCACTGGTTTCCCTTTACAATCATCTCCTGGTGTGGGATCATCTCCCTTCTTACGACATTCTCCTTTTACAAATTTAGTTACCGAATTTAATGCTATACATTCATTTCTGTATGTAATACCATCACATCCACATACTGGTTCGAAAACGTTTGCTACGGAAGGAGGGCATGCCACACGTACTTGGCTTTTGCAATCATCAGGAGCAGAAACACCGGTACCTGTATTTACGGTACAAGGTCCTTTGGTAAATCTTCGTACGCCAGCATTTTCAGCACGACAGGCGTTGTCGTAAGTAATGCCATCACATCCGCAGACGGGGTCTATGGGTGCCGAACATGCTATTTTTACTTTTGAATCTCTTTTTGATTTGTCTATACAATCATCTAAATGGCGATGAAATGGGTGTGCAAACAAACTTACGTAAAGTAGTAATAACAAACAAATCAATTTAAACTTTGGTGCTAACATAATTAATGGTTTTATAAATGTGATTAAATAAAAATTTCTTTTACAACTTACCTCATCAAGCAAGAAATACCTACTACTGGAATAAAATTAGATAGTTTTAAAGCTTTGTCAAAAGCCAACCTCATACTGTAGTTTAAAATTATACTCCGCTTAATTCTCCAGTCTCCTCCGAAATTAATAATCAAAGGTTCTAATTTTGTCCAACTCACAGACTCTTCCAAAATGGTAAAACGCTGTGGCGGCGAATAACTCTTTTCTACTGCTTCAAACGCTGTTTTTAAACCACGTCGCTCATAAACTCCTTCAGCAAAAAAAGTAAACATCGAACCACCATACCTAAGATTAAGCCCATATGTCATAATAATATTGGCCGCAACTGTTGTGGTATCCAATAATGCTAACGTTTGGTCATTTTGTAAAACGAAGTTGACTTCCTCGTCATACAAATGTCCTCTGACCAATCCTGATACCAAAAAGTTTTTACCCAACCCTCGACCTGCATTGATCCAAAGACCTTGTGCTGTATTTCTATTGAGTACTAGTTCATCCAAATTCCCTTTGATGTCTGAGATATATGTATTCACTTTACCGGCGCCTACATCTACCCATGAAGTATTCCAATTTTCAGCTACTATCACTTTAGCTCGATTATCTATTTCTTGACTTCTTTTGATATTAAGTTGCATAAGACTTTGTTCCAATGCGGTGATATTTGCTCTTGCTTTTGGTTTTTGTAAAATATTGGTAATCGTATCGAGATATTCTTTAGCCTCTTGAAGTTGATTTTCTAATAATTCTTTTTCAGCTTGGATATCTGTTTCAATATCATCATAGACATTTTTGGTCAAAAGGGGGTCCTTTTCTTTATACAAGCCCAATTTAACAGCATACCCTATTCGTCTATTTCCTGTCTCATCTCTCACGGTACCTACCGAAATATTTATCGTAGACAACGACCTCATAAATGGTGACGCCTTCTGATATTTTTTAATAGGCTTTCTATTATACAAGAACTCCCAAATCGGTTGTGCTTCAAAGGAAATATTGGGATTCAAACTCCAAGATCTAAATGACCAATCCACTTTAAAATCTTTAATTTCAGATGACTTCACTACTTGAGAAGGTGTCACACCCATGAGATCAAAGACAGGTGCTGCAGGAATGCCAAACTCCGAAGGACTTAACCGCTGCAAGTCATTTTGTTCTCTAAATACATTTTGGCTATTGACATTAACGGTGATCAAAAGTGCGATAAAAAAAATTACTATGGTTTTCATATTGTTTTAAATTATGATGCAAAAGTATTTTACATTACCGTTCAATACAATAGCTAAATGTAGCTAATCTGCTGTTTAAAACTTAACCATGTTGCCTCTAAAAAAGTCTAATTCACTGTATTTTACTACCGTAAATAATCAGAAAACTAATAATAACTATATGATGTATTGGAGAGCTATTGGGGTATTTGTAGCTTACTTGCTGATCCAACGTAAAGCATATTGTCGGTAAAATCTAGTAAAGTTTTTAGACTTTCTTTTCTTACATCACTATCATCGTATATAAAAACTCTAATCATGCAATA
Source organism: uncultured Aureispira sp. (assembly GCA_964526715.1). Classification (GTDB taxonomy): domain Bacteria; phylum Bacteroidota; class Bacteroidia; order Chitinophagales; family Saprospiraceae; genus OLB9. The sequence goes on along the minus strand of CAZGMB010000027.1, from coordinate 18,208 downwards.
AAGATAAGTGATACTTTGCGGGTTTGCAGTATCTAAATCTAGCTATCCGAAGGTAAAATTTCTATTTCAATCAAAGTACCTTTGTCTAAAAAAGAAGTGATTTTACAGCTTCCGCTGATAGCATGACACCTTTTTTCCATATTTCTAAGTCCATTTCCCATTTTTATTGATCCCTGATCGAATCCTACACCATCATCCTGAATCTTTAAGACAATTTTTTCGTCGATTTTTGCTAAACTAATAGACACATTTTTGGCTTTTGAATATTTTGCAATATTATTCATACCTTCTTTAATGATCAAAAGTAAATTCCTGATTAAGTGGATGTTTTCAGGTAGTATGGTTTCATCAATATCGTATCTACAAGCAATATTAAGCTCTGCAAATAAAAACTGTTGGTAATCCAGTAACCTTTGTTTTAGATTATGTTGATTGAGCCCTTTTTCTATTTTTAGACTCCAAATAAAATCTGACAACTTATTGCTTATTTCCTTAGATTGTATACTTATATTATTAAGTATGGATTCCGTGGCTGATGGTTTGATCAACATAGTCTTTTGAGCTAATTCACTATATATCAATATACTACTCAAACTAGCACCAATATCATCATGCAGATCCATTGCAATATTTCTTCTGTACTCTTCGCGTTGTTCCTGAATGATCAACTCTTGTTTATGTTGTATCATTTGGACTTCTATTTCTTTGGCTTTGGCAGTTTGCTGAGCGGAGATAATTTGATTTTTTGTTCTGGTAGACATAGCTATTGAAAAAATTATCAGGTCAGTGATCACACCGACCAAAATAAAATGATACGGTACAATATGATATTCCTTGAGATTGAAAAACATAGAAGTAAAACTCAACAAGCCAAAGAAGAAATATATCATCGTAGCTAACCGAACATAGGTGAGTATTTTATTGTCTTTGATTTTGAAACTTTGCCAAAACATCACTATAGCAAGTGCAAAAATCAGTAACCTTACTCCAATAAATATATAAACATTGTCCATGCCCAAGTAGAACACAACTAATTGCGTAGGCAAATAAATCAACATCAATAGCAACGTGGATTTAATGATAAGTACCAATAAATTATGCTCCTTCTTGTCAAAACCAATGGCATTAGTAGTATAGTATATATAGAAAAAGTATGTCAATATCTCCAAGGATTCTTTATAAATATTGAGATGTAAAGGTAAGTCAGGCATAGCGTTATAAAATAAGTAAATATAAATAGCTAATAGGAGATAGCAAGTTTGAGAACATAAGTATAGACAAAAATCTCTAAGCAAACTATCTCTATATAGAAAATATGAAACCGTGTGGTAAGACAATAGTATGATCGTAGCTCCAAAAGTAAAGATATATGGCAACAATATTAGTAATGTATGCAAGGAGTAATATTCACTCATGATAGACTATTTGACTATTGATTTTAATCATTAGTTTATCTAAGACAATATCAATTTCGAGACAAAAATCTTTCATAAAACCTCCTTGTCCAACATCCTTCATGGCAGCCTTTATTTTGATCAATCCTTCTCTTAAAAAAGATTCATTTAGCTGCAATGTATAAAATTCGGGAACAACTTTTAGGGTCAAATCAATTTTTTTAGGTACCAATATCTCATGACTATAATTTTTTATTCTTGTCAAAAAAGCCTCCTGATAATGTTCTTCTTGTACATTGGCCAACCAAATTATATCTCCGATATCGTCCATGATACTTTGTCCTAGACTTGCAATCCGTTCTATATATTCTTTACTTTTTTCAGGATTAGTTTCAATAATTTTGGCCGACAAATCTGCAAATACATGGATACTACTCAAGCTTGCCCCGACTTCATCTTGCAAATGTTTATTCATAGATGCCATAGCTTGTTCTCGTTTACTTTCTTTTTGTAGGATATTATGTTGGATTTGCAACAATGCTTTATTTTTTTCACTCTCTTCGGTTAAAAGTTTTTGAGTGAGCACTTTCTCTTGATTGATCAGATAACTTCTGTATCCAAGAGCCGTCGAAAACAACAATATATCTATAAAACATCCAATAAAATAAAGCTCTAACTCATGCATTCCCAATATATTGGATTGGGTATATACAGATACTACAGTAAGCAAACTAAAAGTCGCATAAAAAACACCACCTAAAATAATGATTCTTATAAAAGTTGTCTTCCGAGCTATAAATGCCCCCGACAACCCTGTAAAAGCAAGGATCAGCAAAATGGATTTTGTGATTAAAAAAAACACCCTTGGCATAGCTACCTCATCTGTATAAAGGACTTTGTAAACATGTATCATAAAAAATATCCCAATCGTGTAGTAAAAAGCAATGGCAGTAAACTTGACAATCTTTGCATTATTGTGAATATCAAGTACCTGTGCTATAAAATACACATAACTAAGAAGCATGAATAAAATCATGGGATGATCAAATACATATGCCATGGTAGGTTCTGTATTGCGGAATGAATCAAAATATGTTACCTTACGGAAGATGAGATAAATAACTACTGAAAATAAATAGTTGGAATATAAAATCAGGAACTTATCTTTTTGTTGAATATACAGAATGACGTGATAGACCAACATAATAGCCGCCGCGCCCATAACAAACCACTCAATTTTCGAATCCATTAATGCCGCTAATATCATGTAAAATGGTTTTTGCTTTTAAGCGCGTAAGAAACAGCTTCTCCCAAAGAATGTACCTGGAGCTTTTCGTATATTTTTTTAATATGGTTATTGACTGTGCCATAGCTGATATCCATTCTATCGGCAATCATTTTGTAACTATCTCCTTCGGAAAGAAACTTTAATACTTCAGACTCTCTGGGTGTAAGACTTTCCATTTTATGGTCGCTTTGTGTTGGTTTTTTGATAAAATTCATGACTTGCATTGCCACACTTGGCGTCATGAATGCCCCACCATTATATACTTCTATGATGCTTTCTATGATATGATTGATGGATGCTTTTTTTAAGATATAACCTTCTGCACCATTGCGCAATGCATTAAATATTTTATCACTGTCTTCATACACGGTCTGCATAATGATTTTAATATGCGGAAATTTATTTTTTATTCTACGCACACCTTCTATACCATCTGTGTCTGGCATTTCTATGTCCATCAACACTACATCAGGCTTTGCATTTTGCATATCCATTTCTGTATTTGCACAATTTGCGGCGCTACCTACGTAATTCATGGCCTCTGTAAGTTCTAACAATGCCACAAGACTGTCCCTTCTGGCATCATTATCATCATATATAAATACGTTTATCATCTTGCTTAAGTGTTATTTTTTTGATTGCATTATATATCCATGCTTAGGTAAAGGTAAAGTGCAAACTACCTTAGTACCTTGGTCAAAATCTGAAATAATGTCACATGTTCCTCCCAAATCAGCGGCCCGGTTCTTCATATTGCCCAGTCCATTTCCGGTTTTACTATTTTCTTTTTTAATACCTTTACCATTGTCGGCAATACATAAAATTAAATTAGTTTTGTCTTCTGTCATGTTTATATGAACATGGTCTGCACCACTATGTTTGGCTATGTTGTGCAACGCTTCTTTGATAATTAGCAGTAGATTTTTACGTGATTTGGGTTCATGGATTAAGTCTTCAAGATTATGGATAATATCTATTTTACAATGAATATTTTTGGAATACAACAGCTCACTTGTTAACTCTTTTATTTTATTTGTTAGATTAAAATGTCCCTCAGCGTTGGGTTTAAGACTCCAAATAATATCTCCAATACGAGTCATCAATTCAGAAGAATGAATAGCAATTTTTTGCACCATTTCCTTACTTTTTTCCGGCGATGAAGCATAATATTTACTGGCTAATTCACTGTAAACAGAGATACTGCTCAAGGTAGATCCAATATCGTCATGCAGGTCAGCACTGATTCTATTCTGTTCTTCCTGTATCGCCAATTGTTGTTCGATGATCTTTTTCTTTTTCATTTGATGATAAATCATATAAAAGACCAAAGCCAGAATAATAATGATGAAAAATAGTAAATACTTTATGATATTGTTCTTTGAGTTGATGGCTTCAGCAGCCATTTTTTCATATTCCAACAAACGGATTTTACTGTCCTTTTCTTTAGTCCTGTGAGCGGCATCCAATTGATTAGTCAAAACTGCCAAATTTTGTCTGTTGAGGCTATCTTGGATATGGTTTTTAATTTTTACCGCTTCAAAAGCACCTTTATAATCTTTTTGGGTCTCTAATATTTGGGACTTTAGTTGGTAAGCCATTAATTTATTACTTAAATTACTGCCTTTATGATTGATGCAAGAATCAAGATAAATATTACTTTTTACAAGATCATTCTTCGCATAATAAGTCTTGGCAACGTCATGATAAAAAACATCTAGCATGTACAATTCATTCGTTTTTTTGGCCATGTCCACTACTTTCGTAAAATATTGAACGGCTTGCCCATAATTTTTTTCTTTGTACAAAATTTCACCTAATCCTTGATAGGTATACAGGTTTGCCGAATTACTCTTTTTATTTTCCAATATTTGATAATAGATGCTTTTTGCTTTTGTTAATTTACCAACAGCAATATTCCATCTAGCTTTGGCCATCAGACACAGATGGATTTGTGTGCTGTCATTGTATTTTTGAGCCGTTTGCAGTGCACGATTTAAATAATCCAAACTTTTATCCATTTGTCCTTGTCCATTAAAAATATCAGCAATAATTAACTTGACATATACACTCAATTTTCTGATTTGGGGGTCAGGATATTGCATATTTACACTATCTGCCTTCAAAAAGTAATTAAATGATGCTTCAGATTTACCAAGAGAGTGACTGATTCTCCCCTTTATTTCAAATATATTTCCCAATAACCTTTTGTTGTCCACTAAAGAAATCTTTTCAAATGCCAGATTTGCATAATCTTCGGCGTTTTCAAAATCTCCTTTATGATGATTAAGATTAGCCAGGAGTATTAAGGTGTTTACGACATCATTTTTGTTATCAGGTTTAGCTTCCTTTTCTAAAGATGTCATAAACCACTTTTCAGCTTCCTTTATTTGGCGTTGAAACCAATAATATTCTCCTAACTGGAAAGCGTAATGCGCTGCTGCTTTTTCATCATTTGCAGTTTTATATTTCTGCAAAAGAGTGTCTGCTTTTGTATTTATTTGATAAGCATTGATGACGCGATCTTCAACTTTGGCATGGGCACTCTTGATAGCCAATAATGACATTAAAAAAAAACTACCAAATACAAAACCATGTTTAAAAAATGTCATAAAAAATCCTAAAATAGTAAGGTATTGTTAATAAGACAAATCTATGATAATATTTATACATGAAGATCAAAAAGCAATTTAAAATTCTTTTTTCTTTATGGCAACAATGTAACCGCACCATTATTTACAAACAAACTACTCATACCATCTAAAAATATGGCACTTCCTGTTATATTTTCCATCTGAACGGAACCTGAAACATTATTCTGAAAAATTCCATTTAAAGCCAAATACACCCCATGATTTCCTATGGCATCTAAATTGCCTAAAAAGATAGTACCATCGTTGGTATATTTACTGTTGGAATCAGATATATAGATAGCACTTCCTGAAGATGTGATTGTTCTATTTACTGTGAAGGTACTACCAGAATTATTGTAAAATTCTGAGCCTGACAATAAAGATAAACCATTGACATTGACCGAATGCGTATTACCTATGTTAATTATACCATTATTATATACCTTTGCCACACTTTGGAGAGAAATCCCTGACTGAGCAGGTACCCTATTGACATTAATTATACCATTTGATTGGTTGGTCAGTACAGATGAAACTGACATAACGACCCCAAATCTACTAATGTTACCTAAATTACCTAATTGGATACTATTACTATTAGTCAAGGTGGCATTGCTCATCCTGATGCCAATACCTTCGTTAGCTGCAGTGCTCAAAACATTATTGATTGTCAATATGCCCGTGGCGCCATTGGTCATCGTTGTGTTTGCATTCAGAAAAACACCAAAACGGTAAACTCCAGCTAAATTTCCCACATTTATGGTACCTTGATTTGTAAAGGACGAGCCAGTTCCGGACGCAACTAAACCATCGGCTACAGGAATATTATTCACTTCCAACAATGACGTAGCTAAGTTATTAAATTGACCACCATTTAATACAAAAACTCCGTTTCTGTTGACTATACCCGACGCCCCGATTCTCACTTGGCCAGTATTATTAAACAAAGCTCCACTATTTTCTACTACGATACCATCTAAAGTATTTATTCGATTGATATTTAAAATGCCATTACTTTGATTAGTAAATGTTGCAGGAGCAAACAAATAAATGCCATACCTACTTATGTTTGCCAAATTACCAATATCTAGAGTGGCATTATTGGTAAAACTACTACTTGACGCCATGTAGATACCATATCCTTGGCCTGAAGCCGTACTGTTGATAGTATTGATTTCAATCGAACCACTATTATTTTGAAAAGAACTGGAATTAAATAATGCTATACCTATTCTTTTAACAATATTTAAGTTGCCTATTTTTATCTGACCACTATTAACAAAAGATGTGCCTGCACCACTTCCGGCGATTCCGTCCAGATTTGTAATATTATTAATCTGTACATTACCCGTACTATGATTGTTAAAAGTACCACCAGATACATACAATCCATAGTTCAAGATAGGTGATGTATTTCCCATTTGTATCAAGCCTTTATTGGTAAATGTACATAAGCTACCTGTGTACAAACCGATGCCATTTGTGGTACCATTGATATTATTGATATGAATAGTACCGTTGGTATTATTTGTAAAGTTACTAGATGAAAAAAGGGTGATACCTATATTTTTCACAGCCAATAGATTTCCAATTTGCAAACTACCATTGTTTGTGACAGATGCACTTGCCCCAGTCAATAGAATACCATCAAAATTCGTTATATTGTTTATCTGAATAGTTGCTAAATTCTGATTTATAAGAGTACCCGGTGATTGGACGTAAATTCCATACTGAATCAAACTAAAATTAGTGCCCAAGGCTATTTGTCCACTATTGGTAAATGGCCCATTCACGTAGATGCCTATACCTTGTGAAGTGCCTAATCCCGTGACATTATCTATATTTAATATCCCTGAAGCTTGATTATTAAATGATGCTAAGTTTGTGATAAATATACCCATTCTTTTGATAGGACTTATATTTCCTATCCTGATCGTACCCGTGTTATTTAAAAATGTCAAATCATCCGTCAAAGATATACCATCTATATTGGTGATATTGTTGATTTCTATGACACCCGAAACCGAATTGATTAAACTAGCTTCAAAAAACATTGAAATTCCTTTATTACTGACGGGATGTGTATTTCCGATCAACAAAGTACCACTATTGGACAAATTACTATTACTACTCATATAAACTCCAATGCCTTCTGAAGATACCGTATTAGTAATTCTGTTTATCGTAGTTGTTGCGCCATTTGAGTTTGAATATTGACTATTAAGTTCCAAAGATATTCCTCGGTTGAGAACTGCACTCAAATTACCAATGTGTATAGTGCCGTTATTTGCTACATCCGAAAGTTGCATATAAAATCCATCTCCAGCAGTAATATTATTAATTTGGACGATTCCCGTATTCTGATTGGTTAAGACACAATTATTGTCCATGGCAAAACCTGCACCATTTACTGCTTCTGTACTGCCAATATTAATACTTCCGGAGTTAGTAACTTCACAATCCAGATTCATTGTAAAGGCGACTTCTGAAACGTTATTAATATGTATAACCCCTGAAGTTGAATTTATGATTTCTGCAGATTGGAACATAGCAATAGCATGTCTACCTATGGTGCCACCGCTACCTATATTTATTATGCCGTGGTTTGTCATGACAACGCCAAAATCTAAAGTCAATGCATCCAGTACTGAATTATTGATCGTCAGAGTAGCATCTGTGCTGATAGTAAGCATGGCCGTTGACTCCAATATTATACTTAGCGCCTGGGCATTGACATTAGACGGTATAGTCACATGCTTGGCAAGGCCACTGATAATTACATCTGTATTTGCATCTGGTACTACACCCGTTGACCAATTTGCTGGAACATTCCAATTTCCTGAATTCACCACCCAAGTTGCCGTGGTCATGCATGATTTTTCATTCGATATTGTTGCTAAATACGTTGTTTTTAAAGGAGACTCTGGACTTATAGTTTTAATATTTGGCTTTTTATGAGAATCACTAAATCCTACTTGGATCCAAAAAAAGAATATTAGAAAACTAAAAACTACATTTCTCATTTTATTTTCAATTTTTAATGATTAATTAAACGTTGGTTATTATAAAATGCAAATGTAAGCGGGATACACACAGTGGACAATATCTAAATCTAGGTATATGGTTCCTACCCTTAAACTTGGGACATTCAAATCTTTGATTTTAAGGTTAAGGTTTTTACGTAATCAAAACCTTAATATGCATACCATGCAGATTTGTAATATAGGATAACAGCTACAACTTTTTCAACTAAATAAAGGTGTCGATTATATCCATTAATACACTCCTTAGAATTGGCTATGGAGAGTTTCAAATTCAATTACTTGAAGTATGGTAAAGATATGTTTGCTTTTAGACTATACGATAAAGGTTCTCTAAACTTGGTATTAAAAAGATAGGTATGATTGGGTCGTATCTGTTTGATAAATTCATTTTATTACTCCTCCTTCTCCAAAATCTTTTTCTTCTCAGCTTCAAACTCAACTTGGGTAAGGATACCTTCATCAAGGAGTTTTTTGAGTTCTCTCAATGCATCAGCTTTACCTTTGTAATTGGACTTATCTTTTTTGCTGGTCACAGACTTAGCAGAAGCTTCATTAGTGGAAGATGCATTTTTTTCATTATCATATTGTAAAGGTATCATTTCATAGTGTCTGTAAGGATGATATTTCATAAACCAAAGCCATGGGACCAAAACCATCAAGCCACCGATGATAGCACCAACATCTGCTGCCTCATCCCTACAAAAAATGGTGTTTACGGATTCATAGCCATCAAGTTCGAGATTTAAAGCATTGCAAGACCCTACTATTTTTGTATCTCTGTACGGATACGGCGTTGTACCCACGCGCTGTCCATTAATAAATACGGCTGCCCCTGGTGGTTGTGAAGTAATGACAGTAGTACTCGAACAACTGCTAAACAACAGCGTTATGGCTAATAATAGCGGTGTGATTTTCAAATTAAACTGTTTCATAAAAATAATTTTGCTAGTGTACATTTAATCAAAGGTAACCAATGTATTTAGAATATGGAATGGTTCCATAAATTTAAGATAGTTTAAATAATCTTTATCCGGTTTTAAACTTTTATTAAAAAACGATCAGCAAATAGAAAGTGACTCTAAAACTCTTCTCCAAATTCTTCTTTGGCTACCTTTTGTTGACGTGTCATCTTCATATCTTCAGTGGTTCTTTGAGCCCTAAACATCCCACAATCCATAAGTTCTGTAAAGCCTTCCGGCGGATTGGCAAAAGCACTTTTGATGTCGTATCCACTATTGGGGTCGCCTTCCAGTTTGCGGAGAAAAAGAGAAACTATGGGTTTGGCCATCACAGATCCTTGTCCAGAATCTAAGTCCAAAAAACGAATCCATTTGTCATCTCCACCGGTCCAAACTCCTGCTACTAGCGTAGGTGTTACTCCCATAAACCAACCGTCTGCAAAATCATTAGTTGTACCAGTTTTTCCACCTACAGGAGATTTTACATTCATTCCTGAGATGTTATTTTTGAGCATATCCAGCATGACTGCGTTGTACAATGGATTGATGGCTGATTTTCTCACCGGAATTCCCTGATATATCACTTTGCCATTTTTGTCTTCTATGCGTGATATAAATACGGGTTGGGTATAGCTGCCATTATTTGCAAACGGAGTGTAGGCTCCTGTCATTTCCATCAGTGTCAGATCTACAGACCCAAGACAAATAGAAGGAAGATTGGGTACGGCAAGACGTCCATTGGGCAATCTCAGATTTTTATCGATACCCACATGGTGCAACAAATCCCTTACCGGTACTACCGTTCCCATCTCTTTGAGCAGTTTTACGGTAATGGAGTTTTTGGAGAGCTCGAGTGCTTTAATCAGGTTATATTTTCTTCCTGTAAACTTCCCTTCAGCATTGGAAGGAGACCATTCTTCAGCCATATCAAAACCTGAATCCGCGGGAGAAATCGTATATTGTATATCTTCAAACTCCTGACAAGGAGATACATTAGCTACCGCCAAAGCTTGAGTATAAACAAAGGGTTTGATTGTGGAGCCAACAGACCTGCGCATGGTAACATGGTCATACTTAAAATATTTATGATTGATGCCACCTACCCATGCTTTGACATAACCTGTCATAGGGTCCACAGCCATCATACCGGATTGCAAATGCATTTTGTGATACCTTACGGAATCTAAGGGACTCATTTCCACTTCCTTTTCACCTTTTTCGTAATCAAAGATTTTCATTTTGATCTTTTGACTAAACACCTTTTTGAACTCCTTTTGCAAATCCTGATATTGAGTCCGCAATTTAGGCCACAAAGGATCATTGATGAGTCTATGATATTGAGATTGGTATACGACATCTATACTCGCCCTAGCTGTAGCAGCATTCCACGTTACTAAGTTTTGTTGAATCGAATCCAAAACTTTGATGACATTGTCAGACATGGGGAGATTGTGATATTTCTCATCAATATCTTTTAAAGTGATACCTATGGCTTTTTCTCTCATGGCCAGATATCTGTCTGAACCTTTACACTGACTTTCGAAAATGGCAGCACGTAGTTTTTTTTGATAATCATCTGCTTCAAATGTCCATGGATCACGATTTTTCCATACCCTATCAAAACGTTGCTGATTGCGACGCATATGTTCATACACAGCTTCTTCAGCATATTTTTGGTAAGTGAGATCAATGGTAGTATAAATTTTGAGTCCATCAGTATATACATTATACTCGCTTCCGTCAGATTTTCTGATTTCTTCTTTGTTCAACAACTCTTTCAGAAATTTAGTGAGTTCCGCTCTGAAATATGGAGCCGGTCCATCACTTTGTGTTTTGCGTTGGAAAGCGGACATATCCATAGGTTGTGCTTGGAGGTCGGTCAAGGTTTTATGATCGATATGGTCAGCATCATGCATCAGTTCGAGGACTACATTACGTCTTTCTGCACATTTTTCTGGAAATCTTTTAGGGTTGTAGAGACTTGGATTTTTGAGCATGCCTACCAAGGTAGCAGCTTCTGAAAGGGTTAATTCCTTTTGTTTTTTGCCAAAATAAATATCTGCAGCAGCTTCGATCCCATGAGCACCATTGATAAACTCAAACTTATTGAGATACATAGCCAAAATCTCTTCTTTGGTGTATGACTTTTCCAATTTTACGGCTACAACCCATTCTTTGAGTTTTGACTTGATGATGGAAGCTGATTTCATTATGAATGACTTCCCTTTCGTATGGGGCCTTCTATATAGCAACTTGGCCAACTGCTGGGAAATGGTACTACCACCTCCAGCACTTTCTTGTCTGAGTATGATGGTCTTGAAACCTACTCTAAACAAGGCCCTGAGATCTATGCCGCTATGATCAAAAAACCTGGAATCTTCTGTAGCGATCAAAGCATTGACCACGTGCGGAGAAAGTTCATCAAACTGTACAGATACCCTGTCTTCGATGTAGTATCTGCCGAAAGGTTGCCCCTTGGCATCATAAATCACGGAAGCCAAATCGTACTTGGGATTTTCTAAGGCTGCAAAATCCGGTATATCTGTCATGGCCACATATGCCATCAACCCTGCACCCATACAAAATGTGGAAATCATAAAAATATAGATCCATTTTTTATAGGTATGCATGTTTGCCATAGGGGTTTGATTTTGGAAAAACATGGGTTTATACTTGGGTCAATGTATCCATATGGCCGATCTCCAAAGATTCATTTTTATGATGAGCCTTATATCTTCCTTTGCCAAACTTGGTTCCGTTAAACGACATCGTTTTGCGCAATGCTGTTTTGCTTTCTTCGGGCAATTGATTGAATTCCATACATTTGACCGAGCAGGTATGCTCATACTTCTCGCCGCAGGAAGGACATTGGATGAAGAGAATGTGACAAGCATCATTGGCACAGTTGATGTGTGTATCGCATGGTGTACCGCATTGATGACATTTGGAGATCACATCGTCAGAAATCTTTTCGCCCAATCGTTCGTCAAAAACAAAGTTCTTACCTAAAAACTTATTTTCTATTCCCAATTCTTTGGCTCGACGTGCATACTCTATGATACCGCCTTCTACCTGATATACTTTGGTAAATCCCTTGTGTTTGTAATAGGCAGAAGCTTTTTCGCAACGAATACCACCGGTGCAATACATGATGATATTTTTATCTTTTTGGTCTTGAAGCATCTCTTCTACCACCGGCAACGCTTCACGAAAAGTCTCCACATCAGGCAATATCGCATTTTTAAAATAACCCACCTCGCTTTCATAATGATTGCGCATGTCTACGATAACGGTCTCCGGGTCGTCTGCTAATTTATTAAACTCTTCTGCTTTGAGATGGATACCTTTGTTGGTCACATCAAATGATCGATCATCCAAGCCATCGGCTACTATTTTGTCCCGCACTTTGATGATGAGTTTTATAAACGACTTACCATCATCTTCGATGGCGAAGTTTAAGCGAATATCTTGCAAAAAAGTGATGGTTTGCATCGCCGCTTTAAAATCATCTATCCGAGATTCAGGCACAGATACCTGAGCATTGACACCTTCGTAAGACACATATATGCGTCCCAAAACGTCAATATCTGCCATTAACAAATAAAAATGATCTCTGAATAATTGGGGATTGCCTAGATGATAATACTGATAAAATGACAAGGTAACTCTAGGCGTTTTGTCGGCCAATATCCTTTGCTTCAGGACATGGCGATTGATTCTATTGTGTAAAGCTTTCATTGTAAGTGATTTTGTCGCTTTTGCAGGAAACGATTCCTTACTTTGGGTTAAATAATATGGGCAAAGATAAGATTTGTTTTGGTAAAGCAGCGAACGATGTAAGATTTTTTACAAACTGAGAGATGATGGGATGTAGGTTAAGGTTAAGTTGGTGGAGATGGTTTAGTTGGTGGAGATGGTTTAGATGGTGGAGTTGGTTTAGTTGGTGGAGTTGGTTTAGTTGGTGGAGTTGGTTTAGTTGGTGGAGTTGGTTTAGTTGGTGGAGATGGTGATTGAGCGGAGTCGAAATCACATTAAGGTTTAGATTAAGGTTAAGGTTTAGATGGTGGAGTTGGTTTAGTTGGTGGAGTTGGTTTAGATGGTGGAGATGGTTTAGTTGGTGGAGATGGTGATTGAGCGGAGTCGAAATCACATTAAGGTTGAGATTAAGGTTAAGGTTTAGTTGGTGGAGTTGGTTTAGTTGGTGGAGATGGTTTAGATGGTGGAGATGGTTTAGATGGTGGAGATGGTGATTGAGCGAAGTCGAAATCACATTAAAGTTGAGATTAAGGTTGAGTCCACCCGCTACGGGTTAACAAGTCATACCCAAAATCGGGCAGAAACTTTATCGATCGGGCTTTTATGGATGGTTACAAGCACAAGTTACATTTATCTGCCCTAATTCGGGTAGAAACTTGCGCTAGTAAGGGCTAAGAGCAGACTCTAAATAATTTCATTTTAAGGGTTTTTTCACAGATTCTTTAAACTCCTCTGCAAAGTATTCATATTGAAAAAGTCTGTTACCTCCAAAACTTTTTAGAGTATCAGGTTCTAATGCATTAAATTCAAAAAAATTCCCATAAATAATATTTTTTCCTTCCTTGTGTGGTTTAAATGTATAAGTTAAAATTTTACCGTTATTAGTAAAACTTTCGTTATTAGTTTTTGGGTCTGGATTGTCACCAAATAGTCCTCCTACTTTTACAGAATCAAACTCCGAATGTGTCAATTCTGTCATTAAGTAATATTCTTTCCCAATATAAAACTTGCCATCTTCAGAGTCAGTCCAAACTTCAAAATGATAAATCAAGGAATCTACTTTGCCATCTTTATTAGCCTCTTTGTTATAGATCATCTTATAATCATAATCTCTGCTATAATATTGGTATTTAGACCTTATTCCATTAGGAAAATATTCAGTCCAAACTCCTTCCGCATTGTTCTTTTCATATTGGCCTTTTTCCTTTATCTGTCCATTTTCATAATACCGAATATAAGGGCCATGAAGCTCACCGTTTTGATAATTTTCAATTAATAATGTATCTCTATTTGGATAAAAGCAAACGACTTTTTTGAGAGAGTCACTTTCATAAAACCCTGTACATGACAGCCACTCCCCATTTCGGTTATACCTCATGGGCTTAGTTTGATATTCGTTTTTACAGCTTACCACTATGACCAATAAAATTAATGATGATAATACAACTTTCATTTTTTAGGATTTTTTACAGGTTCTTTAAACTCCTCTACAAAGTATTCATACTGGAAAAGTCTGTTACCTCCAAAACTTTTTAGAGTATCAGATTCTAATGCATTATATTCATAAAATTCTCCATAAATTATATTTTTTCCAACTTTATTAGGTACAAATTGGTAGGCTAAAATTTTACCATAATTCATATAATTATCTGTATAGGTCTTCGGGTCAGGGTTGTCACCAAATAATCCTGCCACCTTAACTGAATCATATTCTGAATGAGTAAGTTCTATCATTAATTTATACTCTTTTCCTATATAAAATTTACCATTTTCTGAATTAGTCCAAAATTCAAAATTAAAAATTAACGATTCCAAACTATCTCCAAGCTTTTTCTCCTTAAGATAAATACATTTATAATCGTAATCCCTACTGTAATATAAATAACTTTCCCTATCTCCATTAGCGTTATAACTAATCCAAACACCTTCGTATTCGCCATTTTCAAATTGCCCTTTTTGACTAATTTTCTTATTTTCATGATATCTGACAAATGGACCATGTAGATCTCCATTTTTATAATTCTCGATCAAAAGAGTGTCATTATTTGGAAAAAAGCATACAACTTTATGTAATAGATCATTTTTATAAAATCCTTTACAAGAAAGTTGTTCTCCATTTCTGTTATATTTCATCGGCTTCACTTGATATTCATCTTTACAACTGTAAAGAACAAAAAGACAAAAAAATATTGATGATAATAATTTCATTTTCTTGGATTTTTTACTTTACCTTTAACTTCGAGTGTTTCATTTCTTGAAATTTGTCTCTGAATAACACTTTTAGGCTAGATGGTTTGAATATTGCATCGAAGTTACATCCTTCGACGATCAGGGGAGATTGTTATAACATGTGCAAGCAATGGAATATCAGCAATTGCTTCATCTACTAATTGCTTATATTTATTTTCGCCAAATATGTCAATGAAATTTTTATTGTCATAAAAAGAACCTTCAATTTTAATATTGAAAATTTGAGGAATGATAATAAAATTTTTTATCGAATCATTTGTATACATTATCCACTTCAAATTGCCTTGAAATCCAGAGATTGAATTACCTATGTTGCTATAAATTGAATTACTCTTAGATAAAAATTTAAACCTAAATCTTAAAAAAGGTGGATGCCCATATTTATCATCAAGTGGATACATAGAAACCTTAGATGTTTCTATGGAATATAAATTTGAAAGAGCGTTAAATACTAAACCATTAATTTCTTTTTCATCCATATTATTGTTTTTCTAATTTGAGACCATCATGATTGCTTTTAAAAGTGACAAATGTAAATAAAAAGACCTAAAGGAAATATTAATTCCGTAAATCTAAGATAAAAATATCCTCTGAGAGCACAAAGAATTCACTAAGTCAGACTAAGAAATTTTGCGCTGAAGCGTTGGAGAGCACTGAGGCGTTCAATATGGTGACTAAGAATGGTCAGAGACCAAGTTAATATGGCATCGAAGTTACAAACTTCGACGATCGGGGGACCTATTTTTCTTCCAACCCATCCTGACCCACAAATACAATCGGCTTATTTCCAGCAAAGACAATTCACAAAGCATCACCTAAACTTCACATAATCTCCTGCACTAATTTCCACATTCACTTTACCATCATTATTTATAAGCTTTAGACGTTTGACATCAAAAATATATTTTATGCGGGCGTTTTCACTTAAATATATTGGTAACCAAGTAGTAGCATAAAAAATGCCAGCTTTCTTATCTTTAAGATCATTCAAAATATTCTTATACATTTGTAATTCACATCGATCTAACTTCGTAAAACAACCATTTGATTCAATAGTATTAAAAACAATATTATCGTAAAATAAATCAACGATTTCGTTCCAATTTGGATCATTACTAATTTTTATTTCTACTAAATTAATAACTTTCCAATAGTTTAAAATTTTAATTGAATCACTGAGCTTCAGTTTTTCGACTTCAATTATTTTGTTTAAAAATTTGTTTTCATTATAAAATCTACCATCTAGGTAGATTTTATTGTAATTGACTATTTCACCATATGATCTACAACTCCATTCCATTTCACAAATATCAATATTTAAGGCTTGATATGGTGTTGCCTCTGTAATTAAATTTACATCGGTATAATATTTTGATGAATCTATCAATATGCTATCCTGATACAAATATTCTTTAATATTATCTGGGTAAAACCGATTACCAATTTTATAGACATGCGTTTTACTGTTATGACAAGCATAAAATAAAACAAAAGCAAATAAAATTTTACTTTTCATTTTCTATTCGTTTTGAAAAATTATCTTGTGGCGTTGCATTATCTCTGCAAATAGTACATTTGATTCCATCTATTATCAATTCTTCATTTTGTTGGGGAATTTTCTTATTTATTATTTCCAAATCTACTGGCAAGAATTTATTGCTATTAGGATCATTCCAATCCATATAGTTTCCAGAATCCATTATACTATGTATTATTTCAGTTCCCATATATCTTTTTGGAAAACCTCCCTGTCCATCAGGATGGCCCAATCCCTTGCTAGGCGTAGGCTGAGCCTACGCCTAAGTGTTGCCAAATTTCCAATTTGAATACGAAGCAGTACATCTATCATATATCTGCAATATCTATTTCTATAAAACTTTCTAATCCAATATAATTTCGACGCCATGTTCAATAGAATGCTTGCTATAGCAAATATAAACTATTTATTGAACAAATGTAGCAGGTAGGTTCCATATTTCATAATATTTTGCTCAACTTTATTAATAAGATTAAGCCCATGATTATGATCAAAATTCCATGTATTAATTTTATTCTGCCCCCAAACGGAGCAACAAATAATATTTGGAATATCAGATGATCCTATAAGGAGCAAGTCATAAAATTTGCTGGACGATTAGTTCCCTAAGGTTTATATATATTTTAGGTTAAATATTTTTAGTTCCGGAAAGGATTGGCCCAAAATGCTTTTGGGACGGGTAGTTCCTTTCAGAAACTAGGAAAAATGAGATTTTAATCTTTAGTTTCTGTCGGGAAACCCCAAAAATGGAATTATGATGAGTATATCCGTTTATAAAATAGGAATTTTAGACTTTTTTTTACTTCCTCCGTTGCGGACTCGGTATTTACGGGGCTGAGCAGCGATTTTGCCCTAAAAAGTTTCATTTTAGGTATTTTTTGGGTATAAAATGCTTCAATTACGACCCATTTGGGGGCAATTTTGGTGCCTTTTAGATGCCTAAATAACGATACCGAATAATATTTGGGGAAATGCAAGTACATTCTTTATTTACACTATTGGGTGGCTGAGCGATAGCCGAAGCCCTGCTGGCTGAGCGATAGTGGAAGCCACGATTGGAAGTTTGTGATTTCGACTTCGCTCAATCACCAAGACGCAACCATGTAGCCTACCGTAAGCCATATAGATTTCCAAAGATTTGTACCTTTAAGTACTTCACAACCTTCTTCGAGTACTTCACAAGCTTCTTCAAGTACTTTACAACCTTCTCTGAGTACTTCGCAACCTTCTTCAAGTACTTGATAACCTTCTCCGAGTACTTTACAACCTTCTCTAAGTACTTTACAACCTTCTTCAAGTACTTTACAAGCTTCTTCGAGTACTTGATAACCTTCTCCGAGTACTTTACAA
>CAZGMB010000026.1:1588-70643 GCA_964526715.1 uncultured Aureispira sp. | reverse complement strand
AGTGATCTGGCGAGACGCGACAACTAACTTAAGCTTAGCGAGGACGCTAAGCTTAACGAACGGATTAAAAGTAATTTCTTGCATACTACATACATATGTCCGATGGATATCAAATAAGAAACAAAAATGCCCTTCATTTCATTACTTTAACTATAGTAGGGTGGATTGATGTTTTTGCATATTTGGAATACAAAAATATCATCATTGAAAATTTAAAATTTTGTCAACAAACTAAAGGTTTGAGGATTTTTGGTTATGTGATAATGACCAATCATATTCACTTAATATGTCAAACTGATAATAAATCAGGATTGTCAAGTCTTATTCGAGATTTTAAAAGTTTTACTGCTAAACTAATTATTAAAAAGATTCAAACAGAAGATCATACAAGAGCGAAATGGATATTAACAAATTTTGCATTTCAAAGTAGATTCAATACTCGAAATAGCGAATATCAAGTGTGGCAACAAGGTAATCACCCTATAGAATTAGTTTCGCCTAAGTTTATCGCACAAAAGTTGGCATACATTCATCTTAATCCTGTAAGAGCAGGCATAGTTGACGAGGCAAGTCATTATTTATATAGTTCTGCACGCAATTATGAAGGAATAAAAGGATTGTTGGACGTAGAATTATTTGATTTAGGTCCTGATATTGGGTATATTGATTCTTGATGGATTACAGGCGAGACGCCACTACTAACTTAAGCTTAGCGAGGTGTCGATTAGCTTAGCGTCCTCGCTAAGCTATTATTAGTCAAAGCTTCTAGCTTTGTGATGTACAATAAAAACATTTATAGTGATATTTATCCAAAAAGTGATCTGGCGAGACGCGACAACTAACTTAAGCTTAGCGAGGACGCTAAGCTTAGCATTGGGTATATAGTTAAATATGTTTTTGGCGAGACGCCACTACTAACTTAAGCTTAGCGAGGACGCTAAGCTTATCTTTGAGTATAAAATTAAATAAGTTTTTGGCGAGACGCCACTACTAACTTAAGCATAGCGAGGACGCTAAGTTATCCTTGAGTATATAATTAAATTAGTTTTTGGCGAGACGCCACTACTAACTTTAGCTTAGCGAGGACGCTAAGCTAATCTTTGGGTATATAATTAAATATGTTTTTGGCGAGACGCCACTACTAACTTAAGCTTAGCGTCCTCGCTAAGCTTATCTTTGAGTATATAATTAAATAAGTTTTTGGCGAGACGCCGCTATTAATATAAGCTAAGCAGTCACTAGGATGCAAAGCCAATAATAGTTTGGGTTTCTAGTTTTTTTTTAATAAAGTTAATCACAGACCATCAGAACTGTTGCCATTCATCAACCAAATTATTTGCCTTGGGCAGGCTATTTTTTAAAGATGGCTGCATGTGATGTTTTTGTATTTCATGATAATGTCCAAATTACCAAAGCAGGCCCTACTCGAAGGGTGAAAATATCAGCTCGTCATAACGCTGATCAGACACAGTGGATAACCGTACCTTTGAAAAAACATAGTGATTTTGCATTGATCAAGGACTTAGAAGTTTCTTGGGATAACGATTGGTCTAAAAAACATTTAAATCAGATCACAAATGCCTACAGTCAATGCGAACAATTTGGATCTATTTTTCCATGGATTTGTAATTTGTATGAAGCTTGTAGAGATTATAGTCTTCTTAGCGAAATGAATATTTTTATCATTCAACAAATCATGAATTTACTTGGTATTAAAGCTGAGATTTTTAGATCATCTCATCTACCTTTATCAGGTAAATCTTCTGAATATAATCTGGCCATAGTCAAATATCTCCAAGGCACACACTATTTGTGTGGCATAGGAAGTAATCACTATCAAGACAATATACTTTTTACGGAAAGTGGAATCTTATTAGATTCCATGGATTATCTATCCACACTTAAAAATAATATTAGCTTACAATATACTAATCCAACATTGTCCATTATAGAATTTTTGATGAAATATGATGTTGATGGTGTCAAAAAAGTAGTACATCATTCCTTTGCATGACCGTAAAAATCTATATCCAAAACAATTCGCTTTTTTATAATAAGATAGGGTGGGTTATGACTCTTATTAGCCAGTACACTGGCAAAGCATATCAAATAGTAGATCACCAAGCAGATGCTAATCTTAGTATTGGGATAAACGACAGCCATCATATCCGAATTGATGAAAATTTCTTTAAGAATTTGGACTTAAATATAACCTCATGGAAGGAGATATTGCCTAAAGGCCCTATTTTTTTAAAGGAAGAAGGGCAAGTGGGCATTTTGGAAACCATTTTTTACTTAGTCAATTGTGTACAGGAAATGAACCCGCATCCAGAAGAGCTAGATCACTATGGAAGATTTAAATACGTAGCTTCGTTGCAGTTTCATTATGGGATCATTGAAGAGAACTTGGTGGGTCAATTGATGGATCAACTTATTTTACAATTTCCAATATTAAGTTTGGATGGAAAACTTCCTAGAGTAAAATCAAAATATTTTATCTCTCACGATATTGATTTACTACTTTCTGGATGGAAAATAGAAGGATATCTAGCTTTGAAGCAATTCAAATGGAGTCTTTTATTGAAAGTGATTTGGGATTTATTATTATGTAAGCCATTTTACAACAATATAAATCAGATCATAGAATTGGATAAAAAATATGATATCAAGGCTTGTTTTTACTGGTTGGCTTCTCAGGGCAAGGACACAAAAGGAATCATGAATGCGGATTATACCATTGAAGATTTAAAAATCCAATCCGAAAAAGTTAAAAGCTATGGATTTGATAGTGGGATTCACAAATCAAGTTTTGAAAGTACATTTGGTGAAGAGATGGCTCATTTCCCTTTTAAAGTAGAGCACAATAGATACCACTTTCTTAAATTTCAGACACATAGTGCTTGGAAAGAAATCGAAGCTGCAGGCTTGAAAACGGATGCCAGTTTGGGCTTTGCCGAGCATATTGGATTTAGAAATAGTTATGGGTTACCTTTTGTACCCTTTGATATGGAAAATGATAGACCTTATAGTTTTGTGGAGATACCGCTGCATGTGATGGATGTGACTTTGGTACATTATATGGGCCTGAATATAGACACGGCTTATGAAAGATTTAAATTGTTTATTGAAAAAAATAAATATCAAAGCACCATTAGTATACTTTGGCACAATAATTCTTTTTCAAATTATCAAATGAATTTAAATAAATTATTTGAACGATTTGTAAATTGTTTTAGTTTTCTAAATTTTTCGGAAGCAGGAGTTAATAAAGTTTTAGAATATCACCAGATCAAAAAACGTTTTTAATTTTACTTAGGAATTATTGATGGTATCAAAAAAGAAAATATTATTTTGCCACACTGGCCTTTCAACTTTTGTACAAACAGATTTAGATTTATTATTGGAAGAGTATGAAGTGATTACCTATCATTATAAATTGGGAACAACAAAAATGATGAAATTAATGAATATAATTTCATCATTTTTTTTTGCATTAAATTGGGTTCGGCAAGTGGATGTAGTCTATGTTTGGTTTGGCGGATACCATGGTTTTTTTCCAGTTTTATTTTCTAAGTTGTTGGGAAAGAAATCAATAATCATTGTAGGAGGTTACGATGCTTCTTATGTGCCAAGTATTAAATATGGAGTGTTTTACCAAAAAGGTTTTCAATTGTGGGTCATAAAAAGAATTTATAAGTGGGCCACATATATTTGCCCTGTGGATGAAAGTTTGGTAAAGTCGATTAATTATTATTCAGATCCGACTGGAATTGGATATTCTTCTGGGATTTTAAACCATATGGCTTTAGCTGAAGCAAAGATTAAAATTGTTCCGACTGGCTATCATGATCAAAAATTTTCCAAAATCTCAAAAGCATTTGAATTTGATGTTATGTCTGTGGGATATGTAATAGATAATGAAAATTTTTTAAGGAAAGGTTTTGACTTGGTCTTAATGGTTGCTAAAATATTACCTAACTTGAAATTTGGTATTATTGGTCTTGATTTTAGAGTTTTAAATAATATTGAAATTCCACCAAATGTTAGAGTTATTGAATTTGTTTCCCAAGATTATTTACCAGGATATTACTCTTCTTCCAGAATATTTTTACAGTTATCTTTAGCCGAGGGCCTTCCAAATACGCTTTGTGAAGCCATGTTATGTGAGTGTATTCCGATTGGAGCAAATGTGAACGGTATACCTAAAGCTATAGGTAGTACGGGTTATATTTTGAATGAAAAGAATGTAGGTAACTTAAAATCATTAATTGAATTAGCAATGAAAGACATAAATGAAAAAGGTTCAGAATGCAGGAAATATATTCAAATTAACTTTCCAATATCAAAAAGAAAAAATTCTATTGATGAATTAATAACTGAAAAATTTATTTAAAATACATTTCGAGCTTTTGTTTACGATCTGTACTATTATTTAAATTATAAACGTCGTAAAATAATTGCCAATTTGTTATTTTGAAATATCTTTTTGCAATATTATAAAAAGCATGATTTCCGGTAATTTTAAAGAGGTGGTAAAACAAGAAAGCGTGGAGAGCGTCATAATTAGCATTACCAAATTTAATTTGATATAAGTTATGTCTAATACCATTTGGATAAAGATATCTATGTAAAGATTTGATTAAACTAGACAAATAAATTTTTGTGAAATTATTATATTTTTTGTTTTCGGTTAATGATCCAAATTCAATAATTGAGATAATAGAAAAAATGAACCCATTTAAGACTAGAGAAGGTTTTTTCATTGGGTATTCTTCTATCCATGGTAAACCTTCATTCGAAAGCACTTGCAGTTTTTGATTTGAAAGCATAAAATTTAGAGACAGTTCTGCATATTTTAGAAATTTTGTTTCCGGAAAATGTAAATGAGCTCTAATTAGGAATGATGTAACTATGGCTTGGGCGATGCCTGATTGCCAAGGAGCCTTCTGCTCAAATAAAGAAAAATCTACTGGATAATCAACGGAACCATCATCATTCATTTGGCTTACTATAAAGTTAGCATATAGGAAAATAAGTTCTTTAACTTCTTGAGTTTTATGAACTAAATAGTGGTTATGGTTTAATAAACCATAGTATGCGGTATACAGCAAAAGTGGCTCTTCTTGTGCATAACCTTTAAATGCAATTACATATCCTTCTTTATTTTTTTTAATAGTACTGGCTATATCATCAGGATGATCAAAAAATGCATAAGGGTAAAAGAAACTATTATCAACCTTTAATTTAAAAGATAAATCTAGTTTTTGGTTTTCAAATTCCTGCTTTATTTTATCTGATCTTTTTTTCTTTGGAGTTGTAGATAAATTATCATTTACAAAATAGTAATATGCCCAAAATCGCTTTATGAAAGTTTGTTTATAATATGAAAAGGTCTTTTTTAGCATCAATGAAAATGAAATAAAAAAAAAACAAAAGTACTGAAAATGTTTGATCAGAGCAAGAAGCCTTTCTTTTCGATAATCATACCTACTTATAATAGAGCATCAACTATTGCTAGAGCCATTTCTAGCGTCATCAATCAAAGTTTTGGCAATTGGGAATTAATAGTCATAGACGATGGATCCAATGATGACACTAAGGAAATTGTAGAGAAATTTAACGATGTCAGAATAAGGTATTTCTGGCAAGAAAACCAAGAAAGAAGTGCGGCAAGAAATTATGGTATATCATTGGCAAAAGGAGAGTGGATATGTTTTTTGGATAGTGACGATGAGTATCTACCTAATCATTTAAATGTCTTTTCTATAGCGATAGTAAACCATCCTAAAGTTAATATTTTTAGAACAGGTTTGATATGCGATAACATCAAAGGTAGAAAAATAAAAACAAAAATTGAAAAGAGTACGTTTGTGTTGGATACTTATCCATATGACTTTATAGTATTATTTGCTTTTAATAAAAGTGTATTTAAAAAGCAATTATTTGATATTAGATTCTCTTATATGGAAGATATGCATTTATTATTGAGATTAGGAGAAGAAAATCTTTTTTTTCAAATCATAGATTGGACATATATTTACAACGTAAATCCTTACGAAAATGGAAGACTTAGTAAAAATTTTGAAAAAATTATCTTAAACAAAAATTTATGTATCGATGATATGATGACATTCAGATATAATCCAATAAGAAAGTCTTTAATTTGGACTAAAATCACAAATGGTTTTTTTTTTTTTAAAGGAAGTATTAGGTATAACCCAGCAATTTTATTTAGATCAATTTTAATTATTATAAATAATTTTATTTTATACCCATTTACTACAATTAAAGTAATTATAAGAATAATGATAGTAAAATTTTGTGAATTTTTAGGTTTTACTTTTGATAATTATAGATTTTAGACTTTGAAAAGAAAAGATTTAATTGTTTTTATGTGCCCTGGTTTAGGTTATATAAATCGAGGTTATGAGACACATATGAGAGAGTTATTCGATGTATTAAAAGAAGAAAAGATATTTGATATTATATTATTAAAAAGGAATGGAAATTGTTATGAAAAAGAGTGGAATGTATTTTCTTTAAAAAGGAAATGGAAAGTAACTAAGTTTCTATCATTTTTGACTAGAAAAAAGTCAACAAGTATTGAACAAATGACTTTCTTTATATTTTCTATATTTTATATCATAATATTTAGACCTAATGCGATATATGTAGCTGATTATTTATTATCAAAACTGTTAATGAAGTTTAAATTATTTTTTAAATTAAATTTTAAAATTATCTTCAGAAATGGAAATAATTATTTGCCGCCATACGAAAATGCGGATTATATACAACAAATGCTATATACAAAAGTCAATATGCTTAATTTGGAAAATTGTACATTTAAAAAACAATTTTGTATTCCCCATGGGTTTCATACAGAATTATTTAAAAGAACAAAAACAAAATATGACATAAGAAAGGAATTAAATTTGCCCAATGATAAAAAAATCATATTATCTGTGGGGCAAGTTGATAAGTCAATAAAGAGAATGGACTATGTTATTAGAGAAGTCTCGACTTTGAAATTTGATTTCTATTTATTAATTATTGGACAAGATTGCGACGAAACTCCTGAAATTTATAAGTTAGCCACAAAGCACATTGGTTTGAATAATTTTTCAATATTGCAGGTAAATTATACATTGATGCCTACATATTACCAAGCAGCTGATTTTTTTGTATCTGCTTCATTAAATGAAGGCTTTGGTAGGATGTATGTTGAAGCTGCGCTATCAAATTTACCAATGATTGTTCATGATTATGAAGTTGTAAGGGACGTTCTAGGACTTTACCCTAAATATATGGATTTAAATTTTAAAGGTAATTTAGCTGCTGGATTAAATGAGTTTAATTCCTATAATTTTAACATTGAAACTTCTTATAAAAATGATATTGTCAAGAAATTTGATTGGTATTCAGTAAATAAAGATTACTTGAAAATGTTTGAAGATATTTTAAGAAATTAACCTAAAGAAATGACTTTTTATTAAATATTATTTCATTTTTCCAAATTTTTAATTCCTTTAAATTTGCACTTAAAAATACTTTAAGGCATTTAAAGTGAAAAATTATTGCAATTTTATCTTTTTTAAAAATTGATTTTGCAAGCCTATAAATAATTTTTAAAGGCTCTAATCTGATTAGAAAATTAATATTTGGATTTAGGTAATCGATTAACAATTTAGTCTTATATTTCTCAAGGTTTCTCGTTTTAAAGTAATTTTCATTTTTATTGTGGCTAAAATGAAAAGCTTGAAAAGTAGGTACAACTCCTATTTTTATTTCACGATACAAAGCGCGGTGACAATAGTTGTCATCTTCACCGTAGTGATAAAATGCTGGACAAAAGCCTCCAACTCTTGTAATACATTCTATACTCATTAACCATATAGCGGCATTAACAAAAGGTAGATCATAAATTTCTTTACTAAAAACACCATTTATTATATCCTGTGTTAAATCATCATTGGCTTTGATGTGTTTACTAAATGACTTTTGGAGTTTATTTTCTGAATAGAAGTGGAGTGGACTTAAAATACCGTAATTGGGGTATAATTTCATTTTTGAAATAAGGCCATTTAGAGTTTCTACTGTAATTTCAGTATCTTGGTTAAGCAGGGCTACAAAGTTATATTTGTTTTCTAAAGCAAATAATAACCCAATATTATTGGCTTGACCAAATCCTATATTTTCGTTATTCTTAATAAATTTTACGAGTGGATAGTCCTTTTCAATTATTTCTATAGTTTTGTCTTTTGAGCCATTATCAATTATTAAGATTTCAAATCCTTTTTTATTATAAATACCATCAAGGCAGTTTTTTATGTATAGTTGGCCATCGAATGTTATAATTATAATTAAAGTTTTATCCATTTTTTAATAACTTTAAATGGAAATAAAATGAGATTGCCAACTCTATAACTTAGAGATTTCTTAATTTGATCATCAATGAAATTACTTATATTTTTATCAAAATAATGTGAAGATGAAACATTGCCAATTTGTACATTGCTGGAAAATGAAATAATATATTTAAAATCTCCTTCTTCCAATGGTTTGGAATGTGGAAAGTCACTGCTATAGTTTGAAAAAGAACTAGTTAATGGATTTTGGATATAGGATCCCAAAATTTGACTTTGCATTAGGAAAATGTTGTATTCAAATTTTTTTTGAATCCAGGACTTGTACTCTTCAAAATAGAATTCATGAAAATGGTAATTATTTTTAAAATTACGACTATCAGAATATACGTATTTATTGGGAGTTGACATTATTAAAATTCCGTCTTTTTTTAGAACTCTTTTTAATTCCATTAAAGATTTTTCATAATC
Source organism: uncultured Aureispira sp. (assembly GCA_964526715.1). GTDB lineage: Bacteria > Bacteroidota > Bacteroidia > Chitinophagales > Saprospiraceae > OLB9. The sequence goes on along the minus strand of CAZGMB010000026.1, from coordinate 61,806 downwards.
AACTACATGTTCAATTGTTTCAAAACAAATAATAACGTCAAATGTATCGTCTTCAAAAACTAAGTTCGTAATATCTCCAATGACAAAATTTAAGTTTGATTTTTTATATTTTGATTGAGCATAATTTATTGTATCAGAATCAATATCAACACCATGAACATTTTTAGCACGAGAACTAACCATAAAACTTCCATATCCTTCGCCACAAGCTATATCTAACACAATTTTATCATTTATAAAATCCATAGACATAACATACCTATGCATATGTTCAGATTTTATAAATCCCTCGATTCCAGGTATATACCTTTCTCCTGTAAATTTTAATTTTTTATTATTTCCCATTTTAATTTAGGGTTAATTATGCCTGGAATAGAATCTACTATATCTTCTTCATAATCAATGATATTAAATGATAGGACATATTTTCCTCTAGCAAATATTGAATTAGTTTGGTGATTAAAGAATCCAAAACTTACAAAATGCTCTCCAGCTTTAAGGATGTTTTTTGGAATCCAAGAAATGACTGTAAAAATTCCATTAGGGTGAATTAACTTGTAGTAAGGTGAAGTAACATAATGTGAATCAAAAATATTAATGCCATCTATGTTATGGATATTGATGCCGTATCTTATTATATTTGAGTTTTCAGATATTTGATAAGAAATTTTGATACCAATAATTTCATTTGAATTAAATTGATAACGATGGGTATTGTTTTTGTCGATAGTTGTTATACTTTTAATTTTCACTATTCTTTTACTATCATAATAAATTTCATTTTCACTTATTTCCTGCTTTTTTGTAAAACTATTTAAGTATTCAAAAATTATTTTGGAGCTTGGCCCCACTTTTTTAATTAATCCTTGATCAATGAGTATTGAATTATTACATAACTTTGAAGTTAAGTTAAAATTATGACTCACAAACAAAATGGTCTTTCCTTCTCCCTTACTTACCTCGTCCATCTTACCGATACACTTCTTTTGGAACTCTGCATCTCCTACAGCGAGTACTTCGTCTATCAAAAGAATTTCGCTGTCTAAGTGTGCTGAAACCGAAAAAGCTAAGCGCATCTGCATACCGCTGGAATAGTGTTTTAAAGGTGTATCTATAAAACTTTCGACTCCAGAAAAGGCTACAATTTCGTCAAATTTGCTCTTGATTTCTGCATGCTTCATACCCAAGATGGAGCCGTTGAAAAAGACATTTTCTCTTCCTGTCAGTTCGGGGTGAAAACCTGTGCCCACTTCTAGCAAACTGGCGACTCTTCCCCTCAAAATAATCACTCCTTTAGTTGGCGGTGTAATCCTGCTTAAAATTTTAAGTAGCGTAGATTTTCCAGCTCCATTTTTTCCTATGATGCCTACAGACTCACCCGCTTCCACCTTAAAATCAATATCTTCTAAAGCCCAGAATTTCTCCTTTTCAGCTCCGAAAACCTTGTTTGGAATTCTTGCCAATGTATCCCGAAGGCTTTTATACCTGCGGTCGATACCTTTTTGGTATTCTTTCCAGACATGATTGACTTCGATGATCGGTTTCATATTTTAATTATGAATAGCGAAATTGTAACTATATTTTGATCAGACAAAGTTACAAAAATTTTGATCATTTGGCAAATTAACGTTGCTTTTGCCCACTTGACGTTTTTTAGCGAAGCTTTAGGGCGTTTAAACTCGTCGGTCATAGACCTTTGGAAATTAGTCTTAAAGTTGGCTATGTCGGTCTTGGAACAGACTGAGACTTTGGACAACAGGTGATTTCGGCTCCACTTTGTTGCGCTTCGACAATGCTCAGTGTAACACGCTCAATCACCAAAAACACACCAAAATGAAGGAGCAATTTCAACTGAAAGCGAAGCCACATATCGAAGTCCGTTTGTCACAGTCTATAGACTTTGACGGAACATATCTTACGGTCTGTGACCGGTTTGAAAGATTATTTTACTACGCTGGTCATAGACAACAGTCCTAAAGTCCAAGACTTTGGACAACGGGATTTGCACACTTGACGTTTTTTAGTGAAGCTTTTGGGCGTTTAAACTCGTCGGTCATAGACCGTTGGGTATTAGTCCTAAAGTCCAAGACTTTGGACAACGGGGAACCGGTCTGGAACATGAATACATTGATATATCAACATACATCGATCTGCTTTTTTAAACACGCCGGTCATAGACCGTTGGATATTAGTCCTAAAGTCTAAGACTTTGTACAACGGGCCAACGGCCAACGGGGCATTAAACAATATCTGCAAAATATGCTTCTGTTTTTCTAAAGGTAACTATGGCCATTACATATAACAAAACGATTAGTAGTGGCATAAAAGAGATAATTTCTGGCCAAAAAAAGGTAGATGTGTTCATCATATTGTTTCTGACGAGCTCGATAGCAAAATTTAGTGGATTAAGTTCCAAAATGGATTTTATCCAAGGCTGTTTTATGATCGACGTGTCATACATAACGGGTGTGATAAAAAATAAAGTTTGTATCAAAAATGGTAAAACATATCTTACATCTCTGTATTTAACATTGACCGCAGATAAAAAAGTACCCAAACTAAAGGCGGTAATTACAGCAATACAATAAGCTATAAAAAGGCTTAATATCAGGGCAATCCATGATATTTGAATTGTGCTGGTAATGTCATAAAATAGTACTAAACCAAAGAATAGGATAAGGCTGATTAAGAAATCAAAAGAAGCGGTTAGAACTGCCGAAATGGGAATAACCAATCGAGGAAAATAAATCTTTTTAATAATATTGGCATTGCTCACCATGGATTGGGAAGCATGGGTTACGGCATGATTGAAAAGATTCCAAATTAATAAACCACCTAAATAATACAATGGCGCAGGTATTTTTCCTGTTATTATTCCCAATCCTTCTGTGAGCAGCAAAACAAAAATGGTCATCATGGCTAAAGGCTGCAATATGGTCCATATAATTCCTAAAACAGCTTGTTTGTATCTGACTTTTATTTCCTTCCAAGTGAAAAAGTATAATAATTCCCTATAATCCCAGAGTTCTTTCCAACCTAAGGATAAAACTGATTTTGGTTTTATTATAATTTCAGTGGACAATGTTGGAATATGTTTGTTGGTGCAAAGGTATGGATTTTTCAGTGGTTCGGTGTATTGGAGTTGTAAAGTTGTTTGAAATGAGTGTATGTTTGCGGTTGTGTCAAAGTTTATTTGACTTTGACACAAAACTACACACTACACATTTTCGGACATCGGTCATAGACCGTAGGATATTAGTCCTAAAGTCCAAGACTTAGGACAACGGGGGGCTATAGACTGTTACGGAACATATCTTACGGTCTGTGACTGGTTTGGAAAATGATTTTATTACGCCGGTCATAGACCGTTGGATAATAGTCCTAAAGTCCAAGACTTTGGACAACGGGGCAACGGGGTCCCAAAGTCCAAGACTTTGGATAACAACAACTAAGTTTTAAGAATTTATGTAGCCCACATCTGACAATGGTATATCTAATAACGATATATCCATAATGCCTGCATTGTTTAAATAGTTAGATGCGCTACTATAAATATAATCTTCTGGTTCTTTTACCCATCCTGCTCTAACTGGATTCAAGTGGATATAATCTAATTTTTGTTTAAAAAATTTTGGTGAGCTTAGTTCAATAGGATGACTACCATTTTGCCATACTTGGTTTATGCTATTGTTGTTATTAAATTTTGCATGATATTCGAATACTAATTTTAACCAATCTTTTCTGCTTTCTTCATTGGCATTTATTGCTTTTATAATTTCATTTGATGTGTGTTTCTTGAAATCTCTAATGACATCAGAAAGGTTACTATTTTTAGCTTGCCAGATACAATGTATATGATTAGTCATTATGACATAACTATAGACAATAAGTCCTTTATTAGCTACACAGTATTTCATACTTTCTAATAATAAATCTCTGTATATTTGTCGAGTGAAAATGTCAGCCCAGCCGACTACGGTCATAGTCAGGAAATGAATTTCGCCTTGATTTTCTATTTTAAAGCCCACAATTTGTTATTTTTTTTTTGTTATCTTTCGTTTTCGTTTGTCAAAGTTTATTTGGCTATGACATAAAACTATACATTTTCGGACATCAGTCACAGAACGTTGGATATAAGTCCATGATTCGGATTTATCTGCCCAGTATCGGGCAGACTTGTCGGTCTTGGAACAGACTGAGACTTTGGTCAACGTAAGTTCCGAGACTTTGGACAACCTTGAATTATTATCTTAAAATCACTAGTTTTCCAAATCCTTCTTTGAAAAAAATGTCTGTTTTACTATTAGCTAGATGGTCATATTGGGCACCATTCTTTTTATGCATATTGACTTTGTATAAGTAAACTCCGTTGGCTAGCTTAGAGCCAAAATCGTCTGTTCCATTCCATTTATATGCCGTGCGATTGATACCTATTCTTAAAGGACCTAACTCTTCTTTGGTGATTTCTTTGACTACTTTACCGGTCAGCGTCATGATGGAAATAGAAATATTTTCGGGTATTTCGGAGCCTGTTAGCGTAAATACAAATTCGGTGGATGTGGAAAATGGATTCGGATAATTCAGAACATTACTTACTTTTTGGGCAGTAATGACTTTGAAGTTTACTATTCTTGGATTGATTCCAGATTTATTTCCTGTTGCATCTTTACCTTGAACTGATATTTTATATTCTCCATCTTTTAAGTTGGGTGTAAAGAATACTTTTGCATTTTTTTCGGTGGAGGAAGCAGGTACAAATCTTACGTCCGGTCTACTCATATCTATGACGACAAATTGGTTTCTGCCAGAAGTATCCATTTTGATTTCAAAAGATTCTGGAGACGTAATTGGTAAAAACGTATTATCGTCAGTCAAGGTGATACAAATTTCTGGTGCAGGTGAAACGATGTCACCGTCCATGATTTGTATGCCATCAAATGCTATTTGTAGCAAAGGATTATCTGTATCTTTGGCCACTCCGAATTGTTGGGTTAATGTATTGTTAAAGCTATACAATTCTGGCTGATTTTGATCAGGGTTGATTTCTATAATCAATGAAATTTCTGATGTGGTCCCTGTTCCGATCGTAAATTCAATAATATCATCTATACTATTTCCAGCTTTTAAAGGCTTCAGTTTCTTATATTTTATGATGGGTTGATTTGCTGTACCTATGTAGGTGTATTTGACCAAAATACTATCCATGTCTTTAAAGTTGGTATTTTCCACTTTGTAATGCACTTGTACTTTGGCACCTTGTTCGATAGTGACTTTAGTCATATCAGGCACGTTTTTGATAAATGAAATGGCGGCATCGGGTAGTGGATCGTAAGATACACGCCAAAATTTTAGTTGTGGTGCAGTTCTTTGTAACGAATCATAAGAGACGTTTTCAATTAATATTGGTAATGCAGATGAAATTGTTTTATTAATTGTTAATAATGAATCCGTCTTGACTAACTTGTTTTGAATTTCAGAGTAGACATTTATGTAACTTTTTTCTTTAATGTTTGTATTAGAATAATGTTCGAATTTTAGACTTTTTAGTAATTTTCCTTTAATCAAATTTTTTGTTTTTTGTTGCCCATTTTGATTTAGAAAACTATAGAAACCCGTGACATCTATAATATCTTTTACATTATCTGTTATGCTTTCATTTAAGATTTTTACACCATTTATACATTGTAAGACATATGGTACAGAACCTTTGGTTGCTAATTCTCTAATTTTTTTTGCTCCTGCTTTTTCAAGTAAAGAAAACAAGGATTTACCGTATATCAAAGAATCAGATGCCCATTGCTCAGGATAATAATTAGAGTTAATATTTTTTTGTACCGAAAAAAATGTAAGTGTATAACCAGGTTTCAATTCTTTTTCTATAAAATCCATAGCTTTTTTTCTGTTTTCTGGTGTATCAGTTTTATAACTATAAACCCTAATATTTTTTCCTGTAGGGTTGAAACTACCTTCCGAGCCTCCAGATAAATTTAGGAGGTGCCACATGTCTACAGGATTATTGATGATAATACTAATGCCTTCGTCAAACCAGTCCCATGCATTCATTGAGGGTGTCCTTACATTATCTAAAAAATAGCCGGGCTGATCATCGTTTTCCCAGATTTTGTTTCTGATTCTTACATTTCTGAAAATTTTCCCAAACTCAAACTTCCTACCTGTCGCCTCACTGATTTCTAGGTCGGTAAACTCATTTTGGGTAAACTGGAAGAAGTGACTTTGATTCCAGCCTTCTGCTTCATTGGGTAAGTATGCAAAGGATGCTTGTGACCATTTATAGGCCGTGGCATCATCTGGACTGACTCTCCAATAATACACTCTATCGGCTACCAAAGCCATTTTAGGCGTGTAGGACATCAATCCACCTTCGGAAGTTACCTTTCCTGTTTCGAGTATTGGGCTATTGAAATAGGCGGTAGTATCTATCTGAAATATATAGTCTCCTTTTTTGAGTGGCACACTGCTGGTACTTGCTTTCAGCATGAAGTGATCCCTAGTATTGATCATCGCAAAATCAGGTGGGTAGACTATAGATGCAAAATTGTCAGAAACAAAAAACTCAAACCCTTTACCATCATTGAGGGTATTATTATTTTCAGCATCGGGATATGGAATTTCTTTAATTTTATTTTTAGGATCCAAAATTCCGAAAATAGTATTTTTTCCCACCGAAGCATTGCCATAATTTTTAAGTGGAATAGTGATGGTTTTAAGATTAGCCAGATTTGGGATTTTGATGGTTATAGTGTCAGCGATGCTACCATCCGCCAATTTGTGATAAAAAACACTTTCTAAAGTATCTGTTTTATAAGCACCTAAGTTTACGATGTCTACAGTGATCTCAAAATCTTTTAAACTTGCTTGGATAGAAGACGGATTGGTTTTTACTGATGCCTGATCAAATATGTAATCTTCTCCATCAAATAAATAGGGTTTGATGGCCGGATCACCATGTAAAGTAAGTTGTGAATATAATGCCAAATCGGAAAAAATGGCATTCCTATTTTTAGTTGCTAAGTCTTTGATTACCTGTCCATATGATTTGCCTCGAGATGTATTCAGTAAGGATTGGAAAAAGCTTTCTCCATAATTGGAAAGAGAAGAAACGAAAGCGACACCAATAGATGCGAAAAAAGCGATACCTCCTTTTTCTTTTTCCAACACAAAGGATTCACTAATTCCTTTACTATCCCCATGTAGGTTTCCAGAGTAACAACCAAAGGAGTTGATAAATGGATATCTTCCTGTATTATTAAAATTTTTAGGATTGTCAATAGAAAAGTCCCAAGTACCCGGTGAAGAGTGGCCAAAGAAATTGATTATACCCAACCCATCATTGAAAAGACTATTTATTTTTTCATTGGTATTAAATTGGACTGGGTCTCCTGTTTTTTTATAAAATGCATTGATCTCAGCTCCCATGATGGGATCAGCTAGGATTTTAGCCATTCTTTCCAAGCCATTTTGAATGGATAATTGTTCGCCAGGGGTTTTACCACCTCCCAAATGCATCACTCTTTTCATCCAATATTTATCATCAATAGTTTGGGCTAAATTGGGGGCATTTTCATATTGTTTTATTTTTTCCAAGTAATTTTTAACATCTTCGGCTGATCTGGCTGCTAATCTTCCTACTGCAAAATATGGGTCAGGGAAATTCCCTTCAGAAAACAACATATTATCCGACCCTGCATATCCAAATGTAGGTACAAAAAATACTCGGTCTTTATTGTTGATCACATCGTTTTGCGTGCGCATTGAATTGTATTCTAGTGCTTTGCCGATGATGAAGACATATTCTAGATTGCTCCAGTTTTCCTTCATGTATTTTGTCATCTGCTTAAAGCTATAAAAATGGTGGTCTATACCATATCCAAAATTATCATAGATATCTTGCACTTCTATTATATCAGTTTTGAACTTACCGCCTGCTTCTGAGCTTCGGTAATTGGCATAATCTTCTACATAATTTGGACCAAGTTGATACAGTGTTTTGTTGGATATAATGAGATATTGCTGACCATTGTTTGCAAAAACCTTGGGTGTAAATTTGACCATCGATCCCACTTTTTTTACTCCGCTCTCGCTGACCAAGATATAATGAGCATCTTTACTGTTGGGATTCAGCCTAACTTTTACATTGTCTCCATTGACCTGCGTTGCATAGCGTATGTTGGTCTGTGGATCATATAAAAATACGGGTTTGTTATCTGTTTTAAACTTAGATATTTCTAAGAGTCTTAAACTGGTGGCAGCTGGCATTAGAAATCTATACGCCGCCTGATTGTTAAAATCTGTCTTGCGAGGATACACCAACTGACCAAAGGCTATTCTGTGGCGGTCTACGGTAGATAATACATTTTTCAGGCTTAAGGTATTGGAAGCATTTACTACTGAAAAGTCTAAGTTGTACGTAAACTGACTATTCACTTTGGGGCCGATGTTTCTAGATTCGATAATATTTCCATTCCATGATAATTCTAATTTTGACCCTGAGCTATTGGTACCTGTGCGTAATGAAAGGATCGGCTTTGGCCCGTTATTATCCATCAAGGTCACGGGGAAATTCATGGTTGAAGCGGAGGTGATGCCTGTTCCAAAGCCTTCGCTGGGTTCGAAATTGGAATATCTGACGTCACTTTCCACATGTTTGTAAAAAGCGGAGGTGTAGACTATTTTTTCTTCGTGGAGGTAATAAGGGAAAGCTGCAAGATTGATACTATTGTAATCTGGGCTTATTTGTGTATATCTTTTATTAGTATTTTCAGGTGCCAAGGTCAAGAAATAGGCATTGGTATCTGACACTAAGGAATATTCAGGGTTGAAGAGATCTTTTTTCCAGTCGTTGTACAAGAGGCTATCTAGCCCAATGGTATTTTTTTCGCCATAGAACTCCAAATACGACCCAGGTCCAAAGGCATTGTTGCTGACATGAATCGCTTGTTCTATTCCATAATTGATTAATTTAAAAGCGTTGCCGTCGATATTTCCATTGATAAAACCAGCATCTTTGAGTTCTTCAAAAGTGATTCTATAGATGGCGTTTTCAGCGACTTTAATTTTTAAATATGTTTTTGAATTATTAATCCATTCATTTCCATATTTTTTTTGACCCTCGATCTTTTGGGTCGTGAAAATAAGTATAAAAGTCAGTATGGAAAAATTAAATAATATCTTCATATTAATTAAATTGGTAATGTGTTTTTATTTATTAATGCGTAACTAACGACAAAATTACGCTAAAAATTATTTTTTATAGAAATAATTTTTGGAAATTTAGCTGATTACTCTATTTAAGACGCAAAATAATATGAAAACATACAATTTGTTGTAAAGATTTTGTGATATTAACTTTTATTTGAAGTAGATACCGGTTAAACTACTTCGTATTTGTCAAATTACACAAAGATCAGGTTTCTCATTACTTCATGGATCGAAATGACGCTCTAAATTTTGGGAGTGTTGGGATTGAAAGTTGGTCAATATTTTGTTAACAAATTCCATTGTTTAATTATTTTCAAATTTAAGTCCAAACAACAAATGTCCAACTAGCCTATCCAATTTTAATAAAGTTAAGTTTTGAAATGTTAGCATGATTACGGTTTGAGATTTCTCCTTATGGTCGAAATGACTACTCTCCAGAGATGAGTGTGGGATACGAGGGCAGTGCGATTCTGCCGCTGCTTTCGTATCCCACACACCACAACTGACCCCGTCATTCCGAACGTACGTGAGGAATCATGTACTATCATTTTAACTTCATATTACTTTTGCCACAAGCTATTTATAATTTAATCAAATTTGTGGATTCTGTTATACACACGTTCAATAGTTTCGAACTATCTTTCAATCCCAATAAAAATTTACACAAATCGTCATTTCGAAGGAGATTTATCGTTCGCCATGGTGAAGAGAAACCCATTTTATGATATTATGGTAGGATATGACAAAGTAAACTAGATGAAACTGATTTTAAAGTGGCATCAAAAAACATATTAATAAAAGGAAGTTAAGATTTCGTTAAAACTCTTTCCATTATTTTATACATTTTATCATCAAAAGTAAATTTGTGCCGAAATGTATTCTATAATAAGTAACATGAAATGTCATTAGCAGGAGTAGAATCACATTTTTTCATTAATTTTTAAGATATTTGCGCTCTTTAATTAAAGTTGAAGTACTTTATCAGCGCTTTTTTTGTTCGTATTTTCAGTAAAAGTTATTATAAAAATATAAAATCATAGATATGCAGACATCCATAGATATCGAAGCACTGAATCAACAAATATATATTGACAGCGCTTTTATGGAAGCTCTTAATCAGGAGACTTCTAAGGTTATCGTTGGTCAAAAACACATGATTGACCGATTGATGTTGGGACTTCTTGCGGAAGGTCACGTGCTACTTGAAGGTCTTCCTGGACTGGCAAAAACGTTGGCCATCAAAACGTTAGCTAATGCTATAGATGCTGATTTCAACAGGATACAATTTACGCCTGATTTATTGCCATCAGATATTATAGGCACTATGATCTACAATCCTGGTAAAAATGAATTCTCTGTACGAAAAGGTCCCATCTTTGCCAATTTTATTCTTGCAGATGAAATCAATAGAGCGCCGGCAAAAGTTCAGGCGGCACTATTGGAAGCCATGCAGGAAAAGCAGGTTACTATAGGAAAAGAAACGCACAAACTAGAAGAGCCTTTTTTAGTATTGGCTACTCAAAATCCCATAGAACAAGAGGGTACGTATCCACTTCCAGAAGCTCAGGTAGATAGATTTATGCTCAAGGTCAATATCACCTATCCAGAGCGTGAAGAAGAGAAAATGATCATCAGACGCAATCTCTCCGGAGAAACGACACAAAAAATAAGTCCTGTGATCCGACCAGAGTCTATCATCAAAGCTAGGCAATCTGTCAAAAAAGTGTATATGGATGAAAAGATTGAAAATTACATCTTGGATATCGTCTTTGCATCCAGAAATCCTGAAAAGTTTAAGCTAGCTGAGTTAAAACCATTGATTAGTTATGGAGCATCTCCACGAGCATCTATCAATCTTGCCATAGCAGCCAAAGCCCATGCATTCATGCAGAGAAGGGGTTATGTGATTCCGGATGACATCAGGAATGTGGCCAAAGATATTATGAGACATCGTATCGGGCTGAGTTATGAAGCAGAAGCAGAAAATGTCACCCAAGAAGAGATTATCACCAGAATCATCAATACGATTCCCGTACCTTAATGAGATCCAGAGCTAAAAATAGAAACGGTCGTTTTACAATCTTGTCTTTATTGTTATCAATACTGACCGTTATTTCTATTAATGCTCAAAAAACATATGACCGAACTGACGTCAGAGCTTTGTTTCCGGTCCATGTAAAAGATTTGTGGATCAATAATTTAAGTGGCACTTTGGATGGAAAACATATGGTAGATATGATCATAGGTACAGATGGCCATACTTGTAAAGGTTTGTATACATTGAGAAATTCGGGAACCACGTTTTTCTTTGAGGGTGATGACCATAATCACGAGCTTAAGTTGGTAGAGATGACGCCGGATTTCAGAGCATCCGGGTTTATATATGGACAATATGATGGTGAAGACTTTTCGGGGATCTGGACCAACGCGGATAAAAGTATGCACTTACCGATGAACTTGTCCTTTGTGGATGGTTTTGATATCAACCAAAAATATCATTGTCATTTGCATCAGTGGCAAAGGATATATAGTGGAAAAATAGAAAACAAAAGCATAAATATGCACGTCAGTAGGTTGGATGATCGGTTTTTGATCCAAGTCAAAATGGATAGTCTCCAAGCGAAGGATATTTTTCCTGCCCAAGATAATCGGGTGGAAGTACTGGTTTTGAAGAGTCAATTGGGAGCTATAAATAATAAGTCGTTAGTCATAGATACTGCTGATTTGAGCAAAGTGAGTCTGGTCAGTCTAGATGAAACTGGATATGAAGTTTCTAGTATTCTCAGAGCAGAGGCTTACCTGGATTTTGAGTGTTACGAATATGCTGATTATCATTCCAGATTTTTGGTTCAAAAACCTATTTTAGGGAATAAAAAATTTGATGTGTGGATGGAAAAAAATATTAAGGATTACATAGATGAATGTCTAGCAACATTCAGAGCGTTTAAACCTGAAAATATAGGAACCAGAGAAAGATGGATACAATATGCCGAAGGGTGGGTTGAGGTGGATTTATTTCAAAAAGATATCATATCGGGTACGCTCTATCTGCACTCTTCCTTGCAGTCAAAGACAAAAAAGATACCCTTTATATATGATATCCGATCAGGTAAGGAAATCAACCTTCAAGATCTTTTTATGAAAGAGTTTAATGCTAACGATTACTTCAAAAATGTAATTGTAGCTAAGAAAAAGGAAATAGCATGGAGTAAAGAAATTAAAGAATGGGTAAAAGATCAGACCTTCAATAATGTAACTTTAAAAACTGAGGGTATATCATTCAAAACAGAGTTTAATAGTATTTTTGGGGAGCAAGAGATTGTCATTCCATTTAATTCTGTAGAACAAAATCTGAAAAATAAGTATTTTATCACAGGAACATCTATAAACTGATGGATGCATCTGACATTATAAAAAAAGTTAGAAAGCTCGAAATCAAGACTAAGGGATTGAGCAAACATATTTTCTCGGGAGAGTATCATTCAGCTTTCAAGGGTAGAGGTATGTCTTTTAGTGAGGTGCGGGAGTATGCCTATGGTGATGATGTCCGCAATATAGACTGGAATGTCACTGCCCGTACTGGAGGCCCACACATCAAAGTTTTTGAGGAAGAAAGGGAACTCACCGTCATGTTACTCATCGACGTCTCTGCTTCTTCATATTTTGGTACGGTCTCTGCTTTTAAAAGTGATCTGATGACTGAGATCGCGGGTGTGATCGCTTTTTCAGCACTGAGCAATAATGATAAAGTTGGAGCCATTCTTTTTTCAGATCATGTAGAGAAGTATCTGCCTCCTAAAAAGGGAAATCAAAATATGCTTCGCATTATTCGAGAATTGGTCAATTTTACACCCCAAAAAAGCCAAACTAATCTCTCCGAAGCTTTGATCTACTTGAGCAATATCGAGAAAAAAAGAAGTATTGCGTTTGTTCTTTCAGATTTTTTTGATTCTGGTTATGAGCAATCTTTGCGAATAACGGCTAAAAAACATGACGTCATAGGTGTTAAGATCACAGACCAAAAAGAGCGTGAGTTGCCCAATGTAGGTCTTATCTATGCCGTCGATGCCGAAACTGGTGCTCAAAGACTTATTGATACTTCAGACCAAAGTCTTAGGGCTCATTGGCTCCAATCATTTGATCAAAAGGATGTCCTTTTTAAGGAAACTTTTTCAAGATCAAAGGCAGATACGATTCATATTGGCACCGAAGATGATTACATCAAAGCATTACAAATATTTTTTAAAAGGAGAAGTAAGCGGTAATGAAAGAACATCTATCAAAATTATTTTACTATGGTTTATTGTGGTCACTTTTAGTTCCTTGTGGCCAGGCCTATGCCCAACAAAGTACGTCTGCAGCTTTGGTAGAGAAAGATGTAGTCATGTTGGGTGACCCCATAAAATTGAAGATAAAGATCCAAGTTCCCGCAGACTCAAAACTCCAAAACATTGATCTGAATATCTACAAAAATATACAAAACCTAGATTATGCCAAAGATACTATGCGTTATGAACAATATGCGGATTTGGAAATTTTGGATTTTGGTGTTTGGAAACCATCACCGTCGGATCCGTTGATGATACCGGCTGCAAATCTGCAAAAAAACCAAGAGGGCAAGCTAGAAAATACAATTACCGTAGCCATATACAATGAGGGCGCTTACAGTATTCCAGGACCAGGTATCATAGCTGACCCCATTATAGATTTATTGCCCACCAATGGCCAAATCGTCAAAGTACAAGTATCAGAAAAAGTCTTATCCGATTCTCTATCGTTACATCCCATCAAAGATATCATGGTAGAAGAAGCCAATATTTCAGATTACCTCAAATACATTTACGGCATTTTGGCGGTTTTATTAATGGTAGGAATAGGTTATTATTTTTACAAAAGGAAGCAAAGTTCTAAAGAAATCATCGAGCCACTAAAGCCTGAAATCATCTTAACAGCTGACGAAAAGGCTATGGCAGCATTAACTACATTACAGCATCAATCTTTGTGGCAGCAAGGACACATCAAAGAATACCAATCTTCGCTCACTGATATCATTCGTACTTATCTCAAAGATCGATACGGTGTAGACGCTATGGAGATGACAACAGATGAGCTTTCACAAGCATTAAGACATACAGATTTTGACCAACAATACAAGAATAGTCTCAGAGAGATTTTGCAGGTTGCGGATTTGGTTAAATTTGCGAAAGCTACTCCTGATGCAGACATCCATGAAATCTTTATGGATAAAGCGATAGATTTTGTGCAAAATACTAGAGATAACATTTTACAAAAACCTAAAGAATCATGATGGAATATATGACTAATTTCCATTTTGCCTCACCTTGGTGGTTGTTATGTTTGTTTGTCATACCTTTGATGATATGGTATCGATATTTTTCAGGAAAAGGTAGGCGTACGATGATCACCCTATCAGATTTAGGTGGTCTGCCTGTAAAACGCACGTGGAAAGAAATGGTGTTTCCATACCTACCTGTTTTGTACATAGCCGCCTCAGGGTTCATTATTTTCGCATTAGCGCGTCCTCAACTCAGTCTGACTGAAGAAAAAGTCAAAGCTGAAGGTATCGACATCATGCTGGTGATGGACCTTTCGAGCAGTATGTTATCTAAAGACTTTGACCCTGATCGGTTGGAAGTCAGTAAAGCCGTGGCTAAAGAGTTTGTTTCCAAAAGGATTCATGACAGAATAGGTTTGGTGGTTTTTTCTGGAGAGGCGTTTACACAATGTCCGCTGACTACAGATCATAATATTTTGAATGACTTTTTATCCGGACTTGAGGTGGGACTATTAACCGATGGTACGGCTATAGGCATGGGTTTGGCCACAGCAGTTAATAGATTGAAGGATTCAGATGCGAAATCAAAAATCATCATTTTGCTCACCGATGGTGTCAATAATGCTGGATATATTCAACCTACTACTGCTGCGGAGATAGCACGAGAGTATGGTGTCAAAGTATATACCATCGCTGTGGGTACCATGGGACACGCTATGTCGCCAGTCAATCGTGGGTTTAATGGAGAATATCTATTTGCAATGGCAAAAGTGGAGATCGACACAGAGTTGTTAGAAAATATTGCTGCTATGACGTCTGCTAAATACTTCAGGGCAATTGATAGGCAAAGTCTTGAAAATATTTACACAGAAATAGATCGTCTGGAGAAAACGGAGATAGAAGTAAATGTATTCAAGCGGTACAAAGATCAGTTTAGATACTTCTTGATACCCGGTTTTATCTTGCTTTTGCTGGGATTTATATTACAAAACACTATTTTTAGGACACTAAATTCGTAGTATATGTTGATGTTCAGGTGGGAAGATAGTACTGGCTTTTTTATATTGTGGATTTTGCCCTTGTTGGCAGGTTTGGTCTTTTGGGCTTACAAAAAACAAAAATTGCAAAGATCCATTTTTGCCAAGGAGCAGCTTTTTGAAAAATTAATTCAAAATAAAACCAACGAACTTCAGAGAACACTGATCCTTGGATGCGCTCTTTTATTTGTAATACTTGCATGGATCAATCCACAATTTGGTCTTAAAAAGGAGA
The DNA here is from genome assembly GCA_964526715.1 of uncultured Aureispira sp. Lineage (GTDB taxonomy): Bacteria > Bacteroidota > Bacteroidia > Chitinophagales > Saprospiraceae > OLB9. The sequence continues at coordinate 46,019 of CAZGMB010000026.1, read as the reverse complement.
AACAAAAGGTAGAAAAGAGTGATATCATGATTGCTCTTGATATATCTAATAGTATGAATGCCACGGACATCAGTCCATCCCGGATGGAAAAAGCTAAAAGATTGATTTCAGAAATCATTCGAGCCAGAAAAGGAGATCAGCTGGGGCTTATTCTTTTTGCTGGTGGTGCCTATCTTCAGATGCCTTTGACGTCCGACTACGCTGCTGCTGAGCTTTTTGCAAAGACAGCCAATCCTGGTATGGCTGGCACCCAAGGTACGGCTATCCATGAAGCTATAGATTTGGCCATGCGCAGTGTCAAAGATGACCATCAAAGAGCTTTGATCATTCTTTCTGACGGAGAGGACCATGATGACGATGCTGTAAGTCAAGCCAGTAAAGCCGCAGATGCTGGTTGGAATGTCTTTACCGTTGGAGTAGGAAGTACTGAGGGCGCCTTTGTACCTGTCATCAACGAGGGTAGGGAAGAGTACAAGATGGATGAAGAAGGCAATCCTGTAAAATCTGCAATCAATGAAGCTTTACTTACTGAAATAGCTAACCAAGGGAAAGGGCAATATTACAAATTGGATGATAATATCGAGGAAATAATAGCCGATATCAATACCCAATTAGAAAAAATGTCAAAAAGAGCAGTAGAGATTAAATCTTTTACAGAATACCGGAGTTTTTATCAATACTTCTTAGCCATAGGTTTGGTACTCATTATGGTGTATTTTTTTCATGATTTTAAAGAGAAAGCGCTATGACCATCAGAATAAAAATAATTGTGGGATGTATCTTTTTTTGCCTTCAGGTTGCAAGTACGCAATCTGCACATAAGCATCTGAGAAATGGTGATATGCTATATGGTTTTGGAAAATTTAATCAGGCAGAGACAGAATACAGAAAAGCTGACGAAAAAAAGCCCAATACTAAATCATCCTACAATCTAGGCAACACGCTGATACAACAAGAGCGATACGACGAAGCCATCAAAAAATATCAAGATGCCGCTGCTAAAGCTACATCACCTCAAGAGAAAGCGAGGATTTATCACAATCAAGGAAATGCTTACTACAAATCTGAAAAATATAAGGAAAGCATAGAATCTTATAAACAGTCCCTAAAAAATGACCCAAACGATGCGAATACTAAAGAAAATCTAGCATTGGCACGTAAAGCTTTGAAGCAGCAGATGCAGCAACAACAACAAGACAAACAAAATAAGGATCAGCAAAAAGATCAAAACGAGGATAAAAATCAGGATCAAAAGGACCAGAATAATCAGAATGAAAATAAGGATCAAAAAGATCAAAAACAGTCTGATCCCAATAAAGAAGATCAAAATCAAAAAGATCAAGATGGTCAAAATCAACCTAAAGATGGTAAAAATATGACCAAAGAAGAAGCCCGCCAACTTCTAGAAATCATGGATAATGAAGAGAAAAAAGTCCATAACAAACTCAGAAGGATTGATGGGAGAAGTGGTAGAGTGAAGAAGGATTGGTAGAGGTGAGTGTTAAAGGATTACTTGTGCCAATGTATCAGGTATCACGATTTTGTAATGAAGGATTTAGATATAAAGGGAGCACTGTGAAAAAGTTAGTTCTCTATTTTAACACAAATCCCTTATATTTGCAGACCAATTCATCATTTATGGGACTACCAGAAATAGAATTCATCACTCAAGAGCAGTATCTAGAAGCCGAGAGAGCAGCATTAGACAAACATGAGTATTATGGTGGAGAGATTTTTGCTATGAATGCTGTATCCTTGACACATAATATTATATCAAGCAACACTGTAGGTAGCTTAAGTTCTAAGCTCAAAGGCAAATCTTGTAGCATTTTCGGCAGTGATCTCAGAATTCACATTCCCAACAATTCATTATAAACGTATCCTGATATCAGTATCATCTGCGGAAAACCTGAAACTACAGACGATATTATGGACACAATAATCAATCCATCGGTGATCATCGAGATCTTGTCAAAATCTACAAGAGACTATGACAAAGGTCAAAAATTTACTTTATATCGGGATATAGAATCACTAAAAGAGTATATTTTGATAGACACACAAACTATAAGAGTAGAGAAATACACCAGAAATAATGATAACAGTTGGCTGCTGAGAGATTACCAATCTATAGAAGATGTATTCATGATCGAGACGATAAATGAGCAAATGATGCTATCTGAAATTTATCTTGATGTGATATAAAAAGGCGAAAAAGTAAATGCTACCTTTTCGCCAAAAAACGTCACCAGAAAATTAATTCTTATATATTTTCCTTAGGTTTCCTTTTGACATTGACCCCAAAGATACCTAATTTGAGACCGGTTTGTATAGTCAATCCGCTTAGTTGGGCGTTGGTCAGATTAACTAGAGCAGATGTATTTTCTTCTGTATAAACATTGATCCTATATCCGGCACCGATAAACCATTTCCCATACTTAAATACATTGACATCAAGATTTAAAGCTGGTTGGATGTAACCGAATGAACTTCCATTTCTGAACTCACGGCGTCCACTCCGACCATCTCTATCATGATCATAATCTCTTAATACTGCATTTATAGAGTCAACAGATGCATGCCCAAATCCTAATGTGATCGGAATAGAAAGATGGATCAATTTGTGTGGTGAAAACGAGTACTCAAGGCGTAATCCTGAAGATCGATATCTCAATCCTAGCGCTTCATTGGCATTGATTTCCTTAGGTGTAAAACTTCTTTGATTGGATGCAAACGTGGCTCCGATTGCAAATTTTTGATTGACAATAGTCATGATTGATACTCCATGGAATGTTGTGAATTCACCCGCCAACTGACTGTACTGAGCTTCAGGTGCGATGTAAAGCCCTATCTTACTGATCTTGACATTGGCCAAAAGTGTTTTAGTGGTATCCGAAATTACTTCTAGATTTGTTTCGGATTGAGCTTTAAGCATCATTGTGGAACATAACAAAATACTTAGCAACATCTTAATTTTTGATAATGAAACCATGTTTTATATTTTTAAAATTAACTAATGAATAACGATAACAATACGACCAAGTACAAAAATTAGTGTGGTACAAAAAAATATATTTTGCAGACCACACCATTTGCTAGAAGATTACGTATCATAATATATAAGTACCGAAATAGTATATCAAAATTTATTAAATCATCTAAAATCGTAATCATTTATGAAGTTATTTTTATCACTCATCCTTTCCATTCCTTTGTTTTTTGCTATGATACGAGATGAAGAGAATACAGTAGATAGCCAGTCATTAGCTATTATGAGCCAAGCATGTGAATCATTGCAAGATGTTGAAAAAATAGTGTGCTTAGCAGAAACATTTAAATCAACGCTGAACAGTACACAATTGGCTAGTCTTCAACTTGATTATACACTGGCCAATGCTAAGATATGGTCCAATCTTCCTGCTTCGTTGTCTGCTCGTATCGGATTGAAAATGGGTACCCTTTCTGCTGTTCAATTAGATGCTGCCATTCAATTGATAAAAGCGGCGACTGGAACACAAGGCAAGGAAGGATTCAGTGAGATAAATCAACTTTGGCGTGCGGATGATTATTTGGGTGCGAATGGTGGTGGCACAACTTATGGAGCTGGCAATTTTTATATAGGCTTTTTTGGAATACCTTCCATGACAAGCAAATGGGAACTCCAAATGACAGGTCATCACACCACCATCTCCAATACCTATGAAAATGGAACATTGAAAGGTGGGACTCCATCGTTTAGGGCATCTGAGCCTTTTGGAGCGTTTACGTATAATAATGTAACACATCAACCATTAATTGAAGAATATAATGCATTGAAAGCTATGCTTGCCGGACTTGATGCTAATACTCTTGCCACTGCTAAGTTAACAGGTACTTTTTCGGATATTGTGCTTGGACCCAATAAGGATTGGGTATTTCCAACTGTAAAAAATGGTGTCAAATGTAGTACCTTAAACACCACACAAAAGAACTCGGTAATAGATGCTATAAAAACATACGTGCAAGATGTCGATGATGTAAGTTCAAAGGCCATCATGGATAAATATATATCCGAAATTGACGAAACTTATATTGCCTATGCAGGTAATGCAGCCTTGACAGATCAAAGAGATTATGTTAGAATTGATGGCCCCAATGTATGGATAGAATATTCAGTTCAACGCGGTATTGTACTTAGTCCAAACCATCCACATTCTATATGGAGAGATAGAAGTTTTGATTACGGTGGTACGGGCAACCCTACATCTTCTACTCAAAATAATGACCCTAATATTGCCATAAGTGTGTATCCCAATCCAGTGGCCACAGATTTATTTATTGCACTAGATGCACCGCTACTTTCAGATGTTACGGCAACAATTTTTGATCAAACAGGCAAAGAGATCATGAAGACTGATCTAAACAATATCTCAAACGGGAATCAAAACATAAAAATAAATGTGGTTAACCTTCCAAAGGGTATGTTTCAATGTATAGTGAGTTACACCAATGCTGGGAAACGGAGTAAAACTTCTCGTTCATTTATAAAAATATAAGGACATTATATGTATTTGTTGCGAGTCAGCTTGGTTTTTATATTTGTATTTGGACATCTATTACTAAATGGTCATCCGATGCCCAATACTATCATTAATCTTAATGTTGATGATAAAGTATCCATGGACATTCAGATACCTATGGAAGAGTTTACTTTATCTTATGGAAAAAAGATATTGGGTGCTGATTTAAACGCTGAACTTTCTTCTTATGTAAGAAGACACATTCATTTCTTAGATGTCAATGGTGATACTATGTATTATGTGGTCAAAAATATATGGACTGAAGTAGATTCCAATACATTCAATGGACAATACAAAGAGATCAATATACAGCTCAATATACAACCCAATAGTGGTGCCGGAATTAGAAAATTTGACATGCATTACGATCTTGTTATACATGAGGTTGTCACCCATGAGGCAATGGTATCCGTTTTGTCAGATTTTGATGCTGGCAAGTTGAATGGTGAACACAGGGTAGGAGTCATAGGGTATGATCATAATGAAAAGCGAGTTTTTCCGCTTCAAATTGACCTGGGGCCTTCGCAACCTTTTTTAGGTTTCAAAATCATGTTTTTGCAAGGCGTTCATCATATTTCTGAAGGATTGGACCATCTCTTATTTCTTTTGTTTTTATTGATAAGTGGTCCTTTGGTGGCAGTACATCGTAAATGGGAAATGACAGCAAATTTTAAAGACACTTTGATTAAAAATTTTAAGATAATCAGCGCATTTACTGTGGGACACTCGATAACTTTGGTTTTGGGTAGTCTTGGGTACAATGGTCTGACCAGTCAGGTGGTAGAGATTATCATAGCTTTAAGTGTATTTATCACAGTGCTCCACAGTATCATACCTATATTTCAGGGAAGAGAACTGGTTATTGCATTGATTTTTGGTAGTGTGCATGGATTTGCATTCTCTAATATCCTTTTGGATTTGGGGCTAAATCATTCCAGATTAGTGCAAAGTTTATTGGCCTTTAACCTTGGGATAGAGGTGATGCAGCTATTCATAGCAGGAATGATCATTCCGCTTCTTTTCTTGCTCAGTAAGACATCTTTATATTCATATTTTCGATATGCTTTGGGTATTTTTGGAATGGTAGTATCTTTAGCCTGGATTTGGGAGCGAGTTTCTTCGGAGCGTAATTGGGTTACTGAATGGATAGAACTGCAGCCTTATATGATGTGGTATATTGTCACTTATTTAATCTTTTTGACCATAATTGGGTATGTCTTTAGAAATAGGATACTAAATTTTAATTTTTTAGGAATAAAGAAAGTCTGGTAAATAATAATATTAATTCATTTGATTTTTAAACGCAACATATCATTTGATCCAAAAGACAATAACAGTGTCATACAAGCCTGTCTAAAAGGAGAAAGGCGAGCTCAGCAGAGCCTTGTAGAGCAGTTTCTTCCTTATGGTAAATCAATCTGTTTGTTATATTCCAAGGATGTTATGGATATAGATGAAATGGTCAATGACGGTTTTATCAGAGTCTTTAGTAATCTTGCTAAGTTTGACAATAGCAGGCCGTTCAAATCTTGGTTTAGAGCTGTTTTTATTAATAGCTGTATCGATCATTACCGCAAAAATAAGGCTTTTCAACATACGCTACCTGTAGAAGACATTATAGAATACGATACCAATACCAATGTTATAGATGAAATGGCAGCTGAAGAATTGCTAGCTTTGGTAAGCCAACTCACGCCTGTGTATCGCATGGTGTTTACACTTTATGTAGTTGAAGGTTATAATCATCGAGAGATAGGGGACTTGCTCGGCATACAAGAGGGAACTTCCAAATCTAATCTCAGAGATGCCCGTAAAAAATTGCAACAAATGATTCATGATCAATATGGAAACCACTTTTATTCACTTAAAATCATCAGGTCATAATGAAACACATGGACTTTGACAAATCTGTTCGTAATAAGCTGCAATCGCTGCGAGAACCTGACGTAAAGGAAGATGAAATCCAGCGTGTTTTGAAGGTCATAGGACATACACCTAGCCATAGGGAATGGTATCATTACTTTGCAAATAAATATTTCCTAAGTGCTATCCTTCTTTTTGTTTTAACAATCATCATGTTGAATTGGGAAGAGCCAACCAGTACTAGTGAAGATCAATTGGATAAAAATACAGTATTGTCTTTTACAAAATCAAATGATAAAAGTACCCAAGTCCATAAACAACCAAAAATTGAGGGCATTCAAAATAACAAAAGTATTGGTTTTTCGACACTTAATGATCAAAATGAAGTTGATCAAGACGAAAAATATAGCTTCAACAATGATACCATCAGTGCCCAATTTGTCAACAAGGAAAAGGTCAAAAAGCAAGGATCTGGTTTTATTCAAAATTCAAAAAGTACAAAAACTAAACTTGAATTGGATAGTGAAAAACCGAGTAAAAGTATTGGTTCGCCTTTTCTGAAAATGAGTAAAATAAAAAACCAAATTAAAAGAAGTGAAGGCGAAATATTGGGTAAGCACTCTTCAGAAGATATTCAAATTAATACCCATCAACATATTACCAATGATATATCCAATACCATACAAAATTCTAATCCATTGGGTTCTGATAAAAAAACAGAAGTGGTGCATAATATAGAAAAAGAATTGGTTGATGCTAAAGCAGGAAGAAGTGTGAATGTGTTTGCGCCCTTGGATTTTAATTGGAAATTGTTGACATATAAAAGTTCTTTAGCTGATCTCCATATCCTACCCAATCCAATCACTACAAGTAAGTGGAAGTTAGGTGTATTTGCTGGTATAAGTGAAAAAAATTACAGTACCGGTCTTGGATTTCAATACTCAATTTACAAAAGATGGAGTGTAATGTCGGGTATAGGGATGACCATGCCGCAATATTACCAATTTGAGACTCCTACAGATTATTTCAATAAAACTAAGGATGAGTTTTACGATGAATACGACATTGATAGAAACAGAAAAGTCACTGACATCAAAATAGGAGAAAGATCATTTTTAGTTCCTATTGAGATTAGATATTATCAACCTATTTATGGCCAGTTTTCCGCATTTATGGGTGTTGGAGCGAATTTAAAAATTCATGATAATCATCAGGTATCTTTCGAAAATGAAACTGGAGAAAGAGAATCATTATCGCATGTAAAAACAAAGGATAGAAGTCGTTTATCTGGATTTTCAGAAATAGGCATATCTTATCCATTCCGGAAATTTGATTTTCAGCTATCAGGATTAATTTCTTCATATTCAGATAGAGGGGAAAGACGAAATGACCATTTTGAATTCCGACCAGAGATGAGATTGTATATCTTCAGGAGTTTGTAGGTATAAAGGTTCCATGCATGTTTACGCTTAAAATATAAAACTCATAGGCCATAAATTTTTATTTTATAACTTAATATAGCCAAACTCTTAGTGGGAGAGTTATTTTGTGCATGTGTCTAATTATTTAGACCAACCATTTTGGAAGCGTGACACTTATAATGATGATTAAAATAAAATAACCCAACAAAATCCAAGTTTCTTTTAATTTAAAATTAGGTTGTTCATTAAAATAGGTCTCTGATATACCTGGATTATTGTTAGCTGGCCATAGTATACTACCAAAATATCCTACGATAAAGGTGAACCCGACACCAATAAAATTCCACCAAAACCAAAATATTTGCGGTTGAGTTTGCCATAAAAAGACATTAAGACAAACACCGAGAATTAATGCCATATTGACCACGCGAGCATGAGCGATTTTTGTCAAAATACCTAATAGAAAGACACCGAGTATGGGGCCGTAAAATATGGATCCTATCTTATTGATGGCTTCAATGACGGTCTTTGCAATATCTCCCACATAAAAAGCAAGCACCATGGTAATAGCTCCCCAAAACAAAGCAATGCCCTTGCTGTAATAAATATATTGTGTGTCTGTGAGTTGTTTATTAGGTTTGACAAATTCTTCCATAGTCACCGCACTCAATGAATTTAATGTGGAACTATAAGCCGACATGGCGGCAGCAATGATGGCTACTACGATAATACCAATCACACCGTGTGGTAGGTAATGCTCTATAAAAACGGGTACCATCAAGTCTGTTTTCATAGCGCCATCAACGATAGGAATTTTGGATCTGAAGCCTTCGTTAGTCATAGCAAGGGTGCCTAAAACCAAACCTCCAAAACAGTACATAAAAGTAATTGGGAACCTCAATAAGCCATTAAAAAGGAGTACTTTTCTTACGGTACCCAGATCTTTGGAAGACAAAATTCTTTGTGCTTGGATCTGATCCGTCCCATAGTAAGATACATACAAAAAAATTCCTCCGAGCAACATCGGCCAAAAACCATATTCATCACCACTCAATCCCCAATTGCTAAAATCAACAGCTTGCAATCTACTTCTATCCACATTCTGTACGAAAACATCCCATCCGCCTAGATAATGCAATCCGTATATGACTATGATGATAATACCCAAAACCTTGATAATCATCTGAATGACTTCACTATAAACAACTGCTTTCATTCCACCTTCGAGCGAATACAACACCGTAGTAATCCCAACAATCAAAATGGTCTGGATAAATGATATATGCAGCAAAGAAGCCAGAATAATACTTACCGCATAGACCGTGACTCCGGTGGCAAACGAACGACTGAACATAAATACAACACTAAGCAGTAGCCTTGTAGTATTATTAAACCTTTTTTCTAGGAAGGAATATATACTCACTACTTTGCTTTTCCACAATGCGGGTCCTATGATGGTCATAACCAAAATCATGGCAATAGGTACTCCAAATTCAAAGGTCAACCATTTCATACCTCCACCTTCTCTTAGCCCTACAAATGCTGGCGCAGACACAAAACTAATGACTGATAATTGTGTTGCCATGGCAGACATACACAATGAAAACCAGCCAAAGGATCTGCCACCAAGAAAATAGTCTCCACTTTCCTTATTCTTGGTAAACATCCTTCCCAAAAAGATCATACCAAGCATGTAAAAAACAACTAACGAATAATCGAGCCAATTCATGTAAAACTAATTTTGGAAGTAATATAAACCTTTTTATCTTTCTCTACGCATTAAATCTAAGATCAGCGCTGCCGTCCACGAAAAGTCACCACCTCCATAACCATGAGATGCAGGATCATTTATGGCTATTTTGGATGGGTCAAAGTATTCAAACAATCCATAGCGATTGACTAAAGCCATAGAATCATTGATGATTTGTTTTTCTAAAGACTTAAATCCATATCTACGACATCCTTCTATCATCAACCAATTGATAGGAATCCAAACGGGGCCTCTCCAATATCTTTTGCTATCATAGTTTGCCGCAAGGGGACTGTTGGTAGGACATAGAAAATATTCTTTTTGAGACCCACTAAATCTGTCGCTTTTGATGGTATTACTCAGCAGTTTGGCTATCTTACGAGTAGGTATCCCTCCTACTAAAGCACACATACTGGGCCCACCACTTGCTTTTATTATCTTTTGGTTTTTAAGATCATAATAGTCATACATACCAGTCGTCTCATCGAGCAATTTTTTGTTCATAGCTCTTTTGGTTTTTGATGCCCATTGTTTGGACTTTTGAGCTATTTTGTGCAAACCAAAATGGGAAGCCATTCTAAACAAACTTTCGTTACTTGCTACCAAAAGTGCATTGAACAGTGGATCTTGAACTAAAAATGGTAAGATGTCATACATCTTTTTTTCGTCAAAATTTACTTCCTTGGACAACTCAATCAAAGTGAGATAATAATTGTAGTCCTTTTTAGTAGGCCGTTGATTTTCGTTTACATGTTGGGTATCTCTCCTTTCAACATCATAATTTCGTGGCTCGAATGAAGCCCATATTTCGTCCCACTGGACAGCATTGTCTGTGCCTGACTCCCAGTTGTGCCGGATATAAACGAGGCCTTCTTTGTTCGGGTCACGATCTCTATACAAATACTCATGAAACCGAAAAATACTAGTAATGGCATTTTTATAAAAATCAGCTTGATCATCTGGGTTGGTTTCACGATTAAAAACCTTTTCTAGACAATAGCCTAGATTTGGAGGCTGTGAGATACCAGAAGTCAAGACATGTTTTGGTGCAAAAACGTTGTCACCTGCTCCTTGAAAAGCTGATCCTGGGAAATAACTTTTGCCTGCATCATCATCATGGTAAATGATATGTGCCATAAACCCATTTTCCCATTGACAATCAAAAAGTGTTTGGAACTCCATTCTGGCTCTTATCATATCTATATGCGACCAACCCACAGCAACGAAAGCAGAATCCCAAAGCCACTGAAATGGATATAGACCATGTGTGGGAATGGTACATTTGTCTCTCCAGTTTTTTTCTAAGGTCGTGATACAAGCTTTTTCTAGTGCTTTCTCTGTTCTAAATGCTTTAACAATCATATATTTAAATATTTACTTTAAAGGCTAAGTGCCTTGATTGATATCATTAGTTTTGAAAAAATTAGGTAAAATGTCTCCTAGCGATTAGTGAATATCATAGAAGAATCTCTTCATCAAAAAGATAGATGCAAAAACTGGAAGGATAATATAACCCTTCCAGTAATCACATCATGAATATAAAATAGCCACATTAAAATTTGAAAGTAACGGATGCTATCAATCTTCTAGGTAAGATAGGTCTAGCATTATAGAATGGTTCATTGGCCAAAACGGTAGTGTCTGCAACCCTTGGATCTCCTTCGGTAAGTCCTTGGTTATCCAGCACATTATATACATTGACTCCGAATTTTATGGTTTGTTTTTCACCTACATTGAATGTTTTGCCTGCACGTGCAGTGACAATAGAATAAGCAGGCAGATTGATTACATTCTGATCATCCGCAAACCTTTTGCCTTCATAATTGACAGATGCGCCAAGGTCCCAACCATTTTTGTCGTACGTCAATCCGAGATTAAAAATCTGTTTAGGTTGTCTTAGCACCCAGTTACCTTGATAATCTATGATAACATCATCAGCTGTGCCCAATTTTGCATCCGGTCCGGAGGTAGTCTTCTTAAAATTGTCATACTGATGATCTTGAAGTGTAAGATTGGCATCTACGATTAATCCATCAGACAATTTATATGCTGCTGCCAATTCTATACCAACGCTTGTCACGCCACCTACAGGTGTGGTGATCTCTCTTAATACATTATCAGAACCAAGGACGATATCATTTTGCAATCTATCTTTGATATTATTATAAAACAATGCCATGGTACCTGACAATTTGGATGAACCATATTTAATACCTGCTTCTCCCTGAATTAGTGTCTCGTTTTTATCTGGAGTTGCTTGGATAAAATTACCTTTGGCATCTCTACTGACATTGCTAAAAGTTCTCAATTCAGGAAAATAAAATCCTTTAGTAAATGAACCATATACGTTCATCGCATTATTTAATGCATAATTAAGACCAACAACCGCTCCATAATCGTCAAAATTTACATTTCTGGTAATCACTTTTCCAGTCAAGGTTCTATACGTTTTATCAGCGTCATTGGTTGCGGCTGCATTAGTATTGTTTGCCGTTTCAGAAACTGTAATGGTCCCTTGGTGGACTTCATATCTTGCACCTAAATCAATTCTCAATTTGCCCATGATGATCTCATCTCCTACGTATCCTGCAAGTCGGTTTGCCTCGAATGTATTGTAGGTTCGCCCAGCCACATTTTGCCTGAATCCACCTTTTGTAACATTTATTTTTTTACCGGAGGTATCTGTAACCACAAGATCTACCAATCTTGGATTTTGGTTTAATTCTACCAAAACACCGGTACTAATTTCATCTTGAAGTTGTTTAGTGACAGCTCCAAATGCACCTATCGTGATATTGTGTTCAGTCTTACCTGATTTAAACTTTTTGGTCATACGCATATCTGTAGAATAATCTGTCAAAGGTCTATTCCTCAGTGTAATGGAGTTTTCTACTAAGTATGTTTTACCACCATTAGCGCCTGTGGATTGAGCCAAAGGTTGGCCATTGTCTGTATACGTGTAGGCATGGGATGCATAAATACTATTCTTAGATTTTGCATAAGCCACCGCTTCTTGCGGTCTTGAACCCGGAGCCCAGAAGTCAAATTTATGTTCAAATTTTGCGAGTCTGGTTTTGGATTTTAATTCCCAACCACCAATAAGCTTTGCAAATTCAAACATGGCGGCATTACCTTTTGCAGTTACTCCATCAGCTAGTCTACCTATGATGGTACCATTCGGATTTGTCAACGCGAAATTTCCCATTTGTGTGGAATAAATACTGGTGATTTCTTTTCCATCATTACCTATAGCAGCTGCCACTGCATCAGATCCTGTTGCCTGTTTTTGATGTGGATAAGGGAGATAAAACTGAACATTATCATCCAAAGTCCTGAAATAAAAACGGATGTGTCCATTGGTAATTTGACGAGTTATATTTCCTTTTAACTGATAACCTCTTGAATTGGCGCCGGTCACCAAAGGACCTTCGTCATATCTGGCAAATCCCCCTACGTTAAAATTCCATTTATCTCCTATAGATCCACCCGTATTGAAATCTACTCTATATAAGTTGTATTGTCCTGATGAAATTTTTACAGTATGTTCTCCGTCCCTTCCACTCTTCTTTGATGTATAATTAAATACCCCTAAAGGTGACCCCAGGCCAAACATTGTAGCTGAACCACCTCTTGCAAACTCTAGATTTTCGATACCTAAATCCATTCTAAAAGTCACATCTTGAGCAGATGATGTCAAGTAACCTGTGGATTGTACTGGCATGCCGTCTTCTTCGATTGGTGTATATTTGTATTGACCTCCTGAAGGCATACCACGCACCATAATATTGGAAGCTACTTCTCCACCACCACCTTCAGCATGTACGCCAGGAATGAGTCTAACCACGTCAGAAATAGAGTTGGGTGATACTGCTTGTATTTGTTTGGCAGAAAGCTGTGCCAAAGAGCCTGTCACTTCCTTTTGGGTTCTAGCCATACTCGTACCCGTCACTACAATTTGATCCAATCCCAAAGCATCAAAAAACAGTTCGAAATTTTCAGTGAGTTCCCCCCCGGTTAAATTGACATCTTTAATGATGGTTTTATATCCAGTATAGCTTATGGATAATTGTACTTCTCCACTTAGGTTAGTGGTAAAGCTATAATTACCATCCAAATCAGATGCAGCTCCCAAAGAAGAGCCTCTAAGCGTAATATTAGCACCTATTACTGATTCTCCGGTTTCGTCTTTAATATGTCCTTTTATTGTAGTCTGGGCGACCAAATCGACATATCCTATACATAAAAAAATAATAAAAAAATAGCTTTTGATTTCTAAATGTTTCATGATAATTAATGGTTTTAATGATTTAAAATTCGAATATCAAAATACTGTTTCAGTACTTCGACGGTCAAATATATATATGTTATTTTAATAAAAAAACACATAAATAATTGGAATTTTACGTAAACGATACCGTAAACGATTACGTAAAATAAAAAAAATTAAAATTTTTATTTTTAGATTAAATATTGTAATATTGCTGTTCTTATTTTCTATTTTCAGAGATATTTTGACAGAGTCAAGGTAGGTTTTTTGACTATGATTAATAGAAGAAAGTAATTCAGATAGCTTAATATTTAGACTCATTATTTGGCATAATTTATAATTAATCGTTGATCATTTAAAGCACTTAAGAAAAGTAATTTCATACATGAAGCATAGACCCATTACGCTCAAGGATATGGCACTTAAACTGAATACTTCTGTGGCTACAGTATCCAGGGCACTGAAAGAAAAACCGGATATAAGTCAAGAAATGAGAACTAAGGTAAAGTCACTAGCTGCAGAACTTAATTACCAACCTAATCCAGTGGCTTTAAATCTCAAATACCACAAAACGCAGACAATAGCCATAGTCATCCCTAAGGTGGTCCACTTTATGTTCTCGACTATGCTATCCGGTATATTAGAAGAAGCAGAACGGTATGGATACAATGTACTTATTTGTGAGAGCAATCAAAAATATGACAGGGAAGTACGTATTGTCAATGATCTTATGAAAGGAAGAGTGGATGGTATTATCATCTGTTTTAGTAATCAAACCAGAAATTTTGCTCATGTGGAACAAGTCCTAAATTCAGCTATTCCTTTAGTCATGTTGGACAAAAGTACCGACATGTTGAGTGCAGACCAAGTGGTGGTAGATGATTACGAAGGGGCTTATCAGGCCGTCATTCATTTGCTGGAACAAGGTTATAAAAATATAGCACATATTAATGGCAACGAATCACTACACCATTCTGCCGCAAGAAAATCAGGTTATTTAGATGCCTTAAGTGCTTATGGGATTCCATTTAAAAAAGACTTGCTTTATTTGGCAGAAGATTTTACCATAGAAGAGGGACAATTAGTGGCAAAAGAAATGTTTTCCCAAAAAATAAAACCTGATGCTGTCTTTTCAATTTCTGATGAGATTTTAATAGGTATTCATCAATATTGCAAATCTAATAACATTCATATTCCTGACGATGTGGGCATGGTTGGTTTTAGTGATTCTACTTTTGCTTCTATTATAGAGCCAAGTCTAAGCAGTGTCTATCAGCCAGGTCGCGAGATGGGGAAACTGGCTGTAGAGCGATTGCTTACGCTGATAAAAGCAGAAGAAGATGATATGGTTTTAATCCCTGAAACATACGTGCTCAAAACCAAATTAATCATCAGAAATTCATCCATCAAAAAAATGTAAAATTCATAGTAAGGTAATATTTGAATAAATTTTAAGAGACCCAAATAAGCAAATACATTATTTGTAATTCAATCAATTTAACCAATGAAGATATTAATAGCCGCAGATAGTTTTAAAGATGCCTTGCATTCATTTGATGTATGTGATGCTATAGCAAAAGGTATCCAACTAGCTAATCCAAATATCGAAATCACCAAATTCCCACTTGCAGATGGTGGTGAAGGGACAGGTGATATCTTGATGCACCATTTGGGCGGGCATAAAAAAGAGATTATCGTTTGCGATCCCCTTTTAAGGCCTGTACATACTGATTATGTCCTATCACAAGATGGTAAAACTGCATTTATAGAATTGGCCAAATCATCTGGATTAGAGTTGCTTACTGATAGCGAAAGAAACCCAATGAATACAACAACTTTTGGTCTGGGGGAAATGATAAAAGATGCTATGGATGGTGGTGTGACCAATATGGTGTTGTCTATAGGTGGCAGCGCAACTAATGACGCTGGTATGGGAATGGCTGTGGCTTTGGGCTTTAGATTTTATGATGTGAATGGTCAGCCATTGGCTGGAAATGGCAAAGATCTCAGTAAAGTGACTCGTTGGGAAGTCGATGAAGAAGTCAAAAATACCCTAGCAAAAATAAAATATACCACCCTGTGTGATGTTACCAATCCGCTCTTTGGTCATCATGGCGCAGCCCGAACATTTGCAGCTCAAAAAGGAGCAACTCCAGAAGACATCTTACTTTTAGATAAAGGTTTGGCTCATTTTGCAGCTGTCCTTAACGCTGTAGATTTGGCTGAAAAAAAAGGCGCAGGCGCAGCAGGAGGTGTAGGATTTGGATCTCTATTTTTCCTAAATGCCAAGCTTAGTAAAGGGATACAGATGGTTATGGAAATGACCCATTTTGAACATCATGTTCGTAATTGCGATCTTGTGATCACCGGAGAAGGACGTATTGATGCGCAGACCGCACATGGGAAATTGATACAAGGTGTTTCTTCTATTTCAAAAAAACATCATAAACCTGTGATTGCCTTGTGTGGGTCATTGATGACGTCCCCAGATGACATTAAGGCACTGGGTTTAAAAGCTGCTTTTTCGATATCTCATGGGCCTCAGTCTCTTGCTGATGCACTCCGTGACACTGCACTTCATCTGGAGCAAACTGCTTTTAATGTAGTAAGAAGTATGATGTGAATTTTGCGTTTAACCTGGATTATGCATTAGAAAATCTATTACGAACCTAAATCACTGTAAATCAGAAGCTTCGCCCATCTATCTTCTGTAACCGTAGCGGTGCTACGCTTTTCGAATCTAAATGGCTGATTTTTTGCGATTTACGCTCTCATAACGAAGTTCTAATACATAATTCAGGTTTAAAATATAATACTCAAAGGCCATAAGTTTTGAGTTTATGCAGAATTTATAATACTTTATCTTCTTTTGTTTTGGTATATGAAAACAAAAGGTGGGTTTACCCTTATGTGTAGTAAGAAGTTTTTTCTAGAATTTTGTTAACTTCCATCCATAAAAAATAGGTCATTCAGATCTACTTCATTTTGGACCAGCTCCTGAGCATACCTGTTGGATTGTATGCCGGATGCGGTGATGAAGGTAACAAATAATGTTTTTTTGGTTTTGGTAAAATGGCTAAACGATGCCAATTTAGTTTTGATATTTTGTGTATAATCAGCCGTAATGATATATGGCGTATGGTTGTATTTAATTTCACAAATATTGATTATATTATCAGCACGGTCTATGAGTAGATCTATTTGAGCTCCTTGCATTTCATCATTGCCCCGATGGACCCAACTATGAATAGTATTCAGGATACCGTCTATTTTTAACGATTTGAGGATACTTGCTTTATGGTAGAAACATACATTTTCGAATGCTAGCCCGCTCCAACTTTTCCATGTAGGCGTAGTAGCTAGTTTCGTCCATATACCTACAGACCTTCCATGAAGTGGTTTAATGTACTTATGATAAAATAAGGTATAGAAGTCTCTAAGTTTCAAAATACTCTCATTGTTGCTCTTTCCAAAAGGTATGTCTGCCGTGATAAAACCTGAATAAATAAGCTCGTCCAATAAATCTGTAAACCCACCTCCAGATTGAAAATCCGTAGCTGTCAGTAAATTTTCTCTAGTCATGCCACGAGGATGATTAGCAAGTATTTGTATGATTTTTTGGTGTCTCGCACTATTGTTAAATAAGGAACTGAACAACTCATCATACTCAAAATATAGGGGCGCTGCTTTGTCAAAACATATTCTATCCATGGCTTGAACAGTGCTTTCGCCTTTTTACATCATGTCTAGATAATATGGAATGCCTCCTAACGCCATATAAAGTTGTACAATATCAGACCGCCCAATCACGATTCCTTTCTTACGCAAAAACTGTTCTGTCTCTGCTAATGAAAATGGCTCTAAAGCTATCCTTTTCGTTACCCGATTGTGTAGTCCACCTTTATTCTTTAAGACTTTTTTGATCATCCATGATGCAGACGAACCACAAATCACCACAATCAAATCTTTTCGGTCTACGGCAAAAGAATTCCAAAAATCAGTAAAAGCCGTCAGAAATATAGATTTGTTGGTAGCCATCCAAGGAAATTCATCTAGAAATATGATCTTTTTTAACTTTTTCTTTTGCTTTTCTATCAAAGTTTGCAACATGTCAAATGCTTCAAACCAATTTTTGGGTGGAGAAGTGGCTATGTCCAAGCCATATGTATCACCAAGACGCTTGGCAAAACGATCCATATGTTCTTCTACGGTGCTCTTATACAATCCCGTCATGTGGAAAAGAGTACTATCTTTATACACTGATTTGACCAAATAAGTCTTTCCAACGCGGCGCCTACCCAAAACGGCAACTACCCAAAACGGCAACTAACTCTGACTTATCTGATTCTAATATATCTAGCAAAACTTTTTTTTCTGGCTTCCTTCCGATCAAGTACATACCAAAAAAGGTAACAATAAAACTCTAAAATGGTGATACTAAATCAATTTTGTTTCGCCATTTTAGTATTATATTGATGTAAAATGGCGAAGCTAAATTATTTTTAATCTTTTATTTTATACTTTTTACTTCTTCCAGGGTCACCATTTTCGACCCACTATTTCCCCAACTATGGAGTATATAATTCATCACATCTACTACTTCATTCTCAGTCAGTCCAGGATTGGGCATCATTCCATTATATTCTACTCCATTGACAGTGATTTTGCCCTTTTGTCCATACTTGACAGATCTTATGGCGTCTTCTCTTTGTTTTGTAAGATAATCTGATTTGGCCAATGGTGGAAAAAACTTTGGTGTACCCGTGCCGTCAGGTTTATGACAAGTCACACAAAAGTCAGTGTACACTTCCTTACCCCTGGCTATACTTTTGGAAAGGTCATCGTTATTAAATATAATAGAAAACAACATGACCGAAAAAATTAAACTCTTCATTTTAAGTACGTATTATGATTTTGGAACCAGTTTGAAAATACCTTTTCCTTCTACTGCTATATAAATCAGTCCATCAGGCCCCATCTTTACATTTCGGACTCTGCCAATATCTGTTGCTAGCTTTTCTCGATATTGGACTTTATTATCTTTAAGGACTAGGCGCTCCAGATATTGAAACTTTAGGGATCCGATAAGCAGGTTTCCTTTCCAGTCTCCGTATCGGTCAGAATCTATAAAAGCCATTCCGCTTGGTGCAATAGATGGTACATAAAAGTAAATGGGCTGTTCCATGCCAGGCATTTCTTTTTTTTCTGTAAGTACTGTACCGTCGTAATTGATACCATAAGAAATCACGGGCCAGCCGTAGTTAAATCCTTTTGTGATGATATTGATCTCATCGCCACCTTGTGGACCATGCTCGTTGGTCCAGATGGCTCCAGTCACTGGATGTTTGGTCATACCTTGCTGATTTCTATGCCCAAAAGACCAAATGGCAGGTTTAGCATTAGCTTGTTTGTAAAATGGATTATCTTCAGGTATGGTGCCGTCATCTTTTAGTCTGTATACTTTACCACCATCTTTGGTCAGGTCTTGGGGATTTTCGAAATGTTCTCCACGATCACCTACAGTAAAATACACATAGCCTTGATTATCAAATACGATTCTGGATCCAAAATGGTATGGTTTAGTTGTATTGGGTGATGCCTTATAAAGTGATTGTATGTCACTCAAGGCACCATTTTTGAGTTTGGCTCTGATCAGTGCAGTATTGCCACCTTCTTCAGATCCTTCTTTGGACGAATAGGTGAAGTAAATCCATCCATTATTTTTGTAATCAGGATGCAATTCAATATCCAGAAAACCACCTTGACCGCGAGCATATACTTCAGGCGTGTTGGTAATCACTGTTTTTACCCCATCTTTGAAGTGTATCAGCTGACCTTTTATCTCAGTGATCAGGATGCTACCATCGGGTAAAAATGCCATACCCCAGGGGATTTCAAGCTCAGGCACTACGTTTTCAACGGCGTAACTTACTTGTTCCGGAGTCTGAATGGACATATCTTTTTGGCCTCTGCAAGAGTAAAAAAGGAAAGTAAAGATGGTAAGGAATGTGTGAAATTTATACATCATTTATATGTTGACTTAGCAATAAACAATCTTTTGGTAAGAAAGATTAAAATTAAATTTTTCTAATCAGGTTGATCCCGTCTCTTATAGGTAGAATGACATTTTCTACCCGGCTGTCCTGAGCGATCTTTTCGTTAAACGCCATTAGAGAAGCTGTTTTCTTGTCAGGTTTTGCGTCTAATACTTTTCCGCTCCACAAGATGTTATCTGCTAATATAATACTTCCAGATCTACATTTATCGATCACCAGATCATAATATAAACTGTAAGCGTCTTTATCTGCATCGATAAATACTAAGTCAAAAGTGGAATCAATCGTTGGAATGATCTCTTTTGCGTCCCCTAGTATTAGATCTATTTGCTCCTTAAAAATTGTTTCGTCAATCAGTCGCTTTGCTAAATAGGCATTTTCTTCATTGTATTCTATGGTGATGAGTTTACCTCCAGATTGTAATCCTTTGGCCAAGCATACTGCTGAATACCCCGTAAACGTGCCTATTTCTAAAATGACCTTAGGGGCAATCATTTTACTGATTAAAGTGAGCAGCATACCTTGCATATGACCTGATAACATTCTCGGAGATAGCGTTTCTAAATGTGTGGCCCTTTCGATTTGACGAAGAATTTCGTCTTGGGGAGTACTATGTTGCTCGCAATATTCATTTATGGCAGTCAAAATATCTTGCATTATACGCTTTTTTGGGTATATTTTTGAATCAAAGGATATGAAAAAATAGAAAACAAAATGATGGCTGTTCCAATATAAAACATGGTATTGAGCTCTTTGTGTTCATTTAAAATAAATATGGCTAGTAAAATCCCATAGACAGGTTCAAGATTGATCACCAGATTGGATGCAAATACAGATATATGTTGCAAGGCTTTAAGCGTGAGCACATGGGCCAAGGTGGTACATAATAACGCTAGTACTATCAGCCATAGCCAATCTGAAATAGAAGGTGGCCAAAAAGTTTGCTGCGTATATCCCAAGATACTCATAATCAGCAATAATACTGAAATCATCACCCATGCTCCACTCAACTCTATAAATGAAATCGTGTAAGGATCTGCCCCTTTGATATTCGCTTTATTCATGGTAGAGAAAACTGCGGCAAGTAAGGCTGACAATAAGCCGACACCTATACCATAATAGTAAGAAACATCCAAATTATTGACTATCAGAATCATGCCCGGAATGATCATAGCACCGATCAGCATTTCAATGTAGTTTATTTTTTTTCTGACCACCAAAGGCTCGATCAATGAAGTAAAGAAAGATGTCGTACTCATACATACCAAACAGATGGAAGCATTAGACAACTTTACGGACCCATAAAAACAAATCCAATGCAATCCGATGACTATGCCAATGACCACATATTTTCTGATGAGTGCTGAGGGAAGATCTTTTAGTGTCCTACCAAAACCAATAAAAAACAACAAACTGATAGAAGTCAGCAATACTCGCCACCAAACGATCATGATGGCCGGTAGCTGTATAAGATTGCCCAAAATAGCCGTAAACCCAAACAAAAGCACGGCTATGTGAATTTTAAGGTATGCCCCTGACTGATGATCAGACTCCATATGTCGATTTAGGCTGCAAATGTAATCAAACTTGGTCATCGTATCAGATTTTTTCATTTTTATAAGCGTACAAAATTTGCAATTACAAATATTATTAAAATAAAAAAGATTACTTTTGTGCAACCAAAAAAAAATGGATCATGCCTGATGTTAAACTTTTTTCCGGAACTAAATCCAAGTACTTAGCTGAGAAGATTTCTGATTTCTATGGTTATCCTTTAGGAGATATCACAGTTAAGACTTTTGCAGACGGAGAGATGCAAGTAGTAATCAATGAATCGGTAAGAGGTACGTACACTTTTTTTATTGCGTCCACTTTTGGTCCAGCAGATAACATTATGGAGCTCCTACTGATGATAGACTCCGCCAAAAGAGCATCGGCAGGCTACATTACTGCGGTAATTCCATATTTTGGTTATGCTCGTCAGGACAGAAAAGACAAGCCTAGGGTTCCTATTTCCGCTAAATTGGTGGCCAATATCCTTCAGGCTTCAGGCGTCAATCGGATTATGACTATGGACCTGCATGCAGAGCAAATTCAAGGTTTTTTTGATATTCCAGTAGATCACTTAAAGAGTGAAGCTATTTTTATACCTTATCTATCCAAATTGGATCTAAGCAATGTCACCTTTGCATCACCTGATGTGGGAGGAGTCAAAAGAGCGCGGTCTTATGCCAAGTACTTTGAGCGAGATTTGGTCATTTGTGACAAGGAGCGAAGGGTTGCTAACGAAGTTGCCGCCATTACCGTGATCGGAGACGTAGTGGGCAAAGATGTGATTTTGATAGATGATATTATAGATACAGCGGGCACGTTGTGTAAAGCTGCGGATTCATTAATAGAAAAAGGAGCCAAAAGCGTCAAAGCCATACTTACCCATCCTGTTTTATCTGGCAATGCTTATGATAATATCAATAATTCGCAAATCAGCGAAATCATCGTTACGGATAGTATTCCACTCAAAGGAAAATCCGACAAAATCAAAGTATTATCTTGTGCCAAGTTATTTGCTAGAGCCATCCGAAATACGCACGAATACAAATCTATAGCAGCTCTCTTTGTAGATAAAAATGGAGAATAGGTCAATTTAGCGATTAACCTTCGCAGCGATCACAGATACCATTGACTATCATATTGGTTTGTGTCACCTTAAATTTTTCAGGCAATGAAATTTTAGGCACAAATACATGATCCAAACAAAAGGTATTTTCACATTTCAGACAATGAAAATGAACATGTTCGTCATGGTGATGATGCTCGTTGCAGTGTGCATCACATAAGGCATACTTTTGAGTGATGGTACCATCTATGGCTTTATGTATGATGCCCTGATCTTCAAAGCTTTTCAGGGTACGGTAAAGGGTGATTCTGTCTGCTTGGACCAATTGGCTTTCTATATCGGCAGATGACATGGCAAAACCAGCTTTGAGGAAAACATCCAATACATCCAATCTGAATGGTGTCACCCGCAAATGATGTTTTTTAAGTAATTGTGCTGCTTCCATATTTATTTGATAATTTGTCCATTTTCCCAGCCGGCGTCAGGGCTGATGAACGAAAGTTTGCCTTGGCTGTTTTCTGCCATGAGTATCATTCCTTGTGACTCTACACCTCGCATTTTTCGTGGAGCGAGATTGGCTAATAGACTTACCTTTTTACCGATGACGTCTTCAGGTTGGTAATGCTCTGCTATGCCAGAGACTACGGTGCGCTGTTCGAAGCCCAAGTCCAAAGTAAGTTTTAATAATTTATCTGCTTTTTCTATTTTTTCGGCATTGATGATTGTTGCGGTGCGAATATCCATTTTGACAAAGTCTTCATAAGTGACTTCTTCCTTTATGGGTGCTGTCTTTTGTGATGCTTCGTCTTTGGGAGCTGTATTTATTTCTTGGTTGGTCTGATCTGTTGCCTTGAGTTTTTCGATCTGAGTCTCTACGATGTTATCTTCTATTCTGGTAAACAGGTGTATGGGTTCGCCTATTTTATGCTTGGCTTTTAGTACACTTTCTCCTTCTGCCATTTTATCGAGCATCTTTTCGAGTTCTCCTTTTTCAGTTATTGGTTTTTGGCCGAGCAGCAAACGGATTTTATCGGATGTAAAAGGCATAAAAGGTCTGCAAATCACCCCTATGACAGCTACATACTGAAGGCATAGATTCATGACTACTTTTACAGTGTCGGGATCTTCTTTGATTTGTTTCCACGGTTCATTAAACTGCAAAATCTGATTTCCTTTGGTAGAAATTTCCATCAAAGTTTTGAGTCCTGTTCTGAAATCAAAATGACGAACAGCGTCACACAATTCGTGGACATCATCGAACAATCTCAGCATTTCTACATCGTGATAACTCGACTCCATTTGGCCTTCAGGACCGTAAATATCGATGGACTCATCAAAATCAGGCACTTTCCCATCATAATATTTATTGGTCAAAACCACTACGCGATTGACAAAATTTGCCAGATTATTGACCAACTCTGAGTTTACGGCGTCTTGGTATCCTTTCCAAGTGAATTCACTGTCTTTTTGTTCCGGCATATTTTTGATCATAGTGTATCTTAGTTCATCTTGTCGTCCTGGTAGTTCGTCCAGGTATTCGTGTACCCATACGGCCCAGTTTCTGGATGTGGAAATTTTTCTGCCTTCAAGATTCATGAATTGGTTGGCAGGAACATTGACAGGTAGGATGTAATCTCCGTGTGCTTTCAATATGGCAGGAAAAATCAGGCAGTGAAAAACAATGTTATCCTTACCGATGAAATGGATGAGTGCACTATCTTCATCTTGCCAATATTTTTTCCAATTTTTCTTGTTGTCCGCTGCCCATTGTTTGGTGGAAGAAATATATCCAATAGGCGCGTCCATCCAAACATAAAGCTTTTTGCCTTCGTGGCCAGGTATATCCTTAGGTACATCTACACCCCAATCCAGGTCTCTGGTCATCGCTCTGGGTTGTAGGCCACCATCTAACCATGATTTGCATTGCCCCAAAACGTGATTTTTCCAATCTTCAGGATCGTGTAGGTGTTTTCCTTCTAGGTTTCCGGTCTCTATCCACTCTCTAAGCCAGCTTTCGTATTTGTCTAACGGTAAGTACCAATGTACTGTTTTTTTGATGACTGGTTTTTTGCCAGAAAGTTTAGATATTGGGTCGATAAGATCTGTTGGGCTATGCGCTGTACCGCAATTTTCACATTGGTCGCCGTACGCTTCTTTGTGACCACATTTAGGGCAAGTGCCCATGATGTAGCGGTCAGCTAAAAACTGTTGGGCTTCTTCATCAAAATATTGTTCTGATTCTTTTTCTTCAAATTGGCCAGACTTATATAGTTTGGAAAAAAACTCCTGAGAAGTCTCGTGGTGCAATGGTGCAGAGGTACGATGATACATATCAAAGGATACGCCCATGCGCTCAAAAGTATCTTTAAAAAGCTCATGATATTTATCGACAATTTGCTGAGGATGTAATCCTTCTTTGAGTGCTTTGATGGTAATGGCTGCTCCATGTTCGTCAGATCCGCAAATGAAAACAATGTCTTTGTTCATCAATCGCTGAAAACGTACATACACATCAGCAGACAGATAAGCGCCTGCCAAATGACCAATGTGCAATGGACCATTTGCATAAGGTAAAGCAGATGTGACCAAGTATCTTTTGAATTGTCTCATAATACCGAAAAAGATTGAGATCGCAAAGATAGGTTTTTTATTTTGATCTTAAAACTCATACTCAAATTGAGTATACAAAAACCACTATATATCTTTAATGATGTGTTCTAGTTCGCTGATGATCATGGCTGTAGCTCCCCATAGTTGGTGGCCCTGCACATCATAGTATGGTGTTTCTTTGAGTGTGACATCGCGTACAGTGATATCTACCAGGCCTTTGTTTTTGGGTTTCAGAAAGTGTTTGACAGGGATTTCGATGATATCTTTGACTTCTGTTTCTTGTTTGACAAATTTGGGGTACTCCGTGGTAAAACCTACAAAAGGGTGCACCAGAAAATTAGAAACATATACAAATACGGGAGTTAGACTTCCCAAAATACCCACTGTGTCGGGGCTTACGCCTATTTCTTCATAAGTTTCTCTTAATGCACAATCTTCATAAGAGTAGTCGGAGTCATTGAGTTGTCCGCCGGGAAAAGAAATCTGACCTGCATGCTTATCTTCTGGGTATTTGCTAGCTCTTTCTATGAGGCTGACATACCATTCTTTATCTTTAGGATATAAGAGCGCCAAAACACACGCCACTTTATGGTCGGCAGTGATCACCCTATATTTTTCACTTCCCGCGGGAGCCATTTTATTTTGGGCTTCTTCACCGGGTAAATCTTCGCTAAGCCGGTGCTCCAAATCTTGGATAAAACTTACATCCATGGGTGCAAAAACTTGAGCATGTCTTTATTTACTTCCATTAGATTTGGAAATATAATTTTCGAGTGCTTTATTCATTGAAGGTGCTTCAGGCGTGGGAGCTTTGATGTTGACAAAAAGTCCTTTTTCTTCAGCTGCTTTGCATGTGGCATTTCCGAACACCGCAATACGAGTATTGTTTTGTTGGAAATCCGGGAAATTTTCAAATAAAGACTCTATTCCTTGGGGACTAAAAAACGCCAAAACATCATAAAATACATCACTCAGATCAGAAAGGTCAGCCGATACTGTTTTGTACATGACGACTTCTGTATGATTGATGCCCAACTTATCCAGATAGCCTACTATTTCTGTGGAGCCCAGATTTGAGCAAGGTAGCAAAAATTTTTCAGCCTTATATTTATTGAAATAATGAGCGAGATCTTCAGCAATCCTTTTACCTACAAATACTTTGCGTTTTCGGTAAAGAATAAACTTTTGCAAATAGTTTGCGATGGCTTCTGTGAGACAAAAATATCTGGTATCCTGAGATATGCGGGCTCTAGTCTCTTCTGCCAATCTGAAAAAATTGTCTACCGCGCCTTTGCTATTCAGGATGACACAAGGAAAGTCAGAAAGAATGATTCTGTTTTTCCTGAATTCCTTTTCTGTAACGGGTGCTACTTGTATAAAAGGTCTCCAATCTATTTTCAAACCAAACTTAAGTTCCATATCGTAGTACGGCGACTTATCTTCAGGTTTAGGTTGGGAAATTAAAAGTGATTTTACAGGGAGATACTTTTCTGTATATTCTGCAGTCTCCTGCAACGTCATACCTTTACTAGCCATTCATCAATAATTTGATACCAACATATTTATTTACTTCAAAACAACTAATCAGTTTATTAAATTGTAAATCAGTCAATTGTTTCGATTTTACTTTGAAAAAATCACGTGAATTTCGATACTGTTTTGATCAAAATAAACACGGGAATTATTTCAAAGGCACAAAGGTAAATAATAATTTGGAAAAATCTATCAGTAACATGTTCAGAAACAATAAAAATACCTCTAATATAACGAATAATTAACAGTATGCCTAAAATTGCTAAGCTAATCCAAAAGGTTATTTTGGCAATTTCGTTGGGACCAAACGCCATTAAAAGATTTATGGGAATCAAAATCAACCCAATAAAATGATTGAAAATCATGATCGTAAAGTTGTATAAATCTGTATTTTTCTGAATCATAAAAGTATTGCCTATAAACCTTAGTCCAATATGCTTGAAGGTGTAAGCCAGTATACTGCCTGCCAAGACCAATAAATAGGTAAGGATACCCCTTTTGATGCCCAAAAAGGCTAATGACAGATATACAAAAACTGAAATATTGATAATAAAAACCAAATAAAGCATATACAAATAGCTGGAATATCCGGTGCTCTCATCTCTGAAAAATAGTTTTAGCATATTTTCATTTAACAAAGATTTGGTCACTAGATTGATGGCTTTGGCTTTGGTATTGAGCACGAGAGCCAATACTGCACTTGAAAAAAGTATAAACCAAAACAAAAAACCATTGGATGCTTGCGTACCGTCTGTCTGCGCTTTGAGATTTTCTACACGTTTGGTGATGGCTGATTGCTTTATGGGCACGTGGTCCACGTCAAAAGGATTGCCCGTTACTTCTTTTTCATCCACGTTGGTATCTAATGCTATTCCGGTATCAGTAGTCAATGAATCCTTTAAGCTATCTTGGACAATATTGACTGGAGTAAAAGTGTCTATAATTTGCATCGTCTTCAGACGTGGCTTTATTTCAAAGGGATTATTTCTGGTCTGTGCATACAACGATGGCACATCTACCACGAAGATGCAGGTACATAATAACCATATATGCCAAAAATATTTCAAAACCATTTTTATTTCAGAAGCCCAAAAGTAGGATTTTTTTTTGGAAACCCAAAATGCATATAAAAATAAACAGATGGCAATTATTTTAATATATAGAATTTTGCACCTATCTTTGACCGACTGATAGAATTTTTGGATATGACCAACAACATGATAAGGCGTTTGATAGTACTGGGTGGTTTGTCCATTATAGGGATTATTTTTGCCCAATCCTATTGGTTGCTCAAGACCTGGGATATCAAAGATAAAGAGTTTGACCAATCGGTAAATATTGTCCTAAGAAATGTGGCGGAAAGGATGGCTACATTTAATAATACCATCTTGCCCAAAACAAATATCATCCAAAGAAAATCTTCCAACTATTATGTAGCCAACATCAATGCTGCTATAGATGGCAAAATATTAGAACAGTATCTCCTTGCAGAAATGGAAAAGCAGTCGCTCAGGCTTGATTTTGAATATGCGGTGTATGACTGTACTAACAATGAACTTGTTTATGGCAATTATTGCAGTTTTGATAAAGTACCCGAAAAAGAACTGAATAAGAAAAAGAAAATCAAGAAGTATAACAACGATTTGGTTTATTATTTTGTGGTGAGATTTCCAACTCGAGAAAGTTTTCTGCTGGCCAATAGAAATATGACCTTGACGCTCATGGTATTATCCATACTAGCCATTGTATTTTTTCTGTACAGTATGTGGATCATTATGGAACAAAAGAGACTCTCTGAACTCCAAAAGGATTTTATCAATAATATGACTCATGAATTTAAGACGCCAATCTCTTCTATCAAAATAGCTTCTGACTTTTTGTCTAATGACGCTCATGTGAAAAATGATAACAGGCTCACTAAATATGTACAAATCATCCGGGAACAAAATCAGCGGCTCAATGATCAGGTGGAGAAAGTGCTCAATGTGGCGCGACTTGAAAAAGACAGTATAGAGCTGAAAAAAGAAATTTTTGAAATCAACATTACTTTACAACAAATCATCAATAACGAGTCCCTTAAACTTAAGACAGGCAATATTATTTTTCATCCACCGGGACATGCGATCATGATCCATGCTGATAAGCTTCATTTTGTAAATGTGGTAGCCAATATGATAGACAATGCTATAAAATACAGTGATGAAAACCCGATTGTGGAAATTATATTAAACGAAGTGCAGGATAATGTGTTACTAAGTGTGAAGGATAATGGTGTCGGCATAGATAAAGAAAGTCAAAAGAAACTTTTTGATAAGTTTTACAGAGTATCCACAGGTAATGTGCACAATGTAAAAGGCTTTGGATTGGGTTTGTTTTATGTCAAGAATATCTGTAATGCACATGAGTGGACATTGCAACTTATATCTAGCCCGGGACAAGGATCTGAATTTATAATTACTATTCCAAAATATTTAGAAGCATGAGCGAAAAATCAAAAATACTCTACGTAGAAGATGACGAGACACTAAGCTTTGTCACCAAAGACAATCTAGAACTCAATGGTTATCAAGTAGATCACTGTTTGAATGGAGAGAGCGCTGTAGAATCTTTTTTTTCAGGCCAATATGATCTTTGTATTCTGGATGTCATGCTACCCAAAATGGATGGCTTTGCTGTGGCTGAAAAAATCAGGGCCACTGATCCTAATGTACCAATCTTATTTTTGACCGCAAAATCTATGAAAGAAGATAGGATTCATGGGTTGAAATTGGGAGCAGATGACTACATCACCAAGCCTTTTAGTATTGAAGAATTAATATTGAAAATCGAAGTTTTCTTACGTAGAAAGTATGTTTCTGTTTCTGTAAATGATATGTACAAAGTAGGAACCTATGACTTTGATTACAGAAATCTGATGCTTTCGCTGAATGGCGACGAAAGAAATCTGACGCAAAAAGAAGCAGACTTGCTCAAAATGTTGCTAGATCATAAAAATAACGTGGTCAAAAGAAGCGTTATCCTTGAAAAACTTTGGGGAGAAGACGATTATTTCTTGGGACGCAGTATGGATGTATTTATCTCTCGTTTGAGAAAGTACCTCTCTGGAGATCCAAAAATCAAGTTGGACAATATCCATGGTGTAGGCTTCAAATTGGTCATAGAATCCTAAGCATACTGAAATCAGACTTGAGTCAATCACCCAAGGAGATGATTCTGTTTGTATTTATAGATAGCTTAGAATTCTTGTATTTTCCAAAACATTTTTAACTAATTAAATGGGTAGAGTTTTAGTTTTGTTTATCTGCGTATTTTTATCTTTTGGTTTGCAGTCGCAAGGGTCTGCTAAAGCCAATTCCAAGCGGTCATTTGCAGATGTTGTCCAAAATGCTTGCTACATCGTAAGGGTTCCCGTTTCAGCTGTCAAAATAAAATATTATGAAGAAAAAATAGCTCAACGTGGATTGTCCAATGAAGTGAGACAACGGTATGAGAAAGATCTCAGCGAAACCCTGGAAGAAAACAAAGCCTACATCAACTTATTACAAGCTAGTTTTACATCACATTTTAGTTTGGGAAATGTTTATTTTTTACCTGATTCGAGCTATAAATCTTTTGTAGCTGGTCAACGAACAGGTTTTATAAATCAAGCTGGGGCATTGGACAAAAGTATTACTTGTCCACATGATGAAAACTATTTTTTGATATCCGGTAAGTACAAAGAGCAATTGTTATTTTTGGATCAACATCTTCATAAATTAGATCCTCCGTTTCCATATAAAAAAAATACATTTTTACCCATATTCAAATTAGTATTGAACAGAAAAAAATATATAGAATCACAAGTGAAGTACTTGGATAATAAACTTAACCCAACCGGATATATTGAATGAAATGATTAGATATTATACCTTGATATTTTTTATTTTAGTGGGTACTTGGGCTTGTAAAAATGATAAAACTGCAACCCAAACCACTGAACCTGTGGTAGAGAACAGCAAAGATGTGACTATATCCAATACGGATACGCTGACCCAACCTCAACCTGATGTAGAAGATATTACTATTTCAAAAAATGAAGAAGAAAATATTTCTACCGCAGTAGATGCATCATCTTGGTCAGCATTGACAACTGAGGATGGCTTTATTTTGGACATCAAATATGCCACAACGGATAATTTTACCCAAAAGAAAATATATGATTGTGGTAAATGCTACCTCAGACCTGAAGCTGCCGCCAAGCTCAAAGTGATACAACAAGAGCTTAAAGAAAAATATGGATTTGGGATTAAATTGTTTGATTGTTTCAGGCCAAGGCCATATCAGCAGCGCCTTTGGGATATCGTACCTGACCCAGATTACGTGACGCCGCCGCATAAAGGGTCGATGCATAGTCGAGGACTGGCAGTTGACCTAACTTTGGTAGATAAGAATGGGAAAGAATTAGATATGGGAACTGCTTTTGATTTTTTTGGCCCCGAAGCACATCAAGGATACAATCACTCTGATGCAGTGAAGCGCAATAGATGGATACTCAAAAGTACCATGGAAAAACACGGGTTTGGATCTATCAGAACAGAGTGGTGGCACTTCAGTTACCAAGGGAAGTCTTGGCCCTTAGATGAATGGGTTTGGGAGTGTGAGTGAGGTTGCATATTTGTAGTTGCAAATAACTTTAATGGGGCAGGTTGAATCTCATACATCATATTCAGCTAAATTCGATATTAAAAAAATAGTTGTTCAATTTTCGGTTGTGGTATAGCATCGGGTACTATTATCTTTGCGTCAGCATAACATTATTTGACTTCTCGTAAACATAATATCCATGGAATTGACAAAAGAAATCATGTATCAGGCTATTGTTGACAAGGACACATCTTTTGAAGGTGTCTTTTATACGGCTGTTAAAACAACGGGCATTTTTTGCCGACCTTCTTGTACAGCCCGAAAGCCCAAGATTGAAAATGTTGAATTTCTAGGTACAACAAAAGAATGCATCCTAAAAGGTTATCGAGCCTGTAAAGTTTGTAAACCACTAGAGTCATTACATCATACTCCCGCAGCATTCCAGAAAATCCTTGACGAACTTGCTGAAAATCCGACTTTAAAATTTAAGGACTACGACTTAAAACAAAAGGGAATAGAACCTAGTCAAATCAGAAGATGGTTTTTGAAAAATCATGGAATTACTTTTCAAGCCTACCAAAGATTGGTACGAATAAACACAGCATTTAAGAAAATACAAAATGGAGAAAGTATTGCCCACACCGCTTATGATACAGGTTTTGAATCATTAAGTGGTTTTGGCGAAAGTTTCAAAAGTATTTTTGGCGTATCTCCCCAAAAAGGCAAACAGCAACATATTATTGATCTAAAACGAATAGAAACACCGCTCGGAACTATGCTGGTTTGTGCGACCCATCAAGGTATCTGCTTACTAGAGTTTAGTGACAGAAAAATGTTGGAAACCGAATTGAAATCAATAGCAAAACTTTTGAATGCCATTATTATACAAGGAAATAACGAGCATTTTGGTCCATTAGAAAATCAATTGCACGAATATTTTGCTGGGAAAAGAAAAACGTTTGATATTCCACTACATACACCTGGGTCTGACTTTCAAAACCAAGTTTGGACAGCACTTAAGGGCATCACTTATGGACAAACTAAATCCTATAAGGAGCAAGCAATAGCTATAGGTAGTCCCGAAAGTGTCCGAGCTGTTGCCCACGCCAATGGAATGAATAGGATATCTATTTTAATACCTTGTCACCGCGTTATTGGTTCAGATGGACACTTAACTGGATATGGTGGCGGACTTTGGCGTAAACAATATCTGTTGGAATTGGAGCGTCAAAATGTGGAGCTCCCATTAGGAAACTCAAATCCCGTGGTTGATAGGTTTAATCTTCCAAAATAACAATCTCGGTCCTTCGATTATATTTATGGTCAGCTTCCTTACAGGGTATATTGTCTTTACAATGATTTCTAGGTTTGTTTTCACCATGACCTTTGATCTCTATGTTCCATTCATTGACCCCTTGAGAGACTAAATAATTTTTGACTGCTTCTGCTCTTTTGATGCTGAGTTGCATATTATAAGGTGCAGTGCCTCTGCTATCGGTATGTGACTCCACACGTATTTTAAGGTCTTTGTTTTTGAGCATTACTTGGCTCAGGATTTCCAATTCTGAGACGGCATCCTGAGCTACAGATGCGCTGTTATAATCAAAGTAAATATTTTCAAAAATGATGATATCTCCTGCTTTAGTATTTTCTAAAACACTTTCCTTGGTCGTATTTGATTCCATAGAGTTGTCATCCTTGTCTAGTTTTGTTTTTTCAGTTCCTATGGTATTATCTGATTCTTCATCATTGGCGGTGGCGTCAGCAGGTTCCATGACCATATTGAATACTTCACCAAAAGCATTATAATCATAGATTACAGTAATGGGACTAAAACCATCCGCTTCGAGATTTACAAGATACTTTTGATCTTTTTTCAACATAATTGTGGCTTTACCTTCTGCATCCGTAAGGAAAGACGGAAAAGACTGACCTTTTTTGGGAGACAACTTCAATACTAATTCGCCTGGATCTCTGCCTGACAACATATCTACATTGTATCCCGACATCGTGTATTGATTGATATCTACTGCCAATGGTGTAAGTTTTACATTTACCTTATCTAAAGGAGCTAATGTAAGTTTATCCATAACGGTAAGATATGTAGTCACCATGATATTGCCATCATTGCCCAAAAGCGGAACTAAAGATTCAAATCTGTAGATGTCATCTTTTCCTTTTCCACCCGGACGATTGCTGGCAAAGTATCCAGATTTGAAATTTTCTCTCATGATGAGTCCTAGGTCGTCGAAAGATGAATTGATCGGAGATGGCAGAATTTCGGGAGCAGACCATTCGTCATTTTCTAGTTTAGAAACGTACATGTCTAGTCCTCCTAAACCGCCTGGTCTATCAGATGCAAAAATCAAAATGGAATCATTTAGAAAAAATGGAAACACTTCATTGAACGAGGAGTTGATTTGGCTACCTAATCCAATAGTACCAACCCAGGCTTTACCGTCAAAATATGCAGAATATAAATCCATTTTGCCATGGCCATTGGGTTTACTGGATGAAAATATCATTTTTTTTCCATCAGTGGATAGCGTAGGGTGGCATATGTGGTAGTTTTTGACGTTTATCGATATGGGATTTACTTCAGGCTTTGATACATTAAGATCAGCGGTCAGAATCCTTAAAAAGAAGGTATCTCTTTCGGTGTTATTGACTTTTATTTTTTCCTTAACTGATCTGGTCAAAAACATTTTATTTTGTTGTAAATCATAGGACATAGGACCTTCATGCAGCGAAGAATTTATTTTTTTGTGATAAGGGATCTTAGAAAGCAACGCATTATTTACATCCACGTCACTGTATCCTATTTGAAAAAAAGATTCATCTATTTTAGGATCAAAAAATTTGCCTTTAGACTCGGTATAGAGAAAAGCAATTTTGTCGCCCATAAATGCAGGTGAGGATTCGAGATTGGCAGTATTGATTTCTTTTTCGTTGTAAATCTTGATGGTTTTGATGGCATCTTTATTAATGACGGTATTTACCTGAGCATCTACACGATTCAGTTGTAGCATTCCTATCAGCCAGATTCCAAAAAATATTATTTGTTTCATGTGTTTATTTTATTTATTTTTAACTGTCACATGAAATTCGCATCAAAAATAACCATCACCGTTTTGTGCTCGCCTAATCACGTAAGTCGGGCAGCTGTTATTTCTCACGCTCATTTCATCTTACTTATCATGATGATTTCGGGTTTTTAGAAGTATCTTGGATTTACTACCGTGGGTTTGAGTTTATTTTTGATCAAGTTGTAAGTCACCATCAGTTCCAAGCTACCATTATTGGCCACTCGCAATTTGGATAGTGATATGTCATAAGCGAAGCCCAACATCAATTGTTCAGAAATTTGCATGCCTAGGATGATATCTATGGACTCGCCTAGGTCTCCCGCAGTACCACCGGTACGATAGGTAAGTCCGGCAGTATATTTATCTTTCCATGTCAGTGCGCCATTGAGATCTAATCCCCAAGGACTGTTTTCTGCTACTCTAAAAAGCAATTGAGGAGTAAATCTGGTCTCATTATTGATGATAAATGTACCTCCTGTCATCAAAAATAGATGTCTTACTTCTGTGGAAAACAAATCGTTGCTGTCAAAATCAATATCGGCCCGTATCATACGCGGAATGGAGGCGCCCATGTAAAATTTATTGGTATTGAAATACACTCCAAAACCTGCATTAAAAAGATTTCTGGATTGTGTAGTTTGTGGTATCGAAGGGTCTAGCTGTATATCCTGAATAGCGAATAATCTGCTATCTGTATAATCTTGTATATACTTTCGACCGGAGGCATTGATACCCATACTTAGTGTACCATCTCCTAGAAAAAATTTATATGCATACATGGCTTCATAAGTCAGTTTTTCGGTAATTCCTATGGATTGGCGTTCGACATTCAAACCCAAACCAATTCTCTTGCCTAATCTAGGGAAATTGATATTGAATACCTGTGCTTTTGGGGCGCCAGGAAAACCATTCCATTGATCTCTGTAAATCAATGCTGCCGAAAGATACGTTTCATTTCCAGCGTAAGCGGGATTCAGACTGATCTTATTGTACATAAATTGTGTGTACATTTGCTGCTGCTGTGCCACAGAAGACAAGCTGTACATAAAAAGGAATACGTATATAATTCTCAATATCATCGTTGTAATATTAAAAATCCATTAATAGGTTTTGCATTGGCTGATGTTTCAAAAACATAGAAGTAGGTGCCCGGAGGAAGTGGATTGCTTCCAAAAACACCATTCCAATCATTTTTATATGGTGCTGCTGAAAACACTTCTCCGCCCCATTCATTAAAAATCACCAATTTGTTGTCAGGAAAACGTCCTGTTTCCAGACATGGTATTATGAAATTATCATTATAGCCATCATTATTAGGCGTGAAGATATTGGGTGTTTTACATTCAATGTTTTGATCTATAGAAATTGTGACGGTAGCTTCACTACAAAGTTCATCGCAGAAGTCTGCACACAATCGATAAGTGAATGTTACAGTGGAAACCGAACGCGGGTCAGGTGTGAATTCTACTTTATCACCCATGATTTTGATGTCACCACGTGCAGGATTGCTAGTAATTGTAAGCTGGTATGGTGTGGGCACTTTGTCATTACTGAGTATGTTGAGTAGAGTTTTGGACCCATAAGGAATATTGTAAGTATCGTCAGCTAGCACAGGTTTAAATTCGGTAAAAATCGTGATCGTATCTCTCGAAAATGACTCGCAGCCCGTCACCGAATAGTCTAAGTAAACGGTAGACAGTCCTTCTCCAAATCCTGAAAGGGTAGGGGAAATGGATTGTATATTGTCAATGGCGATATCTGGATTTAGTACGGTCCACTTTAGATTGACCAATGGTGGTCCGTATTTAGAAATGAGTTGAATGTTTTCTCCGGGACAGCTGATGATATCGTCCATAATTGCGGTAGCCACGACAGCCGGAGGCACTACATAATTGACAATCATACGGTCAGATAGTCCTGACGAACAGCCATCAATCTGAGCTTCCACTCTTAAAAAGTTGGGTCCTTCCTGTAGAGATGTAATATCAGATATGATCTGGCAAATATTTTTATTGATACCCAAAACCTGTTGATTTGCTGTATTTGTGATGACGTATTGAGCATCAGGCGTCAGACTTTCAGAAGTCAGACAGATTTCTATACCATTGTTTTGATTACTACAAACATACTGTTCCATGACCGTAAATACAGGTATAGTTATAGCGCCTTTGACTGAAATGTCTGCTGGAATAGAAGCTTGTGATACACAGCCATTAGCAATTGCGGTGACCGAATATCTTCCTGATTGATTTTGTGTAGCATTTGGAATGTTAATCGTATTACTATTAGTATTTATAGGGTTAGGTCCTGTCCATTGATACGTCACATTTGCCTTTGGTGATGTAGTCAATTTAATGGTATCCCCAAAACACACAGGTGAGTTGGAAAAAATGATAGGTTGATCAGGTTTTGGTCTAATCACGATATTGACGGGTGTAGAAATATCTGAAGCGCAGCCATTCTCCATTATTTGTAAAGTATATGAACCTTGATTTGCGAGACTTACTTTGGGAATTACCAATTGATTGTTTAACGTTTTTACCGTGCCCAATGGCGTATTCCATATGTATTCCGCTCCAGATATAGATGGAGTTAAGGATAAGGTATCTCCTTCACAGTAAAATGGTTTAGCCTGAATGGTAGGTCGGTCAGGTTGAATTTTAAAATCTATATTGATGAAAAAAGTATCTGTAGGGCATTTGTCATTAAAGACGAGAAGACTATACATTCCAGTTTTTGATGGTGAAAGGGATGATATTTTAGGGTTTCTAAGATTTGATTTGAAGCCTTCAGGTCCATTCCAGGCATAGGTATAGTTATTGGCATCCGGAAATACCGATGGAAAAAATGATATGACATCATTGGTTTTCATACAAGCAAGTGCATTAGAACTCACCGTAATAATATCTGGAACCGAAGTCACTTCTACGGTTGTGTTAGCGTTATTTTTGCATCCTGTTGGGGTGGTGATTGTAACGGCATAATCTCCGGGTACAGCAAGTATTCTAGGATTTTCCACTTTAGGTATGTTGGGTATTGGTCCAGACCATTCGTAAGTGGCTCCGGGAACAAATGTAGCCCTTAGTGTCAGACTATCTCCAATACAAGCCGGGCCTGTGTTGTCAGCACCAATGTTGAGACTAATATCTATACCTACAAACTTAATCATGGAGAGTTTAGATTCACAATTTCCCTTTCTGGTTTTTACTGTCCATTCTCCTTGTAAGGCTGATGTAGCGCCTGGAATGATCAAGCTGTTATCTTGAGTGGTTGTATATAATACTCCATTTTTAAACCATTGGTATATTTCTGCACCTGGCGAACCTGTGGCTACTAAACTTAAAGTCTGTCCTTCACAAATAATGGGTGGACCGATAAGTTCAGGTGTAGCTGGTGACTCAAAAATGTTAACCCTTGTGACGGCGGTATCTGAAGTACAAATGCCATTTTTAACAATTAATAAGTAATTTCCTGTGTTTGAAGACACCACATTAGATATAGCCGTAGGCGTGGGACCACTGGCTGTGTATCCTCTTGGCCCTGACCAATAATATTGGAAACTGGAGTTTACTGTAGCACTGGCCAATTGGATTTCATCCCCTTCACAAGGAGACAAAAACAAATCCTTAACGCTGGCTACAGGTACTTCGAGTACCGTGATTTTTAACAATGTGGATGGGTCTGACGCACAATCGGGACCGCGGGCAATGACATAGTAAAAATGCGGGCCCACAGTAGGTGGTTTGACTATAAACTCTGGACTTGTCGTGGTTTGCATCAACACACCTGTGGGGAAAATACCTTTATACCATTCATATTTGATATTACCACTATAATCGGTTGTTGTAAAAATAAATTCGTCATCTTCACAAGCTTCTGCCGTATTGGAAGTAAGCGACGGCTTGGTGAGTGGTTTGATATTGACTAATACAGATCCCACCGAAGTACATCCATTAAATCCTGTGACTGTGACGGTATACAGACCATTGAAACTTTCATTTACATTAGGTATAAATGGGTTTTCTGTATTGAATTCCAAACCATTGGGGCCGCTCCATTTAAATGTATATGTTCCAGGTACTGAACCGATTGGTATATTGGCAAAAAGTTTTAGTGTATCATTGGAGCATAAGCCTGAAGAAAAAGTAGGTTTCAGATTGAATGGGTTTACTTTTACTGCAGTGATACATGTATCGGCATTGCCCTGACTATC
Organism: uncultured Aureispira sp.; assembly: GCA_964526715.1. Lineage (GTDB taxonomy): Bacteria > Bacteroidota > Bacteroidia > Chitinophagales > Saprospiraceae > OLB9. The sequence goes on along the minus strand of CAZGMB010000026.1, from coordinate 7,421 downwards.
TGTAGCGATCAAGCGGACAGAAATATCTTTGTTGACATCTCCACAATTAAATACGGCGGGTAATGCTCTTAAAGACAATGTACCACAATTGTCTGTACTTCCATTATTTATTTGAGCCGGATCCAGTATGGTATTGACGATACCCGAAGGATCTATGGTCAATGTGGCATTTTTACATTTCGCAACCGGCGGTTCCAGGTCTCTGACTAAAGCTTCAAAGGAACATGTGGCTCTATTTCCAGCGGCATCGGTAGTTGCTATTGTAATGACGTTGTTACCACTGTTTAAAGTGATGTTTTGCACGAATGCATTTTCAGCTATGTTGGTAGTATTGATCGTGGTAGCGCCAGAAACTGCAAAACTAAATCTCGCATCTGTATATTTTAGTTTGCACCGGATATAAGACCTGATATCCAATGACGACCCTGTGGGCAACGGTTGGCAAGGATTGATACCATCATTTCCATTTAAAGGAATAGCTTCTAGGGTAATCTGATTTCCAGAGATCCAACTGTTGAAAGTTGCGGCATTTATCGAAAATTTTGTTTTGGAAATTTCATTACATCCTTGACCGTTTACTAGTTTAGTAGTGCCAATGACTACATTTATAGGTGATGGTACTCTAATTTCAAATATTTCGCCTGCATCATTATTGTCACCTAAGAATGACACTTCGAGTTCAACATCATTTTCCGTAAATCTGATGGGAAAAACATTGTTAAAAACAATCATCTTATTGCGGGCTATAAATTGATTTTTACTTTCATTCCATACAAATGAGAGTGCCGCTGCTTCGTCAGATACGGGCACCGTTTGTTCGTAAAGTCTGTTGCCACCACAGTTTTCAGCTACTTTAAAATTGATAGGTAAACTCAAGGTGTCTCTACATTGACCTAATGATAAAACCGAAGTAATATTTGAAGGACAACTGATGATCGGAGCAATTTTGTCCAAAACGGTGATCTTAGAAGGACACGACAAAGTATTGCCAGCACAATCCTGATAAGTGAAATTAAGCTGATGGATACCTGTTTTTAAAGATAAAGTTATACTGTCTTCATTGGTTAAAGCAACGCTAGGGTCATCATTTATCTGGTAGAATCTTCGCAGGGCGTTGGTGATATCTGTTTCATAGGTGATGGAGGTTTCTATGGTACTTTGACCGCAGATGTTGTTTATAGCAAAAACTGCATCTCCTTGCACCACATTTGGTACAAATCTGATATCTAAAAACCCATCCTGAATCCAAGAGGATAATTTTGATTGGTCTAAAGTCAAAGTAAAGCTCACCGACGAACATTGTTGGCTTCCTTGTGGGCTGGTACCTATCAAAGTGTTGTCCTCATCATAAATGAAAAAGAATTCTGTCACATCATCGATATCCATATTCCTGAGGGTGATAGCTATGGTACCATTTGTGACAGGTAACGTTGTGGAAGGGTTGAATGGCCCTAATTTTATGGTAATGGGATCAATGATGGATTCTGGTCCTGGTGGTGTAGTTGAGGTAACGGGTGCTATGATTCTTCGGGTGATGACCGGTGAAGATTCTACACAATTGTCTGTTGCTAAAGGTACTTTAATTTTTACGGTAGCCTGACAAAGATCGTTTGCTTCAATAGTCAAGTCTTTTTGGCACGATGTGGTTTGGGGAATGGTGTTGTCCGCAATACCAAAAATGGCCGGACTAATAGATATGTTGCCACAAGTATCATAATATACAAAATCTACTTCAACATATCGCAAGAAACCTTGGATTGGTGATGGACATATTTGATTGGGTAAAGTGCTAGGTTTGGTACCAGGATAAGTTGTGAAATCGCCCGGTTTGTAAGAACCTTTTACAGCCGCAAAAGATTGCACATTGCCACAAGAAGATATTGCTTTAGAACCACCCATATTCTGTACCCATAAAAAGAGCAGCGCATTGAAATCTAATTGTTCTGTACAAGCATAAGTAGCATTTTCGGCTTTTTGGGTTATTATTGGACCGGTAGCTTTGATTATTTTAAGAAATTGATCATACTGGGTAGCATTATCACAAACATCCTGTATTTTGTATCTTCTGCGGATGATTTCGGTACACCCTGTATTGATCAGACTGTCACTGTAATTTATAGTTGTTTCTGAGCAATTGTCTGCGTATCTGATATAGATACTATCTCTATTGATTTGGAAAATTTCACAAGAGACCGTATCTCTTTGCACGCCTTGTAGCGCAGGTGCTTTGGTATCTCGCACTGTTATGATTTGTGTTTTTGTAGCCGCATTTCCACATTTATCGGTAGCTACCCATTTGCGGGTGATGATATAGTTGTAATGTCCACATATCAGCGGGTCCGCTTCTTGGTTTGATGTTTCGGTAAGTACCGGATCTATGTTTCGGGTGCACCCATCTATTACTGTTGGCTTGATAGGCGATGGCACTGCCTCACACGCTACGGTAATATCTGCAGGGAAGTTGATAAATGAAGGAGCCACATCGTCGGTGACACTAAAAGTGGTGGTACCGGGTGTGATGGTGAGATTATTACATTCATCACGAACAAAAAAGTTGATTTTTAAGTCCCATTGGCAGAGACCATCGGGTATTTGTGGATAAGGTCCCGACGCGATATTGCCGCCACCGGAACTGACTTGTACATTATTGACAAAAAATCCAAAGGTAAAATTGGTCCATTGAACGCCATTAGAACACTGGTCTGTAGCCACATATCCTGCTTTGTTTTTTATCCAAAGTATCAAGGTATCTCTGATATTGTCTACACATTTGTAAGATACGTTGGGTACGGTATTGATGGCAGGTTTGGTGACATCGGTTGTAAAAAAGGATGCCGTATCTCTTACGCTCATATTTCCTGAGGGATCTACTGCCCAAAAAATAACATCTACTTTTTGCGTATTGCCACAGAGGATATCCAACGAATTATTAAATATCGTGTTGGCTTGTGATAGTGTGATATTGGTCTGAATGGTAAAAGTACCAGAGTTGTCAGAAAAAACAGCACCTGCTGCACTGTTGTACCATTGCGCTAGTTTTGTAGGTAGATCCTGCACTTGTCCACATTCAAAAGAAGTATCTCTGGCAGGAGATATCCATACAGGTGGTGTGGTATCTTGTCCTTGCAAAATAGAAAAGCAAAGGCAAAACATATAAAATAGTATTTTACGACTACACATCATACTTATAAATATCTCAGGTCTAAATAATAGGCTCGAAAGCTTGTATCCATATAGTAAAACACCAAGCATTAGAGTTGGATGCAAAGATATGGAAAATAAACGTATAAAAGGTGGGAAAGGTAGTATAGATACCTAGGATTTTGAGCAAGAAGCAAGATTGGTAGGTGATAAAATGTAACACAAATAATTCCTTTAAATGTATCAAAATCAATTATTTGAAGAATATTGGTTGTAATTATTTTCCTACTATTGCCAAAAAATGTAATTTTTACGACTATAGAAAAGTGGTATTTTTACTTTTTTATTCAGTCATCATGTTTATCTTTGTCAGTACAAAGCTTATAACGCAAATAAAATACAACCCAACTTATGAAATTCAAATTTATCTTACTCTTCGTATGGACATTGTGGTTTACTAATGGTCTAACTCAAAACTGTATTCCCTCAGCAATTGTATTTACTACTCAGGCACAAGTGGATGCTTTTCCTACGGATTATCCAGGATGTACCATTGTGGATGGAAATATAGGGATTACTGGAAATGACATTACCAATATTACAAGTTTAAGCCAGATTACGCAGATAGGTGGAAGTTTGCAGATATTGAATACTAATAATCTGAGCAGTTTATCAGGATTGGACAATGTTACGAGTATAGGTGGAAGTTTGATTTTAAACAATGTTTCCACCTTAATAAATTTTAGTGGTTTGGGTAGTTTGACTTCGATAGGAGGAAGTTTAAACCTTCAATCGGTGAATGCACTTCAGAACTTAACGGGACTGAATAATTTGACATCTATCGGTTCATCTTTAAGCATAGAAAATTGTTCATTAACGTCTCTGAATGGTATAGGTGCTATCTCATCTTTAAATGGCAATTTAAGGTTAGTTTATAATTCCAATTTAACAAATATCAGCGCTTTTAGTACTTTAACATCAATCAGTGGAGCATTAAATATTTATTCTTATAATAATAGTTCTACATTAAGCTTAAGTGGATTGAATGCCCTACAAACCATAGGTAGTTCATGCGCTCTGCTCGGAAATATTAATAATTTTACAGCTTTGAATAGCTTGACTACTGTAGGAGGTACTTTAGAAATAGCTTCTAATTCTAGCGTTTCTGTGATAGATGGGTTTAGTAGTTTAACCAGTACTAATTCTTTGTTTTTCAGTAGTAATAATTTACTTACCTCCATTACAGGGTTTACAAGTCTTTCTGTTATTAATGGGAACTTAGAGATAGCCAATCATCCGTTTTTAAGCGATATCAGTGGCTTCGATCATCCTATTTCTGTTCCACAAATATATATTCAAAATAATTCCTTTTTATCATCCTGTAATGTAGAAGCTATCTGTAATAAACTATGGCAAAATGTTAGTTCTGTCACTCTATCTAATAATGGAGCAAATTGCAGCTCTACATCTGTTGTTTTGCAGAACTGTGGTACTGCACCAGATACAGATGGAGATGGTGTGATTGATGTCAATGACAATTGCCCTGCGATAGCCAATCCTAATCAAGCAGACTGGAATAATGATGGAATCGGCGACGCTTGTCAGGATACAGATGGAGATACCATTCTGGATGCAGCTGATAATTGTAAAGGTGTCGCCAATCAGGATCAGGCAGAAACAGATGGAGATGGCTTTGGAAATGTATGTGATAATTGTGTAAATATTGCCAACCCTGATCAAAGCAACTGGGATGGTGATAATTTCGGAAATGTATGCGATAATTGTCAAAACATAGCAAATAATGATCAAGCAGATACTGATGGTGATGGTATAGGTAATACTTGTGATAATTGTGTAAACACTGCAAACCCCAATCAAATCAACTGGGATGGCGATAATTATGGGAATGAATGTGATAATTGCCCAAATATGTCCAATAACGATCAATTGGACACAGACAATGACGGCATTGGTAATGTTTGTGATAACTGTCCTTCCATTGTTAATTCGGACCAACAGGACTGCAACAATAATCAAATAGGTGACGCGTGTGAAACAGGTGACATTGACAATGATGGTGTACCTAACACATCTGACAACTGCCCATGTGTAGGAAATACCAATCAAGCCGACGCCAACAATAATGGAATCGGAGATAAATGTGATATTAATTCTGATACTGATAGTGACGGCTATAATGATCCTTATGATAATTGCGCGGCTGTAGCTAATCCGAATCAATCAGACTGCAATAGTAATAACATAGGAAATGTATGCGATACTGCATCAGATTCTGATAACGACGGAGTTATGGATAATATGGACAACTGCCCTTGTCAAAGTAACTCCAACCAAGCCGATGCCAATAATAACGGCATAGGAGATAAATGTGACTATGCTTCTGATACTGACGGTGATGGACAAAATGATGCAAATGACAATTGCCCTTCAATTTCCAATTCAAGTCAATCCGATTGCAATAGTAATGGCATAGGAAATATATGTGATACTGTATCAGATTCGGATAACGACGGAGTTATGGACAATATGGACAACTGCCCATGTCAAAGCAACTCCAACCAATCCGATGCCAATAGTAATGGTATAGGAGATATCTGTGATTATAACTCAGACACAGACGGTGATGGACAAAATGATGCAAATGACAATTGCCCTTCAATTTCCAATTCAA
>CAZGMB010000026.1:0-1488 GCA_964526715.1 uncultured Aureispira sp. | reverse complement strand
ACTGCCCATGTCAAAGCAACTCCAACCAATCCGATGCCAATAGTAATGGTATAGGTGATGTATGTGACTCTAATTCTGATACTGATGGTGATGGGGTCAATGATGCCAATGATAACTGTACTACTGATGTTAATCCCAATCAACAAGATTGGAATAATGATGGGATTGGCGATGCTTGCCAAGATTCGGATGATGATGGGATTTTGGACAATGTAGATAATTGTAAAAGCGTAGATAACTCTGACCAATTGGACACTGACAGCGATGGTATCGGGAACCTATGTGATAACTGCCCTAACACTGCAAATCAAAATCAGTCAGATTTTGATAGTGATGGTATCGGGAATACATGTGACAATTGTTTGTTTGTTGTTAACCCTGATCAACAAAATTTTGATACTGACACGATAGGCAATGCTTGCGATAATTGTATCAATATTGATAATCCTTCCCAGGAAAATAATGATGGTGATAATTTTGGAAATGCCTGTGACAATTGCCCAAATACTCCAAATAATAATCAGCTAGATACCGATGGTGATGGCGTAGGAAATGTATGCGATAATTGTCCTACTGTGGCCAATGCCAGCCAACTCGACTGTAATAATAATGGTATCGGCGATGCCTGTGAGCCTTTGGATACGGACTGTGATGGTGTTTTTGATACTTCCGACAATTGTCCAACTTATCCTAATCCATTGCAAATAGACCAAAACAATAATGGTATTGGAGACGCTTGTGAAAATTTTCCGCGAGTAGGTATCAATTCCACAGATCCACAAACAGAATTACATCTTGCCAATAGTCGACTCTACATAGATAATATGGAGAAGGGTATCATTTTAAAAAATGAACAAGGTCAGTGTTTTATGTTGCAAATGGAAGGCGTTGTTTTAAAGGCAGTACCGGTACCTTGTCCTTGATTGCTTAGAAATAGATGTCTTTTGATGATTCATTTTCATTTTCGTTCTTCGAATCTCCGATCATCGCAGTACTGCTAAAGCTGCACAAGTAATGCAACTGCGATGCGATATCATGTCGGTCTGTGACCGAAAGTAGCACAATACTAATTGATGCTACATTTTATTTTCTTTTTTCTTAGCATTTGGGGTGACGAATTGTAAAACCAGTCCTGCTTTAGCAGGAAACTTCGACCATCGTCTCCGAGTTTGGCTGGGTCAACGTAGGTCTACATGGCATACTTCGGCGATCGGGTGGCTGAGCGATAGCCGAAGCCACGATTGGAAATTTGTGATTTCGACTTCGCTCAATCACCAAGACGCAACCATGTACTTCACAACCTTCTCTAAGTACTTTATAAGCTTCTCTGAGTACTTCACAAGCTTCTCTGAGTACTTCACAAGCTTCTTCGAGTACTTCACAAGCTTCTTTAAGTACTTGATAAGCTTCTCTGAGTACTTTACAAGCTTCTTCGAGTACTTCACAAGCTTCTCCGAGTACTTTACAAGCTTCTCCGAGTACTTTACA
>CAZGMB010000025.1:0-71038 GCA_964526715.1 uncultured Aureispira sp. | reverse complement strand
AGTTTACAACTCTACAACTAAAGTTTACAACTCTACAACTAAAGTTTACAACTCTTGAACTAAAGTTTGCATCTCTACAACTAAAGTTTACAACTCTCGAACTAAATGTTACAAGTGTTGAATCAAATGTTATAAGTTTTGAATCAAATGTTATAAGTTTTGAATCAAATGTTACAAGTGTTAAACTAAATGTTACAAGTGTTGAATCAAATGTTATAAGTGTTGAATCAAATGTTACAAGTCTTGAACTAAATGTTACAAGCATTGAACTAAATGTTGTAGGTCTTGAACTAAATCTACTTCTCAAATTTAAAATTGGCTACCACGATGTCATAAAATAGGTTTCTCAGTCGATAAATCTCCTTCGAAATGACGAGATATGTAAGTTTTTGTAGGGAGAGAAAGTGGGTCGACGCAGTCGACCCACTTTCTCTCCCTACATTTCTATGTTTGTAGGCGTCATTTCGATTCACGGAGTGGTGAGAAATCTTATTTTTTATGTATTTTGACAAAGTAATACTAAATGTTTCAACAATACACCTAAATGTTACAAGTCTTGAACTAAATGTTGTAAGTCATTAACCTTTTTGGATGTACAAAGTCGAAGTGAGACAAATATCTCCCACCTTGAAGTATCATGGACAAAGCTACAGTAATTTCACTTGTATCTGCTGCCATATTAATGTATCCATTTATGCCCATTTTGTATAATTCTTTGATTTGTGGTAGGTTCGCAAATTCATTAAAGATTACAATTTTAGCACGGTTTAGCTTGGCCACATTTTTAACCCATTTCCATTCTTCTTTTTGAAATGGGTTATAGTCAAGTATCATTAAGTCGTAATTATTGACATTCAGCCTTTCTTGAAATTCTACTATATCACGAGCACAACTGATTCTATTCTGGATAGGAAGTGCTTCTAATATGCTTTTAATGCCAAACAAAACTATCGTATTTTGGCTTAAGACCAATACTTCTTGGACTTGGTTTAACATAAATTTTTCTATTTTTTACAATTAAAAGAAAGGGTGCTCAATTTAGTATCTATACCTTAGTTTAGATGAACAGGTCAAAAGAATATCGCATAATGCATCAGGATACAAATAAGCAGTTATTTATTGAGAAACTCAGGTTTACTGACTTTTTGATACTAGAGCGGTGACTCTGTATCTGCATACATGGGTGGATTTCCTGACACAGGTACATATTTGAATGTAAATGTACGTATTTAACAAATTATGAATTTGAGTAATGTATTTAAGTGTCTGCAATTGGGTTAAATAGCGACGTTTGAAGGTTTAACTAGAATGTATGTAATGTTAATTATGTCAAGTACAGGTTAAGGTACCTAAAAAGCTGTTTTTACTATTGATTATGCCATGACAGAGACGAACGGAGTAAAGTATAGCCACAATGTATGCGCTGAATGTATGTCATTACATCCATCATATATATCATATATTTGACATCCTTTTATTGCATCATGCAATCCAAATAGATTGATGGCGAAAAGCCAAGAATTATGGCAAAGGTATTAGAATATGGTGATCAAGAAGACTTGCTGAAACTTCATGAACTGTGACAGGAAGTAAATTAATTAACTCATTTGTTATGTGAGATAAAAGGATAATGTGTACTTTTGAGACATAATTTAATTAAAACAATAAAAATTTAAGAACATGAGAAAATTTTTTACTTTTTTACTTCTTAGTAGTGCTTTTTATGTGAATGGGCAGGATTTTACATTCGAGTTTTACGATCAAGACACTGATGCGATTGCTGTAGCTGATTTTGATAAAGATGGCTACCCAGATATTTTTGGGGTAAATTTTATTTTTGGCAAAGCTGATCTTTATCTCTTGGTTAACAAAAAGAATACTACAAAACCCACTTTTGATAAGAAAAACATACTTTTGAGTAGTGACTTTAAAGGAAGACCATATGCTTATGATGCTGATAACGATGGAGATATAGATGTACTTTATTCCAAGGGTGCTACATGGGATATGGAGATATATCTCAATGATGGTAAAGGGAATTTCACATCAAAAGCCTTAGGTGTCAGCGGTTCAAACAGATTTGATACAAAGGACATGGATAAAGACGGAGATTTGGACATTATAGGCTATAACTCTACTGATAAAACCATTTCTTTATACACCAATACTGGCAATATGACTTACACCAGACAAATTATTTTTAAAGACAATGCTAATCTTAGAGATTTTACTGTAGGTGATTTAAATGGTGATGGGCTACCTGAAGTAATTTTATCTTTGCAATCTGGAGCTGGAGAACAAGTAGTAGTTTTGGAAAATAAGGGTAACAACACACTTGTAAAAAAAGCAATCATATCTGATAAATATAGTGGAATAACAGAAGTGGTCATCAATGACCTTAATAAAGATGGGAAAAATGATCTCATTATAAAAGATTTAAGAAGTGTACGCTTAGGTATTAATAATGGAAATTTTCAGTTTACTGATCAAACACTTGTTAGCATTAATGAAGGTGGTATTTATGGTGTATCAGTTGTAGATTTGACTGGTGAGAGTGAAAAGGATATGATCATATGTACATCACTAAAAACCATTTGGTTAAAAAATATTAACAAGGCTGATTTTTCTTACGAACAAAAAGAATTTGGTACTGCTAATGGAATATTTACTTTCTATCATGCTGACTTTAACAAGGATAGCACTATTGATTTTGCATATTCAAATCAAGGTTTGTCTTTCTATATGAACAACTTACCACAACTTCCTTCTGATTTAAATGATATCCAAACGAATCTAAAAGTGTATCCAAATCCGGCAAAGGATGTGGTGTTTGTGGATGGTACCGATGGAACTGATATGACGGCTCACTTTTATAATCAAGTGGGTATGCTGGTACAAGAAGTTGCTGTGAAAGGTGGACAGGTTGATGTGAGTTCATTATCATCCGGATCTTATATTTTTACGATCATAGATGCATCTGGTAAGGTGGTGGGAAGGAGTAAGATGGTGAAGGAATAGTTTATCGCGCTAACGGTGATCGTGTGATCGGTGAACTTAATAAGCATGTGATTATATTAAAAAGAACCGATTTCTTTTTGGAAGTCGGTTCTTTTTTTGTTTTAGGTAGATATCTTGAACTTTATTATGGTAAAGAAGCTATCTTTATGCACGAGTTATAAACTCGCGCCATCATAGGATTATATTAAGAAGAACCGATTTCTTTTTGGAATCCGGTTCTTCTTTTGGTTATGGAAGATAACTTGTTTATTGTTAAGGGATTAAAGGCACCAGTTACATTTATCTACCCGCAACGGGTAGACAAGTCATGCCCAATTACGGGCAGAAACTCGCGCCAGCAAAGGAGACAACCTCGCTCCAGCACAGTATAAAATCAAGGTCTATTCTCCTTATTATATTCACTAAATTCACTAAAGCGATCTATCCATCCACCTTCGGTATTCATTTCTCCTAATAAAAATGGGTGTAAATCCAAAAGATTTATTTTTTGGTCACCATCTAAATATGAAATTTGAAATAAATCATCATTTTCTTCCATCATTTGAATAATACCTGGTAAAACTCCTCTTAATATTCTATGTACAACATATTTTAATTCAATTATTTGAGATTCTGATAAGCTTTTTATAAAATTGGTTTGAATTTGATTCAATTCGTTAATGTTACCATTTTTTAGAACATCTATATAAAAATCAATACTCTTCATACCAGGATCGTAACAATGTGTAATTAATAATTTACCAAATTGATCTGTGATATCTGAATTCATATATTAAATAAAATTTTTTATAAATATTAATTAGTTAAGACCACCCTCTGCTGGCGCAAGTTTGCAACTTGTGCCCCCGTTATACTTAACCTGCACCAATGTCTAAATAATGTCATCCAACCCGTAGGATTAATTTGAATAAGAAGTACTACATCCATCAAATATCTGCAATATCTATTTCTATCAAACTTTCAAATCCACTATAATTACGTTGGGTACTGTAGATCATTTGGTATCCTGTACTCACATCATGCAAATATATAAGATTGATGGCAAACTACCAAGAATCATGGCAAAGCCATAACAACACTACGACGTAGGCGCAGCCTACGCCGAACGGAGAAGGAGTAAGATGGTGAAGGAATAGGTTTATCTGGTGATCAGTGATACCGCATCCTGCGGCACAAGTTATTGCCTGACTGCTGGAAAGAAGTGGAGGCAGTTGATCTTAATAAGCATGTGATTATATAAAAAAGAACCGATTTCTTATTGGAAGTCGGTTCTTTTTTGTTTATATGTAAGTAAAGGCACAAGTTACAAACTTGCGCCAGCAAATGGTAACCATTTGGTCTTGTATTTACTCTTTTAATAAGTACATAGTCGTTGCATAGGCTTACCGCTATTCATTGATCACAAAATCTTTTAAACTGTCTAAACATTGTTTACCCATATTATCAAGAATAGATTTTGAGTAATACATTCTAAATCCTACTTGTTTTGCAACAAATTCATTTGAAATAATATTATCGTCAGGATTAATCTTGTATCCATTGCTTTTTATAGTTCTTAATAGTGCTTCTAATCTAAGTGAGTTAATCTTAGCATCCTCTATAGCTTTGGATTGTAGATTAAAGTCTATTGGCATCCAAATATCAGTAAATAAGTCAATTGATATTAAGTTGATAAAAAAATCATAACCTACTCTTATGAAACCATCATTTTTTCTTAGTTTTCCAGATTCATAAATTGCTGTCTCCCCGGTACACCATATCGAAGTAACTTTTTCACTATCATCAGAGCTTATTAATAACATTAAATCGTTTATAAGATTTTTTGTATCTGATACACTTATTACAGAATCTCCTACAGTAATAAACTTAACTTTTAACAGATTGTACTCTTCAAGTAAGTTAAGGATTTCTTCAAATTTAGTTAGCATGTTTTTTACAATAATAATATAACTTTCTTTAGGAAGATGAATAAAATCATCATAATTCAAAAACTTAACTGATTCAGGAATAATTTCCCAACTCGCAAAACCATCTTTATAAATATTCATCGACTTTTATCATTTTTCTTATTTATTCAATGTATTCATATCATGCAAATATATAAGGTCAATAGCAAACTACCAAGAATCATGGCAAAGCCATAGCAACACAGTGACGTTGGCGCAGCCTACGCCGAACGGAGGTATTCTATTATTTATCTTTTTGCTTCCACATATTCAACTTTCAAAGGCATCTCTGGTGCCCAAAATACATGATGAATATGCGGTACTCTTTCTTTATCTTTGTAAAGTAGTTCTGTCTTTTGTTTGTAGTTTTTTGCATTCAGATCAGATAATTTAATCCTACGAATCTCGTCATAAATACGAAAATATACCCAGTCTTCGTGTATTGATAATAATTCTGTGTCAATATCATCAAATGAATAAGTCTTAAAGTCATTTTTATTCAAATCCCAAATAAAAAATTTCCCAGTGTTGTATTGCAGATTGGGTATCGGGCCATATTTATTTGAATACCTTGAAACTGTCGGCATATCTTTGGTTTTGTTTTTTGAGTACGTTGGATTTAATATCAAAGTACCAAATCCAAAATAATCTTTATATAGATTCATTCCTAGAATATTGAAGTGTGTACTCATACTATCAAGGCGTTTTGTATTTTTGTCATATATATAATATGCCGCGATACTGTCTGTCGCACCACTATATAACCTTTTATACAAAACTTCTTTATTACATGCAGGAGTTTTCATCAAGAAGTTAATATTAGAATATTTCTTAGCATCTACTTTGTATGGATATTGAAAATACACTTTTTTCCATAGATCTAAATCAATATTTTCACTAAAACTTAAAACTAATTCACCTATTTTGTTGAATGGAAACCCTCCGTTGGATCCCATTCTAGAGAATGGAGAAGCTTCAGCTCTGCAATAAGAATCAAAAGTAAATGTTTGTTCACCAAGTTCTTCAATTTCCAAATTCTTATTAATAATATTTAAATTATATGGAATTTGATTTTCACATTTTGAAAAAGAAAGATACAAGTTCCCATTTCTTATGAATCTTCTTCCACTTCGCAGGTCACAACCTAAAGAAATTGAATCTGCATTGGCTTTTCTCATCACTATGGCATCTCCAGAATAATCCAAAATTGATACATAATTGCCTTCATTTATTGAAAAGTAATATGTACCTGATTTATCCGAAATCCACTTTCCTTTCAATCCTTGTTCTCTTATGTAAAGAAACTTGAACTCATCAAAGTGACTAAATTCTGACATGATACTACCCATTTTGTGATTAAAATTTATTGTGTCAATAGATTTTATCCCACCACGATCAAAAAGATATAGTACAGAAGGACGAGTAGTATCTGTAGTTTCAGGGTTTAATGTTTCACTATCCCACTGTGAAAGATGATCTTTAGAAGACGCCATAAGTAAATATAATCTTTCAATTTTAGATTGCCCATTTAGTAAAATTACATTTAATAATAAAATAGAAATTAATATATTTATTTGATACTTCATTTTGATTTTTTATTATTTTTACTAGAATATTATTCAGTATGTTTTATTAACTAATTGGTATTAATAAGGTGGAGGAACTGCTTGTTCACTAATTTTCTTTACATAATTTTCTGAGTTATCTTTTGTTGTCCAATATGGTTTAGTATTAGGTAAGGCAATTAATTTCAAATAATTCTTATATTTTTTATCTCCATTATTCTCTGTCCCGCCATATCCATTATATGCTAATAACAAACAGGCATCCAAATATGACCCTGCTAGGCGTAGGCTGCGCCTACATCTAAGTGTTGCCAAATTTCCAATTTGATTACGAAGCCATGCATCCATCATATATCTGCAATATCTATTTTTACTAAATTTTCTAATCCACTATAATTTCGTAGGCTACTGGACATCATATATATTTGGTATCAGCTACTCTAATCATGCAAAAATATAGGATTGATGGCAAACTACCAAGAATTATGGCAAAGCCATAGCAACACTGCGACGTAGGCGCAGCCTACGCCGAACGGAGCATTGCAACACTGTGACGGAACCTAATTTTACATCAGTAAAAAATTTTTTATTCTGAAATTTCTTTTTTTCCGGTTTTAAGTAATCGGCTTTTATGCTGTCTTTTAACTTTAGGGTTGCTTTTTTGAATTTTGTTATTTTCCAGAAAATCAGTTAGTGCTTTAGATTCTTCTTCAGTAAGTTGCTCTAAACCACCGATAAAATCAACATCTAATTCTATGATTTTATTTTTCATTATTTATTATTTTGAGTTAAAATATTTTTGAATAAGTTTTATTGCTGCAGTTGCATCAATTATCATTAAGCGACCCTCTGCTGGCGCAAGTTTGCAACTTGTGCCCCCGTTATACTTAACCTGCACCAATGTCTAAATAATGTCATCCAACCCCGTCGGATTAATTTGATTACGAAGCACTACATCCATAATATATCTGCAATATCTATTTCTATCAAAAATTCTAATCCACTATAATTCCGTAGGCTACTGGACATCATATATTTGGTATCAGCTACGCTAATCATGCAAATATATAAGATTGATGGCAAACTACCAAGAATCGTGGCAAAGCCATAACAACACGGTGACGTAGGCGCAGCCTACGCCGAACGGAGGCAGTTGATTTTAATAAGCATGTGATTATATAAAAAAGAACCGACTTCTTATTTGAAGTCGGTTCTTTTTTAGTTTTTTGGCAGATAACTTGTTTATTGTTAAGGTAATATAGGCACGAGTTACAAACTCTCGCCAGCAAAGGAGTTAAAAACTCGCGCCAGAAAGGTATTAATTATTCATCATCACAAACTCTCCAGAAGTCCTCATTCCAATTTTTATATATTTTTCTATTCCCTAACTTTTGTTTAACGAAAGCATCTTCTATAAACTTTAATTTAGGTAAAAATTCGAAAATTGAATTCTCTAATTTTAAATAAGTCCCACTGTGTGAAACTTCAATCCAAATTTCACCATTATTCTCTTTACCTACCCCTAACAACAATAGAGAACTATTTGGTTTACCAATAATTCCTATCGGTAAAAATTCTTTATCGTATAGGTGATGATTAAGCAAAAAGTCTTCCCAAATATTAATAATCTTATTACTTTTAGAAAATAGGAATTCTAAGCTTATTGGACTATTTTCATTTAAATCATATTTCTCTAAACAAGCATCAATTGAATCAAACTCTTCACTTATTATCATCAATGGCCTATTACTAAAGAAAGGAGATTGAAAGTAGAACAGACTATCTTCAAGATTTACCATTTTAAATATATCTTGAATTAAATTTGAATTAATTAACCAAATATATCTTGAGCAAATTTTTAAGTGATTTATTTCTATAAACTTTTCTAACATCATGACTAATAATTAAATAGTTTATTTATGCCAAGGAAAACAGGTAGGTTTAACCCATTTAGGCGTAGGCTGCTCCTACGACTAAGTGATGTCATTCGACCCGTCGGATCAATTTGAAAACAAATCAGTGTATCCATCAAATATCTGCAATATCTATTTCTATCAAACATTCTAATCCACTATATTTCCGTTGGCTACTGGACATCATTTGGTATCCTGTACTCACATCACGCAAATATATAAGATTGATGGCAAACTACCAAGATTTATGGCAAAGCCATAGCAACACCGCGATCATGTAAAGTTCCGATTGTCGCAGTTTCTGCCCGAAACTGGGCAGACAGGTGCAACTGCGATGCACTACATTTAGAATTTGTAATGCGTAATTTACAAGCATCAACTGGAAACGAATTATAAATTCTGAAAATATGGGATCTAAGTCACAGAACTTGTGAAGCCATAAGCGTTACTTCGACCATCGGGGAAAGATCACCGATCAACTGCCTTCAACTGCCTTCATTAAATTTCAGCAGACATGCAAGAACACTAAATCACCAGAACTTGTGCCGCAGCATGCGGTATCACCAATCACCGATCAAAAGATCACCAAATAAACTTAGTCTATCTTTATCCTAGATGTCTCTGACTCAGATGCTGTGCTTCGGCTTTGATTTTTTACTTTTGTATTCCCAAAGGTATAACTACAGGTTAGTCTTAGGTTTTGAGTAAATTCTCTTTGGAACATTCGGACTTGGATGTCTTGAAAATCTATAGAAATGTTGGCATTCTGTTTGTAGAAGATATCATTCCAACTTAGCGAAACCCTTCCTTTTTTATCAGCAAAAGATTTGCTTATACCTAGATTGGCACCCAACAGCGGATCTATAGTTACAAATTCTTCCAGAAACTTTGTCATATAAAATCCGCCAAACTCCAGTTTTATATCATGGGGTAGGGAAGCGTTGATTTGCCAATAGGCTAGCCAATGCCAACGAGATGCAGTGTACGGTTGTCCCAAATATTCAGCATCATAAGCATTATATATCGCTTGATTTCCACCAAATCCATCAATGATTTTGCCCAACTTGATGGGGAAGTTGAGCTGAATCTCTAGTCTTTTATTTTGAGCTAGGTTTTCTACATTGGTAAATGTTTTGGTACCTTCTAGTTTGGGAGCGTTTTCTATGATGACATCATTGGTGACATTGTAAGCGATACCGAATACCGGTTGGCCATCAAAAGTTAGTTTCAATTGGCCTGTATGTGTATCTTCAGGTCTTAAATTGGGATTACCTCTAGTATACGTGAGCGAATCTATAAAGTTAGAAAATGGATTTTGTTGTTGGAATCCAGGTCTGTTTACCCTTCGAGAATAAGAAGACTGTATAGCCATATTTTTGTTGAGCTTGTACATCGCGCTAGCACTGGGGAAAAGCTGAATATAATTTCTATTGAGCGTATCGATACCCATAGAAGTTCCTTTTACAACGGTTTGTTCTGCTCTTAATCCTGCCTTGATTTCTATTTTGGATATGTTTTTGGTCAAGTTTACATAGGCAGCGTTTATATTTTCTTTGTAGAGAAAGTCGTTGGACTCCAAAGCGGATAATATGTTGGCTCTGTAAAACTTCAAATCATTGTCCACCGTAGCAAATGATGATTTAGCGCCAGTCTCCAATATAAAGGTAGAATCGATAGGATGCGTATAATCTATTTTTCCTACCACGATATTAACGGGTTGGTTGACTACCTGGCGATTGAGAGATCTTTTTTCGGGTGTAGTTTGATTATAAATTTCCAAATCGTTGACTAGATTGGTATTGAAAAGGTTGTAGTCTAAGTCTGCGGTTAAAGTTTTTCCAGTCTTTTTATTGATTTCATTTTTATAATACAAGTTAAAAAAGTTTCCGCTACGGTCTCTTTTATCTCGGGTTTCGGTGTTGAATGTGGTAAATATAACGGATTCTTTATCGTCTAGGACAGTGGTAGCGTTCAAAGCATCGCCGTCTCCGGGTCTGGACCAAGTTCTGAAAGAAGTACCGATAGTGGTTTTTTCATTGACATAATAATCTGCACCAGCCCTAAGGTTTAAAAAGCTGTAACGGTATTCATCAAAATTTTTACTACGATAAACTTCAGAAAAAATGTTTCTTTTGAGGTCGGCCGTACTAAATCCATTTCCTTGATTATAAGAGGCATTGGTAAAGAGATTGATCTTTCCACTCCTGTAAGTAAAATTTACCGATGGATTGACTCTACCATAATTGCGAGTACCACGGTCAAAACTAGTTTGATCCATACGATAGCCAGATAAGGTAAGCGCTGCGGACATCTTCCAACCCAAATCAGCATTTCTTTTGAGCACCACATTAAGGATAGGGCCACCTGCGGCATCAAATGCAGCACCAGGTTGTGTGATCAGTTCTATTTTTTCTATCTGATCACCAGGCATATCTCTAAGCAACGCATTCATATCGGCATAAGGAGAAGGTTTGCCATCTACCCATATCTGCAAACTCTGACTACCACCCAAAGTTACTGTTTCTTGAGTCACCACTACACCAGGTACTTTTTGGAGTATTTCTAATGCGGTACCACCGGCTGCAACAGCACTATTGGCTACATTGACTACCAATCTATCTGATTTTTGTTCTAAAAATGGTTTTTTGGCTGTAATCACGGCTTCCTGAAGCAAAATGCCCTTTTGGGTAAACTGCAAATCTATAGCCGCCTTTTTATTTTCTGAGGTCAGTGTAAATACCGAAGAATAAACATCATCATAACCTACAAATGACGCTTGTATCCTGTAGCTACCTTCTTTTACATTCTCGATGATATAATTACCTTGTTCATCAGAAAGACTGCCACGAACTAAAGATGAGTCCGAAGCCAAGATGAGTGATGCACTAGCATAAGATACGGGAAGTTTGTTTTCATCAGTGATTTTTCCAGAGATAGTCACTTGTCCAAAGTGTACCGTTGAAAAAATACTGAGCATGACCAAAGTTAAATACGTTTTCATTTTGTTAAATTGTTTTGCGTTGGAGAACCAGCAAGGATGCTGAATTTTTTGTTTTATTGTATAATGGACGTTTGACATGATAAAGTAGTTGCAAATCAAGTTTCTTTTTTTGTGTAACCGTTCTTTTCTTCGACAAAAGTTATTTTTTTGTCGATGTACACTTTTAATGGTTGATCCATAAGGAAATTATTAATGAGATCAACACCAACCATCACAATAATGGTGATACATCTATATTTTTCTTACTTTTGTGCCTTTTCGCTTTCAAGGTATTTGAATATGTTATGGATTCACCTTTGGATAATTAATATAAACGATGAAAGCATCACCCACGGCATGCATTGATGAACAACAAATATAACAGCATATATTTTCCACTCAGGATTTTTGGATTTTATTGGATAAGCTTACTGCTTTGGAGAATGCTTTTTCTTTATTTTAATGACGGAAGTGATTATTTCCAAGTCATAAAATCTGCTTTTAAGTTGGATATGTCTATGGTAGGCGGTGTTTTTTTGATCAGTGCCATACCGTATTGGTTATTTATGGCCTTTGGAAAACCCATCTTTCTGCAAGTTACTAAAATCATACATATCATTTTGTGGGTATTTGTATCTATAGTAGAGTTTTCATCTATCTTGCTATACAAAGAGTGGGGAACTACCTTGGATAATCGGGCCATCAATTATCTGCTGCATCCACAAGAAGCTTGGGCGTCAGTTAAAGATTTTGTACCTTTTTCAGTAGTATTTTTGGGACTATTGATCTTTGTTTCCGGTCTGAAAAGATTAACATTGTTGTTTGAACATTGGCAACCTGTAAAAAGTCACTTTATCCAATCCATATGCTTTTTAGTACTCAGCGGACCCTTAGCATTTTTGATTTTGCGCGGTGGCTGGCAAAAGATTCCCATAAAACCTTCTGATGCGTTTTACTCACAGGATATGAGACAAAATTTTGCGGCGACCAATAAAGTATGGTATTTTTTATATTCCATGAAAAAATCTGGAAAAATCAATACCGTTCATACAGATCAGGAAATAGAAAAATATGCACGTCAGTATCATGATCTCCAATGTATCCAATCTCCATCAGATAGTGCGTGGGTAGACAAAAATATAGTATTGATCATTACCGAAGGTTGGTCAGCAGACATGGTGGCTTATTTATATGGCAAAGAAACGGTGACTCCATTTTTCGATTCATTAAGTCAACATAGTATTCGATTTACCAATGCATTTAGCACCGGATTCAGAACGGATCAAGGTTTGGCCAGTATATTGAGTGGTGTGCCTTCAATGCAAAGTATTAATGTGCCCAATGTTTTGGATAAAGTCCAAAGTTTGCCATCTTTACCTTTAGCCATGAAAAACTCAGGTAGACATACTTCTTTTATTTATGGTGGTGACTTGAATTTTTCAAATTTATTCAATTATTTGACGGTATTGGGCTTTGAAAAGATCATCCGTGATAAAGATTTTGATGGTAATCAATTATCCACAGATTGGGGCGTGCCGGATCATATTACGGTAGCAAAAGCTTTGGAAGTTGTATCTGCCGAAAAAGACAAGTTTTTTTCCACGGTTTTGTTGTTGAGTTCTCATTCGCCTTTTGAAGTACCGGTACCCAATAGTTTTAAGGGCCCAACCATAGTAGATAAATACAAAAGCTCTGTGATGTACAGTGATTATGCTTTGAAAGTATTTTTTGATCAAGCCCAAACCAAACCTTGGTTTGAAAATACGGTGTTTATCATTACTGCTGATCACGGTAGTACCCACTCCGGATGGGCAAAAGTAGAAGACCATAATAGATTTAGAATACCGCTTATAGTTTATGACCCGTCACAGTCTCAAAAAGATAGTATTCATCAGACCCCATGCAATCATTTTGATTTGCCTTTGACGATTTGTCAAATGACAGGAGTGGCAGACACTTCTTTTGTCTTTAGTAGAAATATCTTTTGTAATGATGTGAATCAATATGCTTTTTGGAATGTAGATGTGGCATTCGGTAAATATGGGTTAAATAATCAAGAGATTACCCATGAAAAGTCGCCCAACACTGCATCGGAAAATGAACCTTTATTGTTTTTGGACATGGTCAAAAAGTGGTTTAATCAGTTGAAGTGATCTTTTTATGCTAGGAATATCTCAACTTTTGCTTCACGGGTTTCTAACAGACATAAAGTGTAAAAAGTCAAAAATACTTTCCTATCTCTGCATATTTCCTAAAACCATTTTTATCTTTGCATTCTTTTTTAAAAAAAATATATAAATGAATATCAAAAATATTATTGCAGTAAGCGGATTGCCAGGACTTTATAAAATTGTATCTACCAAAAACAATGGTTTATTGGTTGCGGACCCGGATACGGGGAAAACGAAATTTTGTTCTGTACGTCAGCATCAATTTACACCCATGGAAACGGTAGCCATATATACAGAAGATGATACGGTGTCTATTGACAAGGTTTTTCAAAACATGTTGGACAATATGGAATCGCTACCCGTACCTGCGCCTAATGCAGAACATAAGGATTTGCAAAAGTATTTTGCTGTCATTATACCTGATTACGACAGAGATAAAGTTTTCCACAGTGATATGAAAAAAGTCATCAAGTGGTTTAATTATCTCAATGACAGAGGATATCTAACCGCCAAACCTGATGCAGAAGATAGTGAAGAAGAATAATCTTTGATTCAGCAAAAGGATAATAAACATCTTTGATTAATGGGTGTTATGCTGATATCTTATAGTCATGTATTTCATTCGTATCTTTAAAAATTTATATCATGTATAGTTTTATCAAGACTTCTCATTCACATTTTGCTTGGTTGGTGCTTATTGCCTTAGTGGTAGTCGTAGGTTCAGCAACATTAGCGTTTATTTCTAAAAAGTCATGGAATGCATCGCAGTTCAAGTTGGCTTTAGTGGGATTAATATTGTCACACATTCAATTGTTGATGGGCTTTATTTTGTATTTTACATCACCATATGGCATGAGCAATCTTTCAGGAGAGACCATGAAGGATAGTTTTTCACGATTGTTGGCGGTGGAACATCCATTTACCAATATTTTGGCTATTGTATTGATTACCATTGGATATTCCAAAGCAAAGAAAACCATCGGCACTAGCAGCACGCCAAAAACCATTGCCATCTTTTACGGAATCGGCTTGTTACTCATACTCAGTAGAATTCCTTGGCAATCTTGGTTAGGATAATTATTTATAAAGTCTATATCTGTAACTTTTCGTTGTTTATTCAGTCTTTGAATTAAAATCAGATACTTATGAAGCATATCATTTTGTTCTTTAGTTTTTTTCTTTTGGCTAATACCCATGGATTTACTCAAATAGGACCTGCTGCCCAGAAAAATGCACCAGAAAAAGCAACCAAAGAAGCTAGACCCGTCTTAAACACACCCACAGCTAAGGCAAAAGATATTGCCAAAAAGCTCACTAAAAGTTTGTTGCTGAATGAAACTCAACACGCAAGTTTGGAAAAAGCGTTGATAGAATACGAAACACAGGTATCTAATACCAATAAAAGTAAACTATCCAACAAAGAGAAATATAACAAAAGTAATGAACTCAACATGAAGCGTCAGGCTGCCATCAAAAAGATATTGACTCCCGAGCAATATAAAGCCTATTTGTTGTCGTATCCATAGTCAATGTAAAGGTAGAAGTATCTTTGAATGGAAAAGAATCATGTTATGGAATAAATAATTATCAATTAGTGATTAATATTTATTGATATTCGATAAATAACCTTATCTTTGCATCGTTAATTTAAAATATTAAAAGTATGTCAAAGAAAAAGGATTTTATTTTGGATGCACTTCATGTGTTCTCTTGGATTATTTTTATTGGATTATGCGTCGAAGCTGGTGCCATTGTATTTAATTACGTATATTGTTTGGTCAATCCCATAGGTACGGGCAATATGTATAAGGGACTAAATCTCTCAGAGTTATACCACAATCATTTTGGGCACTTTAATGCCATAATGAGTTTTATGATGGTGATTGCAGTAATGAAAGCATATCTTTTCTATTTGGTCATTAAAATTTTCTCCAAGTTAAATCTGGTAAAACCATTTAGTGCTGAAATAGCAAAGCTGATTGAAAATATTAGTTTTGAAGCTTTAGGAATAGCTATAGTTAGTGTGGTGGCGAGCCAATATACGGAAAGACTGATGGGTTCGGGCTTAGAAGTAAGCAACGTAAACGAGTATTGGAGTGATATAGCAACATTTTTGATGATGGCTGCCATTGTATATATTATATCCAGAATATTTAACAGAGGCATCGAATTACAAAACGAAACCGATCTAACCATATAATCATGCCCATAGTAGTGAACTTAGATGTCATGATGGCTAAGCGCAAGATGTCGCTCAATGAGTTGTCAGAAAGAGTGGATTTGACACTTTCAAACCTGTCTATCTTAAAAACAGGAAAGGCTAAGGCCATTAGGTTTAGTACCTTAGAAGCTATCTGTCAGGTATTACAATGCCAGCCAGGTGACATATTGGAATATGTGGAGTAAATGAGCGATAATTAAGGAATAACGGTAATGGTGCCTGATTCCATAAAAGTTTCATCTTGATACACCCAAACGTACACTCCACTTGATACCGGCTTAGACGAGTCAGACATGCCATCCCAATCGATGGTATTGCCTTCTTTTGTTTTCCGGAATATCACGTTGCCCCATCGATCATATATAGTCAAAGTCCCATTACTTTTGATGAATTCCTTAAAATAAAAAGTAGCTTTAGCGTTGCCGTTCTTGGATCCTAGATGTATAATATTGGCTACCTGCACTTGGGTTAAACACGGATCATCTTTAACGTCAAAGGTGTAATTTATCGTATTACATTCCGTTTTTACTTGTGCGCTGTAAATACCCGGTTCATCAGTAGTTAAAGTACGGCTAGTATTTCCATTTTCCCAACGGATGTCACCAGGTAAATCTATATTTAAATCTACTTCCTGGTTTTTGCATTTGGTAATGTCTTCGTTGAATGATGTTTGCGTTCCTGTAAATATGATATAGATATTTTCTTCTAGCAAACAGCCCGACTTAGTTTCAGCTATGAGTTGGTAGTTTCCGGTACTATTAAATGTTCGGCTTGGTGTGAACACATCATCTTCCCAAAAGAGTTTTAAATCATAAAAAGATAAGTCTTTAAAATAGGTTTTGTTTTCATCACAAACCACCAGCGTATCGGGCAGTACTTCAAAAGGAGTGAGAAGTACATTGTCTATCATTACTTCAAAAAATATAGTAGGCGCAGTATTCCCGAAATAAAAGCACTCAGCGCCATCCAACGGATCATCTAACGTGGATTTGATGGTGAAGAACTTCTCTCTTCCGGTGGGTTTATAGCATCCATCAATGGTTTGCCAAGAGCGGCTATCAGATAGTTTCTTCTTACTAGGAATAACTACGGTAGACAATTGATCTTCGGTTTCTATGACTACACCCGGCTCAAACAAATAGCACCGTGGTGTATTCGGGCAGGTTGGTAATGGAAAAAGTTGAAAACTACAGTAGTAATCAGACTTTACATTCTTTAAAGTATCCAATCGGGTAGTGATACTTCCTGATTGTGTAGGAGTAGACGTCAAACTGGGTGGATAGTGCAGCAAGATCATACCATCATCTACAGGTGGATTGATGGTGACACCACATCGCGCGTCAAAAGGTACTTTTAATGTTTGGAAAAAGGGAACATTAAAAAAATTGAATTGGCGAGCACAGGAGTGAATAAATTTAGGTTCCCATTGTTTTTTGGGTATTTCTCTGACAAACCAATGGTCCACCATAGTGAGTTTGAAAAATTCTTCTGACCATTCCCCAGTGTAATCCGGACACTTTTGGTAATCTAAAAAATCGCCATTTTTGATTATGTTCTGTGCCAATGAAACAGTACTCGTGGTGATAAGCCATGCACAAATGGTCCAAGTATAAAAGGATAGCTTCATCAGATGTAAATTTCAGACTTTTTATTTCTTTGTACTTGAGTGGCCCTGAGATATGCCGTTTCAAATTCCAAGACTAAAATAACATAGTTGCCCGGCAGTAATTCTTTGATTTCTACCTTATTGCTGGTAATGCTTTGTGTTCGAATCGCTTTTCTGTAATCTATAAAGCTGCCATTTACAGTAGCAGGATCGAAGACCCCAATCGTGTTGCCTTTTAAATCTATAGAAAAGTTAACTTGGATACTACCAGTTTCTGGTATTACTTCTTCTTTGGTACAAGACAACATCAAAGAAAACAATATCAAGCTCCATAAATATTTCATCTGTTTATTTTATTTGTTCTTTAATTGCCACATGGAATTCGCATGAAAATAATCATCATGGTTTGTGTCCGCCTGAACACGTTAGTCTGCAGGTGCCACAAGGATGCTTCATGCTCATTTCATCTGTTTAGTTTATAGGTTTATAAAAAAAATGAGTACCCAATCAATGATGCCACATCATGACACACTGTAAATGAGGTATCATCGATTTAGTTTATTAAACATATGAACAGGTATTTGGATTATTCCAAATAGAAAATAAGCAGGATTGGACAAATCCTTTGTATATTTTTAAAATCATACAAGGCCCTAATTAAATATATTCCTCCACGCTCACGAGAATGATTTTATAATTTTAACCACTTCTTGAACAAAGGTGACCTTTCTGTACTTACGGTTACGTCTTCCGATGTTGGACTAAGTAGGATGCGCACTCGGGATTTGGTGTGTGTACTCAAGGATTGTATCGCTCGCCTATGAATGATGTATTGTCTATTGATCCTAAAAAAGTTTGGGTCTTTGATTTGTGTTTCTATCTGTTCTAAGGTCAAGTCTACCGGATATTTTTTACCATCCAAAGTCATGAGAAAGCTGATCTTTTCAGCGGTAAAATAATAGGCCACATCTGCATAAGGAACGATACGGATATGGTGTCCTACTTTAATCATCCAACTTTTTTCTGAACCCATTTCAGGAGCGAGATTACTATAGTTGGGTACGATGGGTTGGTATATTTGTTGGTATTTGGATAAGGCTATTTCCAATTGATCTCTTTTGATCGGCTTTAGTAGATAATCCAAAGCATATTGTTTAAATGCGTCTAGTGCAAATTCGCTGTATGCAGTAGTGAAGATAATGGGTTTTTTAATCTCAATGTGTCTGAAAATTTCAAAACTATTGCCGTCAGATAAATGTATATCCATCAAAATAAGATCGTATGCATCAGTAGCGCTGAAGAAATGTATACTTTCAGTCACACTATCCAATACTTGAATGACCTGTGTCTCATGAGTGCTTTGGGCCAACATTTCAGTGAGCCTTTCCACAGCAGCTTCTTCATCTTCTACTATAACTATTTGTATCATGTTTTGATTAAAGGTAGGGTTACACAAAAATAAGAGTCGGTATTTTGCACCATGACTTCTTTCCCCGTAAGGGCGTGATATCTCTTGCTGAGTGAATGCAAGCCAAATTGAGTGGATTGCTCAACATTCATTCGCGGTTGCAGGTTGTTTTTTACCCAAAGGACATCGCCTTCCTGTTTGATTTCTATTTCCAAGGGTTTGGTGGCAGAAACGATATTATGTTTAACTGCATTTTCGGTCAATATCTGTAAGCTCAGCGGTATGATTTGGTAGGTATCAGGATCATCAACTTGGATCGTGATATGTAGGTTCTTTCGGAATCGCTGATACAGTAAAAACTTATAGTTTTCATGGATTTCGAGTTCTTCTTTTAAACTGATAAAATCGGTATTTCTATATTGCAACATCGAACGATAAAAGTCAGATAGTTTTTCGACAAAAAACACCGCTTCTTTGGGCTCTTTTTCTATGGTTGAAATGAGTGTGTTGAAACTATTGAATAAAAAATGTGGATTTATTTGACTCTTTAGTGTTTCTAGTTGGCTTTTTATCTGTTCTGTTTGTAATTCCTGTAAAACTTTTGCCCGTTTATTTTTTGTATTGATCCACCATAGTAATAAAAACAATGCCCCTAAAATGATAGAGGTGAAAAACCACCATTGTTGCCAAAAAGCAGGCTTGATACTAAATGTATAGGTTTCAATATCTTGGTCAGAAAAATGTTGATTGGAGCTGCTTTGTAGATGAAACTGATAATTTCCGGGTCTTAGGTTGGGATAAATCAATTTAATATCTTTAGAATAGCGCCATTCGTGATCCAGGGGTGCTAATTTAAATCGGTAGGAGACTGATTCAGGGTTTTGCATCCATATACCCACATAATCAATTTGAAAATCGTTTTGATCATAGGGTAGTGCATTCTCTTGGTTTGGGTGCAAGGTGATTTGACCACAAGTAGCAGATTTTACGATTAATTGAGGACGCAGATGTCGGTGGTATCGGGTGTCATAAACGATCCATTTATGTGGGTGTGTCAGGAGAATTTCATGCGCATTGGTTTTGAAAAAGGCATTGATGTTTTGGTCCCATTTTCGTATACCAATTTGATTTCCAATACAATGCACCTCCATGGTTTGCACATGAATCACATCTATACCCGTATGATGAAATGCCAATATATTGCCTTTATCATCAGATGTAATGCCTGAAATATGCAGTTCTGAAAGCCCATTTTCTTCAGTAAAAGGTACTAGTACGCCATTGGTAACATAGCCCAAGCCTTTGTCTAGATCGCAATACCATATTCTCCCCAAAGCATCTTCCGCTAAGGAAATAATGGTTTGGCGGTTACCTATTTTACTAATTCTTTTTTGATGGTCAAAACAAACTAAACCTTGGCCATCCGAGCCGACCCAAAGATTGCTTTTACTATCTGAAAAAATAGTATAATTATAGTCAGTGGCTAAACCTGTTTTTTTATTCCAGCTATTTTTAAATACACCATCATAGCTGATTTGCTGTATACCCGCAAGCGTCGAAATCCATACATCGTTTTGATGTATGATCATACTGAATACGTTATTATTGATCAATCCATTGCCTTCATGTAGGTGTGTTTTCGCTCCTGTGATTGGGTCTATGATAAAAATGCCATGGCCAAAAGTACCTACCCAAATTTGGTCAGTACGTGGTATGTAGACTAACGAAAGTACATTTTCGCCTCGTAATACTACTTTGGTTGTACCTTTTTTACCGGTTTCAAATAATCCGCTACTACTTCCTACATATATTTTATCTTCAATCTTAAGTATGGCTTGTGTTTGATTCAGGTCAGATTCATACATTACAAAAGAAAGATCAGCTGATATCAAACCATTGTTTTTGCAAAGTGTCCACAGGATCCCTTCTTTATCCAAATACATATCGATGATATCCAAGTCTGCATCTATGCCATCTACAGAAATGGATTCTGTGTTATCTTCTTGATGTAGAAAAATCTGGGTTTTATTATGGGCTATAAGTATATTGGGATTTTGTGTAAACGAAATGATCTTCCCATGAATTTCATCTACTTTTTGTGCTGTATTTTTATGGAGTTGGATTTGCCAAATACCATCTTCATAGGAGTCAGTATAAATGATGTTTTTTACCGGGTCATAGTTGAGCTTAGTGATGATGTCATGATCTATTTCAGCATGAAAACTCAGTTTGACTATCATTTTTTGACCTTTATTAAAAGTACACCTATATATACCGCTATCCGTTGCCGCGTATATGTGACCTTTGCGATCAGCAACTATGCTGTAGATATCCTGACTACCCAATCCATCCTTGGCCTGTATGTGGTGTATAGTTTGGTTTGCTATGATATAAATGCCATCACCATAAGTACTGATCCATTGATCACCTGATTTATCTTTATATATACCTGTTATTTTAGAACGTGTCAGTCCTTGGGTAAGCGTCCATGGAAGTAATTGTTCTTTTTCCTGATAGTAAATGGCCCCATCTTCATATCCTACCCAAAGTTGTGTACCATCATGACTCAATGCAGTAACATGCTGGTTTTGTCCTTCCTTACGGAGATATTTGGTTTTTTTGATGCCATCAAAGTTGTACAAACCTTCTTTGGTGCCGATGTGAAGAAATTGGTTGTGATGGCGAAGTACACAAGTAGGGTTTTTCCTTAATAGTTCATTGCTGACCTCGTATTGGGTAAAATGTAATTTTTGGCCAAAAGAGACCTGATAAGAGAGCAAAAACAGCATGCAAATCCTAATGTTCATTAATTTTTCTGGCTTAAATCAAGAAAGATGTCTATCTCTTCAGCGATTTTTTGGTGAACAATTCTAGGGATGGTGATCTCAAAATCTTCAAGTGCGATTTTAAAAACAGCAGAGATACTTACTTTACCGTTTTTGATGATCACTTTATTTTTGAGTATTTTTTCTTTTTCCACACCATGGATATTAAACTTTCCTTTGGTTCGGATCTCATACGAGCCATCTTTTTTCCAATCTATTTTATCCAATATTTTACCCGTATAGGTGATGTTTGGAAATTTTACGGACTCCAGATAGTTTTCATGAAAATGCTCTTGCTGTAGTGCTGAGTTAAATCCATCAAAAGATTTAAGGGTTACTGAAAAGGCAAAGTTATAATTTGTTTGATCAATAATTCCAGTGATTTTTTGACTTTCAGCTTTTATGATTTCCAACGGTGCATTGGAAACAAACTTCACCTTTCCTTTAAAACCCATATTGGTGGTTTGGCTAAAGGCAACTTGTGTGGACCATAATACTATTATGAATATTACTGATTTCATAGCTCAAAGTTAATGAAAAGAGTTTAAAGATATTACAGTATTCATCCTGAATGGGAAAAAATGACGTTTGAACTGGTAAATCATCGATCATACTATCTTTCAACTTAGGGAGTGTAGGGCTTATTTTCCGATTCAGTGATGTTTTTTCCCTACTCAGTATAGAAAAATGATTTTATTAAAATGATATCTATACCTTTGTCTCATCATATCATGAAATATTATGTTTTCAAAATTTAAATCATTTGTCTTTCTTTACCTAGTGGTGTTTCAATTTGGCTGTACCCACGAACCTCAAATCGATATCATCAAAACATCTGTGGCCAATGTATCTGTTACTGCTGCATGCCCTACATGTCCTTCTAACCCGATATGTCCTGTAATAGATGATATCGTGGCAAATTCAAGTACAACTTATGAAGTATGTGCCATCTTACCTGCTGGTCAGGGAACTTACACTTGGGATCAAAATAACTGTTGGATATGGACAGCTACTTCGGGGGCTAATCAAACCGTAGAGACTTGTATAGTTGCTTGCAATGGCATCATTTGCGATACCACACACCTCATTATTTATCCGCCTATACCATCGGATACCGGCAGTACCGGAATTCCGTGTAATCCCGATGTAATCTACTTTGAGAAAGACGTATTACCTATATTGACTGCCAATTGCGCGTACTCAGGTTGTCATAATGCTATATCGAAAAAAGAAGGTATCATTTTGGACAGTTATGCAAATGTGATAAAAACGGGTAAAATAAAAGTGGGCAATCCATCAAAAACAGAAATTTATGAAGTATTAATTGATACTGACCCTAAGGATGTGATGCCTCCACCGCCTGCATCTAAGCTGACTGCTGCTCAAATTAAGATTATTGCAGATTGGATCACACAAGGAGCCAAAAATGAAATGTGTGACGAGAATCCCAATGGATGCAATACCATAAATGTCAGTTATAGTAATTATGTAAAGCCTGCTTTGGCGTCATGTACGGCTTGTCACAAAACAGGTAATGTTGGTGGTGGTATTAACTTAGACTCCTATGCAGGTATGAAATCAGCAGCGGATAGTGGAAGATTATATGGCTCATTGGCTTGGACAAATGGGTACAAAAACATGCCTCAAGGCGGATCAAAATTACCTGATTGTACGATAGCGAAGATTAAGAGTTGGATAGATGCAGGTAGTCCGCAGAATTGATCACCTTAAAGTATGAACCAAAACAATCTTTAATATGTTTTCTTTGCTTTAACATTAATCAAAACAAATTCTAAAATAGTCATATGAATCGTTTTTCACTTTTACCGCTTCTCTTTGTTGTATTTGTATTCTCGGGGTGTTACTACGACTCAGAAGAAGACTTGTATCCCAATGTAACTTGTGACACTTCCAATGTCAAATATTCAACAGATGTCAAGTCGATCATTAATAATAATTGTATAGGTTGTCATAGTGCTGCTGCAAATAATGGAGATATTCAGCTTGAAAATCATGCAGATGTACTCCAATATGCCAATAACGGTAGATTGATAGGCTCGATAAAACATGCTTCATCCTATGTAGCTATGCCGATAGGTGCACCTAAATTGAGTGATTGCAATATAGCCAAAATGGAAGCTTGGGTGAATGCAGGAAGCCCCAATAATTAATATCTTAATCAGCAGCGAATGAAAAAGTATTTTCCTTACATTCTGATCATAATCGTCATCGCAGGCGTAGTAGGGTACAATATGTACAATAAAGATCATAAAGAAACCAAAGACGCAACGTCAGATGTAGTCATTAGCCCGAAAGAATTATTGGCTATTTACGAGCAAGATGAAGTCGCCGCAGATGCCAAATATTTGGATAAAATCATAGAAGTCAAAGGTATCGTAAAAGAAATCAATAATGTATCAAATGGTGGAAGCATTAGTTTAGATACTGGAAATGAGATGGCCTCCATTATATGTGAGTTTGAGTCTGCTGCTGCATATGCAAACGTCAAAGTAGGCGATGAAGTCAAAGTAAAAGGATTTTGTACCGGCAAACTAATGGATATTGTGCTCACTAGGTGTTCATTGTAATATACCAAACCATATTTAACAAAAGATTAGGAGTCTAATCTGTATGCATATTTTAAAAATAATCGTCTGAATGGTGATGTGGGTCGTGAAGATTCCAAAACATTTAATAAAAAAAATAAATTAAAACGTATGTACAAGATCATTTTAGGATGTTTAGTATTGATGCTAAATATCAGCAATGTAACCGGTCAGAAATATTTTACCAAAACAGGTCATATCTCCTTTTACTCTGATACGCCTATTGAAAAAATAGAAGGCCATAACAAATCTTCCAACTGTGTCTTGGACCTCGCTACAGGCAAGTTGGAATTTGGAACTTTAATCAAAGGTTTTCAGTTTGAAAAAGCATTAATGCAAGAGCATTTTAATGAAAACTACATGGAAAGTAATAAATTTCCCAAAGCTACTTTTAAAGGGCAAATTAGTGACTTTAACAAAATAGATGTCTCTAAAAATGGTAAAGTACCTGTTAAAGTGACAGGAGACCTGACCATACATGGAGTGACTAAAAAGGTATCTACAGATGCTATCCTTACCGTGGTCAATGGCAAAATAGAGACTAATGCAACTTTCAATATATTAGTGGCTGATTATGGTATTTCCATACCGGCATTGGTCAAAGATCAGATCGCAAAATCCGTGAAAATAAAGGTAAATGCGATCTTGGAACCATTTAAATCTTAACATCTACACACAAACACAAATTAACCAACACCTATGATGCGTATTTTTTCATTACTTACTGTTTTCCTGTTGACATTTTCTTCATTTGTATCTGCACAGGAAGATGATTTATTGTCACTTTTGGGCGAAGAAGAAACCACGGACTATACCAATGCCAGTTTCAAAACCAATCGGGTCATCAACCTACATTCATTAGAAAGTACAGCAGAAGGTGTATTGGATTTCAAAATAAGCCACCGATTTAATCCTGTGAATAATGGATTTTATGATATTTTTGGATTGGATGGCGCCAACATTAGATTTGGTCTAGATTATGGTTTGAGCGATGTTATCACCATTGGTGTGGGCAGAAGTAGCTTGCAGAAAACCTATGATGGATTTGTAAAGTATAAATTTTTAAGACAAAGCACCGGAAAAAAGACGATGCCTTTGACAGCTGCTTTATTGCTTACCTCATCCATCAATACCTTAAAGTGGGAAAATCCTGATAGAGAAAATTATTTCTCCAGCAGATTAGCGTACACTACTCAATTGATTTTAGGTAGAAAATTTTCAGAATCTTTTTCTTTGCAACTGAGTCCAACTATGGTACACAGAAACCTAGTCAAAACCAATGCTGAAAAAAATGATGTCTATGCCTTGGGTGTGGGCAGTAGATTGAAACTGAGTAAACGAGTAGCCATCAACGGGGAATATATTTATGTGTTACCTGATCAGCTATCTACAGACTTTTACAACTCACTTTCTGTCGGATTAGATATTGAGACCGGTGGCCACGTTTTCCAATTGCACTTCTCCAATAGCCAATCTATGGTAGAAAGGGGCTTTATCACTGAAACCGGTGGTCAATGGAATTCAGCTTTGGATGGCGTGCGATTTGGATTCAATATCAGCAGAGTATTTACCTTGAAAAGAAAAAAATTGGAATAATCTTTTTTATTCAAAGTAGTTTTGGGCCAATGATCATAAGAAGAGGACATTGGTCATTATTTCATCATCAAAATTTATTTTATGAGACTTTTAATGAGCTCCCTGCTATGCATTTCCATTTTCCTATTGAGCGGATGTAGCAAAGACGAAACAAATCAAGCGGATACCAATGGTTGGAAAGTTACCAACTATATGGATGACAGTAAAAACTTAACCTCATCATTTGATGGTTATATTTTTGATTTTCAAAGCACAGGAGTGGTTACAGCCACCAAAGGAAGCGAAATCGTCACAGGTATATGGAAAGAATATACGGATAGCGGCAGGACGAAGTTTGTTATACAATTTGCCAAATCAGGCGTTTTTGAAGAGATATCTGAAGATTGGACCTTGGTGACCAAAACAGATAAACTCATGCAATTAAATCACAATAGTGGCAATGTAGTCAACAATGCCGGTGACACACTTCAGTTTGAAAAGTAGTGTTTTGTTCATGATATGGGTTCAAAGCACCACTTCCATACCTGAAACGACTAGTTAAATACTATAGTATCGTAATCAGAATCATTTTGTTTACTCTTTCTTAAGTTAGTAAGTTGTACACCATTCAAAATTAAATGCTGCAAGCTTAAGAATCTCCTGCATATATTTTGAATTTTATTTATTAACTATTTTAAATATAGTTTTTACCGCAAATAAGTACTTTTGCAGTCGATAAGTTTTTCATAGTAGAAGGCTTATGTTTTTAGACTTTTATTTAAAATAGTATAAATGTATTCAAATGAGACAAGTATGGCTTTTAGGTATCTTTTTAATGCTCTTTTACAGTCGTGGCATTGGCCAATGTGCGAATAACGAAGTAGAAATAAAAGTCGAAATCATCACTGATGAATACGGAGAAGAGACCTATTGGACACTGACAGACTTGGTGGGTAAAGTCATCTTACAAGGTGGTCAAGGTGGTGCATATACAGGTCGCGCTTTATATATCGATAGTATATGTGTACCTGCAGATGCATGTTTTTTCTTTGACATTTATGATGGTTATGGAGACGGTATTTTTGTCCCCGGAGGATTTAAACTTTTTGTAAATGAGATAAAGGTTTCCAATGGTGTCAACGAATTTGGTTCGAAGGCATCGGATATACTTAACTGTCCAAATCCTTGTAGCCAAACGCCAAAAGCACTAGATGATCTCCAAAAACACGTCAATGGTACCGTTGCACTGACAAGCAATCAATTTACAGTCATTAGAAATACTTTTACTCGATTTCCTGAATGTCTGGCTGAAAACGAATCTGTAGTTTTAAAGGCAAAAAAAATTGTGGAAGATTATGATAAAGTATCAGGACCGATATTTATAAATGCTAAAACGAAAGGTGGGTTTTCTAAAAATCCTAATGATGCACCAGGTTTAGATTTGGAACGGACAATATTAGCGCTTCAGCAGGGTTTATTTGATCATTTATTTACACCTAAAGGTTACGCTACTTTTCCTGAGATCATTACTGGTTGGAAGTATCTTTCATGCGCAAATTTTCCTGGAAATGTATCAGCACCTTCAAATCCGTCATCGAGTAAGTCCGTTCTTATCAAAGCTAATTTTCAGGATCCCAAAGGAATGAATCCTTATTATGACATTAACTTTGAAAGAATGGAACATGCCTTGCGACCAACCGGGTTGTATTTATCTCCGGGTAGTGTGGCCAAAGTGACCGTCCCTGACAGTCTGGTGGGGAAAAACTATTGGGTTAGGGTAGGGTCGCATGATTGGGATTTGACTGAAAGACCCCAATTCTATCGTATGGATCGTATTTCAAAAAGATTTCCCATTGATTCCACAACCATTAATGTATTTAATCCCATGGGAGGCGCCATATCCATACTCATACCTTATGGTGCAAATCAAAGTATAGTCTCTATTAGTATTACCAATGGCGTAGAAGCTCCTTATTTCTCGTTAACCTCGTTTAATGAAACTGTAGATTTTGATGCGGAGCTTAGTAAGCCCGGCCCTTGGGCAGTTTTTGAATCGGACAATGTGATGTATACCATACCTAAACATTCCATTGTTCCTGGGGAATATGATCTGAAGAAAACATTACAAGATTGGGAGTTTGCACTTAGGGGCATCAATTCTATTTTGGCCAGACAGATCATTCCTGATAAACACAACATGTATATGATTGCCGACCTCGATATCCGTACGGGTGTATATTCTATCGGTTATCCAATGTCCAATACACCACTCAATTATACTGATGTACCTGGACCAGCTTATTTTATCAATGGCCCCGGACCCGACGATGAAGTAAATTTTCACGAATCAGGACATGCATGGAGAATTTCTAAATTCCCGGGTGAAGAAGAAGCTTTTGTAAATTTTCCATACATCATGGCGCTGAATTATGGACTTAATGAAGATTTAAATGAAGCGGTAAAATATAGTTTTGTGCCTAATACTTTCAATATTGATCGTACGGCAACGCACAGGATGGTCTCCAATACGTTTGGAACTGAAAGAAATCTTTCCAATACAGAAAGAGATGAAGTGAGATATCAACACCGCGGATATGGCCATTATTTCGAGATCGTAAACATTTTGGGTTGGTGTGCGCTTAGAAATTTCTGGACTAAAGAATATTTAGATTTTCAAAAAGGAATTAACTCTGGTTTCGATGGAAATGTGGACGATAGAATCGTTAGGATGTCTGAAGCTGCCCAAGCAGACTTGCGTCCATTGTTTCATGTTTTTGGTATTGTTGCCAAGGACTCCTTAAAAGTGCAAGATACTTTAGCGCAATTGGGTGTGTTACCTTCTATGGAAGTTTACCAGAGATTGCAAGCATACTTCAAATTAATACCTGCTAACAACAAAGCTTTTGTCGATTATGCATTATCAGTTTATCCCAATCTTTATACAGACGGTCCAAATGATGATCCCAATTATGGCGTGGGTTGGCATTATTTAAAGTCATTGACGTATAATGAAGCAGAAGCCAAACAAAGGACGGATATTTTACAGTCCATTATACAATTATATTATCCCAATGGTGCACCAGAAACCCAAGGACCCAAAGACTTATGTTGTATACTCGATACCATCAATATTTCCTGGCTCAACGATGCGGTGATCGTTAAAGGTGGTGTCGAACCATATCAAATTACGGTGGATTCTATGGATAACGTTAGAACCGTAAAAGTAGTTGATTTTGATGGATGTGAGTCTACGGCACAATTTACTTTGTCAAGTATTCATTCTGATGAGCAAATCCAAGGATTAAAAATATATCCCAATCCGTCTGCAACAGCTATCAACATTGAGTGGTCAGCGCAGCATAGGGCGATTAATCAAATAAGAATAGTTGCTGTCAATGGACAAGTCGTTCAAACGTATCTAGGTAACGAACGTATCATTGATGTTTCTGCGCTAAATGAAGGGATGTATATTCTGAATATAATTTTGGATGATGGGACAGTCGTTAGCAGGCGAATGGTAATTCTTTAAAAAAAGGAAAAGCGATTTTCTACATTTTTATGATTTGTATTAGGTTTTTCTTGGGGAATACTTGATCGCAAAGCTTAATGCAACTTATGTCGGCGTAGTTTCATCTTTTTTACACGATGCAAAAATATTTGTGCGGCTATTCTTTATTCATTTCCATATTTCTAACTATCTTTGTCACCCGATATGGAACAAGGTAGACTTATAGTTTCGGAAGACCGTTTTGCATTGACCATCAAAAGATTGTGTCATCATGTGCTCGAAAATCATCTTCATCCTGAAGACCTTTGCATCATTGGGATACAGGAACGCGGTGTATATTTGGCAGAAAGACTGCAAGCCCAGCTTATAGATATGCTTCATGGTAAGCCTTTTCATTATGGTAAATTAGATATCACTTTTTACCGAGATGATTTCAGACGTAGAGATACGCCACTCAAGGCGAGCAGTACAGAGATAGATTTTCTGATAGAAAATAAAAATGTGCTGTTGATAGATGATGTCTTATATACCGGCAGAACCGTTCATGCAGCTATGGCAGCTATTCAGGATTTTGGACGTCCCAATAAGATAGAATTGCTTTGTATGGTAGATCGGAGATTCAATCGACATTTTCCAATTAAAGCCGATTATGCAGGTATTGCCGTGGATGCCTTGGACGAAGCATATGTCAGAGTAAGATGGAAAGAACTCACCGGCACGGACGAAGTTTTACTTTTTTCAGGCAAAACAGATTAATTTCAATCCCAAATATTTAAATATACAAATGTCAGCATCACAACTCAGTACTAAACATCTCCTTGGTATTAAATATATTACCAAAGAAGATATTGAGTTGATATTTAAAACAGCCACCGAATTTAAGGATGTCATCAACCGACCTATTAAAAAGGTTCCTTCTTTAAGAGATGTCACCGTTGCCAATGTCTTTTTTGAAAATAGTACTCGCACACGCATTTCCTTCGAATTGGCAGAAAGGCGTTTGTCCGCTGATGTGGTTAACTTTGCAGCGTCTTCGTCTTCTGTAAGCAAAGGAGAAACACTATTGGATACCGTCAATAATATTTTGGCCATGAAGGTGGATATGGTGGTCATGAGACATCCAGCTCCTGGGGCACATCACTTTTTGTCAAAACATATAGATGCCAACATCATCAATGCAGGTGACGGTACCCATGAACACCCAACACAAGCTTTGCTAGACGCCTTTTCTATTCAGGAAAAGCTAGGAACGGTAGCCGGTAAAAATGTGGTAATTGTTGGTGATATTTTGCATAGTAGGGTAGCCCTCAGTAATATTTTTTGTCTTCAGAAATTGGGTGCAAACGTGATGGTCTGTGGTCCTTCTACCTTGATTCCCAAACATATAGCATCCTTGGGCGTAATGGTAGAGCACGATATCCGTAAAGCCTTGGAATGGTGTGATGTAGCTAATGTATTAAGAATCCAACTCGAACGACAAGACATTAAATATATCCCTTCATTGAGAGAATACGCCATGTATTTTGGGGTAAATAAAAAACTTTTGGACTCCTTGAATAAGGACATTGTTATCATGCATCCGGGCCCAATCAATAGAGGTGTGGAAATCACCAGTGATGTGGCAGATTCGAGACAATCTATTATTCTCGATCAGGTAGAGAATGGTGTTGCTATCCGTATGGCTGTATTATACCTTCTTGCTGGTAAAAAGGTTTAATTACCTTTAATTTCTATATATTTATTTTTCAAGGTACTTCACATAGCTTATGATTTCTCCCGTAGGCTTGATTATGATTTCTCTATAACCAATTTTACCGAAAACAGGAGTAAATGAGGGTTGGCTTGGATCTATCTGCACATAAGTTGAAGGTGTAATATGGATGGAAGCATTCTGGTATGCTATTGTTCTTTCTGTGTGGAAGTGCCCCGTAAATACATTGAACTTCTTATCAGAATATTTGCGGATCAGACCTTTAAATTTTTCTATTTCTTTAAATTGATACTTAGGTTCCATAGCGATGACGTCGCAAACCAAAGGTGGGTGATGCATAAAAATGAGTATCTCTTGAGCTGCACCTGCACATTGATTTTCCAAGAACGACCACTGTTCAGCACCTAACTTACCGATAGAACTATCCAAAAATATAGCTTCAAAAGGTGCTATAGTATGCGTGAAGTATAAATAATTGTCTTTAAGATGTGCCTCCACCTTAAAATATTTGGCCAACATTACAGAATCATCATGATTGCCACTAATGGCTAATACCGGTATATCTATTTCTTGTAGTTGGTCGCATATCCATTGATAGATATCTGCTTCACCTTCAGTATTACACAGATCTCCACCTAAAATGATCAGGTCATAATTGGATATCTTTACTTGGTCGAGTATCCGCTTAAAGTGAAGACGGGTATCTAAGTTCAGAATTAAAATTCCATCTTTTTCGATATGTATATCCGTAATGAAAGCTATTTTCATATCTGTTTAGTCTCTTTTTTAATTGATTTTAAAATCTATCCTTACACCCATGTTTCTGGGAGCTTCTATAAGCGCAGGTCTTAATGTATATTCGCTATTGAGGATATTATTGACCAAAAAAGAAAATTTGAGCTTCCATGTTTCGTAAGAGATTCGGGTGTCCACTAAGTGATAACCTTGATTATTCAAATCCCTATATCCGCCTATACCAAAAAGGTCAGGATTCTCCACCGGCAAAGGAATGACATAAAATGGTGCTTCAAACGCCCGGTCAATATTGATAAAATGACTGGCATACTGATGGGAGATACCCCATTTAAATTTGCCTAAGGTAGCTTCTATATCCATTTTGAATTGATGTCTGGAGCGATATTTCAGAACATTAGTTTTGTTTTCGTGCTCTGAAATGCTTGATTTTATTTGATCGGACTCATCAAAGTTTTTATAAATAGGATGTATGTAAGTGTAACCACCGAATATATTGAATGGAATGTTGCCTAGTTTAAGTTGACCACTGATACCGATTTCAGAACCTGAAATACTAACGTTTCCTACATTTAAAGGTTTGAAACCTATCCGGGGCAATCCTAAAAAAGTAAATTCGATCATATCCTTGTATTCAGAAATAAAACCTGCCACGTCTATAAATCCTTTAAATGCACCCACTGAAAATCCCTGTTTGTAACCGATTTCGCCTGACCATCCCGTTTCCGGTTTGAGTTTAGGGTTTGAAAAAATAGAGAAGATTCCAAATGTGGTCGTCACAAATCGTTCTGTAAGGGTTGGATATCGATATCCTTGACCTATAGAAGCTCTCAAAGAGGAATACTCATGCAATTGATAATTGGCAGAAAGTCGGCCTATCATTTGTCCATCTTGGGCAATACCATTGGGAATGGTGTCTTTATCAAAAACTTCTGGGCTTTGCTGCTTTATATACTCATATCTCAAACCACCGGCAATAGTAAGTTTATCGCCAAACTTTTTATCCATTTGTACATATGCGGCATGATTCTGCCCCTTAAAGGTAGTGTCTCCCAATATCTGTGAATTGGTACTACTCCAAGCACCTACTATACCACTAGTCACCATCAAATCTATGTCTTTGAAGTTTTTTTGATATTGATATTCTATATATTGATTGGTAGAGCTGTTAGATTGATTGGTGTCGTTGGTGTTATTGATCCATGTGGTTCGACCCATAAGTTTATGTTTGTTGTTGTATTGGTCAAAAAACGTAACAGAAGGGTCCAGGTAAATTCGTTTGGCAGATCTTTCAGACACCGTACCTGCGAAAGGTTGCATGGCGCCATTAGTGCCATTTTTCCATATAAAAAAGCTACTACTTGTACCTGAGTTGATGAGTGAACCCAATTGAAAGATGAGCTTTTCAGTAACTCTATACCTGAGTTGAGTATATACTCGACCACGGCTTTCATTCGTAAATTGATTGTGGCCTTCCAGTTTATTGTAAAATGCGCTTCCGATAAAATCCAACTTTCCAAATTTCTGCTTATGTACGAAAGAGAAATTGGTTTCATAACGGGTAGTATCTCCCCACCATTTTTTGGCGGGATCTTTGGGGGACAAGAAGAGCGTGCCTCCCATTGCGAATTGGGTTTCGGGTGTTTCCTTAGCATAAGATGACCTGTAATTGATGATGCCATTTAATGCTGCTGATCCGTAAAGTGTAGATGCTGCGCCCTTAAGGATTTCGATTTGCGAAAGGTTTTCTATGGGTATGTCATTCCAGTTAGGAAATCCGGCATCAGGTTGCAGGGCAGGAATATCATCAATCAACAACATAACTCTACTTCCCGCACCATATGAATAGCCGGAACCTCCACGGATATTGGCCTGGCCATCCAAAATCTGAACACCAGGGACTTTATTAAGAATGTCATCAGCGCCGGTAGCATTGACACTACGAAGCAAATCTACTTTGATGATATCAACAGATACCGTTGCTTTAGTAATGTTTTGTTCATATTTTGATCCAGTCACCGTCACAACATCGAGTTCGGTGATGGCTTCTTTTAAGATGATTTCAGTCGGCACATCATTGGCATAAAGTATTTCCAGTTTTAGGGTTTGGTAGCCTACATAAGTCAACACAAGATTGATAGGAAACCGATCTGTTGGTAGGTCAAAGTTTCCATCCACATCCGTCATATATCCTGATGCTCCATGCAGGATATTAACGCCAATCAAAGGGTCACCATTTTCACTTTTTACGGTGATTTGTTGGGACTGACCAATGGCGAAAAAATGAAATAGTATTGCAATACAACCAATAAAAACTTTAGCCATCATTTTTGTTTTGATGGCTAAAGTTAATGCTTTTTTGTATTGTGAAATCTATTTTTAATAAAATATGCGATAGATTTTTTCTGGAGCTTGGACTAGGGTAAGGTCTAAGTATTAAAATAGTCTAATCGGACTTGGTTTTAAGGTATTATTCTTCTTCGTCACCTTCGAAAACGATAGGTTGTATCATAGGAAGACCTATCCATTTTGCTTCTTCTGCATTGACACTAAAGAATCCCATCATACCACCTGATGCTTTGGCCACATGGTCAGCAAAGCTTAAGAATCCTTGGTATAATTTTGAACCTATAGCAGGCTCTAATTTAGCCAGAATAGGGTTTAGGTCAGAAAGTCTTTCAGATATTTGTGCTGACCTTTCAGCTACATTTGATGGCATTTGGTCTATGAAATATTGTATTTTTTCCATCAATTGGTCTTCAACTGATTCATAGTAAGACTTTAACTCTCCTTTGAGTTTGTAACTTCTGATATGAGTGACTTTTTCAGCCCATTCAAGCTCTTCTTGTTCAAAAGATCCATCCGCTCCAGCTATCAATACCGTAATCAAAGCTAAGGCGTCAGATAATGCGGTTTTTTCGTCTTGATTTAAATTTGTGAAATATTCAGACATTCGATTTCATTTTGTTTGATGCCGCAAAGATAAAAAATACTTTTTGATTGGACAATTTTGAAAACTTGAAATCAAAATTATAATTTCAACCGATGATTTTTGGTCAGTTTATCTATACATCTCCATCTCCACTTTGATGTGCTCGTACAAATCTTTGATCCATGGTTTTTCATAAGTGCTTGGCATTGGTTGTATTCTTAGGTCATTGGGACTAATGATGATTTTAATATGCTCTTTCCCTACCAAGGTCGACAAATAAAATAGCTCTTCTATAGCTTCATCACCTATGGCTATACAACCTACCGATGAAGACTTGCCATGAATAAAGATGTCGCCGCCTAAATTTTGTCTTCCTTCTTTTTCTGCTTGTAAGACGTCAAAAGCATTAGGGTAGGTAACTTTCATAGATAAATAAAACAAACTATTGGGATTGAAATAAGCTATACCATAGATTCCTTCGGGTACTTGCAAGTCACCTTCTTTTAGCTTGGGGCCACGCTTCCCACTCGCTGCCAAAATGGGGTAAGACTTTACCTTAGCTAGGGTGTCACCTGATTCAAACCACAATTCCAATAGCTTTTCTTCTTTCAATGCTATCAATGTGATCTGAGACGGAAGCGTTTGGAAACCATACTTTTTGACGTAAGCATTTATGATTGGATCATAAACCGGTGCTAATTTTTCCTGAACATCTGCTATACTTTGTTTTTCCATCATGGTATATCGTAACCAATAGTATACTTTACGTGTATTGAGAAGTAAAACCATGAAGATAATAGCTGAAAAAATAAGGACTAGCTTTCTTCTCAATTATCCAAATCATTGAGCATATCCGATAGTGGGTCACCAAACTCCAAACTATTTTCCAAAATATTTTTACCTAAAACCTCACATTCCGCCAATCCAAATACTATCAAATCCATAAGTGGTGTGATATCATCATCATGCTTCATGTAGTTTTCTGCTATTTTTCTGAGACCCGCCACATTTTCAAGTTTCTTTTCAAAGGTTTTATTGGCATCATCATTCAGTAATTCTAAGTTATTACCTCCTGAAAAGTAAGCTTTGATGACTCCGTATTCGTCTTTGAGTTCTCGTTTGATTTTTTGATTGGGATTAGGAAACTGTTCTAAAAACAAGCTTTTTATACCTTTGAATATCAAATGCAAGGCTACATTGTAAGGGCCTTCTTGTTCTCCCTCATACACAAGCTCTACTTTACCGGTGATCGCAGGGATGACACCCCAAAAATCAGTGATTCGGGTAGTGGTGCTTTCTTCACCATTGATCAGCATTCTGCGCTCTGCGGTACTATAAAGATTTTCTAAAGCTGAAATACTAAGTCTGGCAGAGACACCACTTTTTATGTCTACAAATTCACTTTCCCGTGCATTAAAGTTAATGAGTTCGATGAGCTTTCTGTGTAGAAACGGCACATTGATTTTAGCATATAACTCTTTGGATATTTTGGCTTCACTGGCCGTAATCGACATAGAAGTCTCTATACTTCGTGGATAGTGCGTCAGGATTTGGCTTTCAATTCTGTCTTTTAATGGAGTGATGATGCTTCCTCTATTGGTATAATCTTCAGGATTGGCGGTAAACACAAAGCTGACATCTAAAGGAAGTCTCAATTTAAAACCCCGAATTTGAAGGTCACCTTCTTGTAAGATGTTGAATAATGATACTTGGATACGAGCTTGTAAATCTGGTAATTCATTGATTACAAAAATACAACGATGAGATCTTGGGATCAATCCAAAATGGATCACCCGTTCGTCTGAATAAGGCAACTTCAAATTGGCCGCCTTAATAGGGTCTACATCACCTATAAGATCTGAAATACTTACATCTGGCGTGGCAAGCTTCTCTACATATCTTTCTGATCTGTGTATCCATGTGATCGGCGTGTCATCACCATGAGTCATTACCATATCTATTCCATATTTGGAAATCGGTTGTATTGGGTCATCATTGATTTCTGATCCGGAAATGATCGGGATATATTCGTCCAATAGATGGATCATCATTCTGGCTATTCTGGTTTTGGCCTGTCCGCGAAGTCCCAAAAGTAAAATATTGTGGCCAGAAAGCATGGCGCGTTCTACGTCTGGCAATACAGTATCATCATAACCCATGATGCCTTCAAACAATTTTTCTTTGTTTTTGATCTTGGAGATTAGATTGTCTCTCATTTCCTTTTTGATCGACTTCGGTAAGTAACCAGAACTTCGAAGCTGGCCTAGAGTGGTAATTTCCGATGGACTTATTTTCATTATATGTATATGAGTGGGTTATTTTTGTGTCTTAGTACAAACACAATTTATATGAGATAGTTTAGCAAAAAAAATACCACCAGGTAAATCCAAAGCCCATCTAAAAAATGCCAATAGATATTTAGTATTTTTAATGACCTGCTTTTATCCGGGTCGGTAAAATAGATTAATACCGTGACCGGGTCTTTCATTCTCTTGTGTGCTTCATAAATAAAATATCCCAAAAAAGGTATGCCTGCAACCAAGTGTAAAAAGTGCAAACCCGATATGAGATACATATAAGATGACATGGTAGATGATGTAAGCCCTTGGTTCATGTCTTGCATTTGATTCCAAGCAAAAATTTGCATGATCAAAAAAATGATCGTCATGATAAGTGTAATCCAAAGACTGATTTTAAATCGATGGGTCTGATCTTCCTGATACATTTTTTTGGCATATATCAGTGTCAGGCTTGACGCAATTATCCACAAACTGTTGAAATAAAACAAACCCG
The DNA here is from genome assembly GCA_964526715.1 of uncultured Aureispira sp. GTDB lineage: Bacteria > Bacteroidota > Bacteroidia > Chitinophagales > Saprospiraceae > OLB9. The sequence goes on along the minus strand of CAZGMB010000025.1, from coordinate 33,507 downwards.
GAACTTGGATGGGTGTGCCTCCATGCTCAAATCGAGTATACAAGTAAGAACCTGTAAAACCTAGAAATAATGCGGTAATACCTGCAATAATCAAGGTGATAATGATGTATTGGGGATGTATTAAATAATTCCGATTGGTGATCATTTCTTTTTTTTGGTAAGGAAACCATTAAACCATCATATTGTTGAAAAAGAAAAGTAAAATTATAATATGAAATTGCAGTAATCAGCACTAAACCTTAATGTGATTTCGACTTCGCTTAATTTTTAATCATGCTTTAGCATGACACCACTAAACCTTAAACTTAGTCTTAAACTTAACCTTAGCCTTAACCTTAATCTTAAGCTTAGTCTTAAACTTAACCTTAGCCTTTACCTTTACCTTAACCTTAACCTTAATCTAAACCTTCACCTTAATCTAAACCTTCACCTTAATCTAAACCTTCACCTCCAATCACCTCATCTTATCCATAAACTGTCGGTCGGTCAAACTTCTTAGAAAAGCCTCCAAATCTGATTTTTCTTGTTGCGTAAATTGGATGGGCTTTATCAGGGTGGAGTCCATATTAATAGGTTGGCTTACAAATGAGTAAGGATTGCTGTAATATTCGATCACATCTTTTAGTGTTTTGAAACTGCCATCGTGCATATACGGACCTGTGACAGCTACATTTCTCAATCCGGGAACTTTAAATTTACCCAAATCTCGAACATCTTTAGTGACTTCATATCTTCCTTTATCACGGTACTTTTTTTCGTCATAAAGTCCTATGTTTTTAAACACATCACCGGTGAAGTCAGGACTGAAATGACAATCAAAACATTTGGCTTTGTCACTCATAAATAATTCCCTGCCGCGTATAGCTTCTTCGCTCATTTTATGTGGTCGATCAGCCATCCATGCATCAAATTCAGTATTGGCAGTTTCTAAGGATTCTTCAAATGAAGCGATAGCATCTGCGACATTTTCCGGTGTAGGTTCTTCAAAGTAAACCGTTTGGAAGGCCTTTACATAATAGGGATTTTTCTTAAGTCTCTGAACCGCTTCATTATATTGTAAATCCATCTCCAAGGGGTCTTCTATTGGGAAATGTATTTGATCTCTCAAGGATTTGGCTCTGCCGTCATAAAAAAACTCACTTCTTGATGCCATATTCATCACTGAAGCAGCATTTCTTTTTCCTATTCTTCCAAATACGCCCGGACTAATAGCCGTAGTATCTGCAAAAGCAAATGACGGTTTGTGGCAGCTAGCACAACTCAAAGTACTGTCTTTAGACAAAATGGGATCAAAAAATAACTTCTCTCCCAGTTGTTCAGCTGTGTTTGGGATCGACTCAGGATGGCTAAGTCCAAACCATATTGAAAAAGGGATGATAAATAATAAGATTTTCAATTTAAATTTCTATTTATTCGATGCAAAAGTACGGCATTAGTCCCTAAAATAGGTAACCTGTGTTACCTTTAACTTTGATTTAAGAAATTTTCTAAACACTCTTTCATGGATAATGGTTAATCATAGTAAATGCATGGATCATATATTACGGAGATGAGTAAACTTTTGCGTTATATGATGTAATAAATTGTAAATCAGTGGAGTAATTCATATTCCTTTTATTTTTAATGTTACTTATTTCGAAAAATGCATGTTGTTTTATAAATATTCTTTAATTTTGCTTAAATTTTTAAAAAATGTCAGAAAAAAGTGTGGAAAGAATCAAGTGTATCATCATTGGTTCAGGTCCTGCAGGATATACTGCAGCCATTTATGCATCGAGAGCAAATCTTAATCCGGTACTATACACAGGAAAAGAACCGGGCGGACAGTTGACCATTACCAACGATGTGGAAAATTATCCAGGTTACCCTCAAGGTATCATGGGACCTCAAATGATGGAAGATTTCAAAAATCAAGCACTGAGATTCGGAACAGATATTCGTTATGAATTGATTGATAAAGTAGACTTTACCGGTCCGGTACATAAGATATGGTCAGAAACAGGACATGAGATACAAGCAGATGCCGTAATTATAGCTACGGGTGCGAGTGCCAAATGGTTGGGTTTAGAGTCCGAACAAAGATTGATGAATCATGGTGTATCTGCTTGTGCCGTGTGTGATGGATTTTTCTTTAGAGGACAAGAAGTAGCGATAGTGGGTGCGGGAGATACCGCAGCAGAAGAAGCCACTTATCTAGCCAAATTATGTAGTAAAGTACACCTTTTAGTAAGAAGGGACGAAATGCGTGCATCTAAAATCATGCAGGAAAGAGTGTTTAAGACCGCCAATCTGCAAGTGCATTGGAATACCGAGACAGAAGAGATTTTAGGAGATGATAGCGTGACCGGTGTCAGAATTCTCAATAATAAAACAGGGGAAAAATCCGTATTGCCTGTAACAGGTTTTTTTGTTGCCATTGGTCACAAGCCCAATACTGAAATTTTTGAAGGATGGTTGGATATGGATGAGAATAAATATCTCAAAGCTGTACCAGGCAGAACACTCACCAGTATAGAAGGTGTCTTTGTTAGTGGTGACGCCCAAGACCATATCTACAGACAGGCTGTGACTGCAGCAGGTAGTGGTTGTATGGCCGCATTAGATGCAGAAAGATACCTTGCAGAAAAAGAAATCATTTAAATACCAATTTTTAAATCAAAACAAACAAAAATGTCCAACAGTAGATTCAGACCAGGGGTTTTATTTGGTGATGAAGTAACAGAGTTACTCAATTATGCCAATGAAAACGATTTTGCATTACCCGCCGTAAATGTGATTGGCACCAACTCGATCAATGCAGCTCTAGAAACAGCAAAAGCGGTCAATTCTCCGATCATCATTCAATTTAGTAATGGAGGTGCATCTTTTTATGCAGGTAAAGCCTTGAGTAATGATGGGCAGAAAGCGGCTATTTTAGGTGGTATTTCAGGGGCTATGCATGTACACCAAGTGGCAGAAGCTTATGGAGTACCTGTAATCTTACACACAGACCACTGTGCCAAAAATCTTTTACCTTGGGTAGATGGTTTGTTGGATGCCAGCGAAAAACATTATGAAACGCATGGTCATCCTTTGTACTCCAGCCATATGTTGGACCTTTCTGAAGAGCCATTGCACGAAAATATAGAAATTTGCGCGGATTATCTTGCGAGAATGCATGAATTGGGTATGACCTTGGAAATAGAATTAGGTGTTACCGGTGGAGAAGAAGATGGTGTAGATAATTCTGATGTAGATAGCAGCAAATTATACACACAACCTGAAGAAGTCTCTTATTCTTATGAATCTTTGATGAAAATCAGTGATAAATTTACGATAGCAGCAGCATTCGGTAATGTACATGGTGTATACAAGCCCGGTAATGTAAAATTACAGCCTATCATTCTTAAAAATAGCCAAGAATTTATCCAGAAGAAATTTGGTACCGGCCCTAATCCTGTAAACTTTGTATTTCATGGCGGTTCAGGTAGTAGCAGAGAAGAAATCAGAGAAGCTATTCATTACGGTGCCGTAAAAATGAACATTGATACAGATATGCAGTGGGCTTTTTGGGATGGAATTAGAGATTTTTATGAAAGTAAAAAAGGGTATCTTCAATCACAAATAGGTAATCCTGACGGTGCGGACAAACCCAATAAGAAGTTTTATGACCCTAGAGTATGGCTTAGAAGTGGCGAAGCTTCATTTGTCAATAGAATGAAACTGGCTTTTGAAGATCTGAACTGTATTAATAGAAATATCTGACCCATAAGGGTTTGTTAGCTTTAAAAGGCGAAATTACTTTAAGGGTGATTTCGCCTTTTTTTATTGATATTCGCGTTTAATGCAAGGGTTTTGTTAAGTGATTTTATATATTTTACTACCATTAGTACATACATCACCTGTTTCTACCCATTGCCTTCCTGCTTTTTTAATCTTTGATTGTCTTTGGCCACAAGCACTGTGTACACTGCCCATATCACCCCTAAGATAATGCAGATAGATTCTTTCTTCTCTAAGACTATTGACCAATAATGAAATGGTCATGCTTGGCGCAGGTAGATTTTCGATCTTGGATTTGTTCAAATTTGTTATTGCCATGATATTAATTTTGGATAAGTAAATAATATTAAGGTTGGTGGAAAAATGCAAATGCTATTCCACATCGAAGATTAAAATAGCTTTCGTTTAGGTATATATTATAATCGTCGCTACCTACATAGCCTATTTGTCCAAAAAGCGCCGTATGTTTGGATTCTCCTAGCACATAATAACAGGTGTAATGGATGTTGAGCCTTTTGGAAAGATTGAATAATGATATTTGCTCTCTATTGGAAATATTACCACGATAATAATTGTGATCAAGGGCAAAAGATCCATGCAGTACATGTCTCCATTTTTCATAGGGTTTTTCTTTTTCCAGCAGACACCATTTTTGGCCATCTCCGATATACTTAACTTTTGTAGGCATTTGAAGCAAGGATATATTATAAGTCATTCGATATCGGGATAGCAGGTTTAACTTATCAAAAACTGCATTGGTCAATGCTTTAGGATGCCATTCATACCCAATACGCCAATAAAGTTCTTTGCGGGCCAAACTGGGTTTCACAGTCAATGATTTTCCGGGACGGTTATTTTCCAATAGTTTAAGATTAATGAGATCAAAGTAGTCTGGATTGTCTTCAGAAACATAGATTTTTTTCCCACCCCAAATAAATTCAAATACCAACCCTTCACTAAAGTTCCCATTATATAGATTGACATTGTCATTTGCGGTATCTATTTCAGGGCCATCTTGTCCATTGGAATGGTGATATGCATATATACCAAAGTATTTATTTCGGAGCAACGAAGATGTAGCACTTCCATCCCAAGCTTTTTTGGTGGTGAAATAATAGGCTATTCCTGGCATGGCACTGGGCGTCCTGACCGGCAGTGATTGATCTCCATTTTGATAGGGGAAATCAAGATCATTTTGAAATATTCTAAATTTAAATCTAGGTAAAATATGAATGGTGCTAAAGTACCCGGGAATTTTGATGGCTATGGGAATATTGATATCACTATCGAGCACAAAGGGTTTCTTTTGGTATCCATCGGTCACCCATCTTACGTTGGAAAATGCGGAATTGGTTGATGGATTGGCAATGATCCTAATAATCTCATGAAAATCATTTTTTTGCCAAACATCATACTGATATAGCAGTAGCGAATCATTAGGTCGGTAGTCAAAAGCGCAGCAACTGGGTTGCGGCATATCTTCAAACGGATTATCCACACAATACAAACAAGTATCCAATCCATACTTTAATGCGGCATTTTGACTTTGGATGTTGAAGTTCATGATCAAAGACAAAAAGGTAAGTAAACTCGTCTTTAGGATAAAACTATTTTCAAAAGTAAACATAAGGATATATTTTTAAGGTGTTGGAATGATTGATGTAATTAAAGACACTGCATGACAGCTTTATAATACCTAACTGTAGGCTCAGAAAGCATACGAGAAAGGGTAGGGTAAGCATAATACCATTTTGAATGTGCTTTCAACCCCGAACATGTTTCTATTTTAGTATTGTGTTCCTGAATGAAGGCCAATATGGCTTCAGATGTAGCAGCATCAGGTTCGCCACCCAAATAAGAGACGAAATCATTATATCTCAAAGTATAGGGTAGATAATATACTTTCGTTTCAAAACTAGGGTCTTTCAACGTATTTTTAAAGTAGGTCATGGTCAAGAAATTGGCATGAACATCTACAGAAAGAATTCCATTAATGATGGCACTGTAATCCGTTTCGGCTTCGATCTTTATTTTGGGTTTGAGGTTACTTAGTTTAGGATCACTGGCAAATAAATAGGATAACATTGATTCTTTAGAATTGAGCACAATAAAAATGCTATCCTTTCCTGATGGTGAATGGTTGGTATTTTGGTTAATATAATTTCTCAAACTGGTCAGCGATTGTAAGCCAGAATTTTCATAGTACCCACCATCAATGAAATGCCCTATGCCATCGATGGTAGCCGTAGCACTAAAAAAAGGAAAGCGTTCTGAAGTGGACAAAGTTTGGTAATACGGCAAGGTTTGATTTCCTACGTTATCTATTATATTGGTGGCATGCACAAATACAGAATCAAAAAAAGGCAGTGTGGCCGTACATGCAATACCATACTTTCCATTGGTTTGGGCAGTGTTGGTAAGGAGCATAGGAAATGGTTTTTTACTTACATATTGTGACCAATAACTTTGGTAGGAAACTTGGGGAAGTCTTGAACCATCTTTGCTGATGATATTCCAATAATTGGTGATGCCTGTAATAGAACGATCTTTGATCCATTTTTTAAATATTGGCAGTCTGTCGTGACCCAAAAGATACACAATATCGGACGATGCAAAATTGCCATTTCCAATCTCATCAATGATCTGATCCATTTGGGGCTGATTTTCTTTAGTGATACCAAAATAAAATCCTAAACCCAACATACCACCGGATACGCCTGACATTGCTACCGTATGATTTAAGAAATCTCCATTGGACTTCTTTTGAAGGGATTGTAGCAATAGTAGATTAAAGTAGGTTGCTCGCAAACCGCCGCCCCAACTCGCTAGATAATTTCTTTGTCCATGCTTATGATATTGGTTCATGTATGTATCCAAAGACAAAGTTTCCTGTTGATAGGGCACGGTTTCAAGATGTTGGTGGTCATTGGAAGGATTGAAACCGAATTTCTTTATCAAAAGTAATAAAACGATTAAGTAACCAATATTTTTATAGATCGTCAACGGTAGACCCGTTTGGGGCTCATGGTTACATTTTTGTTCTTTGCCATATAGGTAGTACTTTACCGTGATAATGATGGCACCGTAAAAAAGGTGGATATAAGCCAAGATAATGTTTATTGGATTGACCTTCATAGCGAAATTTGGATGATGCAAAGCGATCAATGCCGCAACAATTATAAATCCTGAAAATTTAATGACCATGAGCTTTCTGATGGTTTGTGTCATGAAGTGTTTTTCGAAGTTTAAAACAAACGGTACCAAGCTTAAATGAAGGTTGTCGTCAAATGTGGTTTTGTCAAGATTGAAAAACCGTAGTATCGTTTTGATGATGAGTACCAATAAGACTACACCAAAAGTCCACGCTGACCATTGGCAAAAGATACTAAGTATAAAAGAAACCACCATTAAAACCAAAGAAAGATGATATAAGATAAAGTAAGCCTTAGCATCCAAGGTTTTGGTTTCTTCCGTGGGATTTTCTTTTCGAATTTTATGATACAATAGAACCATCAAAATGATGAGAAATATAAACGCTGTGTAAAAGCCATCCATAGGAAAAATATACTTTTCCCAAGTGAATACTAAAGCGTAGATCATGGCTACGTATATCATAGCTCCTGTAAAATACCGGTAGGTGTGAAATTCTTTTTCGATTTGAGGAGTTTCAATAGAGATTTTATTGCAATCCTGATATTGATGGTAAGTAATCAATCCACCCTTAAAAAAGCCGGAGTGTTTCTTCCAATATACGACGTCATGTTTATCTGCCCAAGCCTTCATGTAATTGGGATAATGAGAAAAGATCGTAGAAAGCAAGTATAATAGTACAAATGTCACTAATAGATCACCCGGACTGCTTAATAATGCAATGATCAAAGAAGCACCTTGTTCCATATTAGTCAGTAACAAGGCTATCATCAGCAAAAAGAATATGCTCACCGATAGAGATTTTGCAAATAAGGTAAAATGCTGGGATACATTTCTTTTGATCCAAAGAAATAAGAATGCCACCAAAACTATAGCATAACTGAGTTCTTTTAAGGTCACTATGCCACGCATCAAAGGTGCAGGTATGACCTCATGGAAGAAATAAACTAGATATAAAGTATTTTCAATTACATCTAATAACCACGTCAACACCATCATTATGGTAAAAATCTTTCCGTTTTCCCAATAAGTCCGCCACTGGGTGGAGACACCGTCAGGAATGATTACATTATTTCGTAAATATCCATACACAAACTTTAATAAAAAAATGGCCCAAAAAGTGTCCACCACAAAAAAACTGAAAAACCAAAAGCTTTTATGGTGCATCTTAATTTGTTCAATACTATACGTCCAATGATCAAAATGAGCAAATTGAGGAACGGCAATATAATCATGGATGTAAAAAAGCTTACTGATTACAATCATGACCACGGTCAAAAATATCAAAAGGATGGGTATGGGCTGTTTTACTGTTTTTTGTTGTGGTGACATATATATATGATTTTATGGAGGTGATGTGTCATTAATGCCTGTGATGTAAGAAGGTAACCCAAATTTTCTGTTATTTCAATCAAAAATAAATTATCCATGGGAAACGTAAAGTTCAAAAGCAACCATAAATATCCATTTTTTAATTATACTACATATTTATTTGGAATTACTATTGAGTGCATTTGTTATTATTTAATGATGGCTTTAATGACAAGCAAATGTATTGCAGAGCATTGGTAATTCAAAATATATTATATAAATTAAGTGGAATCTATAACAAAAGTTATATGGATTGGCTTGAATATGCTTTTGATTTACAATAAATTTTACATCAATATCCCCCAGTAACTAGACTGTCAAATAAATACTCCATAAAATTGAAAATCAATAACATATATTTAAACCTAGGCAACTATTGGACTGCCAAATGCACTACTTAGACGTACCTTTTTTAAAAATATAAGTCATGAGCATGTTACATACCTTAGGAAAACGATTTTCTGTTGCAATCTTTTTAGTATTCTTTGTTCAGTTAGCATCATTTGCCACCACTTATACTATGAAATGTGCGCCAAATGCTGCCGTTATTTGGTCAAATCCAGATTCTTGGGAGCCTTTGGGTGTGCCGGGTCCTGGAGATGATGTGATTATCAATTGTCCTATTTCATCTTTTGTGGTGTCCGAAGTAGACATTACCATTAAGTCATTGAATGTAACTAAAATTGGTTATTTTTTTGGACCGGGTACGTTGACGGTTACCGAACGAATAGATACTAAATATCCTTTTTTCTGGCAAATGCCATTAATCATCGGCCCTAATGCTACAGGATTGATGACCGATGAATTGGCCGGACAAGATGTGCAAGGTATCATATTTTATGAAGATCTTACTGTCCATGGTAGTCTCACCTTTACCTCCCGCGAAGTATCTGGAAAAAACATTACGGTAAATGGAGTCCTGACTCAAAACAAAGGTAGTGTCAGCGCTAATTTGTTGATCAACCCCACGGGAGTACTCAACCTTGAAAGTCCACAATTTCCCATAGATCTAAAGACAGTTAATAATAAAGGTACCATAAATTGGAAAAAGGGTCGCATAAATGCTTCGTGGGGAGCCTTTACCAATACCGGTGTGATCAATATTGAAGAGAAAAATGCGGTGTTTATGTACTCAGGATTCATCAGCGATTTCCTATTCAAAAATGATGGAACTATTAATGTGGCTTCCACGGTGGACAGTGTTTCGTTTTTGACGAGATTAGTGAGTTCAGGAGATATCCGAATGCTCGGCGATACCAAACTAAATATGGCTGAATTGGACCTATCCGGTTCCATCATAGGTGCCACAGGATCAACACTCCATTTGACTGGATTTAATTCTAGTACAGAAAGCTTTTTGCGTGGGACCTCAGAAGTTAAGGTAACTTCTTTTTTGACCAATCCATCTCAAATAATGTATATCAACGAAGGAAGTGACATTTCAGAAATTGATCAATTTACTTTTGGTAGGGGAAAACTAGAAGCCCAAGTGGTCTTTCCTCCATCAGCAAAATACGTATTACAAGCCGATATGGTAACCAACAAAAACCAAAATTTTGTGGGTGAGTTTATGTTGGAAGGATCTATCAGTGGTGATGTAGTGGTAACCTTTGACACACCCAATTTGACTGCAAATTTTGGATATTTTGGAGGGAATACCCAAGTGATTTTAAGCGCTAATACTGTGGTAGATCTTTTTCAAATGGGCGTATCAGATATGATCAATAATGGGATTATTAATATTCGCCCATCAGGATATCTTTCCGGGGGTATGCCAGGTATAGTCAATAATGGCACGATCAATACTTTAGGAGATATGGTATCCATATTCGGATACAACAATAATGAGAATACCGGCTTGATAGACAACTTGGGCGTGATCAATTTTAACACTAAAAAAGCTATTGTGTATGCTAAACTGGTTAATACAGGTACCATAAATATCGGGACTAACGACACCCTTTCTGTTTTCGGCGTGTTTAATCAGAATGGATTGCTCACTGGCCAAACAGGCAGCAAGCTTTCATTAGGTTATAGTATTAATGACCATACCTTTAACATCGGTTCTATCACCAAAGATCTAGCAGAACTAGAAATAACCATTGGGACGACCGTACTTAAATCGGGTGTGATATTAGAAAACATCACTAAAGTGTCTGCTATTTCTGGAACCCTGCAAACTAGTATTGTATTGCCGCCTGCATTTAAATATGAGTTTAAAGATGCTAAGATCCGCCTAAATACTCGGTTTGAACCTATACAATTGCTGGAAATAGAAGATACGGATATAGAGGGCAGTGGCAATATCCGCATAAACAATACCTTTAATTGGTTTGGTGGTACTTTGGATGTTCCCATTAGAATAAATGAGACTGCTGTCGTTTTTATCCGTGAAAATATCAAACGTCCAATTATTTCCGCTCCATTTACCAACACAGGAGATATTACACTCAGTGGCGGTATCATCGAAGTCAATACGGCATTCTTTAAGAATGGTGGATCTTGGAATATTGATTCAGATGAAGATGTGATCATTGATGGATATACGTCTTTTAACAATCAAGGTACTTTTTCGATTTGTGGTGACCAACCCATTCAAATCATATTTAATGTGCCATTTATTAATGAAGCCTCAGGTACCTTTAAAGGGCAAGGCTCATATACCTTCAATGCAGGTTTTACCAATGAAGGCGCTGTAGCTCCGGGATGTTCTCCAGGTAGATTGACCATAGAAGATGATGTAACATCGCTCAAAACCATAGAAATAGAAGTAGAAGGTCAAAGAACAGGTGAGTTTGACGAATTGGTTATCAATGGTGACCTTACCGCGGGTGATTGGTTGAAAGTGATCGTGCCCAATGGGACCGTAGTGAATGGTAGTTTGAAAATCATACATACTACAGGTAATTTTACGGGTCAATTTACCAAAGTAGATATGCCTGCTAATTTTACATTGGAGTATGTCAAAGACGGAGTGCTTTTATCTTCTAATGGTACTGTGAGTGTTTCAGATACATATACAGATAGCTATGGACTCGCTCTGCGTCCAACGGTGGTTCAAGATAATATTATATTAACTGCTGATCAGCCGCTTCCCCAGGGCTCTAGCATACAAGTATACGATATGCAAGGGATGTTGGTGTTGACTCAAGATTGTCAAAAAGCTCAGCAGCATCAGGTAAATGTATTCCATATACCTAATGGTGTGTACGTATTCAAAATCAATACTTTACCTTCTTGGAAACAAAAGGTGGTTGTGGTCAAATAAATGGTTTAATAGTTTGATTGGGGTGTTTGGAAAGAAATATTCCATAGTTGTGATTCATAGGTAATACGATTCGTGTTGCTTGTTACTATTTTTTTATGCACGCTTCTTTAAAGAATACGTATAAATACATACATAAAATTGCGTATTATTACGCTAAAATCAAAGGTGCCATCACTGTACTTTTGTATCACTAATCAAATGTAATAATTGGGTTGGGCTTTAATATAGATATTTGCTGATATACAGATTTAGAGCTAAATTTCGGTGATTTCAAGGTGTAGGCCTTCATATTTGTTTTTTGTTTTGCGATTTTAACTGATGAAAGATAGAATCATTAAAAACAAGAATGTAAAAATAGTTGGCTTATAGGATGATACTTAAATTTTGGTGAATAGCGCTTAATTCCAAAGTTTGATGTAAACAGTCATTGGATTTGATAAAACTTTAGCATCATAAATATTTTTTGTTGCCTTATTCTTTTTTACATTGATAGTAGAAATAGGTACAATATTTTTCAACAATTAAATTTTTATGATATGTCAAATGATAGTAATATCGCTCCAAATGTTGATTTTGAGATTTGGAACAATGATGATCGAGGTGGTGTTCCAGATACTTTTACAAATACGCAATATCAAGATAATATCACAGGCAATACAGACTCCCTACAAACCAGGGCCAATGTATGGGTGATTGTATTTAATGATACTAATTATAGGGGCGACAGCATGCAAATTGATCCGGGAACTTCAGGTAACTATTTGTCTGATCTCAACCACGTAAAACGCTATCCATCTTCCATCATTCATACCAATGGGTCGATCTCCGTTTTGTCAGGCAGCGAAGAAGGAGATTGGAAAAGCCAAATCAGAAGTTTTGTGCTTTACAAATCCAAGCCATCGTGGTGGGGCAGAACACCCAATAACTCCGAATTATTTTATCCCGGTGATGACAAAGCTCTTTTTACAGAAGATACTAACTATCTCGGCGACAATCGAACATTTGATGCGCCTTACAACGCACTCAATTTAGATGCCATAGGTTATACCACCAATAGCCAGCAGATGTATAGTGTGGTGACAGGAGGGTCTGTTAATTCCATCCGAAGTGGCAACAAAGTATGGCTAACCATTTTTGATGATGTGGATTGTAATGGTAATGCCAAACTTATCCCACCCAATACTCCTTATGCAGATTTGGATAGTGTTGACCGTAAAGATTACAAAGGGAATGTAAAGGGAGATTGGAAAAATCAAATTGGGTCCTTCTTACTGTACAAGGAAAAACCTGCATTTTGGGATACTAATTATCCTCGTCCATTTGTTGATTTAAACCAACTTTTATCCTTGTATCCATCCACGGCATATTTAAAATCAGGTGATAAAATAGAATATGTCATTGAAGATGCGACTTATACTATAGATGAGCCTGAAGTCAAAATTCAGACTACCACCCGCACATTGGATAATTATTATATCAATGATGATTTTGGCCCGTTACCTGAAGATGGCTGGACAAAATATCATGTCAAATTAAACCATAAAAATACCGCAGGGCGCAATGATCAGGCTGAAATGGATTTGTATTTTGACAACAAAGGTACCCTAGTCAGTATCCAACATTTTGCATGGTCATCAGATGGTGCGTATCAAATACCACAACAATTGATAACTATCGTTGACGATGAAGCTTGGGTGTTGGGGACTGCCGGTGCCATCGAGACTTTAGGTATTTCTGAAGAAGCAGCGGATACATTCATTGAAATCTTTGATTTTGTTTGTAAAGTTTTTAATGATGTTACAGCCTTTGTTTACAAAATGTCTGACAATGGAGGAAGGTATTACTTTCTACCCGTGATCTGTCATACGATTAATAGGATATGTACTTCCATTTATTCCAATTATAATGTTCCCAATTATTTATCTTCTTCCGATCCCAGAAAAACCCAATCTTTTTATTTTGATTATCAGCAATATAGCAATAGTCTTTTAAACGCCAACACGGGAATCAGTAATATGCACAATTGGGCTGTCAAATCGGGTGCTGCGGGCGTACAACCTTTCAATGAAGTGGTGGAGTACACTTATCAAAATTTCAAGTATCGCACATGGTATCAAGAAGTCTCTGATTCCAATGGATTAGGCATGTTTGTTTCTTGTAAAATAGATTATGAAATCGATGATCACAAAGATGACCACATTATTCTATTGGTGGGATTCAGAGTGCCGCCTTCAGGAACAACAGAGGCTGTTCTTAATTTCGCACAGGCAACTATTCAGTTTACTGATCAGTCTAGCAATAATATCATGACTACCCCTTGTACAGGAAGTGATATTATCAAGAATCTAACCGACCAATTGAACAATGCATTGAGTAAAATCTCCATTGATGCTTCTAAAGGAGGGCGAAGATACCTGTCAGATATGGCAAATGCCAATTTAAACGCTATTTGTAAATGTGCTAAGTTTGGGCAACATTAACTCATGCTATTATTCAATCCCTAAATGTAAAATGATGTCAACTTCATATAACAATCTGCCTCTACAAGGTTTAGTATTTAAAGCTTCTCATAACTCTTATCAAAGAGATGAGACCATACAGGAACAATTGACATTTCATGAGTCCGCGCCCTATCAATGTGGCTGCCGTGGTATTGAATTGGATATTCAAAGAAATTCTAGTGACACCATGAATCCTGAGTTTTTTACGGTAAATCACACCCGAGTTTCTAACGGTGATCCCCTGAACTCTTGGCTTGATAAAGTTCTAGACTGGAATGATGGTACCGACCATGATGTTGTTTGGATTATGCTAGATATCAAAAGTTCTTCAGGAGATGTTATATCTTTTCCTGACGAATTGGATCAATATCTCACCCAATATTTTGGCTTAGAATACATAGCTACGCCTGCTTCTATGTTTCCTGAATTAAATACCCATGCTAATCTCAGTGATATTGTGGCCCAAAAGGGTTGGCCGATCTTAGATACACTTAAAGGAAAATATATTTTTTGTTTGAGTGGAACTGAAGATTGGAAAAGAACATACGCCAATCAAAATCCTGCACAGAGATTGTGTTTTTCGGATGCTACGGATGATCAAAAACTCTATCCAAGCAGAGCAGTGTACAATGTCCAGGCTGGTGATCAAGACCCACAAATTCTCAATGCATTGAAATCCAAAAACGTCTTCATCCGAATATATGATACCAATTCTGAAAAAGATTGGCAAAATGCTAAAAATGCTGGAGCCAATATGCTAGCTACAGATCAAGTATCTGGTCATGATTGGGCGGAAGTTTCTAAGGATGCTCCTTTTGCCCCGAGAAGCTAAGAATTAAATGGATAAGCATTGTACATTTAAATAATTTCAAAAAAATCAGAACGAAGTGCCGCTATTACGCCTGTAGTAGTGGCATTTTTTATGGGTATACATTCATCCTGCTTTTTTCTTTGATCCATGATATACCAAAATTCAACTATACCATTTACTTAGGGCTTGCTTGTTGTTGATTAAATTATTGATTATTAATTCAATGTAATCAATTTTATTGATTTCGATGCACGGGAATTTCTGTAATACTCCTGAATCATTTGCACTTCATTTTAACTTTTGCCTCTAGCCGGCAAGGCTTTTACTTTTTTTCCTGTCAAAAAAAGTAAACAAAAAAGACCAGTTCAAAAAAAGGCGATTGCGAAGCACCGTGCATTCCCGAGTCAAAATGCTTTTTCTATCGCCTTGATCATCTTTAGTTTAATTTTAATATTCTGCAAAGGCGATAGACGCACTTTTCCTGCCCACCCGCTAGCGGTTCACTACGTCAAAGGCTTATTGCCTTTGGTGCTTTGCACTTCACTTCGTTCTTATTTACTATCGCTTGTTTTTTGAACGATATCCCAGACCAATAGCTATCTTTAAATTGAACGATTCTGACTTTTTCAGCAAGCCTTACTTATTTTGTAAATTACTATATTAGGTATCTTGACGACCCACTATCTATTAAGGTCAATAAAGATTATAAATATAAGCTATAAAAGTCGATTGGCTTCAAAATTACACTATTGCTATCCGGGGTACGTATTTATACGTATAAAATTATCCGTAAAAATACGCTGAAATGACATTGGCAATAGGTTGACATTTGCATTGTAAATAATCAATTTTTTAACCTTACAATTTTTACATATCATGGATCCGATAATGGGCACAATTACAATTTTTGCAGGAACTTTTGCCCCAAGAGGGTGGGCGTTATGTGACGGGAGTTTACAATCCATAGCTGAAAATAATGCTATGTTTTCAATTTTAGGAACAACTTATGGTGGTGATGGTGTGACTACTTTTGCGCTACCTGATCTTAGAGGTCGTGCCCCAATAAGCACTGGAAATGGACCTGGATTGTCATCTTATAGTTTGGGACAAAATGGTGGCACTGAAGCGGTTACTTTAACTACACCACAGATTCCTTCACACGTTCACATAGCAACAGGAAAAGTGGCAACTGGCGGAGATGACGCATTAACAGATATTCCTGCTGGAAATTTATTAGCTTCTGAGTCTCGTGGAGGTGGAGACGCTTTAAATATTTATAATACTGGTGCTGCAACTGGTTTTATGGCAGAGAATTCTGTTCAAGTTACTGTGGGAACTACAGGGGGAAATCAATCTCATGAGAATAGACAACCTTATTTAACCATCAATTATATTATAGCCACTGAAGGTATTTACCCTTCTAGACCTTAATAACACGATTACGAAATTCAGTGTATTAACGTCGTAAAATCAATTTTTAGCTTTTCATTTTTTTAAAGTAAATCAATTTTTTAACCTTAAATTTAATTTAAAATGGACCCAATATTAGGTACTATTACGATTTTTGCAGGAACATTTGCACCCAAAGGATGGGCATTATGTGATGGAAGTCTTTTGTCTATTTCTGCAAATAGTGCTTTGTTTTCATTGTTAGGAACCACATATGGTGGCAATGGTACAACTACCTTTGCGCTGCCTGATTTGAGAGGGCGTGTGCCTATACATCAAGGGCAAGGACCTGGCTTGAATTTTTATCAATTAGGTGAGATGGGTGGTGTAGAGAACGTGACATTAAATACTATGCAGATTCCTGCACACGTACACACTGCCACAGGCAAAGTGGCAACCGGCGGAGATGATGCATTAACAGATGTTGCAGCAGGAAATTTATTAGCTTCAGAGTCTCGTGGAGGTGGAGATGCTTTAAATATTTATAATACTGGTGCTGCCACTTCTTCTATGGCAGATAATTCTGTGCAAGTTACTGTGGCCCCAGCCGGTGGTAATTTATCCCACGAGAATAGACAACCTTATTTAGCCTTAAATTATATCATTGCTACACAAGGCATTTATCCTTCAAGACCTTAATTTAGGATATTGTTTAAAACGGCTAAAATCATTATGGAACCATATCAAGGTAGAGCGCATAATGAAAATTAACGCTCTATTTTGATATCTGTTCTTGGGCTGTAATGCTGCTGCATCAGTATTTTAGCTTCAAACCACTCCACAACTTTTAAATTCAATTTTTATGAAACATTTATTTTTACTATTACTGCTTTCTTTATCAAGTGTTTGGGTTAATGCTCAAGCGGGCACTGTGGTCAACTATGTAGATAATTTTGGACCTATTACACTGAATTACAATGGTCTTATAAATACTAAACATAGCTACCAAGGAATAGATGCTGGAGCAACAGTTACTGTTCGGTGGACTGGAAGTCAATGGGCTATCTTCATAAGGATAGGTGCAGGAGCAGATGTTTTATCTTTTACAAGCCCCATTAATACCGTTAGTAATCCACCTAATTTTACCATAGGAATGTGGGTAGATGCCAACGCTGGAGACGGAACAACATTGGTCAATTTATCAGGTAATGGAACAACCAATACACCTTTGCCGGTAGAGCTGATTGAGTTCAGAGCAATAAAATCAGGTAAATCTATTGTATTAAACTGGATGACAGCAAGCGAAGTGAATAATAGTGGCTTTGAAATAGAACGCAGCATGGATGGTCGAAGCTGGAAAGTGATTGGCTTTACAAATGGTGCGGGCAATGTTGCCGAAGTACAAAACTATAATTTTATAGACGTGCAGCCACTTGGAAGCATCCATTATTACCGCTTAAAACAAATAGACTATGATGGTAAATATGATTATTCTCCTATAGTCGTTGTGAGAAATACGGAGGAGACAATACACCGTGTGTCCCCTAACCCTTTTAACGATTTCCTCACATTCACTACCCCTTTGGATGACGGTGATCACAGCAATATACATATATATAACCAACAAGGCTCCAAGATAAAGGAATTTAAAAGCCTCAATGGTGCTGTTGATACCCATGATGTACCGCCAGGTGTCTATTTTGTCCAATTTCCTTCAGGAGAATATACTAAATTGGTTAAATTATAAGACTTCTTCATTTTTTTCGCATTCTTCAAAAGACCACGTTTGGGCACTTTATCATAGTGTTCAGCGTGGTCTTTTTTGTGGTTTGGCTGTTGTCTATTTAGAAATATCCCCGATAGTCGAAGTAACGCTTATGGCGCCACAACTGCTGTGACTTCGATCCTATATATTAAGAATTTGTAATTCTTTACAACAAATGCAAGAGCAACAATAAATGCCCGATGGTCGAAGTTCTGTGACTTCGATCTTATTTATGAAGAATTTGTAATACTTTACAACAATTGCCAGAGCAACAATAAATGCCAGCAAATTTATAGATTCTTTGTTTTTTTAGGATGGTTCATGTTGAATTATAAATTCATAAAATAGTGCATCGCAGTTGTATTACTTGTGCCGCTTTAGCGGTACTGCGACGATCGAAGGATTTCTCACCGCTTCGCAGATCGAAATGACGATGGCACAATAGAGGTATAGGGAGTTCAAGTGCGTTCGACCGTGTCGAACGCACTTGAACTCTCTTCCCAAAACAAATATACATCGTCATTTCGAAGGAGATGTATCGACTGAGAAACCTATTTTATAACATTAGTCTAGGCACATATTACATTTGCATCGCAGTTGTATTACTTGTGCCGCTTTAGTGGTACTGCGACTATCGAGGTAACACAATAAGATTTCTCACCGCTTCGCGGATCGAAATGACGATGGCACAATGGAGGTAGAGGGAGAGCAAGTGCGTTTGCCGTGTCGAACGCACTTGCTCTCCCTTCCCAAAACAAACATACAACGTCATTTCGAAGGAGATTTATCTCCAGAGAAACCTATTTTATGACATCAAAATGAAAACGGCCCAACATCAATTAAGATGCCGAGCCGATTCTTCATGGGGTTAATAAACCGGATGGTTTATAATTTGGTTTCGATGTATTCAATGATTCTGGGCAACTCTTCTTCCAATAATTCTCTAATGGGTTGGAAAGGTGTACCATCAAAATGTCTCGCTACGGTGCCATTACCATCAGGACTGCCATGATCCGCATCTATTGAAAGACGCCATAGTTCGGCGTGGGCTGCCCATTCTTCTTGATTTACCAACTCAGGGGCAGTAAACCATACATTCCATGTGAGTATATTACCATTCTTGAGCATATTTCCTGATGCTATATTAAAGATGTCCATGATAAATTCGTTGAAATCGTCTACCACTTTAAATCCTGTTTTAACGATGGGACCTATTTGTACCCCTAAATGTCCTAATGCCCATGATATCCCTTCATGTTTTGCAAAATCTGGAATGGGAAAACCTGTAGATGATCCACTGGTGAGTGGAAAAATAATCTGATTCGGATCACCGGGCAAATGGGTGGTCACTACTATCGCATTCGCTTTGGAAGTGGGAAAAGGCAAACCCAAGCTTTTAAAGTGGCCTAATAATCGTTTTACGATGGCATTTTCCAGGGCACTGGGGCCAAACCATATCTTACCCACCACACTCATATCTGCCGATAATGTTCTGTTGGTTTCATCGGCCCATCCTCTATTGCCTGTCACCGTTACTTCTACATTGAAAGAGCCTAGGGTGGGCGAGGCATAACCTTGTTGTGGACAGATAATGGAATAGATACGACCTTCGTTTGTATATCCCAATCTGGAGATATCCGGAGCAAACATTTGGTAACATCGTTTTGGATCGGCTGCTCCTGGTTCGGTTTCCCAACTAAATTCTGGCCATACTACTTTTTGTTGTCTTTGTAGTTTGGGTATATTATCTAGATTGCCTTGCATGGGCAAATCACTGGGATTAGTTTTGAAACCTCCTATCCATCCGGGTACAGCCGTGGGATTGATGAGTGTTCTCAATTTATCTCCTGACAAATCTACCATTAGATTGATAGGTGGCGTTGATTCATTCGCATTATATATTGTAGTAGTCTTGGTGTTTAGCAACAGATATCCACCATCATTGACTATAAAATAAAGGTCTGGTTTCCGATCCCAAATCGTTAAAAACCTACATTGGCTTGCATCAAAGCTGACGCTAAACGCTCCTGACGCATTGGTAATCCCGATACCTAAGAAATCATCTTTGCCCATACTGTCGTTATCATAGATCAATACCTGAAGATCCCAAACACCGGTTTGATTAGCTATGTTTTTTACCGTTCCTGATACCGTATATTGGCTCCCTGAAATGGTTATTGCTTGACTCATTTTCTATTTTTTATGATGAATGATGATTATTTCTTTTTGCGCAACATGGGTTTCGGTCTGATACCTTCCATCAAAGGGTAGAATACATGACTTAGGCCATGATTAATTTTAGGGTCTAAGGATGGTTTACCATTTTCCGATCCATTATGACAGGTAAAACAAGAATGGTTGTCCGTTGCGATCACGTTGGTAGATGCTTCTTGGAAATCAGTTTCCATCGTACTATTGGCTAGATTGCTGGTTCCGATGGCCACTCCATTGGACAAAATGGTATCTTGTGTATATGATTTACCATTGGGTGCTGCTCCACCAAAGGTCCAAGTGGAACCAATCAGGTTATAATTTTTTCTCACATCATTGCCCACCAATTTATTCATGATGGATTGATTTATGGAAATTACCTGACTGTTGGCATATGCAGGATTGGCATCTTCTTGGTTTGGTTTCAGATTGTAAGCACTGCCCCAGGGTAATACCCGAATCGTGTTACTAGGTGATATCGTATGTCCCGGTGTCGCAGTAATCGCATTATTACCAAAACTAGCAAAACTGACATTGGCATTGGAGATGTTGGTATCTTTAGGATGGGTATTAAAAAGCCAATATCCGTCTTGGTCTGCATTGACATTAACGATATTATTTTCTTTATTGACATATTGGTACTTGGCATTAGGCGTATTGTATTGATGTTCGAAAGTGGACCAAATCATTTCCGGGTGTCCATGGGCACTACCCACAATATGGATGCCTACCAAAGCCAACGTAGCCGTAGTCGCATTTCCTGATAATACCCATAAGGAATCACTTTTTTTGTCGTAGCTTGGAATATCTGCTTCTATGGTTACAAAATCTTCTTTCTTCATCTCTCCTTCTAATTTTACCCAAGAAGTTTTCAACTCTATAGCCAAGGTATTGGGCTCTAGGATGTTTATATTATTTTGTTTGGCGTAAGCCAATATCTCATCCAATTCCGATTGTGTCGTGGGAAACTGTGTTACTTTCGAGCCATTTTGAGCTGCGATTTGCAGTAATGTAGCATATACGTCATTGACAAAGGTGATATAATAAACCACATTGCCATGTCTGTCTAGGAGTACATTGTTGGTGGCTTGTCCTTCTTCCGTTTCTGTTTTGTTAATGTCTACCGTAGCATCTAGTGGGTCTCCTTTTTGGTAAGGAATGAGTTTTCGGGTATTATCAGCACTTTCAGGCGATACTACATATAATACCGGTGATTCAAATACCGTGGTGCCGCCATTATATTTTGCTCCACTGGAGGTCAGCCATAAGAACATTTGCTCTGACCATCTATAAAAGGAACAGTTATTTTCAGGGTCAAACGTAACACTATTGGCCGGATTTACAAAACCATTTTCAGTTACTTTACCTTCTGCAAACCATGAAGCAAAAGATGCATCATCTATACTGCAGGAATCTAGTACATCTTGGGGCAATGAATACAGGGGCAATGTGGCATTGAGCATTAACGCATTACTGGAGGTGGTTGGTTTTGCATTTTTGCAATTCATAAATATAACGGTAGTACATACTACGGCAAAAAAGGTGTGGATAAGGGGTGATTTCATTTTTAATTGTTTTGAATGTAAAATAAAAATATAAGGTGTTAACTATTGGGCAAAAATACTGTCGTTTAAGGAGTGGACTTAGCGTACTTTAACGGAATATTGGATACGTATTTATACGTAGTGATATCTTCCAATGCTGACAAGGATTGATAAAACAAAGCCCACAGCTGACTTGGGTATCATGCTGTGGGCTTATATTTTTTAGACATTTGGATTGATGGCTGAACTTGTTTATAATGCTCTACACCAGATATCTAACCCAAGTGTTTTCCTTATACAGTAATGTACAACTTTCGCCTTCAGATCTCCTTAATCGATTAGATCGATTGAAAATCCTATATACGTAGTGCCACTAGCTTCATAAGTTGCAATTTGACCATTCGATGCGAAACTGACAAAAGGTTTTCCTTGGCCGGATGTACCTGCTACAGCATGTCCGTATGGGGTAACAGCTAATGCATCCGCTGGAACACCTAATTCATCAAGCGAAGGTGTCGTTCTGGATTGTGCCACCGGATAATTTCCACTGTTCCAATCTGAAGTATGCGTTACGCCATTGCTATCAATCCACTGCACTGAAAAATTGAATACATAAGCACCTTTGTTGACTACGGTGATTTTTTGAACTTGTCTCATAACCTTAAAAATTAAATTTTCCTACTCTTTTGGCTTTTCGGTAATCTCCTTCTGTTTAATCGACAAAACAGAAAATGTCCGTTTTTTAAAGTGGGTTCTGCTCCACCTTATACTTTGTAAATCCACGATGTGTGGAGTGATCAACGTCTTTATGGTATCATTGATGGTTACAAAGGTATGGAGGTGGAGCACCTTAAAAAACCGTACTTTTACTAGAAGTTTAATGCGTAGAAATACTGTTTTTGTGATGTTGCGAATAGGGACTTATACTTATTTGATCAAATGACAGCAAAATTTGGTTTCTCACCGATCAGAGGATCGAAATGACGCTAAAAATCTCAACTCTGATTAAGCATTTGCCTCGAGCCGGCCTTCCCTTCCTTGTCAGGTGCCTTCACTTCTCGCATTGCCATGCTCGACCTTTCAGGATCGTTCAGTTATACTTTTTTTCAGCAGCAAAAAAAAGTAAACAAAAAATGCCGCCGCTGTTTTGTCTTCTTAACGCATAAAAGTCATCTTCTCGACGGAAACAAAAAAAACTCGCCTTTTAGATTTCTTCTTTGATTTTTCTTATTCAATTATTTTAGATTTCTTCTTTGATTTTTCCATTCTTTTGGCTCAAACAGTTTTTTGTTTGTACCGTCTTCAGTGACTTTTAAGCTAAAGCCAAAAAGGCGGGAAACAACCATCCTCAGTTAAAAGTACTTTCCACCTAAATACATGTTTTTCAAATTTTGAGGCGCTTTTGCATTAATTCAGTTTTAACAACTTTGATTTTATATCAAAACACCTTTAGTGCTTTAAATTTGCATAAAAATATTATTATAATGCTGGTATTCAGTTATTAAAGGAAGCACTAAAATTATTGGGTACAAGTCAGGAAATGACACCAAAATTAGATTTCTCACCGTTTCACGGATCGAAATGACGCTGTAACAACAGCAAAGGAAAGAGAATAAGTGCATTAGACATGATCGAACGCACTTACACTCCATCCCAAATACATACATTAATCGTTATTTCGAAGGAGATTTATCGACTGAAAACCCCTTTTACCTTGGTTTGATATTTAATCTATTTTTGCATACTCAAAATGCATCCAATCATAATCCTTTTCCGGTCCGTAGCCTACAAAACCATGCCTGTAGAAGATATCAATCATCGCTTGGTATTCCGGTTTGCTAAACTGTGCTTTGGGCTTTTTGGTGCGCAATCCATTTCTCTCCGGGTCCAGATCTATCGCTATAGCCCAACTGTGACGACTCCATTTAGAAGTACTACCACGCATCTTGCGATAATTATAGATGCCGCCATATAAATCAATGCCCAAAGATTGGAGTTGTGTCAGCCCATAATGCGCCAATAGATCATTAAATACAGCAGTCAATGGCTCGCTTATTTTCCGGTGGCAATACACCGAAGTGATTTTTACCTTTTTGTCCCAAGCAATGCGCATCGGGTAGGGTAGCGTGATTTTAGTGAGATTAGCACTGTTTGTTCCCGGAGGGATGGGCTGCCCAAAATGTGTTAATACTTGAGCATCTGTTAAAATGGTATTAGCCATGGTATATAGATTTAGTTAAGTAAAAGTGTGCATAGGGCCAAGCGCGTATGGATTTGAAACATTTAATAAGGTAATAAACGGATGGAGTATAGTTTTATATTGTGGGTAAATGTGGGTATATAACAAAAGTTATATTGCACAAGTGACTTTCCCTTATTATATTTGTCGGAAATATTGGGTTACCTATTATGCTTTGGTGCATTAATAGGTATAGAAAAACAATAATTTATTTATATCTAAAAACATTAATAATGACAGGAAATATATCAAGAAATTTGTTTGAGTCTAAGAAGCTATCAAAAATTATGATGCTATGTATGTTGTTATTATGTTTTGTAGAGGTAGGTTTGTGCCAATCTTATGATAACAATTACAAATCTATAAATTTCACTACTGACCAGGACTTCCTTGGGCGAGACAATCAAGATCGTAATTATACAATGGGATTTGAGCTATCTGTATCCTCATCCAAGGCTTTCGAAAGGAAAAATTATTTTGTCATTCCTTGGTTGCGCAGGCAAGTTGATCATCTATTTGGGCTGAAAGAAATTAATACCGATACCAATTTTATTCGCCCATTTATTTCCACTATATCTCTTCTTGGAAGTGGTTTTACACCTTTGGATTTAGAAAGAAATACAGTTGACCCTGCAGATCGACCTTATGGTTCCTTAGTGGTGATAGGATCGAGCAGGACAACTGCCATGAATGAAGACGCATCAGCTGACGAAAATACGGGTGAATTACCTACCAAGTATGCTATATCAACTGGTTTATTTATTGGAATGTTGGGATTGCCGATCGCTAAAAATGTACAAAGTTATATTCATGAAAACCAATGGTTTGGCTCGACTAGACCAGTACCTCAAGGATGGAATAACCAGATTTCAAATGGTGGTGAACCTACGCTTTTGTATAATTACCAAGTCTTAACTCCTTTGGTAACTTTACGTGAGCACAATGTAAAGTCTTTGGAAACCACATTTGATGGTGCTGTTCAATTAGGTTATTACACTAATTTTTCGATAGGATTAAACACAAAACTAGGTAGATTTGATACTGATTATTGGGCGGTGAGCAATATGTTAAACAATGTAGCTCAAAATCCTTCCACCAAGAGTAATAGAAGGGTAAAATGGAATTTTGTGCTCTCTGCAAGATTAAGATATGTTGCTTACAATGGATTGCTCCAAGGCCAATTCAGGCAAAGTGAATTTACATTGGCTCAGGCTGATGTATCTCCTTTCATTGTTGAGGCTTTTGTGGGCTTAGATGTGATTTTATTTAATAGAATGACCATTGCTTTCAAACCCATCATGTTGCGGACAGCAGAATTTAAAGGTGCAGGTCGAAATCATACGTGGGGAAGCTTTGGATTAAGTTACAATTTAAGTAAACTATAATGACCAAAAATAAAATAAAGTTCAGGGGAGAAACATTTGTAGATAACACAAAACACGGAGAATACATCTTTCGAAAAATAGATGGCATATCAACTATTCAAATTATCATAAAATCAAAAAGTGGCTTAAGTCCTAGAATCTTAGAAATAAACGAAAGCTTCGATGTTAAAAAATGTTCTATTATTAAAGACCTGGAAAATAGTTTTGAACTGTTAATCCCTTTTGAAAGTAATGAACAAATTCATAATATTTGTAATGCTTATTATCAATCGGGCTTAGTTGAATATTGTGTTCCGCAAAAAAAATATCCTGTAGAACTTATCCACCAAAACGTAGAAGATCCGAAATACAGTGATCAATGGATTTTTAATAATACAGGCCAATACGCGGGGAGATCTGGAGAAGATATTAAATTGGAACAAGCCGTTAAATTTATTGCTGACCAAGGTATCCAACTAAATAATGAAGTAAAAATTGCCATATTGGACGATGGAGTTGCGCCTAGCCATGAGGACCTTTCTCAATTATCATTTGTGAACAACTTTGATCTAATAGATAATGATTCAAGGCCTACTCCTGCGGGTGTGCGCACCCATGGTACCAATATAGCAGGTATTATAAGTGCCATCGTTGGTAATGGAATAGGCATCAGAGGTATCAATAGCGCTGTAAAATTAATCAATGGCAGAATAGGAATAGAAAATTTTAATGAAGTACTTGCTGCACAAGGTATTAGAAGAGCTGTGGACTCAGGAGCCAGGATTATAAATCTAAGTTGGGCAGTTCCTGAACGTAGACCGATTATCATTCCAGAGATTGAATATGCCATATCACATAATGTCCTAGTGGTTGCTGCTGCAGGTAACTATTTGAATGCTAGTGATGAAAAGCGAGTATATTTTCCAGCAAATATGGATCAAGTACTCTCTGTGGGTGCCTGTGATCAATTGGGAAGATGGGTAAATTTGAGAAATTGTGCAGTTGAGCAAGGAAGAAATAAATTTGGAAGTCGCTATGGTCGCGAAGTAGATATAGTAGCACCTGGTATTAGTATCTTGACTACAAAATACAAGATAAGAAATAATACAGGTGCAGATTCTTACAATTTATTTGACGGTACATCCGCAGCTACAGCTATTGTTTCAGGTGTAGCAAGTTTATTACTTTGCATTAACCCAAATCTTACGGCTGACAAGCTAAAGTCCATTATTTTATCTACAGCTGACGATATCCGAAGCAATCATAATCAAGGAGACGAAATCACATTTGAACATATGGGACATGGACGTATCAATGCTTTTGAGGCAGTTAGGAAAGTGGTGGCAGGCTAGCAAAAAAGAGTCGCCAGCTGTTGCTATTTAATTATTTTCTCAAGTATTACAAGGCAAAGTTAGCTGTTCCACAACCCACCCATTACTCTCATCTTCAAAATAAGCTTTAACTCCATCTTTAAATCTATTACTATGAACTGCCAGACATAAAAAATGAGTTGGCCTAGACATTGCAACATAAGCAAATGGTAATCTCTTTTTGCAAGCATTATCGGGTTTGCTTGGATTGAGAACAAAAGGTAAGATTTTGCCTCCAATATCATATATTTTATAATAAGTTTCCAAATAAAGAGTAGCAGTGTGAGTCTCACCTTTTACACCGTGAATAGTATCGAATTCAACTTGAATATCTTGATGTTTGTAATTCTTTTGTGACTCTTGCTGAACTTGATTAGCAGAAGATAGATCTGTCAAAAATGTATTTACCTTTGGATTTACTGTTTTATTGAAAATTGATAAAAGCGATTTTATGTACTCACCAACTTCAGCTCTTAGTTCTTTTGTATTTTCGAAATTCAAAATCCAATTAGAAAGTTTAATATTTAGTTCTTTGCTCTCAGTATCTTTTTCAGATGATAAATATTGTGTAAATGTGAAAGGAGTAAAAAAATGGTTGGTTGAAGGATTTTTTATTTCAGCCAACTTTAGAGCTTTGCACATGGAATTCAGCAGAGTTTTTCTAATGATTTTTACATTTTTATCCGTGGATAAAACTTCACATTTTTTTAAGTATGAAAATAAATTATCAAATTCATCATGGCTTTGGACACTTGTGTTTTTATTAAAGTCAGTCCAATATGATCTAATACCAAGCCTATCATTATACTTTATTTGTCCTATAGCCTTAAAAGTGGCATTTGGCATTGTGCTTAATTTGTGAAAAGCAATCAATTCTGCAAATTTCTCCTTAACTCTTACTATGGTATTATCATTGAAAACAATGATGGTAGGTTTAATTAAGGGAAAAGAATTCCAATTCCCTTCCATAGGTTGAGAAGTGATACAAATCGGACTTACAATTCTTGCCAAATGATCTGACAATCTAGTTGTGATGTTTAATCTTAAGATATTTATTGAAATATCCCAATCACAATGTTCTTGTTCTGAAAAAGGGCTAAAAATGGATTGGTTGGAATCACCAATTTTTTGGATAATTACATTTGTATTGCCGAACAAATCACTAATTAATTTGGATTGATGCAATTCCATATCCTGCATTTCATCAATAAAAACTATTGGAAAACGTTTTGCAAAAAGATTAGCAAGATTTGGACGTTTTCTTAAATAACTCAATGCTATTGAATATGCCTCATCATATTTTATAAAACCCTGTTTTAGTAACTCTAATTTAGCATCTCGAACCTTATTATAGTGTTCTTCCATTTTTACAGCACTAAGATTATTCAATTCAATTTTATCAGATATAATGCTTTTTGCTATCGAGAAGTCTTTGATATTGAAAGATAAATATCCTAATTCATCTACTCCTCTGTGACTAAATACAATCTTTGAGCCATTTAATGACTTAAACTTGTTTAGTTCTTTGCAATAGGTATCTGTATCAACTATTTTTATGGATTGGTTCGGGTATTTATTTTTATATGCAGGAATAGTCAAATACTTATCTACAAAAGATTGAATAGTTCCAAAATGATTTGGATAGTTATTATAGAAACTTGCATAAGGACCTAATTTTTTCTTGATTTCATCTACAGCAATATTGGTATGTGTTAAAATACAAATTCCCTGATGAAATGATTTAGGCAATTTATCAGCCAAAATCATCAATTTAGCAGCTAAGGTTGTAGTTTTTCCGCTCCCAGGACAAGCCTGTATATTTACATTTCCCCAAGTACGAATTACTGTTTGCTGTTCATCATTTAATAAAAAACCAAAATGTTGTTCTACTTTCGCAATATCGTCATCAGTAACATTTATTTGACTAAGGTTGTACATTCGTAACGTGTTTTATGGCATTGATGAGATAAGATAAATGAACGTCTTGCATTACTGCACTTTTTAAAGTTTGATTCTTTATTTCTCTATTTAAGATGCTAGCCAAACATTGTGCAACAATCGCCTTAGAAGTTTTATTTGTGCCTTTCCCTTGCATTATTTCCCAATATAGCTTGTATGCAATTTCTTCCTCACTTATTTGTTGGGTTTCCCAAGCATCTAATTCACCTTGAACATGTAGTTTAATTTCACCAATTGCATCAATATATTCTTGATCACTAGAATCAAAATCATCTGACTTTTGTAATAATTTGGCAGTAAGAATTGCCTCATAGAAGAAATTTTTCATGCAACTTAATCCAAGGAGATATTCTAAAGTCCATTCTGTACCAACAAAATACTTTACTTTTTGGTCCTCAAATTGCTTTTTAGAATATGCCTGACTTCTCAAAGTAATTAAATTATTTAAATCAAATGGAACAGGATTTAACATATCAGATAGTGCCTTGCCAGACTTTGTTTTAATCTTTAACTCTTTAGGAATAAGATTTTTAAAGTCTATTTCCAAATTATTTTTGGAAGTGTATTCTATTCCCAGTATTGATGAAAAATCAACATTTGATAATTCGATAAATTGGCCTTTTAGATCATCAATTTCTGTTTGTGTAACTTTATATACTAGATTCTCGGTTGAATATTCTTCAAAATACTTTTTGGGCTTCACATCCAAATCTGTAATAACTGCAACGGGTACATCTAAAATATCTCCATCTTCATTTGCTCTTAAAAAGATTTTAGCATATCTCAAAAGTGCAGTACTGCCTACATTGACAATGGAAATACCATATTTATATAATGGAGAACCTATAAACTCTGCCAAAGAAGGCAAGACTAAATTTTCTGCATCACCTTCGACAATAATAACACCTTTTGCAAAAAAGAGATTGGCTTTGGTATCATCTAAAAAACGTCTTAGAAATTCATAATCCCCAGGATTTAATTTGGTTTCTCCTTTTCTTAATGAAAATGCTTTACCTTTTTTAAAGATTATCAAATTATTTAAATCCACTTTTGAAGCCAAAGAATTACTATGTGTTGTTATTATACTTTGTACACCAATATTATCAGAATGCTTACTTAAAAAGTCAATTAAATTTATTTGGGATTGTGGATGTAGATGCGCTTCAATTTCCTCAATTAAAGAGAGTTTTAATCCTACATAATTACTATCCTTTAATAATAGCATCTCCGCGGCTATAAAAAGTAAGTTATTGGAACCAAGACCCAGATTACCCACATCATTGCTTGAAACACCCTTTAGTTCAAGTTTTTCTAATATTTTACCAAGTTCATTGCCAGAAATATCGAGTCTCGATCTTAAGCCATTATTTGTTAAAGAAAAATCCTTAAGGTATTTTTCGTTTATTGTTTCTAATATCTCCATCCCACTACCACTCTCAAAATAATCATTAACAGAAGCATTAGCAGTATTCATAATTTCAACTAATTTATGATTTTCACCTGTTTCAGTTTGAAAAATATCATAGTTTGCTAAAATTTGTGATAGCCTAGAACCTTTTCTCGGGGCTAGTTCATATTCTGCATCTCTTAAAGGTTTTAAATGAGTGACTCTAAGTTTATTTCTTGCCTCACCACTCAATACGCCACTTTCTTCATCTTCTCCTGCTTTAATGTCGTATGAAATTTCTGAAATGGAGTTGCCTTTTTCCTTTCGTTTAGCTTTAAAAGTCATCTTTAAAGAATATGCACGATCTTCGATACTCAACCATTCTAAAAACATAGCAGCTTCATCTTCGGTCAATCCCTTGAAAATACAAATAATTTTGATTTCGGTTTCATAACCTTTGCCATCACCAGTGAAAAAATCATCTTTTGTGAGTTTTTGCCAGTCGTTGCTATGTGTACCTAATACAAATTTAATAGCATCAATAATAGCAGATTTACCACTATCATTTTCTCCAACAAGTAGATTTAAACCTTCATTAAAGACCAATTCCAGGTTTTGAATGATACGAAAATTGTTGATGCTTATTTTTGATAAGTACATATGATGTATTTTTTTATTTAAGTAAGATACATTGAGTAAGTGTATTACATCTCTTGATCTTACTTTAATTTTATGGCCTAATTATAAAGAAATAAAGGTTAAAAAAATCGATTTCTTATTTATCTCTTATTCTTTTCAAATAATTTCAATACATTGTACAGTTACAACTATTGTTTGACTTTAAATAAATTCATAAATATACATTTTTAGAAGCAATGGTTGGAAGTATCTATATTTCTATATTTGTTTTTTTATATATGTTAAGAATGTAAAGGTAGGGGAAATGGTGGGATTACCAAAATGCTAATAATATTTAATTGGTTGGGTTTTTATCCAGTTATAGTTAGGATTTGTTAAGTTTATATTTAAAGGCTTATAAATATGATCTAAAGTTCTGTGATTCATTTTATTTAAAACTGAAAGGTGAATATTAGCAGAAATTTCCAAAGATCTCACAGCACTAAACCTACGGTCCCAATAAAATCCCTTAACAATATCAAAAGATGGTCGTGGTAATAGATCAGCTATTTTGAAAATCAAAGTGTCTGACTTTTCAATTTTTTGTGTAAAATCAGGTTTTTGGTACTTACTTTTTTTACCATATACGTACCTGTCGACTTTGTCTTTATCCAATATTAATCCAAAATGAGATGCTTCACCCAGCATCCATTCAAGAGCTATTTTGGATAAACCTTCTTTTTTGTAACTACCACCTACATCAGAATGCACACCCGCAAACCAAACTTCCTGACAATCTTTATGGTCGGAATTTACTCTGAAAGGTTGATAGTGTTTTCTTTTTTCATCAATAGCCAAAGCATGTCGAACCGTTATAACGCCATCAAGTGAATCAGTGTAAGGAAAAGGTCTGTAATATGATGTTAAATTTCCACTAGAAACTACAGTATCCCAAATGCCCATAAAGTGTATATCAGGCTTGTGTGAAAAACTATATTTAATTCGGTTTGCAAGCCCAAAAAACTTGTGCCTTTCCGATTTCAATGGATCAATACTTATCCTGCCATAATCATGAAAAATGTATTCAAGATGACTTTCATTTCCTGAATACAGAATGCCATACATTTTAATCATTCCGGCCAACATTCTCACCGTATAAGCGCCTCTACTAAAACCAAATAAATAAATTTTATCACCTTCTTCATAATGTTTCATCAAATATACGTAAGCATCTTTTACTCTTATATTTAATGTTTTTGCAGTCAACATATCGGATAATTTGTAAATCATCTTTCTATAATTTCTTTTTAATATAGAAGGAGCCAAAGTTCCTACACCTGGATTGTAATAAGTAATTTGCTCTTTGGATTTAACCAAACATGAATAAAGATGAACAACATTTGTGTTTTCATTTAAGCTTACTTTATTGCTTGTTCCGTCGCAACAGATGATGATGTTTTTAGGCATGTTTTTAGGCTTTATCATTATTCAAAAACTGTAAAATGCAATTCCTTAGCTCTAAAAATTCAATGGAAATGACAATGCCTTTAACTTGTCTTCCTCTGGCGTCATCATCAGAACTTTCCAAACCCCCATTATCACTAAAGTAAACAAAAGATTGCTGCCTGCCTTTACTATCTATGCATATGACTGTCAAATTTGATAATCACTTAAATGTATTTCTTGAGATTTTATTCTTTGCTACTCTTGACAATATTGTAAAATTTGAGGATACTGATGACCTGAAGTTGGGCTTAAATTTAAGATTTTTAAGCTTGTGAGAGTGTGCCATCACCATTGAAATCAAAACAAGCAACATCAGTGGCTTTTATCTTAGTGGTACCTTTCCAGAAGTTGAAATACTTACTTCTTTAGTAGCTTGACTTACTTGATCTAAATATCTTATCACTAATTTTTTTTGTTTCAATAACTCATAGTATTTTTCAAATTCTGAATATGGGTAAAAGGATGTAACTTCAGTATTTGTTTCATTGATTAAAGGTTTTTGTTCCGCACGAGAATCCTCATAAAAGTGAAGTATAAATTTTTTTACAGAACTTGGTGGAGTACTATTTGAAGGACTACCTTCAACTTGAATGGTTGCATATTTAAGAGGGAGTTTACCTGAACTGTTTGCAGAAGTTTGTCCAATGAAAACTGTCGTCGTTTTTACACTCATGAAGTGATTATTTGATTGGGAATAGACAAAATTATTAATGTTCACCATGCAAAAAAATAGAAGAAAAAAACGAATCATGATCTAAAGATTTTATTGATTAAAGAAACTAAATTATAATGCAAAATTAAGAAAAGCTATTAGCATCTTTTTAGTGATATTGAAGTATTCATTAGTGGTTGTTGGTTTTTATTTTGACTACATTTAATGAGGTTACCCCCCAAAAGTAACCCATCATCCTTAAAAATATTTCCAACAAAGCTAAGGCTAGGAAATTCCACTGTCAATATAACTTTTGTTATATGCCTTTGTAAATAAATTAGGGCTTGCTTGGTGTAATATATGTTATTGATTTTCAATTTTATATATTTAAATTTATTGATTTCGATGCACGGGGATTTCTGCAAAACTCCTGAATCATTTGCACTTCATTTTAACTTTTGCCTCTAGCCGGCCTTCCCTTCCTTGTCAGGTGCCTTCACTTCTCGCATTGCCATACTCGACCTTTCAGGATCGTTCAGTTATACTTTTTTTCTTTTTGCTTGCCCTTATTACTTAGTAATGCTAGCCCAGAAAAAAAGTAAACAAAAAAGACCAGTTCAAAAAAAGGTAACTGAATGGT
>CAZGMB010000024.1:0-73809 GCA_964526715.1 uncultured Aureispira sp. | reverse complement strand
TAGTTTTAGAGTTTTAAACTTTAGTTTTAGAGTTTTAAACTTTAGTTTTAGAGTTGTTATATTTAGTACGAGAATTACAAATCGATGGATCTTAGTGAAACATTTTCCCCAACATTTAAGAAACTATTAACTATATTTTATATACTTTTGATGCTGGTTTTGCATCTTTAATGATACTGGCAATAATAAATGCCTTTCGTTAGTTTACAATATCAACCATACCAATAAATATCATCCAATGAAATCCATCATCATCACATTAAGTATATTCATGGGACTTTTTACAAATGATCGCACGGTCAAAGATTATGATTTTGAAAAAGCGTGGCAAGAAGTAGAAAAGCTCAATAATGATGGGCTACCCGAATCCGCATTGAAAAAAACGGAAGAAATCTATGATGCAGCCGTATCCATCAATAACCAACCACAGATCGTAAAGAGTCTCATCCATATAGCGCGATATACCATCAATACTGATGAAAAAGGTATTGAAAAGTCTATAGAAAGATTTGAAAAGGAAATCGTCAAACAAAAAAGTCCTGTCAATCGGATTTTAGCTTCATATCTAGCCGAGTTGTACCAAAAATACTTTGATAATTTCAGATGGGAGATATCTCAGCGTACAGATTTAGATACTGAAGTAGGAAGTGATTTTAGGACTTGGAGTACCCAGCCTTTTCTGAAAACCATGGTAAAGTGGTATCTATATTCTTTGGAAAACAAAAAAGATTTAGAAATTAGTATTGAAAACTATAAAGATATAGCACAAAAATATGACACCGAAGCGGTATCATTTAGACCCCATGTATATGAAGTTTTAGCTGACCGAGCTTTAGATTTTTTTAACAATTATCAGGATTATAGTCCCGAAAATGCTGCGTCATTTCAAGTAGATAAAGAAATCTATTTTGCTGATGCAGAAGCATTTGTCAATACGAAATTGATTTCACAAGATCAAGACGCGCTTTCTTTTAAAGTCATGAGTCTTTATCAAAATATCATCAGAGAGCAAATTGAAAACAAGCAATCTTCAGCTTTGATCGATTACGAACTCCGACGATTGGCATACATACACAGCCAATCTACATTGGATAATAAAGATGCTTTATATTTAATTAGCCTAAAAAATCTAGCTAAAAAATCAGATAATAATGAATACTACACAGAAGTGGCTGCACAAATCGCAGAAAGGCATTTAGCTGATGCTGAAAATCCAAACGCAAAGGTTGATGCATTGAAAGTTTGTGAAGAAGCCATCAAAAAATATCCAAAATCTAAGGGTGCAGCCAGATGCAGCCAAATTGTCAATAATATCAAAGCGCCCCAATTGCAACTATCTGGCGAGCAAGTATATCCGTCAGCCAAAAGTATGCTTTTTGCCATAGATTATAATAATGTATCCAAAGTAAAAATAGAAGTGGCCTTACTTCCTGCTAATGTACATGAAATGATCACCGGACGAAATCAGGAAGAATGGCTCAGCATCATAAAAAAAGCAAAAAAGGTGCAAAAGCTGGAGAAAGCATTAATCCCAAGTAAACAATATGCTTCTCAAAAAACCGAAATCGACCTGAAAGGGCTACCCTATGGGAAATATGCCTTATTGGTCAGTAGTTTGGACAAGGATGCAGCAATAGTTCAATATTTATTATTTGATGTTTCGGATATAGCTTACACTACTTACCTTCTTGATGGCAAAAGAACTTTTGTTGTGGTAAACAGAGTCACAGGTACACCTATCAAAGACGCTGTAATTGATTTGTATCAGCAAAACTATAACCCAGCAAGCCGCAAAAATGATCTGGTAAAATCAGGTACTTATAAAACCAACGCTCAAGGCATAGCAACCGTAGTAGGAATTTATGATCGCAACTTTAAGGTCATCGTGTCTAAGTCTAAAGATAAACTTGACTTAAACCAATACATCTATAATTACTTAAATCATCAGCCTGAACCGAATAAATTTGCAGAGTTCTATACGGACAGAGCCATTTACAGACCTGGACAAACTTTACATTATAAGACACTTTTAATCTCTAATGATAAAGACCAAATTCCTTCTTTGATAAAAAATCAAAAGGTGACCATCATTCTTAAGGATGCCAACTATCAGGAAGTATCTACTCAGGAAAAGGTTAGTAATGATTACGGTAGTTTAAACGGCCACTTTGTACTACCGGAAGGAAGGCTAAATGGAAGTTTTACTTTGGAAGTACAATCATCTGATGGTATTTATGGTCAAAAAAACATCTTGGTGGAAGAATATAAAAGACCCACTTTTGAAGTTAAAACCAATGAGCTGAAAGGTGAGCCTAAACTAGGTGAGACTATCCTTGTCACTGGAAATGCGATGACACTGGCTGGAACATCATTAGACAATGCTGAAGTCAAATATACGGTGACAAGACGTGCTTCTTATCCATATTGGTGCTATTGGTGGAGAATTCCTGCATCAAGCCCAGATTTTGTGATTAAAAATGGAACTGCTATTACCGATAATGAAGGCAATTTTGCTTTAAATTTTGAAGCTGTTCCCGATCTGAAGCTTAGTAAAAAAGATAAACCTGTATTTCTGTATGAAGTCAATATCGACGTGACAGACCAAAGAGGAGAAACTAGGTCAACATCACAAACGATTAGTTTAGGGTATGATGCATTTTCTCTGACCACGGATTGGCCCAATGAAAGCGATATTGCTGATCTAAGACCTTTGAAGATAATAGCTAAAGGACGATCAGGAAATATCGTAAATGCTAAAGGAACTGTTGAAATCATCAAACTCAAAGAGCCTGAAATAGTGCAGGTGAATAAGTATTGGAATGGAAATCCTGACCATCCCATTCCTTTTAATACTTTCAAAAAGATATTTCCTTATTATCCAACAGCACAAAAAAACGATTACTCTTCTTGGGCAACTGATAAAGTGGTGTTCTCAGATTCTTTTGATACCCAAAAAGATAATAATACAAAGCCAAAGTTAACCGCAGGTGTATATAAAATCATCACAACGGCCAAGGATAAAAATAATCAAAATATTGAAGGTCTGCAATTTGTTGTAATCACAGATTTTGCAACCAAGGTATTTCCTAAAACGGAGTATTTGTTTGTAAAAGAAGATAAATCAACTTACGAACCTGGAGAAATATTTGGCATCACTTTAGGAACACCTGAACCCAAAATATTTATACATTATTTTATTGAAAAAGATGGTAAGCACCTCATGAGTAGTAATATCACTTGTGATAAGACAAACCGTATTACACTACCGGTGACAGAATCATTAAGAGGAGGAGCTACATTAAAGTTATTTTATGTAAAGCAAAACCGATGGGTCGAAAAATCCATTCCAATCAACGTGCCATGGACTCAAAAGGATCTAAAAATTACCTTTGAAACATTCAGAGATAAAACCTTACCGGGTAGCCAGGAGTCTTATAAAGTCAAAATATC
The DNA here is from genome assembly GCA_964526715.1 of uncultured Aureispira sp. Taxonomy (GTDB): domain Bacteria; phylum Bacteroidota; class Bacteroidia; order Chitinophagales; family Saprospiraceae; genus OLB9. The sequence continues at coordinate 70,359 of CAZGMB010000024.1, read as the reverse complement.
TGGATCAAAAACGGATAAGGTCATGGCAGAGTTATTGGCAGCTATGTACGATGCGTCTTTAGATCAGTTTGCACCTCATTATTGGAGAAAAGATTTTTACCCTACGTCATATGGGTGGGTCAATGTAGATGCAGCAGGATTTAGATTGGTCAATGGTTTGCATTATTCATATGGAAACAAAGGTTATATTGAATACCAGCCTTGGATATTTCCATCCTTGATTCCATTAATACAAGATTATGGATATTATGGTTCGACCCGTCGTGGTGATGTAGTCATGATGAAATCCATGAGGAGCAGTGCCGATAGTGAAGTTATGAATGAGTCTGTGCCTGCACCAGCAGCAGTGCCTGACGAACCATCTAATGTGGGTGGGCGTGCTTTGGATCAGCCATCGAATACTACGACCAAAGTCAAAGTAGTTGAAGAAATTCAGGTGAGGAAAAATCTAAAGGAAACGGTCTTCTTTTTTCCAGATATGAAATCAGATGCTGATGGGAATGTCATCATAAATTTCACCATCAATGAAGCATTGACCAAATGGAAGTTAATGACACTTGCGCACACTACAGATCTAAAAATTGGATATGACGAGAGAACGGTAGTCACTCAAAAAGATTTGATGGTATTTCCCAATGCGCCAAGATTTGTAAGAGATGGTGACGTCATTTCATTTAGTGCCAAAGTGTCTAATCTTAGTGAAAAGCCAGTTAACGGAAGAGCGCAATTACAAATTTGGGATGCGATTACGATGAAGGAAATCACCAATGAATTCATAAAATCCGCAACATCAATTGATTTTAATATTGCTAAAGGTAACTCTCAGGGTTTGTTTTGGGAAATGAAAGTGCCTGAAACCAAGTACCAAGCTATTACTTACAGAGTTAGCGCTGCCACCGATCAGCATACAGATGCCGAAGAAAATACCATTCCTGTAGTGACTAATAAGATGTTGGTTACAGAGACCATGCCTTTCTGGATTCCTGGCAACAGTACTCGAAGTTTTACCTTTAATGCGTTTAAAAACAATCTCTCTAAAACAAAGTCTGACTATAAGTATACCTTGGAGTACACTGCAAGTCCGGTATGGTATGCAGTTCAGGCGTTGCCTTATATGCAAGAATCTGCCAATGTAAGTACCCAAGCATTAATAGATCGGTTATATGCCAATCTTCTGGCTTCAACAATTGCAAATGCCCATCCTAAAATGAAGGCTGTTTTTGATCAATGGAAGATCAAAGACAAAGATGCTTTAGTGAGCAATTTGTCCAAAAATGAAGAGCTTAAGTCAGCCATTTTAGCAGAAACACCATGGGTTAGGCAAGCTTTGTCTGAGACAGAGCAGAAAAAAAACATTGCTTTGTTGTTTGACTTAAATACATTGGCCAATGAAAGAAATGTAGCTATTCAAAAACTTAAAGAAAGGCAACTTTCCAACGGTGGTTTTCCTTGGTTATCTGATGGCAGGGATAATGTATATACTACCCAACAAATCATGGAAAACATAGGGCATCTTTACAGATTGGGCGCTTTGCAAATTAACGATCCAGAATTATCTGACATCATCACTAAGGCTTTGAAATATATGGATGATGAATTGGTGTTCAGATATGAAAGGCTGCAGGAAAGTATCAAAAAGTATGGTGGCAGTATCAATGATGATCACCTAGATGACTTATCTGTACATTACTTATATATCAAGACTTTCTTTAGTCATGTCAATGCCAGTGCAGCATCAAAAGAAGCGCGAGGCTATTACTTTGGACAATCAAAAAAGTATTGGACAAAAAGATCTCTTTATACACAAGCGATGATCGGTTTGATTATGCATAGAAGTGAAGACGCCACATACCAAAATATAATAAAGTCTCTTAGAGAAAAATCTACCAAGAGCGATGAAATGGGCATTTATTGGAATGAAGGTAATGGATTTTATTGGTATCAATTACCGATAGAAAGACATGCCTTATTGGTAGAATTGTTTTCAGAAGCAGGTGGTAATAAAGACGAAACCGAAAGAATGAAAATCTGGTTACTCAAAAATAAACAAACCAACCACTGGAAAACATCCAAATCTACAGCGGCTGCTATCTATGCTTTGCTTATCCAAGGAGAAAAAAGTAAAGTCAGTGATTGGATTACGGAGAGTTCGCAACCGGTGATTCTAGTAGGTAATGAACTGATCAATACTTCAGCACAAACCACAGAATCTGGTACAGGTTACATCAAAAAAGCGTGGTCATCAGATGCTATCAAAAAAGAGATGAGCACATTAAAAGTCACCAATAATAATAAGTCTGTGGCATGGGGCGCTGCTTATTATCAATATTTCGAACAATTGGATCAAATTAAAACCTTTGCTGATACACCTTTGAAACTGACCAAAAAGCTTTACAAATCTGTAGCTGGAGATAAAGGTGTCTCCCTGACAGAAATCACAGACAAAGTAGCTCTAAAACCTGGAGATAGGGTAGTAGTTCGAATTGAACTCCGAGTAGATCGGGAAATGGAATATGTCCACATGAAAGATATGCGAGTCAGTGGATTTGAACCTGTAAATGTGATCTCAGAATACAAATATCAAGGATCGTTGGGATATTATGAAGTCACCAAAGACATGGCCACTCATTTTTATTTTGGCTACTTGCCCAAAGGTACCTTTGTATTTGAGTATCCTGTCAGGGTAGTACATAAAGGAGATTTTTCAGCGGGTATCACTAACATAGAGTGTATGTATGCACCGGAGTTTGCCAGTCATAGTCAAGGCGTGCGGGTAGTGGTGAAGTAGGGTAGGAATCATCAGCGTTGGTAATCAATGACAGTTTTTTTAAAGCGTCTAGAGTCCAAAAAGTGGTTCGTTAAATAGGTTGATATATCCACAGATTACTGATATCTAGATCACAAATCCGATGCTTCATTACATTTCAGCAATCAGGCCTGATCACAGATTTAAAAATCTGACATAAAAATCACTTTTATAGATATTTTTGAATGTAAATTATATATTTGCAACAAAATTTAATAAGATAAGTGGCTGAAAAGAAAATAATACAGGTTTCAAGACAAGAAGTATTGTTTTTAAGGAAAATGATTTCTCAGGTTTATAATAAGTCAATTGAAAGACCTGGTGATAAATATTCTTACGAAGAGCTCAGCCAACACATTTCTGAAAATCTTGACATTGCACCACAAGATCAAAAGCATTCTGCAGGACTGCTCCATAAGTTAATGCATGACGAAGGTCAAAATCGCGAATTTTTAGATACGTGCTACAGATATATATCAGAAAATAAATACGACCGAGAAAGTTATATTGAAAATATTGGTTTTGATGTTGAAACGAAATTAGACGTTAAAAAACAAAAGGAAATATGGAAGAAAAGGTTTCATTATATGTCTGCAGCATTTTGTGTATTTTCTGTTTTGGGTTTAGGGTTATTTTTAAGAGATTGGATAAATCTCAAAAATCAACCCATCATATGGAATATGACGGCTGCTTGGAGTGCGGATTCTTACACATATCAAAATTATTTAGAAAAATTTGCTAAGCAAATCTATGATCATTCTGGGGGGAAGTTTATTATACGAATCTTACCAGATTATCAACTTCCAACATCTAATGGCCACCATAGATCTAAAGAAGAAGTACAAGAAGCATTAACGGATAACGTCATACAAATACTACATTCTGGACCTCATATTAATTTTAAGGAGAACCCAGAAGCCGTAATGTTTTCTACAATACCATTTGGAAAATCCTACTCACAAATGGTATCCTGGATGCGCCAATCAAAAATTAAAGAGACATACTTGAAATTGTATGAGTCTCAAAACATTTTAACATACCAAGGTGGACATTCTGGACCACAATATGGTGGGTGGTATAAGGAAATGCCAAAAGATTCTTTATTCTTTAAAGGGAAAAACGTAAGATTCGCAAATTTTGCTGGATATCTTTTGAGTCAGCCAAGTATAGGTGCAAAATTAAAACCAATGCTGCGATATCAATTTGCCAAAATGGTAGATATCATAAATTTTGATGTAATTGAATGGCAAAATCCCGAAGAAGATGTTTCCATAGGTATACATCACAAAGGATTTAGATTTTATGATAAAAGTAATTGGAATGAACCTAATTCAATGTTTTCATTTTATGTTAATAAAAACGCATTTAATGATTTGCCAAGAGAGTTGAAGGAAATTTTAATTAATACGCTTGAAAAAATTGGTGAACAAAAAATTTTTAAAGATGATAACCCTTCTCGACAAATTGCTGAAAATATTATAGAAAACACATACATACCTGATTGTAAATGTAATATAAAAATAATTGACATCCAACAAGATGCTCCTGAGTTGTACAATTATTTAAAAAAACAAAACAAAATGGTATTAAATGATTTTGTTTTAAAGCATCCTCAAATTAAATGGCTTTACGAAGATTATTTAAAAAATTAGTAACTTGATTTCCGTTTTCATTTCTACGATTCTACCACTTGAATAGGTTTGGATGCATCTACCCACATCCAGAGAATTCCGCCAAGGATCACAAAACAACCTATCGCTTGCGTTGGAATTTCCCAACTTCCAGTTGCAGTCTTTAAGTATCCATATCCGACTGACATGATTGATGAACCGATATGACCGCACATGCCCATTGTACCAGCGATGACTCCAGCTCTTTTTCCTCCAATATCGGCAGCAACAGACCATGCTACAGGCAATGTAAAGTCTTTAAAGGCAAGTCCTAAGGCTAGAAATATCATTGCTGTGCTATTATTTTCAATGCTGAGGTTACTTGCTACTAAGATACAAACGCCAGATAATAGTAGACCAATCATTCCTACTGATCTTCTTCCCCATTTAAGTCCCCATTTTTTTACTAAAAAGTCACTACTAAACCCTCCTATCAGACAACCAGCCATACCAAGAATGAAAGGCAAGGAAGTCATAAAAGTTAGATCTTCTTTTGCTATTCCCCTTCCATTGGCCAGGTATTTAGGCATCCAAGACATATAGAAATAAGCAGCGAATAGTAAGAAGAAATACATACCACATAAGGCCCAAAGATTTCGATTCTTCACAATAGTTGACCATGAAAGAAACCCATGAGCAGCGGATTTTATGCTTCTATTGTTTTCAATATATTCTACTTCTTGTTGTGTAATTCCTGGCATATCTCTTGGCTCGTCTTTAAACCAAAAATACCAACCAACGGCCCATAAAAATCCTAATATTCCAAATAAATAAAATACTGTCCTCCAGTCAGCCCATCCCATAATTGGCAAAATTAAGAATGGAGCCAAAGCGCCTCCCAATCTACTACACATCCATACTACAGACTGTGCTCTACCTCTTTCTTCCATAGGAAACCACCTTGATATGGCCACGGTTGCGTTTGGATAAGCACCAGCCTCACCAGCACCAAATAAAAACCTTACCACAAATAACATGATAAATCCTGTTGCAAATCCAGTCAATACAGTAAAAATAGACCATATGATGACAATGCGAAATAATGTGGCTCTCGGTCCAAATTTATCACCCAACCAACCTGTGGGAATGTCAAAAGCTCCATATGCGACCGTGAAGGCAAACAATATCCATCCAAATTGTTCGTCGGTAAGATTTAAATCTTTAGTTACAGCATCGCCAGTGAGTCCCATTGCTGTTCGGTCCAAGTATGTGATCACCGAAAAAATTCCTAATACCATTAGGACCAAATATCTTTTATTCATTTTTAAAATTTTATACTGTTTTCAAATTTTGTTTTTCAAAAAAGGACAATAATATCCCTGCCATTATTAAAACGATGGCAAAAAAGCTTTGCCAAGTATAGGTTTCATCAAACCAAATGTACCCAATCAGCAAAGCGAAAAATACTTCTAAATATCGCAAGATGGATATGTAATTAACTTCATCGGGCTGCTGAATCGACTTAGTAAAATAGTACTGCGCCACAAAACCTACAATACCAATGGTAAAAATCTTAATAAGGTCTGCTACATTTGGCCATTCCCAGTAAGGCAGAATCACAATTAAACTAATCAAAGCGGCAATCAACATGAAATACTGCAAAATAACTAACGGGTGATCATCTTCTCCAATTTTTTTAATGACAATGATCAACAAACCTCCTGATATAGCAGCTACAAGTCCAATCATCATATCAAATAAACCAATTCTAACGTCAAATCCTTTTAATAATAATATTCCACTAAAACACATGAAGAAATATAGCCATTGCTTTCCTTTTATCTTTTCGTTCAAGATTATAGCTGCAAATATTGTAGCAAAAATGGGTGACATATATTTAAATGCCGAAGCTGTCCCAAAAGGTATTTTGGTCAAAATGTAAAAGAAGGAAAACATAGATACACATCCTACCAACGCTCTCATGATCAACATTTTTTGGTTTTTACCGACTAATGAGATACTTTCTTTTTTCAGTGCTACAACACAGAGTAAAAAACCAATGGCTGATCTAAAAAATACATGCTGAAAACTATCATACTGATCCATTCCTTTGACTAGAGCTTGCATGGTAGTAAAGAAAATGGTACTCAACAGTAAGTACCTTACGCCTTTGGTGATATTCATTTAGAATTGTTTAATTCTGGAATAATACTTACTTATAATATACATATCCTTCCATTATTTTTCTTACCGTCCTTACACTACCTGCTCTATTGACTTTTAAGTTTTTGCCTTCTCCTTCTGTTTCAATATTTATTTCAATGATTCCAGAGGGATGTTCTATAAATATTAACTCTTGTGCTTTTCCATTAGATATTCCTACTTTGGATGCTACAGATCCTTGTATTTTTAAAGCTGTACTAATGCAAATAGCTCCCGTGACTGCATGAGATGGGTGGAGCGTATGTGGCGTCAAGTATCTCGAAGTGATGTTAGTATGATCAAGCGTTGGTTTGGATAAAATGGCTACTTTAGGAATAACACTATTGCTCACATCTCCTAAACCACATAAAATACCTGCCTTCAATCTGATTTGCTCAATTTTGCTCATTAAATCAGGATTTTGGTTAAAGTAATCACCTTGTTCATTTCCTATTAAATTGAGATCACTTGCTTTTATCAGAACCATCAAGGATCCGGCATCTACAATACTCACTTCAATATCATTTATGATCTCAACTACATTACCTGTAGGGAGCAACTTGCCCGTTTTTACACCCACTTGATCTAAAAGGTTCATCATTACAGGAGCCGCAGTACCCGGTACACCGTCTATCTTCATATTGCCATCATAAATGACCCGTCCGTGGGGAGTTTGGACTACTTCCTCTATGACGGAGTTTGTATTTATATTATACACCATCACTCTCGTTTCTGGAATCTGAGCTTTTACCCAACCTTTTTCTATGGCAAAAGGCCCTACACCAGCCATCATGTTGCCGCACGGAGGAGTGGTATCAACAACAGGTTTATCGATATCAATTTGGGCAAATAAATAGTCTACATCTATACCTTTTCTTTTAGAAGGTTGAGCCATGACTACTTTGCTGGTTACTGTCTCTACAGCGCCAAGTCCATCTATTTGGCGTGGATCAGGAGAACCCATCACATCAAGCAAAATTTGATTTCTCTTTTTTATATCTGAAGGCAAATCTCTCATATCAAAAAATGGACCTTTAGATGTGCCACCTCGCATGTAAACACATGGCACTTTTTTTTCATCTAAGAGTGATAATGCCGTACTTTTAGAACTCGTTTTACAAGATGAAATGAATATCAATATAGATAAAAGAAAAAATATTAATCCATTAAATTTGGTATTTATTTGCATCTGTATTTTTTGTTTGAATTTTAATTGGAGATTTTACTTAACCATTACTGCCAAATTATTACTAGAGATAATTTTATTTTTCTTTCTTTAAAGCAAAAATGTGTTATCATCTAAGTGGTTTTTATGGCTTTGAATTGATAAATTCGGCAGCACTATAACCAGCATTTCTTCCAAATACTGCTCCTGATGTCAAACCAGACCCACCTGGATAACCATAGAAAAACACACCACCTACAATTTCTCCACAAGCAAAAAGACCTTCAATGATATCACCTTTGGTGTCAATTACTTTGCTATTAGTATCAATTTTCAATCCTCCATATGTAAAAGTAATTCCACCCGTGACAGGATATGCTTTGTATGGAGGTGTATCAAGCGTGTTTGCCCAGTTTGATTTTGGCAGTGAAAGTCCAACAGTGCCTCTTCCATCTTTTATAGTAGGATCGAATGTGATATCAACTTTTACAGAAGCATTATACGCTTGGATGGTATTTAGTGCTTGTTTCTTATTCATATCTCCCATTTTTTCGACAAGACCTTCCAATGTATCAGCTTCGATAAAACTAGCGTCATGAGTATTATATTCACTATATAGTAAATGAAGTACTTTTTGATCAAATATCTGCCAAGCTGTGGCATTGGGTTGCTCTAATACAGCTCTTCCAAATTGTGCGTATGTATAATTCCTAAAATCAGCACCTTCATCAACAAATCGATTACCATCAGTATTAATCATCAATCCAAATAAGTAACTAATTTTTCTGTAATGCTTACGTTCAATATGTGGAATGTTTAGATTACCATAATCAGGCATGTTTTTATCCATAGGTACCGCATGACATCCTCCAAAAAAACCGTTGGTGTCAGCGCCCAAGTCTAAAGCCATGGTTAATCCATGTCCCATATTATGCCTTGTCCCTCTGACTTTTGCTTGAGCCCATTCTGGACCTAAATATTTAGCACGCATAGCTTCGTTAGATTCAAATCCACCACAAGCCAAAACCACTGCTGAGCCATGAATGGACTTTGCTTCGCCATCTATGATGCAATCAACACCTGTGATCGCACCATCTTTGATGTTTATTTTCTGTACATCACAATTATATAAGATTCGTCCACCTAATCTAGAAAACTCTTCTAATTCGGAATGAACCAATCCATTACCTTCGCCTTCAGCTTCTAGCGTTAATCCACCCCAAAAGATATATTTACCATCTTTTATAAAAGATTGCCTGGAGTATATTGGATCGAATTTTACATTGTGTGACCCAAGCCATTGCATTGTTTCTAAGCTGTGGTCAACAAGATATTGTTGTAACTCAGTGATAGGAACACCCTCATTAAAATGCTCTAAATCACCTAAAAATCGTTCTTTGGTATAAGATCCAAAATCAGTAATAGCAAGCTTTTTATCTTCTGGATTTCTTAATAACGGAAGTAAATCTGCATTGGAATCATAGGCAAATCTCATTGCTCCGGCTGTGTATCTACTATTTCCTCCCCATTCTTTGATATCGCCTTTTTCTAATACTAGAACATCACATCCTTTCTCGAGAGCAGCAATGGCAGCGCAAAGCGCTGCATTGCCACTACCAATGATTAGTATGTGCCTACTTGAAAAGTCATTAACAATTCCATCCATATTTTATAATTTTAGAATAGCCCAATCACTTTATAGAATGATTGGGCTATTGTTATTAAAATCTGTAATTAACTGTTGTGTGTAAGAATCTTCCTTGTGTACCAAACTGATTTGTACGTCTAGAGTAAATTACTTCATTTGTAGTTTGTGGTTTAAGTAATAAATCAGGATATACGTCCATGATATTGTTTACGCCTACTGTTAATGATAAGTTTTTAACCAAGTTATAAGACAAAGATAAATCTGTTACAAATTTGGCACTAAATGGATCTTGTACTTTACCATCTACCTCTTTGATGGTGTTGCCATTTGCATCTTTGTAATTAGCAAATTTACCATCACCATTGATATCTATATTATGAAAAGCTAAAGGGTCAGTTACTTCTCCAAATCTTGTTGTTCTAAATAAGAAACCTAATTTTTTGAAGGTATAATTTAAAGAAAGGATAAATTTATCTTTAGGCAAACCATCTGTGATATAAGCTGCTGAAGCAGGATCTACCACTTCAATACCTTTGCTTGTTTTACGATTAGCTAATAATGTGGTAGCCATGTATGAATATCCCAAATTAAGGTCTACCTTATTGTCATCATTGATAGGTAAATTGTATGCTAAAACAGCTTCTAAACCTTTAGTTCGAGTATCAATCGCGTTTACGAAAGTATTGGAAGTTTGTGGAAATCCAGCTGACACAAATTCAGGTATTTTTGATACATCTATTGGGCCTGAAAGCATAATTCTATTGTCTACATCTATTTGGAAAACGTCAGCAGTAAAGATTAAATTTTTACCTATTTTACTCATTAATCCGAATGAAACATCATTTGAAGTTTCTGCTTCCAAACCTTCAATTCCAAGAATCTTGGCTAAATCAGATGTGCTTGGGATAACAGGATTCGTTATTGAATTTCCTGCATTATCAAATGAAATGTTTACATAATTTGAATAGTGTATTTGAGTCATAGAAGGTGCTCTAAAGCCACGACTATATGATCCTCTTACAGAAAGGTTTTCTATTAACTTTACTCTAGTATTAGCTTTGTATGACATGTTAGCACCAAAATCTGAATAGTTTTCACCTCTGACAGCTATTCCGAATAATAGGCTTTTGTTTAACTCTGTCTCTGCTTCAATATAAACACCAACGTTGGTTCTATTCCAAGATCCAGCAGTTTTATCGCTAAAACCTTCACGGCCGCTTGATCCTATATCTTTTGTAGCTTTAAATGGTCCAGCTTCATATGATGCTCTATCACCGGCTTTTTGAGAAAATGATTCTGCTCTAAATTCTGTTCCAATTCCTACACTATAGTTTGGATAACTATCCTTATTAAATGTTTTAGCGATATCAGCGTTGACAAGTGTTTGACCAACTTTGGTTTGTCCTATATAAAATTCTGTCGGAGATGGAGCTCCATTAAAAGTAGCACCTAAACTTGGGTTAACAGTATTTTCGGCATACCAGTCTACAAGGTTTCCGCCATTACCTATACTGAAATCAGCGTCCCAACTACCAAGTTTACCTTTTATGCCAGCGGTGATAGAATGATCCTGTAGATCAGCAGGTGCTACAGGGTTGTAACCGTTAGGAAATATTTCTAATACAGATCTTCTAGCATTTGAAGGTGGTCTTGTGAATACTCCAGTTACTACATGCTTATTAGTATATCCTCCAAATAGATATGCATTCCATTTATCACTTAATTTATAGCCACTATTCAAAAATAAGCCTAAAGTTGTATTTTGGGCTGACCCCAAAACGGCTCTATCCAAATCTATTCCATTAGCAGCTATTAGCTTAGCATCTTCAACGGCATCTTTTACATAATAACCATTGGAAGATTTAAACGGACCTGACCTATCATATCCGTCTGTGTGGCTGTAAGTTGCCGTTACATTTGCAAATCCTTTGGAAGATAGCTTAAATCCCATATTGGCATTCAAATTGTAAGTTAGTCCGTCAGTTATTAATTCAGGAGCAATTATTCCAGTTACATCAAGATTTGGTTTTGAATAGCCTTGTCCGAAATATGCACTTACAGAACCGCCAGAATTTGCATCGTTCATTTCCATATTTATTACCCCCGCAATAGCGTCAGATCCATATTGAGCCGCTGCACCATCCCTTAGGATTTCAACTCTTTTGAGAGCTATCGATGGAACAGCATTTACATCTGTACCTACTTGACCTTTACCTACACCGTCGTTGATACTTAAAAAAGAAACTTTATGTCTTCTTTTGTTATTTACTAAAACTAATACTTGGTCTGGACCTAGGCCTCTTAATGTTGCAGGATCCACAAAAGGTGCCGCATCATTAATACCAAATTTTACTGCATTAAATGATGGCGCTGAATAAGTTAAAGCCTGCCCTATATCTATTTGGTTAGTTTGTTGTAAATCTTTTAGGTTGATAACATCTACAGCAACAGGTCTGTCTATGTCCGTACGTGGCTTTGAAAATCTTGAACCTACGATCGCTACTTCTTCAAGTAGAGTAGCATCTGATTCTAGTTTGATTGTGATGTTGTTTGCATTTAACACTACTTCTTGGGTGACAAATCCAACAAAAGATACTACTAATGTAGCTCCCATTTCCGCTTCAATCGAAAAGTTACCGTCTAAGTCAGTTACTGTACCTTGATCAGTGCCCTTGATAAGAATGTTTGCACCAATTACGGGTTCTCCGTTTTGATCAGTAACTTTACCAGAATACATTTTGTCTATCGTACCCAACTCGATAAAAGCTGGACTTTTAGCAGACACGTTAGCTGTTGCTATAAAAGCTAAGATGAAAAGAATAAAATAATTTAAAAGTTTAGTTTTACAATACATTTGCTTTAATGATTTAAATTAAAAAGAATTAATGTGGTTGACGGTGCGAAAGTATGAGTGAAAAAAATATTTCCAATGCAATTACTAATAAAATGTTATTTTTTTATTTTGGAACAAATAACGATATTGAAATAAAATAACGTTATTTCAATATAATATTAATTAATAATGTTTAATGAAATATAAATCAATACTATATTTATAATTTAAGTTTTAAATTTGCTAAAAATCAAAATAGTTAAAAATAATATTGAATTATTTATTCTTAAAGTATGATTTTATCCCATACCTTTGCACTTCCTTATTTGGGGTGCTTGAGTGGACTACTCTTGCTGAGATCATACCCATCGAACCTGCTCAGGTAATGCTGAGAAGGGATTTTTAGACAGACTCCACCTTGTAGTCATTGATGCACACCTCATAAGGATATTTTAAATTTTTATTAAAAATATCATTATGAGAATTTTCATTTTTACTTTGTTTCTGTTTTTTACTCTAAATGTTTTTGGCCAGTTTTCTTTGACTGGGACGGTATCCAACGAAAAAGGAGAATTACTGGAGTTTGCAACCGTTTTTTTTGAAAACACTACATATGCAGCTTCCACTGACAAGAAAGGGAGTTTTGCCATTACTAATATTAAGCCCGGTACCTATAGCCTTAAAATTACCTTTGTGGGCTATCAGTCCTTCCAACAAGACATTCAGATAAATACTGACCTAAAAAAAGATATCGTTTTACCGGGAACCATTTTTAACTTAAACACGGTAGAGATTCTAGCTAATAGGGTAGCACAAGATCATCCTTTTACCAAACAAAACCTGGATTCCAAAACCTTAAACAAAGAAAATCTTGGACAAGATGCACCATTTTTGCTCCAGTGGACACCATCCATGGTAGTCACATCTGATGCAGGTGCAGGTATTGGGTACACCGGGCTAAGGTTAAGGGGATCAGATCAAACGCGAATCAATGTCACTTTAAATGGAGTACCCATAAATGATGCAGAGTCTCAAAATGTATTTTGGGTAAATATGCCAGATTTGATGACTTCCGTTTCAAACTTACAGATTCAAAGAGGTGTTGGCCCTTCTACCAATGGTTCGGGAGCTTTTGGTGGTACGGTGAGTATGAATACATCTGAAGTCAGAGTCAATCCATTTTTGGATATTGCCAGTACTTTGGGTTCATTTAATACCAGAAAAGTAAGCCTAAAATTAGGCTCTGGTTTGATGAATAATAAATATTTGGTAGAAGGAAGGTATAGCATTATTAAATCTGATGGATATATCGATCGGGCATCTTCTGATCTCAACAGTATGTACTTTTCAGCAGCAAAAATTTCTGAGCGTTCGTCCCTTAGGTTCAATGTGATCCATGGCAAAGAGATCACTTATCAATCTTGGTATGGCGCGCCAGAAGCTAAAGTATCTGGAGATATACAAGCGCTTCAAAATCATTACCTTAATAATTTGGGTTCTATTTATAAAACACAAGAAGATTCTGTTAATTTGTTTTCGTCTGACCGAAGATATAATTATTATACTTATCCCAATCAAGTAGACAATTACAGACAAACGCATTACCAACTACTTTATGATTATGCACCCAATGCGACATGGAAGACCAAAACCACACTGTTTTATACTAAGGGAAGAGGCTATTTTGAAGAATTTAGACACGATGCCAAATGGTCTGATTATAATATCGAACCTGAGGTACAATCAGATGGTTCTATACTTTCGCGATCAGATATAGTCAGGAGAAGGTGGCTCGATAACGATCTCATGGGATTGATAGTGGATGCCCAAAAGCAATGGAATAAAAATCTAACATTCCACGCTGGATTGGCAGCCAATGTATATTTGGGAGATCATTTTGGAAATGTAATTAGCTCATCTGTTGGAATGAAAAATCTAGATAGAGAAAAACGATATTATGACAATACAGGAAGGAAATCCGACCTATCGTCTTATTTTCGCTCTATTTATAAGGTAGCAGATAAACTTACATTATATGGGGATGTACAAGTTAGGAAAGTAAATTACGAAGTCGCAGGTATTGACAATGACTTGCGGAGTATAGATGTGAAAGATGATTTTTTATTTCTTAATCCTAAATTTGGTTTAAACTATGATCTCGCATCAGGAAAGAATATTTACTTTTCTTTTGCCAAGGCAAGTAAGGAGCCTTCCCGTGGAGATTTTATAGATAATGCATTTGGAATATTGCCATCTCCCGAGATATTATATAATTGGGAGTTGGGATATCAAGGCCAATGGAATAGTTTAGTTTTAGAATCGAATATTTATTATATGGATTATAATAATCAATTAGTACTTACCGGTGAGCTCAATGATGTAGGAGCCAATATCCGCATTAATGTGCCAAAGAGCTATAGATTAGGATGGGAAAATAATATAGTAAAACAATGGTCGGAAAAATGGGCCACCAATGTGACGGCTACATGGAGTATAAATAAGATCGAAGCTTTCGACGAAATCTTAGCTGACTACACCGACGGTTTTGAAATCATAAAAATACCACACCAAAACACGGATATCTCATTTTCCCCTTCTTTGACAGCGGCCTTTCAGCTCATGTTTACACCTGTCAAATCATTGCAAATAGAATGGTCTGCGAAGTATGTGAGTCAACAGTACCTCGACAATACATCCAATACCCATAGATCTTTGCCCGCTTATAGTTTTCAAAACCTTAGAGTTGCTAAACAATTCAAATCTAAATTTTGGAAGCACATGGAATGTAATCTTATGATCAATAATATTTGGAACCAACTTTATTCCACCAATGGATATAGTTATTCTTACGTATTTGGAAGTGAAATCACAGAAAATTTTCTTTACCCACAGGCAGGAAGGAACTTTATGCTAGGTGTTCATTTCGGATTTTAATCCATAATTAGTCAAAGATGCCGTGCAGTTTTGGTCTGTGTTGATAATCTTCTTTTAAAAGTAAACCCATTTTTTGAGATACTTTATCAAGTTTGACCTTTTGCAAATGGTGTTTTAAATCTTGCAAATAAATGGATGCCTGATCTCCTAAATGTGCGTCGAGATACTTCTTGAGACTTAACTTATATAGTTCAGCGAGCATTTTGGGCTCAAAGCCATTGATGAAGACATCATACTTACGGATATCATCAATATTGGGATTTTTTTCTAAATAAATAATAAGCCCAGCCCAATTTTGTTCTTTTTGATATAAATTCAATAAGCTTTGACCCAGATTTAAAGATAAAAGTTTGGATTCAAGTTTAGATACAAATTTTTGATAATCTTCGTCAGATATTTGTTTTTTGAGCATGTCCAAAAACGAAACTTCACCAAAAGCCATAAAACCACTTTCAACCGCTTTTGTTAGTGCGTTATTATCATTAGTTTTTGCAAATAGAGAAGTCAATTTTGCATAATATTCTTTACTTTTTTGTCCTTCCCAACTTTGCAATAATTTTATAGCTAAGATGTTTTCCTGGTTTTCGATTAAAATATCCACAACATCCATGAAACTGTTTTGATATTTTTTTATCAATGGTTTCAATTCATTATTGACGTTATTTTGAATTTTAATCAAAAGCGCAAGTAAAATGGATAGTTCAGCCCCTTGTTTAGAAGCCAAAAGTGTTATGAGAAAAGTATTGATAACCGCTTTTTCATCTTTATTGCTTTGGCTGGCTAATTGATAAACCACATTGTGTGCAAAAGCATCAAAAATATAATATGACCTCTGATAAAATTCTTTTAAAAAGACCAATAAATCTTGCTTAACCTGAAAAGGTAATTTCTGATTTAGGAATTGACTTAGAATTTTATGGTACCGAAAACTCAACGTTGCGTATAAGTCACTTTGGTTTTTATACTTACTCCTTACATATTCCAGCTTGCTAAATGATACGATATAGATGTCCAACGCTTCTCTATATTGAAAGAGAGCCAAACTATCTTCGATTTGATCTGCAAACTCATCTAATACTTGCCCTAATACTCTTACGTCTGCGGCGCTCACCTGCAACTGAGCACCTGTCACAGGCCTTACAATGGCATTCAGTATATTTTTATATTTTTCCTGATTGTCAGCAAGATCAATTTTTCGGGCAAAAGCCACTTTTAGTTGAGTTTCGAATTTTTTATCATTTCTGGCATACGACTTTACAAATTGTTTCAGATCAGAGGCATTAATCTCTTCCAGGATATGAGAAACCACCAATTTACTGGGCTTTGCCTTATGAGCTACATTCGTTTTACTAAGTTGTTTGATCTTGCTTTGGTTGCGTATAGAAAACAAAGTCGCTACAATATGTTTACAAATGCCGCTTTGCAAGAAGAAAGAACACTCACAACTTACTTTTTGTCTTTTTGCAAAAGGATGTAAGATCTCTACTTCATAAGTTTTGCCATCTTTGATTTTTGCAAAATGTAACCCATGTTCGGAAGTGATAAGATCAATAACTTTTTTTGACTCAAAGAGTAGTTCACCCGCCATTACCAGTTCTTCGTTGTACAACGACTCAATATTTTTTAAATCTACAGCCAAATTAATTACTTTAAAATGCAAATTTATTATAACTTTCTGGTATTGACTAATCATTCATGTGCTTTATTGACAATATTTTTTATATTTGCATTTTTTTAATACAATTGAACGATTTTACATTTTTTAAGTTATGTTTTTAGAATCATTACTTTAACGGTGCAAAAGGTAAATAAATAATTATTATGACATTTAGTGAAATAGGGTTGGACGAAAGAATTTTAGAAGCCATATCGTATATGGGTTTTGATCAAGCTACTCCGATACAGGAACTTTCCATACCCGAGATACTTAAAGGAAGAGATCTCATTGCCTGTGCGCAAACAGGTACGGGTAAGACAGCCGCATTTATGTTGCCACTCCTCCATAATATGGCAACAAATCAACATGAAGGTACTAGTACTTTAGTTATTGTTCCTACTAGAGAGTTGGCAGTTCAGATTGATCAACAAATACAAGGATTTGCTTACTTTGTTCCTGTATCTTCAATAGCGATATACGGTGGTGGATCTGGAAATGAGTGGGAAGTTCAAAAAAAAGCGCTCAATAGTGCAGATATTATCATTGCTACTCCCGGAAAGCTGATCAGTCACATCAATATGGGAAATGTAAATTTTAATAAACTTAAATACTTGATCTTGGACGAGGCAGATAGAATGCTGGACATGGGGTTTTATGATGACATCAAAAAAATACTAGCGGCACTTCCAAAGCAAAGACAAACATTGATGTTCAGTGCCACAATGCCTCCCAAAATGAGAGAACTTGCTAAGCAAAATCTTATAAACCCATATGAAGTTACCATAGCTATTTCTAAGCCATCAGCTAGAATACTACAATCTGCTTATTTGGTAAATGATGGTCATAAAGCACAACTGATCAACGAACTTATCAAAGATAAACCCAATTATGAGAGTATTATTGTCTTCTCCTCTACCAAAAGGTCAGTAAATGATATCATCAAAGGATTATCTGGACAAGGGTATACTGTAGAAGGTATTTCTTCTGACCTAGAACAACAGCAGCGCGAAGAAGTACTCAATAGATTTAGGTCAAAAAAGACTCGAGTTATCGTAGCTACCGATGTATTGGCCAGAGGAATTGATATCAAAGGCATTGACTTGGTAGTCAATTACAATGTACCTGGAGATGGAGAAGATTATGTACACCGGATAGGTCGTACGGGAAGGGCTGATACTGATGGTGTGGCGATCACTTTAGTCAATCAAGAGGAAATGTACAAGCTGGTCGCTATAGAAAAACTTATTGGTAATGAAATATTAAAATTGAATATTCCCGAATCTATAGGTATCAGTCCTGAATGGAAAACTGAGCGTCCAAAATTTGGTGGTTTTAGAAATCCAAGAATGAGTTCCACGTCTTCCAATAAAAATGCTGAAGCTCAACCCAAAAAGAAGTTTTTCAAAAAGAAAAAGCCGGGAGGCAACTCCAACAAGGGCAACTCTACCGCACCCTCAGGAAGTTAAGCCAGCCTAAAATGAAAAATAAACCTCCGACGGGTGTGATGGGGCCAACGAAATTCCAAATATCTCCAGCAATAAGGTGTTTTGTACTGATGATATACAGCGAACCAGAAAAGCATAATATTCCAATAAGGAATAAGTAAAAGCACTGTTTTAAGATTTTATGCTCACTATACTTTAGTGCAATCAATAACATGGGTATGACATGTACAAAATGATAAAATGAAGCGGTCTTGAAGGTTTCTATTTGAACAGTGCTGAGCATTGGCTTTAATCCATGTGCCCCAAAGGCCCCAATACCTACCGCTAAAGCTCCAAGTACGGCCACTATTTTTAACATTATATTCATTTTTATTTAGGGTTACATTCGGAAAAATGGTATTCATGTGATTTGTTCATAGATCAATATGAATACCGTTTATAATATTTGCCAATTGATGGGACTTTTACCATTTTGAATAAGATATTCGTTTGCCTTAGAAAAATGTTTACATCCTTGAAAAGCATTTCCAGCTAAGGGAGATGGGTGAGCTGCCTCCAAAATAAGATGTTTAGACCCATCAATGAACGTTTTTTTATTTTTAGCAAAATT
This sequence comes from uncultured Aureispira sp., assembly GCA_964526715.1. Classification (GTDB taxonomy): domain Bacteria; phylum Bacteroidota; class Bacteroidia; order Chitinophagales; family Saprospiraceae; genus OLB9. Next base: position 51,449 of record CAZGMB010000024.1, on the reverse strand, counting down.
GCCCCACAACATGAAGACTATATTCTCAAAATGATCAGATAAATATTGAATGGTGGCATCTGTAAAATGGTGCCAGCCAATATTTCGATGAGAAGCAGCATTATTATGTTCTACTGTAAGAAAGGCGTTGAGCATAAAGACACCTTGCTTTGCCCAGTCCGTGAGATCACCATGATCAGGTATACTTAATTTTAAGTCACTAGATAGTTCCTTATATATATTTTTGAGAGAAGGTGGTACTTTCACACCTTTGGGTACTGAAAAGCTAAGTCCCATGGCTTCGCCTGGATTATGATAAGGATCCTGACCGAGGATGACAACCTTTACTGATTCTGGTGTCACTTGGTCATATGCATTAAAGATTAGATTTCCTGGGGGATAGATTGTTTTACCTTCAGCTTTCATTTGCTTTAGGCTTGCACGAAGCATATCAAAATATGAAGATTCAAATGCTGTGGAAAGAGCCTGTTTCCAAGCGGGAGATATATTTATTGTTTTTGGATCCATGTAATAGATGATTAATTTTCATCATTTTGTACAAGCATTTCGTTGGGTGATTATATTATCATTTCATACTCTGCAAAATCAGCTCTGATATATCCATCACCATAACATCATCTTGTTTGTCTTTGGCTTTCATACCGTCAGTAATCATGGTAATGCAAAAAGGACAGTTAGCCGCTACAATAGTTGCATTAGTACTAAGTGCTTCTTCAGCTCTTTCTATATTGATACGTTTGTCACCAGGTTCGTCTTCTTTAAACATTTGAGCACCACCGGCACCACAACACAGTCCTGTGGTTTTACATCTCTTCATTTCTACCAAATCTGCTTCCAATTCAGTAAGTAATTGTCTAGGTGCTTCATACTCTCCATTGACACGTCCCAGATAACAAGAGTCATGGTAGGTGATTTTTTTACCTTTGAACGTACCACCTTCCACTTTGAGTTTGCCTTCATTTAACAGTCCTTGCAAAAACTGTGTGTGGTGTACCACATCATAACTTCCTCCAAGAGCAGGGTATTCATTTTTAAGGGTATTAAAACAGTGTGGGCAAGCCGTTACTATTTTTTTAACACCGTACATATTAAGTGTATTGATGTTTTGTAAGGCTAACATTTGGAAAATAAACTCATTACCTGCGCGTCTTGCTGGATCACCGGTACACATCTCTTCATTACCCAATATAGCATAAGAAACACCTGCTTTTTCCAACAACTGTACAAAAGCTTTGGTAACTCGCTGAGCCCTGGCATCAAAACTGCCTGCACATCCTACCCAAAAAAGAATTTCTACTTCTATGCCTGATGCAGAAACTTCGGCCATTGTTTTTACGGTCATGATTATCCTTTTTACAATCTATGGGTAAAATTAAAAATTACTTTGATAATCCTATATTAATAAATCAAATTTCTTTGCTGTTGAATATCTTTATCGTCCATATACTCATCAAAAGTCTTCAGTTTATCCATAAAACCTTTGGGTCCGAGTTCTATAACGCGTGTCGCAATCGTTTGGGTAAACGTATGGTCGCGTGATGTAAAAAGCACTGTTCCAGGAAAATTCATCAATGAATTATTTAAAGTAGTGATGGTTTCCAAATCCAAGTGGTTGGTTGGTTCATCCAGCATCAAAACATTGGCTTCGGTTAGCATCATTCTAGAAAGCATACATCTTACTTTTTCGCCTCCTGAAAGTACATTAGACATTTTGAAAGTTTCTTCCCCTGAAAACAACATTTTTCCTAAAAAACCACGGATATAAGACTCGTCTTTTTCTGTGGAATATTGTCTTAACCAATCAATAAGATTCATGGGTTCAGTAGCGAAAAAGGTTTCATTTTCGTTGGGAAGATAGGATGACGTAATTGTTTGTCCCCATTCTATCACACCACTGTCAGGTTTGAGTTCGCCAGCCAAAATACGATATAAAGCCGTAGTGGCTAAGCTGTTTTTGGATATAAATGTGATTTTGTCATCATGATTGACGTTAAAAGATAAATCCTTAATCAGGACTTCGCCATTTTGGGAGTAATTGAGCCCAATGACATTGAGTATTTCTTTGCCCGCTTCTCTAGCTTGTTTAAAGATAATGCCCGGATATTTCCTTGAAGATGGCTTGATATCTTCAATATTGATTTTTTCCAACATTTTTTTCCTAGATGTTGCCTGCTTAGACTTTGAAGCATTGGCACTAAATCTATCAATAAAAGCTTGAAGCTCTTTAACTTTTTCTTCAGCTTTCTTATTAGCGTTTTGCTTTTGTCTCAATGCGAGTTGACTGGATTCGTACCAAAAAGTATAATTACCTGTATAAAGACTTATTTTATTATAATCTATGTCTGCTATATGTGTACATACAGTGTCCAAAAAGTGTCTATCGTGAGAAACGATCAAAACCGTATTTTTAAAATCCAAAAGAAAATCTTCCAGCCAGGTGATGGTGTGCAAATCCAAGTCATTGGTAGGTTCGTCAAGAATCAAAACATCAGGATTTCCAAAAAGCGCTTGAGCCAACAACACTCTCACCTTTTGATTACCATCCATTTCTTTCAAAAGCTTGTAATGATCGCTTTCTACGATGCCGATACCACTCAGTAGATTGGCTGCTGTGGATTCTGCATTCCATCCATCCATTTCTGCAAACTCTTCTTCTAATTCTGATGCCTTGATGCCGTCTGCTTCACTAAAGTCTTCTTTCATGTAGATGGCATCTTTTTCCTGCATCACTTTCCACAGTTTCTGATGTCCCATCAATACCGTATTTAAAACAGTCACTTCATCAAATTCAAAATGATTCTGCTTTAGGACAGCCATCCTCTTTCCTGTCTCTAGATGGACACTACCTTTGTTGGCTTCCAAATCTCCAGAAAGAATCTTCAAGAATGTAGACTTTCCAGCTCCATTGGCGCCAATGATTCCATAACAATTTCCTTCTTTAAAGGTAACATTAACTTCATCAAATAAAACTCTCTTGCCGTATTGAAGGGATATATTTTGGGTTGATAACATATAACATTTAAATTTGGCTGCAAAGGTAATAAAAATATAACTCTCCACCGATTTTCAAGTGGAGTATCTAAGGCTACCATCGTAAAGCGGTGTGATTTGTAAAGCTGTAAAATAATTTGAATAATGTAACCAACTCCACCAACTAAACAACTAAACCATCTCCACCATCTAAACCTTAACCTTAATCTCAACCTTAATCTCAACTTTAATGTGATTTCGACTCCGCTCAATCACCATCTCCACCATCTAAACCAACTCCACCAAATAAACCATCTCCATCATCTCAACCAATTCAACAATTCAACGACTCAACCAATTCAACAACTCAACAACTCAACCATCTCCACCAACTCAACCATCTCCACCAACTCAACCATCTCCACCAACTCAACCAAATAAACCATCTCCACCATCTCAACAATTCAACAACACAATCCTTCTCAATCTTAACCTCACCATCTTCACCATCTCAACCATCTCCACCATCTCCACCATCTCCACCAACTCCACCATCTCCACCATCTCAACAACTCCATCAATCTCAATCTTAATCTTAACCTTAACCTCACCATCTCAACCATCTCCACCATCTTCACCAACTCAACAACTCCACCATCTCCACCAACTCAACAATTCCACCTTAACCTTCTTCCTAACTACTTTGGGCGATAGATTTATGCTTATGGTCTATAAATTGCCATCAAATAGAAAATTGCTGTTATCTTAGCGGTCAAATTTTCAATAAGCATATTATGGCTAATCAAAAAATTATTTCCTTAGACAAAATCTCCAGAATGTACAAGATGGGAGACGAAATCATACAGGCTCTAAAATCGGTCACCTTAGACATTCATAAAAATGAATATGTGGCACTTATGGGGCCGTCAGGGTCAGGGAAGTCAACGCTTATGAATATCTTGGGCTGCTTGGATAGTCCGAGTGCGGGATCTTATATTCTGAACGGCATAGATGTCTCTATGATGTCCGATGGAGACCTTGCTGAAGTTAGAAATAAACAAATAGGGTTCGTATTCCAAACTTTCAATCTGCTTCCTAGACTTTCTGCTTTGGACAATGTAGCCTTACCTTTGGTATATGCAGGTGATTCTAAAAAAATAAGAAGTGAAAAGGCAGCCGAGGCACTCCATAAGGTGGGCCTTTCAGACAGAATGGAACATAAACCCAATGAACTCTCGGGTGGTCAACGCCAAAGAGTGGCCATAGCTCGTGCCTTGGTCAATAACCCTGCAATCATCCTTGCTGACGAGCCTACAGGTAACTTGGATACCAAAACATCAGTGGAAATCATGGGCATCTTCGAAAAAATCCACAATGCTGGTAATACCGTAATCTTGGTAACTCACGAGCCAGATATCGCTGATCATGCACATAGAATAGTAAGGCTGAGAGATGGATTGGTAGAATCCGACTATCTAAATGATAAAATTATTAAAGTAGACGACCCCAATCATCAATATAAAGTTAGGGGTATTTAAATATCTACCTAAAAAAACTAAAAATTGTAGTACCATAGTTCCGTTCTTCTAGGTATCTAACATGGTTTTTAAAATTATGGTTTGGGTTGTGTTCCAAAACAAACAGGCCATCATCTGCTAATGTGTTGTATTTGAATATTTCATCAGGTATGGCATTTAGATTGGGCAAAGGGTAGGGAGGACCTGCAAATATATAATCGTATTGTCTTACATTATGCTGTAAAAACTTAAAGACATCAGACTTCACAATTTTTATCTGATCTTGTATATCTAATTCCTGTGCAGTTTTGGTAACAAAGGCAATACAACCAGGAAATTTATCCACGTAGGTCACATCAGTACATCCTCTCGATATAAATTCATAACTATGATTTCCTGTGCCACCAAATAAATCCAACATCACCGTAGATTCAAAATCGATTCTGTTATTTAGAATATTGAACAGTCCTTCTTTTGAAAAATCAGTAGTGGGTCGAGTAGGCCAGTTTTTGGCAGGTGGTATAAATTTTCTCCCTTTAAATCTACCACCTATAATGCGCATAATCTATTTATAAAGTGAATAAAATAGTTTGCAGCCTGATAGTTTTCCTTTGTATTAATTAAAAAATCTGCGTCTTCAAGCATTGTTATTTGAGATATATAGGATTTTAGCAAAGTAAAAATGGTTGATTTGGGATCAATCCAACCTGTAACCTGTACACTATTGCTTTTGGGATCTAGGTGTGCATAATTCATTGCCGCCAATACAAAGTATAAGACATCTTTTTCTGTGGTAAATGTAAAGGTATTGTAAAACTGTACTTTCCCCTCATGTTGAATAAAAATAGTGATCAGATGTTCTTCAAAATGTACGTGTACACAAGGTGAATCAATACCAATATAATAAGCAGTCAAAAGAAATGAAAAATCATGTATTGGGTAGTTGTAATTTTTAAATAGTTGATTTAACAAGTCTAATTGTGATGGCGTAATGCCAAAATAATTATAAATATATTGTCCTGGCAATTGCTCTTTATATAGTTCTTTCCAAGCCATAGTAGGCAACGAATGGATAAAGTCATCATCAGGTAGCGCCAATTGGTGTGCATTTCCACCTAAAGAAACTACATTGATTTGGTTATACTGATGATTTAAGGCTTGATCTTCTAAGATGACTTGTATACTCTCATCAGAAAAATGAATATTTTTATAAGAATGATGAGTAATCAGTGAATTTTGGTCATCAAATATACTATAAAAAAAACTGTCTGCCATTATTACGACAGACAGTTGATATGATTCGGAATGGTGTCCGATATGTTTAAAATCTTTTTGAAGCATCCCTATGATTTGTTACCAATTACCGTTAGTATTCGGAGAGTTCATATCTCCAAATTTAAGTAACTTTTCAGGATCGTAATACTTATCGTATTTTTTATAATTAGGACTCTTAAAAGGGCCCATGAATTCTTTATATCTAGTACCCACTTCTACTACATTGACCAAAGAATTTTGGTGTGTCATTGTGTCAGCGTTTATTGTAAACAAAGCACCTTCTCCATAAGGTACATATTTTAGAGAGTCTAAATTGATACTTTTTCCTAACGTAGAAAACAGGGTGTCTTTAGCTGAAACATAAGTTACTGTTTTGATAAATTTGTCTTCATTAGTAGGATCAGAAGGATCTTTCTCTAATTTTACGATCGGAACTTTACCATTCATGATACCTGCGGCTAAGCTATCAAAAGTTTTTGCGTATTTACCAGTAGCTAGACGATAGACATCCTGTGCTGCCTGAATGGTTTTTAGTTTTGCAATCACAGCATCTTTTCTTTTATCACGCTCTCCATGAAAAGCTATAGGATCCTGAATAGATGCATACAACCAATATGCTAATACCAAAGTGATTAACACAAGAACAATATTGATTATTTTACTCATAAAAAGTGGTTTAAAAAATTGACAAGGTTATTAATTCTTTGAAATAATTATAAAAAACACAATGAAAAACAAAAACCTGATTTTTATCGTTCATTCCTTTTATTGATGCATCCAAAATCACTTTTGGCGTATCGAAGGCAAAAATATTTATTTTTTTATAATAATACAGTAAATTCACACAAAACTTGTCAAAAAAAAATATCGTTATCCTAGCCATTGAGTCATCCTGCGATGATACGAGTGCCGCCATTATAGAAAATGGTATAGTTTTGTCCAATAAAACTGCAAATCAAATAGTGCATCAGCAATACGGTGGTGTTATTCCAGAATTGGCAAGTAGACAACACTTATTACATATTCTACCCGTAATAGATGTAGCCTTAAATGCCGCGGGTAAAAATTTAAACGAACTTGACGGTATCGCCTTTACTCGAGGCCCAGGGCTTTTGGGAAGTTTGATCGTGGGAGTCTCTGTTGCCAAAGCACTTGCCCTTAGTCTAGATATTCCTTTGGTAGAAGTACATCATATGCAAGCTCATGTTATGGCACACTTTGCCAAAATGCCTTTTCCAGAGTTTCCTTTTCTATGTCTTACGGTATCCGGTGGTCACACCCAGATTGTCAGAGTACATGATTATATTACTATGGATATATTGGGTACCACGATAGATGATGCTGCCGGAGAAGCTTTTGATAAAACAGGAAAAATGTTAGGCTTGGATTATCCTGCAGGTCCCATTATCGATACACTAGCACAGAAAGGTAAACCCATCTTTAAATTTCCAGAACCACAGGTGGCCAACCTTGATTTTAGTTTCAGCGGCTTAAAAACATCAATACTTTATTTTCTCCAAAGGGAAATGGCACAAAACCCACAATTTATTGCAGAAAATTTAAATGATATTTGTTGCTCTGTGCAGACAACCATCGTGGATATCTTAATCAGGAAGATCTCATTAGCGAGTCAGCAAACAGGAATAAAACATATAGGTTTAGCCGGTGGTGTTTCTGCCAACAGCCAACTAAGGGCAACATTCCTAGAGCAAGGTGTAAAAAATCAATGGCATACTTATATCCCGGATTTTGAGTTTTGTACAGATAATGCAGGTATGATCGGTATAGCAGGCTATTACAAATTTTTAAAAGACGACTTCGCAGACCAAAGTGTATCGCCTTCACCTAGGATGGAAATGTAATTTTTATTATGCTACAAAGAGATAAACCTTCATATAATGTCAAATGGACAACTCCTCTAAAGATTTCTTGGGTGTTACTGTACATATGGTTATTCCTTTTATGGTATTTCTGCTACCAAGAATTCAATAGTCAAACAAACCTTAACGGCGATTTCTTTTTATATCTGTTTGCTGTGATACCATCTGTTTTCATTTTTATACTCCATTATGTGAGTTGTAATTTATCTAAAGTGAATTATCCAGTTTTGATTACTTCTGAAAACTATTTAGTACAATATAGTAATGCCAGAATAATTTTAACAGGTATTGGGTATTTTATACTGTTGTTTTTTACTACTCTTTTTTTCAGCAAAACAAAAAAGGAATTCATGCATCCAAAGGTAGTCATACTAGTATGGGTTTTGTTGTTCATTCTCCTAAAGATTGGCTTATGGTGGTTTGTTTTCAAATCTTTCCAAGGAAAGCAAAATGGACAAAAAGTAAATACTTAGTCAATATGTTACAGTATTAAAATAATAATATTATATAGATAATTTAAAAAGATTTAGACGCACATTAATGTATTTTCAAATATAACTTCCATATAAGTGATCCTGATAAATAATTTGGATATCAATCATAAATAGATTGCAAAATCTTGTAAACTACAATCAAGAAACGATAGGAGCACTGGTTTGAAGCAAGCCTTTTGAATGTTCATTTGCAGCTTTTGAATGTTCATTTTTGACTATCAATTAGCATTTGGTTATCTTAAATCGATGTTAAAATCTGCGTTAAGTTTATTTTATCAGGATTAAGCTATACTTTTGCCGTATAATTTTGATATCATGACTAAATATATATTTATATTAGCTGTTACAATCTTGTTTTCTGATTTAAGGGCACAGGAAAGAAGCCATTTTTCCAATTTCAACTTTGGTTTAACCACAGATCCGGTAAAACTTCAATTATATAATCCCTGCGAGCTATTAACCATTGAAAGCGTAGGGGCTACGTTGCAAGTAGTGCCTGAAAATATCATGGTTAAGCCCGTAGGTAACATGGGTGATGTCAAGGCTAAATCTTGCTTTTATAAATGGGAAGATGCTGACATGGCAAATACAGGTATACTTTTGAAAATGATGACTAACCCTGTATTTGATGAGAGTCCTGATTTCTTGGAAGTAACCCTAAGCTCTAAAGTCCAAAATGGAGAGTTTGTTCCAGGCCAAAAGGAAAAAATTAAATTTAAAGAAGCTTATATTGGCAAGGTGAAAATCGTGTACAGTAAAGATAATGTATATTGGAATATTGGAAGCAATTACCAATTCTTTTTAGCTTTCAATTTGCCTAAAATTACCGAAGAACAACTATTGAAATATTGTCATGAAATGATACCTACTATCAATAACCAACTGCTATTTAAGTTGTTAGAGTGAAGTAATGCATTTGTATTTTTGAAAGAGCGATCCATTCAAAATTATATTTAGCTCATAATCTCTTTCCTGAATTAGTCTAATACAATGCCAACTCCAAAGATAATCCATAGATGCTCCCATGATGCTCCCATGATGCTCCCATGATACTCCCACGATACTCCGTAGATGGTATAACCGCATTCCTACTGAGTTCCTACTACATTCCTACTGAGTTCATACTGCATTCCGACTAAGTTCCCACTGAGTTCCCACGAGTTCCCACTGAGTTCCCACGAGTTCCCACTGGACGCTATTATGAATTGTTGTTTAAGTCATCAATGAAGCTTCATAAAAAGCCTTTGAAAAAACAGGAACATAAATTTATAAGTGAAATCATTTCAAAGAGCTTCAAAAGTCCAACTTCATGTTACCTACAGTACATCTGTTATTCATTTTATATATCGGAAAAGTATGCATTTTTGATTTGGTTGAGTTTTTACCAATCTCAATCAGTACACAAACATTTGTAAAAAAGTTATCGATAATGCGTACATGAATATTTTTCCATTTGGTGGAAAGATCTGTTTAACGCTACTAAATCATGTAATCACATATTAAATAAATAATTAACATATTTGAAAAAAATATATTAAAAAATTTTCTGGATATAATCGTTTTATTTATCTTTGCGCTGTAAAGGGTCTAATAAGAGGCTCGTAACAAATTAATAGAACGAATAATATGTATCCAATTAATTGATTTTAAAAAAGATACATATGCTAAACAGATTTAATAACCAACCATGAGCAACTTTAGAAATGCTTTACAAATGAGTATGTCCACAGACACTTTCTGTGGTACCATGGTGGTTATTTTATGGAATCATCTACTTATTTTCTCCAAAATAACTACATTTTCATCTCGTCCAAAAAATAATTTTAACATTTTTTATAAGTTTTTTGAACCCAAATTTTTGAGTGTTTCGGTGATTTTTTCTTCATCATATACACTCATCAGGTACATCAAAAAGCTCATTTCTGATATACACCCCTTAATATTTTATAACTCCACTTGAGCGTAAACTTACACACTTTATAGCTCAATCTCTTTTAAAATTTAATAACCAAAACTTTATTTTTTATGAAAAACTTAAACGTTTTATTGCAAAAGCAAAGTCCATCGAGCACTTTTAGTGGCTGGATGTTGATTTTGTTTCTTTGCTTCTTCACGTTAGGTTCCGAAACATTGATTGGTCAGGCGTGCCCTACTGCACCGACGATATCATCAATGACTTTCAGTCCTGCGGATGTTTGTACCAACGGCAATCATGCTGTTGTAAATGCTACTATAGCACCTGTGACCCCAGGAGCAGGCTATGAGTATCGTTATTCCTTAGATGGTAGTCCGGCATTTGCCAATAGCTTACCTAGCGGTGTCCCAGCAGGGCCACACTGTATTACGGTAGCTGTTTTTGCTACTACTAATGTTACTTGTGGTGGCAACACCTATACTCCAGGTATGATGATACCAAGTACTACTACTACATATAGTATATACTTTGGTACTAACGGACCTCCTGCACTAGCTGCAGCCAGTATAGTGGGCAATCTAACTTGCGCTGCTACTATCTCTGTTATTCCAAATCCTTTGTACTCATGTTTCTCATATGAGTATAGCATAGATGGTGGTGCTTACAGCTCTACGATTCCAGCTACATTAAGCAGAGGATGTCACACTATATCCTACAGATTAAATACCAATTCTGCAGGATTTTTTGGTTGTGGTACAGGTAATCCTACGCCTGCATCTGCTATAACCAACTTTGTCTTATTTGATGATTTAAGTACTGCCAATATTACAGTGAACACCACTTGTTCTAGTGGTAGCAATGGTACGGTATCTTCCGTTACAGGATTACCACCGGCACCAACTAATGTAACTTATGAATATAGCCTTAATGGTGGTGCATACAGTACAGCTTTACCTACAGGTATTGCTCCAGGATGTCATAACCTAATGATACGCCAAATGGCTAATTGTGACAACTCTACGGCAGATGGTGATTCACCTTCGGCTTGCAGAAAAGTACACAATTTTGTAGTTTATCCTACTCCTCCAACAATAGTTGCTCCTTCCAATACTTGTAGTTCAAACTTTTTATTACCAAGTGTACCAGCGGTTCCAGGTTTTAGCGTGGAATACAGTGTAGATGGAGGACCATGGAGCACAACTCCTTTTAACAATTTAGTAAGTAATAATAGTGCTCAAACAGGAAGTACTTCAGGTTGGAATATTATTTCAAGTTCTGGAAACGGTTGGGCAGCGTCTAATCCATTATTTATAACATCTTATGGCAGCTGTCCTGAAAACACTGCAAGCCTTAGAAAAAGCCAAACTATTGATTTATTAGCTGCAGGTTACACTGCTGGATATTTGGATTCAGCTCCAGATATTAATGTGGGTGAGGTAGTTAGATCAATATTTTTAAACGCACTATGTGGCGCAGCTGGTCCAGATCCATACTATGTAAGATACGAATTAAGAGATGCTTCAAATAACGTTATCGCTTCTTTCGGTCAAGGTACTCCAGGAGCTCCAATGTTTATCGGTTTAACACCTTTACAGATATCGCATACTTTCAGCGGGTATGGTCCTGGTGTAAGATCCATTTATATAGAACATGGTGGCGCTGACAATGGATATTGGGGTGGTCATTACGGTGCTGCATTTTCTGATGCATACGCAACAGTAGGTGTGACGCTTAATGATTTAGCGGCAGGCTGTCACTCAATTAGGGCTAGATACGTAACAGCTGCAGCTTGTGGTTCATTGCCATTTAATATTGTTCCTGCTGGTTCATTTTCTGATGGAGTTACTTCTTCATGTACTGCTCCAAGCAACGCAGAAAATGTAGTTATATTCCCTGAAGCTCCAATATTAACTGCACCAACCAACACATGTGCGGCAGCATTCACTTTACCAACTGTTACCCCTACTCCTGGATTTAATGTTCAGTGGAGTATAAATGGTGGTGCTTTTACCAGTACACCTGTTTTACCTACGACTCCAGGATGTTACAATATAAGGGCACAGTATGTTCTTGCATCAGCGTGTGGAACGACACCTGCGGGCGCTACGGGGCCAAGTGTTTGTGGTATCAGTAACACTGTTAATGTGGTTATTTTCCCACAGGCACCAACGATTACTGCGCCAATAAACACTTGTAATAGTGCATTCACATTACCTGCGGTTCCTGCTGTTCCAGGTTTTTCTGTGCAGTATTCTATAGATGGTGGAGCATTTGCGGCTGCCCCTACTGTCCCTACTTCTTCTGGATGTTATACAGTTGCAGCAAGGTATGTACTTGGAGCAGACTGTGGAGCCACACTGGCTAATACAGCAGGCCCTGGTGCATGTGCAACTAGTAACACGGTAAGCGTAGTCATTTTCCCTACCGCGCCAACATTAGCTCAACCAGCAAGTAGTTGTAATGCTATGTTTACGCTACCTACTGTTACACCAGTGACTGGTTTTAATGTAGAATATGAACTCAATAATTCAGGCAGTTGGTCGGCGGCTCCGAGCACTACTTTAGCAGGATGCTACACAGTAAGAGCAAGATACGTACTTGCGGCAGCTTGTGGTACTAACCCTGCGGGTGCAAGTAGTGCAGATGCAGCTTGTGCAGCTAGTGCTCCTGTAAATGCATTGATTTATCCAGCAGCGCCGGTAATTACTGCGCCAGCTAATACCTGTAATGCAGCGTTTACATTGCCGACAGTGCCTTCATTTGTTGGGTTCACTACTCAATACAGAGTAGTAAACACATCTACAGGGACTATCATTGATTGGACAGATGCACCTGTAATTCCCACTACAGCAGGATGTTATTCAGTACAAGCTAGATATGTCAATACTGCGGCTTGTGGAACTGTAGCACCATTAACGGCAGGGCCAGGTGCCTGTGCAGAAAGTAATACTGTAAATGTTATTATATTCCCAACTAGTGCAATTATAAACTGGGCTAATTCTTTAACCTTAACTGATTTACAAAGGTGCCCTGGTGCAGGTCTTACAATTTTCTATGCTCCTCCTCCAACTGGATTCAATATACAATTAAGCTGGGATGGTGTATGGTTAGCTCCGGGATTGTTTTTCCCTTCTAATTGGTTTGAAGTTGGTTGTAGACCTGTTGCAGCAAGATATGTGTTGGCTGCTGATTGTGGAAGTACTTTAGCAGGTACCAGCGGAGAGTCAATTGATCCCGCATGTGGAGTCAGTTCAACAATTTACTTACACAATACGCCACCACCGCCAACTATTACAGCTACGGCAAATACATGTGCTACTATGTTTACATTACCTACTGTACCAGCTGTTCCAGGATACTCTGTTCAATATAGTATAGACAATGGTGTGACTTGGGCAACCAATCCAAGCACAACAGCAGCTGGATGTTATTCAGTTAGAGCTAGATACGTATTAGCAGCGGCATGTGGTTCATTCCCTATAGGTACTCCGGCACTACCTGCTTGTGAGGCTAGTAACGCTGTACAAATGACCATCTTCCCAGATGTTACCAGCAATATTACTTCCATTACCAAAGGTAGCACATGCGGAAATACCAATATCTCAGTAAACTGGGATGTGGTACCTGCTGTAGTACCTGGTTTTGAACTTAGATATAGTTTAGATGGTGGTGCTTACAGTACCACACTACCTACAAATATAGCTCCGGGTTGTCATTCATTATCTGTTAGATATGCCTTGACATCAGCTTGTGGCGCTACCGCAGCAGGAACCGTGAGTCCTGATGCTAGTTGTGAGGCTACTAGAACATTTATTGTTTGGCCTGATTTAAGCACTGTGACTCCTACTGTAAGCATGGCAGCTAATTGTGGTGCTACAACTAATGTATCTACAGTTACCCTTTCTGCACCAGTTTCTATACCTACAGGTATGGAGTTGGTCTACACGGGTTCGAATAATGGAACTGCGTTTGGTCCTGTAAATCTTGCAGGCCTTCAAGCCATTAATTTTGTTGCTGGTTGCCACAATATCAGAGTAAATGTGAGAGCAACGACAGCATGTGGTGCATCACCTGACGGTGCTGCCGCAGGCACAGTCGCAGATATTACTTGTAGATCATTAAACAGAGATTTCATTACATTCCCTGCTCCGCCTACTCTTACCGTTGCACCGGTTTGTGCTGGGGGTAGCTTAACTGCTGCGGCTGGAAGTACAGCACCGGCTGGATATGCATGGAGATACAGATTGGTTAATACTGTGACTAATACTGTTGTCGGTGGCTGGCAAATAGTTCCTGCATGGATAAACCCTGCAGTGGGATGTTACAGAGTGGAAGTAGTTCCTGTTAGAACTGCAAATTGTGGTTCAATCCCCGCTGGGAATGGTATACCTGTAGTAAGTCCGACGCCTCCAATTTATCCATCAAATATTCAAATGCCTCTCAATGCTCAAACATCTGCTATTATCGATGCTGTTCCGGCTTCGTTTAATGCAGCGTGTGTAGGTAGTCAGGATGCTTTCGTCCTTCCTGCGCCTCCTATGGCGATCACACCAAACAACATAACTGTATGTTTGGGTGACAATGGAAAAATAGATTTACAATACTTAGAGCAAATGGTACCTGCATGTTTGGTAGATCCTGCCACAGGTGTAGGGATAGCTACAGTTTCCTATTTAGTTACCAGTAGCGATCCGCTTGTGGTAGCCCCGGGTACCTTAAATAGCTTACCAAATAATGCACCTGAGTTAATGTGGATGGGTGAAAATGGAAACAATTTCCCTAACGTAGTTACTATCGGTGTAACGCCACAGATTACATTAAATGGTGTAACTTGTCAAGGTGCTGAAGTTAAATTTAGTATCACAGTACAACCGAACTTTGCACCAACAGGTGGATGGCAAACATCTCCAAACACAGCTGTTCAGTGTGCTAATAATAACGGTTGGACCTTATCTACAACATCAAATACTGATGCTGCTTGTACATATGAGTTGTATTACAACCTTTCTACCTCACCTTTAGCTGCTCCTATTGGCAATGCTTTAGTGCAAACTATTGCAGGAAATGGTGCACCGGTTAGTTTCCAACCTGTATTTATTCCAGGTACTTACCAAATATGGCAAAGATGTGGTGGATGTGCTGAATTGGCAACAACATTTACATTAAGTATCATAGATGCACCTGCACTTACTGATGTTTTGTTAGAAACTTGTCCAACCACTCCAGGTGGAAATTCAGGTACTTTCACAGGTATAACGTATGCATTGCCTACAGTACCTGCTCCACAAAGCATAACTGTACTTGGGTACTATAATAGTTATAATAACGCAGTCAATGGTGGCGCGACAGGTTTATTATCTGCTACAGGACCATTTGACTATATTTCTTCTGACGCAGCTATATATGTTAGAATCGGACATAATGTTGATGGTCTTGCTGGTGACGACTGTTTCTATGTAGGAACGATCGAGGTAAGAGTTGTCAATAGACCAATCGTAACCCTTACTGCTATAGAAAATCCTTCTTGTATCACTCAGCCTGTTCAATTAGTTAGCACTGTTGTAGCGGGTAGTGGTGTTGGATATACATACAGTTGGGAAAGAGTGAGTCCTACTGCTGGTCCTATCGCAGGAACAACTGGAACAGTTACAGTTACTGAAGCTACTCCAGGTGATTATGTTTACAGACTCACTGTTACTGACCCTAATAACGGTACTAATGGTGCTAATGGCCCAATGTGTACCACTATTACTGAGATTACAGTGACTTATTCAGGACCAATCATCACTTGTCCTGCTGACTTTACAGCAGCAACTGATGCAGGCTCTTGCAACACATTTATGAATTTGATTCCTGCAGAAATCAATGCAGATTGTGCTGATGAGTTCACAATCAGATATTGGGTGACAGGTGCGACAACAATCGCATCTATGGCATCACCAGTGACACTAAGTACTGTAAACGCCACTGCATTTAATGTTGGTGTGAATACAGTGCATGCCATCGCGGGTACTTTGGTGGCTGGGGTATTTACTCCTTTGACGCCAACAGTATCTTGTACTTACACAGCAACTGTTCAGGATTTCGAAGAGCCTATTGCACAATGCAAAGACATCACTATCTTCTTAAATGCAGCCGGTACAGCGAGTATCGTAGCAGCAGATGTTAATGGTGGTAGCAGTGACAATTGTGGTATTGCAAATGTTAATGTATGTCCTACAACCACAGGTTTCTCTGGAAGTTTTGCTCCTGCAAATTGGACTTTCAATGCAAATGGTGGTAATGGAAGCGTCAATACGGCTGGTGCACCAAGTAATATTCAAATTACTGGAAGTAATACTGGTGCTGGCGGTAATGTAAACACTACTTATTGCATAAATGCACCAGTTAACGGAACATTAAGTTTTTCATGGAATTATCAAACAATGGATGTTGACGGTCCATTCTATGACCCTTTCTTATATAGTGTTAATGGTGTAACAAGTCAATTGACTAATAATTCAGGGTTAAATAATCAAACAGGAACCACAGCAGTTACGTTAACAGCTGGTCAGCAATTCTGTTTTATTATGAATACAGTAGATAATATACTCGGCGCTGCAGTTACAATCAATAGTATGTTTTCGTTTACTACACCTAATGGTACATGTCAATTTACATGTGCTGATTTAGGTCAGAATGACGTAGTACTTCTCGTTTCTGATGTAAATGGTAATGCATCTACATGTATTGCAAATGTGACTGTTGTAGATGCAATTGCCCCTACATTAGTTTGCCCTGCTAACATCACTATGAACGTGAGTCCTAATACAGGATGTACATGGACAAGTGGAAGCTTAGCTCCGGTAACCAATACAGATAATTGTACTGTACCACCGGTATTGACATATTCTATACTAAACCCTGATCAAACCGTAGCTAACGGAACAGGTGCAGTAAATGCATATGTTTTTGCAAAAGGTACATCAGTAGTTACCTATTCTTCAGCTGATGCCAGTGGAAACATCTCAGTATGTACCTTCACGGTAACCGTTGTTGATAATGTATTACCACAGTTTACAGGTTGTCCAGAAAATATTACAATTAATATTACTAATGCAGGATTTACGGTGACACCATCAGCACCTGTAGGAGGTTTTGTGATCACTCAACCAGCTACGGCTAATGACTGTTCTGTAAATATTGCTTATACAGCTCCAGTGGCTTCTGACAACTGTCCTATGTTTATTACCCAATTAACTAACGGTAAAGGTGCAGCTGTTCAAAATTATGGAGCAGGTACACATACTGAAAGTTATTTAGTAACAGATATGAGTGGAAACACTGCAACTTGTTCATTCGTGATTACAGTTGTAGACGACAGAGACCCGGTAATAACTTGTCCAGCTAATGTAACTGTGGGTACAGATCCTTCTGCGGGATGTACAGCATTCGTGCCATTACAACCTACAGTGAGTGACAATTGTACAGATGTTGCTATTTCTCATTTCTTTGGAAATGGTGCAGCAGCTCCATCACAATTGCCAAATCCTGCGGCTACTAGTGCAGCTACAGCTGTTTCAGGATTTACTTCAGGTTTGTTCTATCCAGGTACTAATGGTATATCAGGAACAACTAGAGTTACTTTCATAGCTACAGACCTTGGTGGAAATACCAGTACTTGTGCAGTAGACGTGACCGTAACTGACGATGATGCTCCAGTAGTTTCTTGTCCTCAAGATATCACATTAAATGCAAATGCTACTTGTGTAGGCGTTTTACCTGCTCCTTACGCAGCTGTGTTTAGTGATAATTGTATGACTGCAGGCCTTACAGTAACCTATGCTATTACTGGTGTAACTACCGCAAATAGCCCTGCTACAGGTCAAAACAGTGTACCTACTACTCAAACATTTAACTTAGGTACTTCTTTTGTAACCTATACCGTGACTGATGCAGCGGGTAACAGATCTACATGTACAGCAACCGTGGTCGTAAGAGACGTTACTGCTCCAGTAATTACTTGTCCATCTGTTCAGGCAGTTTACTTTGTACCTGCAAATGCATGTGTAGTGAATATTCCTTTAGTGGCAACAGCGACTGACAATTGTTCAGTAGCTTCCATCAATCATAATGATCCTTTCTTTAATGCTGGAGCAGACGCTACAGGTAATTATGGACCTGGTTTCTACACGATTGACTTTATTGCAACGGATGGTTCAGGTAACACAAGTCTATGTACAGTTAACTTTGAAGTAAGAGACAATGTCGTACCAACGATTGCTTGTCCTACTAATGTTGCGCTTAATACAGGTGCTGATGATGCAGATTGTGCGGCGCCACATTCTTGGAATCATCCTACACCTACAGATAATTGTACAATAAGTCTATATACTTACAGATTGGAGTTACCGAATGGTGATATTTTTGGACCATTCAACCTAACAGGAACATTATTGAGTGGTGGCTCATTAGCTACAACTTATAACTTCCCTGTAGGTACTACAAGAGTGAGATATAACGTGAGAGACGTTAACGGTAATATTAATACTTGTTTCTTTGATGTGGTGGTTACGGACAATACCGTTCCGGTATTTGTACAATGCCCATCCAACTTTACAGCAAGCAACTCTCCAGATTTATGTTCATCTACAGTAACTTGGGCAAATCCAATTGCTTCTGATAACTGTGGATATACTAATGTTCAAAGAACTGATGCAGGTCCTGCTCAAGGTGGTACTTGGCCAATAGGAACTTATGTGATCAGATACTTAGCAACTGATGCTAATAACAATACTGCGGTATGTACATTTACAGTGACGGTTGTAGATACTCAGAACCCTGAGATTTACTGTCCATCTGTAACGCAAACATTCCAAACAGACAATAACACTTGTACTTGGACTTCTACCGCTGATGCAGTGGCTCCAAGATTCAATTTTGACAACTGTCCTTACACTGTGACATACACAATTACAGGTGCTACATCAGCTTCCGGTAACAATAGCGCAGCGGGTTCAGTATTCAATTTGGGTACAAGTACAGTAACATACAGAATTACTGAAGCAAATGGTACTTTGATAGGCACATGTTCATTTAACATCGTGGTGGTAGACAGACAAGTACCTACTATTACTTGCCCTGCGGGTAGTCCATTTGTATTCTCAGCTGACAATAACGCATGTTCATATACAGTTCCTGCAACAGCATTAAATGCAACTGCAGCTGATAACTGTACAGGAGCCGTTACACTTAGAAATAACTTTAACAACACAGCTACACTTGCGGGTGCTGTATTCCCTGTGGGTACAACTACAGTAATATGGACTGCAACAGATGTAGCTGGTAATACAAGTACATGTTCAATCAGAGTGACTGTTGAAGACAGACAAGTGCCAACTGTAAGTTGTGCATCTATTCCTAACAATCCATTAGTTACGGAAATCTTTAGATGCGAAAGCCAGATGTCTTGGACACACCCTATACCTGCGGATAATTGTGGAGTTACGGTTTACACATACAGCATCACTAACCCTGATGGAACTGTAGCAGGACCATTTACACTTACACAGCTTATTGCTGCAGGCGGAAATAGAAATGTAGCTTATGATTTTGAAGAAGGTTTAAGTGTATTGAGATATTATGTAAGAGATGCTGCTGGTAATGAAGGTAGTTGTTCATTGAACATTACTGTAGTAGACAGAGCAATGCCATTCTTTACTAATTGTCCTTCAATGATCATGGTGAATAATGACGTAGATCGTTGTAGTGCAAAAGTAAATTGGGATATACCATATGCAGTGGATAACTGTGATGTTCCACTTACAGTGGTTGCCGCTCCAACAAATCAATTTGTACCTGGAGATGTAATACCTGTAGGAGGACCTTACACCATCAGATATACTGCTACTGACAATGATGGTAATACAGCGACTTGTACATTTACTATCTTAGTCTTAGATTCACAACAACCAGAGATATTGGTGGGTAAACCACAAAATATCACTGTAGAATGTGATAATGTACCTGCACCATTGGTATTAAATCCAAATGATGTAGAAGATAACTGTACTGCTGCACCGACCATTGCTTTTGTACAAAACTCTACTAAGAGTCCTAACCAAGCATTGTGTGCTCATTACAATTACACATTGACTAACATTTGGACTGTAAGAGATGCATCCAATAACGCACAAATTTGGAATCAAGTAGTTACTGTAAGAGACTCTAAAGCTCCTGAAATTACGGTTCCATTGAACGTAACTGTTGAATGTACAGGACCATATGTAGTTAAATCATTTACTTGTAATCCTGCAACAGGAAGTTTTGCACCAACTGCAACATTTGCAGAGTTTGGAGTAGCAGCCGCTGTTGACAACTGTGCACCTTCTCAGTTCATTTGTATAGAATTTACTGAGACTTTTGCTCCAGGAACTTGTGGATTTACAGGTGTCATTACTAGAACTTGGACAGCAACTGACCCTTGTGGAAATAGAAGTAGTGGTGTTCAAAGAATTACAATTAGAGACACTAGACCACCTGTGTTTACATGTAAAAATATTAATGTAGATCTTGATGCAGATGGAAAAGTATCTATCACTGCGGGTGATGTGATCGAAGGTGGAATAGCTGGTGCAGTTGATGCATGTAGTGCAGCAGCAGACCTTACTTTCCAATTGTCAAAATTGAACTTTACTTGTGCAGACTTAGGTCCAAATCAAGTATTGGTTAAAGTAATTGATGATTGTGGAAATGAAGCAGCTTGTTTTGCAACGGTAACTGTAAGGGACGTTACTAGACCATCTATTATTTGTCCGGGTAACCAGACATTCAGACTAGGATCAGGTCAATGTACCTTCCAATGGCCTGGTGCTGTACCTGCCACAGACAATTGTAGTGCAGTAGTAACTTACAGTCCTGCAAATCTTAATTTGCCGATTGGTACTACCGTAATTACAGCAACAGCAACTGATATCGCAGGTAACACTGCAACATGTTCATTTACTGTAGTGGTACAAGAAAACATCCCAAGTAACACGATTACTTGTAATGACCATATCAACTTATCTCTAGACAACAATTGTGAAGCTAGAATTAATCCTGATATGTTGTTAGAAGGTAATGATTACAGATGTTTTGACAGATATTGTATTGAGATTACTACTTTAAGTGGTATCCCTCATGCAAACTTCTTTGACATCTCCGACAAAGATCAGACTTTCAAAGTGAGCATCGTAGATTGTAATGGTACAGGCAACAGTTGTTGGGGTACAGTGACAATTGAGGAGAAATTGGTTCCTGAAATCAATTGTCCTGCGAATGTTACAGTAACTTGTAATACAGATGTAAATGAAAGATTTATCATCACTTTGGCAGATGGAACGAAAGTACCTGGCGCATTGAAAACTGGTGAAGCTTTCTTAAGAACTTGTAAGCCAGGTGCAGTAATCACTTACAAAGATTGGTTTGATGATAGAGGTCAGTGTGCTACACCGAGAGCAATCATAACAAGAACTTGGACTTCAACATATGGTAATGGTGAGACAGTAAGCTGTGACCAAATCATAACTATTGAAGGTTTAAATCTTGATAACATTGTTTGGCCGGCAGACTTTACTAATGACAAAGCATTAGAATGTACTGACGTTAAACAAACGCCAAGTCTTACCAATGCTTCCAATACAGGCTTCCCATCATTAAATGGTACACCGGTTAATAAAACAGGTAACCTATGTATGGTGAGTGTAAATGTTTCTGACGAAATCTTTGACATTTGTCCAGGTAGTTATGAAATATTGAGAACTTGGAAAGTTAGAAATATGTGTTTACCACTATCTTCTACAAATCCAAGAGTACATGTTCAGGTTATCAAAGTTAACGATACTAAAGGACCTAAGATTATCGAATGTCCTGACGATATCACTATTGGTGTAGATCCTTGGGGATGTGTTGCACATAGTGACTTACCTGTACCAGCTGTAATGGTTGATGGTTGTTCTTCTGTTGCTTCATTTACTGCAAAAGTATTTGGACCAGGAAGAACCATAGTAACAGGTGGTTTCCTTGGACACGACGAACACGATATTAAAGTTAGAGTGGAAGGTCTTGAAAAAGGAAGACATTTAGTAGAGTATACTATCATGGATGAGTGTGGTAATATTTCTAGATGTTATTACTACGTAACTGTAGGTGACTTTAGTCCACCAGTAGCGATAGGCTTACAAAACATAGTTTTAAGTCTTACCGGTGGTGAAGGTGACGGTTTTGCTAAACTTTATGCAGACGCAGCTGATAATGGTTCATATGACCACTGTACAGATGTGAAACTTGAAGTTAGAAGATTGAGTGGTGGTTCATGTGGAAACATAGGAGCAAACAATCATAATAACAATAGCACATACAATCACTCACCTGTGGACAACGTTCCAAACAATGTATGGGCACACCCTAATGATACTAGAGATAATAATATTATCATTGATACAGATGGTGGTGAATATGTTAAGTTCTGTTGTGAGGATATCCCTGCAGGAGCTGAGTTTGGATTACACGATGTGGAATTGAGAGTATGGGATGATGGTAACATGAATGGTGTGTACGGTGATAATCTTATCATTAATGGAATGAGAGATAATTACAATACCACTTGGGTGACTGTAAGAGTAGAGAATAAGCTTCCTCCAGTTTTGGTTTGTCCTGCTGATGTTACAGTAACATGTGATATGGAGTTGAACTTAAGTTTAGATGCTGACACGCCAGTTAGTTCTAGCCTTACCATGACAGGATTACCTAAAGCATATGATCTTTGTTCTAACATAGACATTACATACAGAGACCAGTGGGTTGGACAATTCAATGATGTTTGTAAGAGTGGAACACTAAGAAGAACATTCAAAGTAACTAAAGGTAATACAGTAGTTACATGTGTTCAATTCATTACAGTTACGACGATTACGGCACCATTTACAGTGACGTTCCCACAAAATAATACAACGACTGAGTGGAATAAGTGTAGCTTTGACTTAGCAGATGCTAGAGATGCTAACAATCCTGTTATCAAGAAACCAATAGTAAATTACGGTCAGTGTGATATCGTCGGTGAGAATATCAAAATTGATACTTTCTTATTCGAAGATGGAGCTTGTAAGAAGTGGAGAGTAGAGTACAACTATAAAAACTGGTGTACTGGTGAAGATAGAGGACCATTTGTTCACTTCTATACTTACAAAGACGAAATCGAACCAGTATTGACATGTCAAGATCAGATGTTTGCAGCAAACCCAAGCGCACTTAATCCTAACGGAGGATGTGAGGCTCAGGTAGCACTAGAAGCATCAGCAACAGACGCGTTAGTATGTGCTGACGAAAGCTGGATTAAGTGGCAGATGTTCTTTGACGGCTGGGCCAATGGTACAGTAGACAGATTAGCATCAAGCTTTGTGAACAAATCATGGAATGGTATTTGGGTAGCTCAAACAAGATTGTTGGCTACAGGAGCACCAAACCCAGTTTGGGCACAATTACAGCAACAACATCCAGGAGCACCATTGGCAGATCTAGTGTATGTAACGTACATCAGACCTACAAAAGCAAGTGGTGAGACTGTGAAAATACCAGTAGGAACAGGTGCGACAGCGTTTATCTTAGACGCAGAGAACATTAGCCACAAAGTATTGTGGAAAGTAACTGACGGATGTGGTAATGTAGCACAATGTGAAAGTACAGTAATGGTAGTGGACAAAAAAGCACCTACGCCTTACTGTGTAAGCATCAACACAGCTGTAATGCAGACTAATCCTAAGATGGTTGAATTGTGGGCTAAAGATTTCGACAAAGGTGCATTTGATAACTGTACACCTCAGTCTAAACTATACTTTACATTTGATAAAGTGGCTCCAATATATTCTAGAATCAATGACGAGCACTTCTACAAAGCAGGTGCAAACGGAAGTGTAAATGCAACAGCAGCAGAATATGCTCAAGGTAGAGCTTATAAGTGGTTACCATCAGCAAGAAGCGCTGGAAAAGTTTGGACAACATGTGGTGACTTTACTGTTGAAGTAAGTGTATGGGATGAAGCTTGGAATACAGACTTCTGCTCAACTTTACTTAATATCAGAGGTTGTGATACTAACAAACCTATCGTTTCTGGTACAGTATTGACTTCAACTGGTAATGCAGTTAAAAATGTAAACGTAACATTTGAAACTAATTTACCTGAGTTCCCTAAAACAGTTCAACCTGATGCAGCTGGTAATTATGTAATGGAAGTAGTTTCAGATATGGATTATGAAGTATCTGCAGCTAAAGGTGGTGATTACCTTAACGGTGTTACAACGCTTGACCTTGTATTGATTCAGAGACACATTTTAGGATTAGATGTCTTTAATGATACCTACAAAGTGATTGCATCTGATGCAAACAATGACGGAAGAGTAACAGCAAGTGACCTTACAGAATTACGTAAAGTAATCTTGGGTGTAAATGATGAATTCAGAAATGCAAGCTGGAGATTCCCTGTTAAAGGACAAACTTTAGATGCTAAGAATCCATTCCCTTACACTGATGCTTTTGAATATCAAGGTTTGAATGAGACCAAAACAGGTCAGGATTTAGTAGCTGTAAAAATTGGAGATGTTAACTCTAGTGCTACTACTGATGTGGTAAATGCGCTTACAGAGCCAAGATCAAATACAGGAATTATCTTTAATGTTGATGAAACCAATATAGAAGCTGGACAAACCGTAGAAATACCATTTACAGCATCTAATATGGATGAGTTGGCAGGATTCCAGTTTACAATGAACCTTAAAGATGCTAAGCTTGTAGGTGTAAACAGTGGATCTTTAGATATCAACAATGCTAATATAGGAATTCTTGAAAATGGCAATGTAACCATGAGTTATGCAGCTGTTGAGAATGTAGATTTGAGTAGTAATGAAGTACTTTTCACTATATCTGTTAAAGCAGACAAAGCAACCAGTGTAAGTGAAATGATGACATTGAATTCAAATGTAACTAAAGCAGAGTCTTACTCAAGCGACCTGAAAGTAGCAGGAGTAAAACTTAACGTACGTACTGCACCGATTTCAGTAATCGAATTGTTCCAAAACGAACCAAACCCATTCAGAGGTCAAACCACAGTAAGCTTCAGTATGCCACAAGCAGCTACAGCTACACTAAGTGTTTATGACTTGACTGGTAAACTTGTAGTTGTTAGAAACATTGATGCTGTAAAAGGTATGAACAATGAAGTATTCACCAAAGAGCAATTAGGTGTTAGTGGTGTACTTTATTACACTCTTGAAAGTGGAGACTTTACTGCGACTAAGAAAATGATCATAGTTGAGTAATAGTTATTTTCAATAAAATTAGAAGGCCTGTCGTTTTTAAAATGGCAGGCCTTTTTTTATGGACATATTTGTAATTCTACTATTTGGTGCTGTAAATTCTTTATATTTCACATTGATCAGGAAGTCCATCTCCAAAAATATATTTGATTTGAAAAGTTAAATAGGTTTGTTAATTCTTTATCTTGTCCACTCATAGCAAATATCAAAAGATATGAAAAAGTATAAAAATATTTTTGTGGCTGCTACAAGTCAGCATGTCGGAAAAACCACGTCTACTCTGGGTTTGGTATCTGCATACATGAAAAAAGGTCTCAAAGTAGGATATTGTAAACCTGTAGGGCAAAAATTTTTGGATATCCAACACCTTAGAGTGGATAAGGATACCATTTTATTTGCTGATCTTATTAATTTTGAAATCATCCCTGAACTCCATAGCCCTGTTATTTTAGGTCCAGGAGCCACTGAAAAATATCTGGATTCACCTGATGCTTATGATCTGCATAGCATATTATACAAAGCTGAAAAATCATTGGGCCTTAACAATGATATCGTGATATATGAAGGGACAGGTCACCCCGGAGTAGGAAGTGTAGCTAACGTTTCTAATGCAAAAGTGGCTAAAATATTAGATGCAGGAGTAGTCATGATCGTAGAAGGTGGCATAGGCAGCACAATCGATATGCTCAACATGACCACTGCATTATTTAGAGAAGAAGAGGTACCTATGATCGGTGTAATCATCAATAAAGTATTGCCCGAAAAAGCTGAAAAAGTAAAACATTATGTGGGGAAATGGCTAGAAAAGAAAAATTTGCCTTTATTGGGTATTATGCCATATGAAAAAACCTTAGCTTATCCACTTATCAGGACCGTTTCTGAAGCGGTCAAAGGTGTGGTGACTTACAATGCAGATTTTGTAGATAACAAAGTGGAAAGTATCATAGCCGGCTCATTGATAGATTTAAAAGAACTCAAAAGTTCTCAGGACTTACTTTTGGTTGTGGCAACAAGATCTATTAATGAAGCCATAAAGAAAATAGAAATTATGGCGCACAATCATGGCATATCAAACTGTCCGCTTTCGGGTATTGTAGCCACGGGCGAAGGTCAAATGGACAAACATACTATTAAGTATATCGAAAAGAATAACTTACCTCTAATCAGAACCGAATTAGATACTTATGGTGCTGTATTAAGAATCAGTAAAATAGAAGTAAAAATCAATCGCAGCACTCCTTGGAAAATAAATATGGCCATTGACTTGATTGAAAACAATGTCGATCTAGATTTGATTCTGAATCACAGTAAACTGTAAAGTGAGTTTGGTGAATTTGGTTTTTTCAGTATTAAATAACTCTTTTAATAATCCTAAGTTTGTGGGTATATTTCCTTAAGTCATGATTGTAAAACCCATGATGATCAATTTTATCTATTCTTACGCATCCATAAACATGCATCACTTTTTTATCACCTAAGATGATACCAGCATGGTGAATGTGTCCGTCCTGATCTTCACAAAAAGCAATATCTCCTTCTTTGGCTAACTCTGCAAAATCAATGATTTCTCCCATTAAGAATTGCTCATGAGGAAACCTCGGCAGACTAACATTAAAAAAGCCAAAGATAAGTTGGATTAAAGCACCACTATCTATGCCAAACGGAGACCTGCCTCCACTTAATTCAGGACTGTAAAGGTATCGTCTAGCTATCTTTACAAATAATTCTGAAGAGAAATCAAGTCCTTCGTCTTGTATGGCTTGACCATTGTAAATATACTTCCCATCGGGCATAGTACATGATATGCCATCAAAACAGGGTAGGGAAGAGCCAATGATGATATTTTTGGTAACATCATCGTTGAAGATAGGGTGACACACTTCAAGGGTTGTTGCAGGTTGATTACTTAATTTTTGATATATCGCTTCTTCTGTCAAAAAAATTTGAGAAGATTTAATCCATCCCTGCACATTACATTTAGTAGTGATGACCTTAAACCAGTGCTTGTTTTTTTTCTCTAAAATGACACACGTTTCTCCAAAAAGCATTTGACTAGCCATAAGACTTTCATCTACGGGTTTTAGGAACACCGGGATGATATTCAGATGGCAAACACCATGAAATAAATGTTTTGTGTCAATCTTTTTTTTCTTCGACATGCGATGGTTCAATACTATTTTTTATCGTATTGCGTTATTATTAATATTACAACTCCAAAAATCAGTCCATTATTAATTTCATATGGTACTTTTTAGTATTTTTGCAAAACTTTATCCACATTGAAAATTATTTTCAATTTCATATTAAATATATCTTTAATGAGCATTAAATTAGTATTTAGAAACTTAGGGGCATTTTTGCTGGTTTTGATCATTATAGGCAAGCTAACTTCACAAGATGCTCATTTTTCTCAGTTTTATGCATCACCACTGACTTTAAATCCTGCCATTGCGGGTACCTATAAAGGGACATTTCGTATTTCTACCATATATAGAGATCAATGGAGATCTGTAGTAGATCGTCCTTTGACTACTTTTTCTGCAAGCGGAGATGTAAGGTTTGATGTACATTTAGGCAAAAAACACATTCCTGACCATGTTGCTTTAGGTATAACATTTTTTGGAGATCGGGTAAACACCTTTGACTTCAATACCAATCAAATCGTATTAACAGGAGCATATCACAAAGCATTAGACAGGAAAAGTAAACAATATTTGGGTATCGGTTTTCAGGGTGGTGTCTTTCAAAAGTCAGTCAACTATGAAGATATAACCTTCCAAGATCAATTTAACTCTATCAATGGTTATACCTTAGGCACAGGAGAAAATCTTCCCGTAAACAATAAAGCATTTGTTGACATGAGTTTGGGTTTATATTATAGCATTACCCCAAGTAAAGCATTCAACTTTCATGCAGGAATTGGTTATTTTCATTTTAATCAACCCAATATTTCTTTTTTTAACTCACCGGATATCGTAGACCCTGACTTACTCAAAACAGATACATTGTTTGCAAAATGGAGTTTTCACACCGGTGCTTCTATAAAGACTGCAGATAGGCTTTACATACAACCTCGGGTTAATACACTCATTCAAGGCCCACATTCTCAAATAAACCTAGGGGCTACTTTCAGATATAAAATAGCTAAAACATCTGGACAGTACCTACTATTGGGGCCTTATATACGAGGTGTAAAAAATTATAATAACTTTGGATTGGAATCCATTATAGCCATGGCAGGATTTGAGTACAACAATTTTATCCTTGGATTTAGCTATGACCAAAACATCAATAGCTTAGTAAAAGACAGGAGTTCACTGTCATCTTTTGAGTTTTCTATAATCTACATTGGCGAACACCACAATGAAGATAACTTTTGCCCCCAATGGTAATAAAACATTACAAACATTGATGCATTAAAACACTCTATTTTTGATTAAAAGTTCAAAAATCTGATACCATAAAAAAAGCAATTATCATTACAAGAACAAGTGATGCTTGGTGATGATAATTGCTTCATGATTAGAAAAACATAAATATTACCTATGGGTAATCTATGTGCACTATCTTACAGATTGTAAAATGCGTATATCAATACAATAACTACAATAGTAACAATAATGGCTATTCTGAAAAATTGTTTTTCTTCTTTGGCGTCTTGTGAAGACAAAACATCCTTTTTGGGAGAAGCTTTTACTTTATACTTTGACATGACTATTTGATTTTATGGACACTAAGGTAATATTATTTTTTGTCTTTATCCAAGAAATTTGAAGAAAAAAATAGCAGCATATTGTAATAGATTGGTTCATAAATAATTATATGCAAATATTGATAACATGCAAATACCATATGACTGCAAATATCAATTAGGTCTTTTTAATCGTCTTTAATCCATTTTTAATACCCAACCTTTGAGTGCAACAAAGAAAACGAAAACAAAACACTTAGAAAATGGATTATATTGGTATAATTTTATTTTTGCATGATAAATATTCCTAAGGTAAACTTTCAATGGATCAAAAATCATACTTATCAAGAAGTTTGGGACATACAAACTGGTTTTCATAAGGCTTTGGTGGACAAAAAACTAGGGGAAAGGAGAAACCCAGAAGCAGGTGTAGAAGAAACTATACATCAAATGATATTTTGTGAGCACAATCCAGTCTTCACCTTAGGTAAAAGTGGTAGTATGGATCATTTGTTATTGTCAGAAGATGAACTCACTGGAGGAAATATTGAATTTTTCAAAATTAATCGAGGTGGTGACATCACTTATCACGGACCCGGGCAAATCACAGGTTACCCAATTTTGGATCTAGACTATTTTTTTACAGATGTACATCGATATGTGAGATACCTGGAAGAATCAATAATCTTGCTATTGGGGAAATATGGATTAAAAGGGATCAGAATTCCTGATTATACGGGAGTATGGCTAGAACCCGATGATTCAAATTTACAATACAGAAAAATATGCGCCATAGGAGTACATATGTCTAGGTGGGTCAGTATGCATGGTTTTGCATTCAACGTAAATACTGATTTAACTTATTTTGATAAAATAGTTCCTTGTGGTATTGTGGATGAAAACAAAACGGTGACATCACTGGCTAAAGAAACAGGTCAAACTCACCACCTAGAAACAGTAGGTGAGGAGTTAGCCATCATCATGAGTGAACTCTTTGGTTTTAAATTGTTATATTAAATAGTTATTTATACAAAAAATATATCATCGTATGATGCAAGAACAACATAAAGAAGGAAAACTGGTGGCTTATTCGAAAACTATAATGACAGAAATGATTATGCCAAACGATACTAACCCCATGGGCAATCTTATGGGTGGCTACCTTATGAGATGGATGGATATTGCTTGTGCAGTGTGTGCAGCGAGACATTGCGAGTCTCAAGTGGCAACAGCATCGGTTGACCATATTTCATTTCACGAACCCATAAAATTAGGGGATGTCATCACGTTAAATGCTCAGGTCACTAGAGCGTTTAATACTTCGGTAGAAATTTATGTGGAAGTTTCTGCATCTGATATTACCGGTGCAAATCCCAGACAATCCAATCACGCGTACTTTACTTTTGTGGCTATAGACTCGGCAACAGGAAAACCTGTAAAAGTGCCTCCCGTTATTCCTATTACCAATGAAGAGAAAAAACAATTTGAAGTGGCGTCTAGAAGGAGAGAGTTGAGGCTTATACTTGCCGGCAAATTGAAACCAGAAAATGCCTTAGAGCTGAGAAACTTTTTTGCAGATTTTAAATAACCGTATTGGGAGCCTGTTTTAAATGATAGAGGTAAAAATAGTAACCAAGACAATTGATTTGGGAAAAACACAAAATGATAACGAGTCTTATAGATTAAAAGTAATTTTACTCCCTTGATCCATTTTGTAAGGAAATATTATGGAATCACCTTTTTTGTTTTGGTGATTATAGTCCATGGGATAGCATCAATGGTATCACCTAAAGGATTTCACAAGATCTATAGTAGCCTTTTTGCTGTGATCAGAAATATATATGATTTTACTTTGGGAAAAGTACCTTTTGCAACTATCTATTTGCTTTTAATCGGGTTAGTTTGCGTAAGTTACTTATGGTGGAGAAAGGCCTATTTTCACAAACTTCAATACGGTTGGAAGGCTGCCATTAAATTGATTATCGCCAAAACAGTAAATATAGTTTTATTATTGGTAGGTTTGTTTTATCTCTTTTGGGGTTATAATTATCACCGAAGTGGTCTTTTAGAAACCCAACAATGGAACGAAGTCGACATAGATTCTACGGTATTAGTTCAGGAATTACTTGATATTACGCAACGTCTCAATGCATATCAAAATGCTGATAGTACTATATCAGATCAGCAGCTGTCATGGACAATTATCGAAAATGAAGTACGACTATCTCAAACCAAATTACTACAACAATGGGAATATCCCACTCCAGGTAAGGTAAGGATCAGACCATTGTACCCAAAAGGAAGTTTGCTCCGGATAGCTACAGCCGGATTTTACAATCCGTTTTCTTTTGAGGGTCATGTAGATCCGGGTTTAAATCCATTGCAGTGGCCTTTTACCATAGCTCACGAAATGGCACATGGTTATGGGTTTACAGATGAAGGAGAATGCAATTTCATAGGATTGCTCAGCTGTGCAACATCAAATAATACCTACTTACAATACTCAGGATGGATTTCATATTGGAGATATTTATTTTATGATGTCAATAGCAGATATCCTGACGTCGCACAAAAGTGTTATTCATTACTTCATCACCATGTGGTTAAGGATCTACAAAACATACGCTATGATAGCCAAAAGTATCCGGATATTTTTCCTTGGGTAAGAGATTTGATCTATGATTTCTATCTTAAGTTACATGGGATTGAAGACGGCTTAGCAAGTTATAATGACATCACCAGGCTGATGATCAGCTATCAAAATAACAAAAAACGTATTACTGATAAAAAGTAGTTTGCCTAAGGAATTTGTATTTGCTTGCTAATGTATTCCAAAATATGGAAGCAAGCATCTTCCAAATGCTTTAAAGCGAGTGGAATATTCCATTTAGACTTATCTCTTGGCTCTACATGATTAGAAATAGACCTAAGCTGCAAACATGGAATATGATTCATTTTGGCAACGTAAAAACAGGCAGCACCTTCCATACTTTCTATATCAGGCTGATATTTTGTTCTGATGCTTTGTATAGATGTGGCACTTCCAGTTACTTTATTGACTGTTATTGCTATGGCATGGTCATACAGATCAAAAGATAAAATGCCAAAATCTGCCTGCATCCAACCATCTCGAAATGGAAAATTATTGCCTAAAACCAAACCTGTTTCATATACGTCTGAAAATATGCCTTGAGCATCTTCCACTCCTAAGTCCGCAAACCTGTCTTTGGATACCAAAAACACAGAGCCGAGTGAAACTTTACGATCAAATGCACCTGCTATTCCAGCATTAATAATAAGATCGTAGTCTGAAGCCATTATTTTTTTAGTCAGTGTATAACATGTAGTCGTCATTCCTACACCTGAAACAAAAAACTCTAGGGTTAGATTTTTAAAAGAATAAAAGGCATTTTCTTCATCAAAAGTAGCATTTTTTTCTAGTGTGCTTTGAAATCCCTCACATTCAGTAGCGGTGGCAAAAACCAATAATATATGCATCTATGTATTATATTGCATGAGTAATAATATTCCCAAAGTAAGGACATAAATAGTCAAAAAATTATGACTTACCAATCAACGTCATCTACATCTCTTTTTCTGGTATCATCAGTTTGGGATGCTTCCCATTCAGCTTGTCTTTTTTCAAATTGTTCGTAATCAAAATCAGGCATTAAATCTTTTTTGACATGGTCAATAGTTTCTTGAAGTTGGGCTAGGAACCTATTGAAATCTTCTTTGTACAATAGTATTTTGTGGCGCTCATAACCATCACTATTGAATTTTTTGGTGCTTTCTGTCAAACTGATGTAATAATCGTCACCTTTGGTCTTTTTTACATCAAAAAAATAAGTTCTTCTTTTGCCTGCCTTCACCTTTGCGGTATAAACACTGTCAAACTTGCCTCTGTCTTCGTATTCCACGAGTCTAAATTTTTAAAAATGAATAATCAGGACAAATATATTAATTAGTTTTAATCATCCAAACATTTTCAATAGTAAATTTTATCTATACAGCATGTTGCATCATTTGCTGTTGATAAATGCTAGCATAAAACCCTTCATTTCTGATTAATTCTTGATGTGTTCCTTCTTCGGCTATGCGACCATCATCTAAGATAATAATTTTATCGTAATTCAATAGATTATTGGCCCTATGGGTGATGATGATGGCTGTTTTATGGATCAACTCTTCATCCAAAAAACTCAGGATTTGCTGTTCCGTATTAGTATCTACAGCAGAAAGGGCATCATCTAGGATTACCATATCCGGCTTTTTAATAAACGCTCTTGCTATGGAGATACGTTGTTTTTGACCACCGGATAGGGTTACTCCTCGCTCACCTACAGTGGTATTAAATTGAGCAGGAAGACTTTCTATTTCATTTTTGATGGAAGCATACTCCGCATATTTTTTAATTTCGTCAATGTGAGCATTTTCCACACCAAAGCCAATGTTGGACTCAATAGTATCTGAAAAAAGGAAGACGTCTTGTGGTACATAAGCAATCCGTTCTCTGATCAATTTTAGGTTATGTTCCTTGATATCCATGCCATCAATCAATATTTGTCCTTCAGTGACATCAAACATTCGAGTCATCAGCTCACCAATGGTAGATTTTCCGGAAGCTGTTCTGCCCATGATCGCTATACGCTGACCTTTGGATATTTTAAAACTGACATGGTCGAGTGCTTTGACTCCTGTATTAGGATATATGAAGGTCACATTTTTAAATTCTATATCGCCTGATATGGGATAAACCTGGTCATTTTGGTTTACAATATTAGATTTTTCATGCAACAATTGATTGAGACGAGATTGCGATGCTTCAGCTTCCTGTATGATGGATGCAATCCAGCCAATAGCCGTGACAGGCCACGTCAGCATATTGACATATAATATAAACTCAGCAATAGTTCCTGCGGAAAGTTTACCGTCAAAATATTGATACCCACCAACCAATACTACAAAAAGTGTACTTAAAGAAATTAACAAGGCCATCAATGGTTGAAAATAGGCTTCTACTTTAGCAAGGGCCAACGATCTAGTCCTGAATTCATCACTTTCTTTAGAAAAATACTCTGCAAAAGGATCTTCCTTCACATATGATTTGACCACACGGATGCCAGAATAGGTTTCTTGAGCAGTACTCGTGAGTTTTGACAATTGTTGTTTAATACTGAGGCTCTTTTTATTGATGAGATTACTTACATAATAGATGGAAATAGACAAAATAGGTAATGGTGCCAAGGCAAATAAGGTCAAAGTAAGGTCTACTTTTACCATAGCATAAATGGTCATCGCAAACAGTGTGATGAGGTTGATACCATATAATACTCCAGGTCCTAGGTACTCTCGTACTTTAGATACATCTTCTGAAATACGAGCCATGATATCTCCAGTTTGGTGGGTGCGCATATAGGATTGGTCCAAGGTTTGTATATGTCCGAAAACTTCTTTGCGCATATCATACTCAATATATCTGGACATCACTATGATGGTTTGCCTCATGTAATACATCATAATACCTTTGATGATCGCAAAACCAGAAACGATCAATCCAAATATCAATAAATCATGACCTAATTCAGCGTAGAATTCGGCACTTTGGACGTCTGAAAGCTCTTTGTATCCTTTGATTTTGTCATGTACAAAGTCTAAAGCTTCTCTAACTTTTTGGGGTATGAGTATAGAGAAATAATTGGCCGCACTTACAAACAAAATGCCCAGTAGCAAGTGCCATTTGTATTTGATAAAATATCTATTGAGTGTGAATAAGTTTTTCAAAAAATATTTTTTATGAATGATGTATTTGAAAATTCTAATTATTGCTTGGTAAATGCCAAAAGCGCATCATATAAACTACTGCTAAACATTATCAAGACGTGAATTAGTAACACCCAATAATAATTACAGTTTAGTGGTGCCTGAAATAAAACAAAAAAAAAGAGCCTAATCTGATGAAAAGGCTCTTTATAAGATTCAATTTTATACGCTACTATTAATATCTTCTTTCTCTTGGTCTGAAATTGTTATCTCTTCTTGGCGGACTAGCCGGTCTTGGTTCTGCTTTTTTACAAACAATGGTCTGACCGTCAAACTGTGTTTCATTCAATCCAGCGATAGCAGCGATACCCGCATCTTCGCTTCCCATTTCAACAAAAGCAAATCCTTTAGATCTACCTGTGTCTCTGTCAGTAATTACTTTGGCGCTTACAACTTCGCCGTACTGTGCAAATAAGTCTTCTAAAGCTTCAGAAGTAGTTCTGTAGTTTAGTTTCGCAACGAAAATATTCATTAAAAAAAAATTAAAAAAAAAATAAAATTAGAATAAAAAGGACCCGCTTTTGGGTCAAAATTCAATATCGAAACAAAGATAAGGGTTTATTTTAATATATATCACTTTTTTTGTAAAATAATTGATAAATATTTTTTTTTGCCCCATTATTAAAGTATTCCCTATTTAATAAGTCGATTATAAATGTCTTGATAGCGACAAATGGACGGATTTATACATATGATTTTTAGTCATAGATATTGGATTCAGCAAAGTGGCATCCACGCTTCAAAGTTTTAATCTCTGACTTCTAAAAATGAGAGACCTGAAGGGAAATCTTGTTAAATCAAACGGTGTACTTACCATAATTTTTCAAATAATATTCTTCACATGTGTCCCAAATAATGTGTTTTTGAGTAAGCTAATCATCAAGCGCAAACAACGGCTCAGACTAGCTCCTAATAGTGTTTACTACAAAAAGGGTAGCTTCTTTACAATATCCTACAATAAATGAAGCTAATAAACAAAAGATACATGAAACCCTACACCCAAGTATATTTTGTGTTGTGTAATGCGTTCTGAATTTAAAGTAAGTAGGTTATTGAATTTTATTATTTAAGGTGTAAATGTCATAGAATAAAATGTCTTATCAGGGCAACTTTTGTCTAAATTTTAACACATTACTATTTAAATTTTAATATAATGTTAAATTATTTCAAAATTTTGTCTTTTATTTGTGACTCCTTTAACAAACACCAAATAATGTCCTGATGCGTAAGCTTATATTTACTCTTTTTATTTTATTTGGAATCAGCTATCAAATTTTTGCTCAATGTCCACCATGGTCTGTGTGTAACACTGGATCAAGTTCTCCTACTTGTAATTGTAGTACAGCACCCTTACTTTGTACGATAAATTGTTTGCAAGGTTATACTTTTCAAATGGGAAACTCAGGTACTCCGCCGTCAGGGCCGAGTAGTGGCGATTTGTGCGTAGGCCTTACAAACACTGCTTGGCAAAATCCAACATGGCTAAGATTTACAGCCATTTGCGAAGATTTTACTGTAAATTTGTCTTTTTCTGGTTGTACAGGAAGTGGAACAAGTAGAGGAATTCAGGCTGCAATTTATGGTGAATGTAATAACGTTCCATCAGCTATTGCATGTGATGCTGACTTTCAGCCACCTCCATGTGGTGGTGCAAACCCTCCATGTTTTGGATGTGGTGTAGTCTCAGGTACTAGAACTTTAAATGTTTCAGGAGCAATTAAGGGTAAAACGTATCATTTAGTTGTAGATGGGTGTGGTGGATCTAGGTGTTCGGTAACTTTTTCTGTAACTGCACCTGGTTGTGATCCAGCTATAGAGCCTTTTGGTGGTCCTGTAACTGGTGAAATCAATGCTTGTGTAGGTCAATCTTATACATATACTACACCTTTAGCTCCAGGTGGTATTAGATATGTTTGGACACTTGATAATGGACCTGCCTGGACACCAGGTAATACTTTTTTGTTTAGTAATAATATTAATGGAGGTGAGACAGAAATGACCTACACCCACACTTGGACCACCCCAGGGCAATATACTCTATGTACGGATGTGCAAAATGATTGCGTGCCTCTAACGGCTAGTCCTTTACCCAACTGTATAACGGTTAATGTCTACGATGCGGAAGCGGGTACCATCACCGCATCACCCACACCCGTGTGTCCCAATGGTACAGTAAATATTAATGTTGGTGGAAACCCCAATCTAGCAACAGGATACTCGCAATATATTCTCATAGCCAATGCTTCCGGAGAATTGGTTGCGGTCGTCCCAGGAACATCTACTACCTTTACTTGGCCGACTTGTGCGGACTTTACTGCATATAGTTATAATTATGTCACCGCTAAAGCCGATCCTCCCATGGTGGGTGATAATATAGCAGATATAATATCGGGTTGTACCACTATGACGACATGTTGTGAGTTAGACTCTGCTCCTTTTTCATTTCAGGATAATATCCAGCCAGTCATTACGGGTGGGCCTCCCAACGCGACTTTTAATTGTTTTTTGTCAGTACCTGCTATGCCTACTTTATCTTTTACAGACAATTGTTTAGGTAGTGGCACGCTTGCAGGGGTACAAGAAGACAATTATACTAATTGCGACGGTGGAACGATCACTCGTACCTGGGAAATCACAGATAGCTGTGGTAATACTGCGAGTCATGTACAAACCATAACCATACAACCAGTACCACCGGCTACATTTACCCCTGCTGTAGATATAACAGTATCATGCGATTTATTTCCACCAGCAACACCATTACCTACTCTATCATATGATAATGGTTTGACGGGAGCATGTCGGGTTTTTGGCACCATTACAGCCACACGTGCTGTAGATACCATGGGTTGCATGGGGACAGTCACATACACATGGCAATCCAATGACAATGTATGTATGCAGGAAATTTTAGATGATCAAGTGATCACCATCAATCCACCTTTGGAAGCTGCTTTTATACAGCCACCTGCGGACGTAACTGTAGCTTGTACTGCTTTTCCCGATGCCAATTTCTTGCCGCCTTTATCTTATACTAATGGTCAAACAGGGCCATTCTGTGCAGTGGCAGGACAAATTATACCCGTTCAAACCGTTGATACTGTCAACTGTGAAGGTACAGTGACGTTTACTTGGGAAGGTAATGATCGATGTGGTAGGCCGCTTTCCCATACCCAAGTGTGGACTATAGAGCCACCATTAGACATTACATTTCAAAATATACCTCCAGATACCGCGACGATCACATGTGCTATGATACCAGACCCATCTGTTTTGCCACCTTTGCAATATTCTAACGGTGTACCTTCGGGAAGGTGTAGAATAGCGGGTACTGTGATTCCCGACCGTACCGATGCTTATGATATCTGCGGAGGACAGATCGAATACTTATGGGAAAAAACAGATAGTTGCGGGCGATCCATATCTTATCAGCAAATATTATTTGTTGATCCTGCACCAGAAGCAGTTTGGATCAATCCTCCTGCTGATGTGACTTTGGCCTGTGGAGTGACATTACCAACTTCTTTTTTGCCGCCATTGTCTTATTCTAACGGTGCGCCGGCAGGGTCATTTTGTGAAATAGCAGGATCTGTCCCACCTGTTAGGGTTGACGATATAGAGGAATGTGAGGGAACCATTACATTTACTTGGGAATTTACGGATCCCTGTGGCAGAACTATAGCACACACGCAAGTGTACACCTTGAGTCCACCTGATTTGCCGACATGGATATCTCCGCCCACAGATGAAACGGTAGAGTCGTGCTCCGGGTATGATTTTGATGCGCTACCACTTTTATCATACAATAATTTTTTAAGTGGGGCTGGATGTCAAATCATAGGTTCGGTACAAGCAGTCCGTACAGGTTCAGTCGAAGATTGTCAAGGATCATATACCTACACTTGGACTTTTATAGATCAATGTAATAGGACGATCACTCATTCCAAAGTAGTAACTGTAGTACCTCCAGCTGCCCCAGTTTGGGTCAATCCACCAGCTAATAATACTGTAACCTGCGAGAATGAGCCAGATGAGAATCTAGCAGTGAACCTCAGCTATACCAATAATGGTTCTGGGATGTGTCTCATAAGTGGTGCTGTACCAGCATTGCCTTCTGTGGTAGAAAACCCTGACTGTTCCAAAGTGTACACATACGAGTGGGAATTTACTGACTTTTGTGACCGTACAATTACCCATACGCAGATCATTAATGTAGATCCGCCACTTGCACCAGTTTGGATCAATCCACCTGTAGACATTACTGTGGAATCTTGTAGTGGATTTAATTTTGATGCGTTGCCTCCATTGTTTTACAATAATGGTCAAACACTAAATGGTTGTGGAATCAG
This sequence comes from uncultured Aureispira sp., assembly GCA_964526715.1. Lineage (GTDB taxonomy): Bacteria > Bacteroidota > Bacteroidia > Chitinophagales > Saprospiraceae > OLB9. The sequence continues at coordinate 12,206 of CAZGMB010000024.1, read as the reverse complement.
TGGAAGCGATGAACCCGTCAGAACAGGAAGTGTTGATGATTGTGCGGGTGCTTACACATATACATGGGAATTTATGGACCAATGTGGAAGGACTATAACACATAATCGTACGGTAACTGTGATTCCGCCTCCTGCACCTGCTTTTGTCAATCCACCGGCATCAGAGACCGTAACCTGTGAAAATGCACCAGATATTACAGTACCTTTACCTTTAAGCTACACCAATGGGGCATCAGGAACATGTCTTATCAGCGGTACCATCAATGCCACACCAACAGTTGTTTCCAATCCTGATTGTTCTAAAATTATTACATACGAGTGGGAATTTACAGATGCTTGCGATAGAACGATCTCCCATACCAAAATAGTAAACGTGGATCCACCGTTAGCTCCTCAATGGATCAACCCACCAGCTAGTATTACGGTATTGTCTTGTGATGGATTCAATTTTGATGCACCGCTGCCATTAAATTATAACAATGGCCAAACCCTGAATGGATGTGGTATCAGCGGAAGTGTTGATTATGTCAGGACTGGAAGTGTTGAAGATTGTCAAGGACAGTACACTTACACTTGGGAGTTTATGGATTTATGTGGAAGAACCATAACCCATATCAGAACGGTAACTGTAAACCCACCACCTGCTCCAGCTTTTGTAAATCCGCCTGCATCAGAGACTGTAACTTGTGAAAATGCACCTGATACAACTGTTCCCTTGGCTCTAAATTATACCAATGGTGCTGCGGGCAATTGTTTGATTAGTGGCACCATCAATGCGACACCATCAGTGGTTTCCAATCCAGATTGTTCCAAAATAATTACTTATGAATGGGAGTATACGGATGCATGTGATAGAACTATCACTCACACTAAAATAGTAAACGTAGATCCGCCTTTAGCTCCGCAATGGATTAATCCACCAGCTAGTCTTACAGTACAGTCTTGCGATGGCTTTGATTTTGATGAATTGCCACCGTTGAGTTATAACAATGGACAAACTTTAAATGGATGTGGTATCTCTGGTTCTGTGCCTCCAGTAAGGAGTGGAACCGTTGAAAATTGTCAGGGTCAATATACCTACACCTGGGAGTTTATGGATTTATGTGGTCGCACCATTACCCATGTCAGAACTATCACGGTCAATCCTCCACCTCCTGCGTCTTTTGTAAACCCACCACCATCAGAAACTTTGGCATGTGTAAATACACCAGATCCGGGCACAGCTATACCATTAAATTATACCAATGGCGCCAGTGGTGATTGTGCCATTACTGGAACTATTACCGCCGTACCGCAGGTGCAAGAAAATCCAGATTGTTCCAAGATTTATACCTATTTGTGGGAGCATACCGATTTTTGTGGTAGAACAATATCTTACACCAGAACTATAAATGTACTCCCGCCGCCGCCGCCTACATTTACTAATCCTCCAGCTAGCACCACTTTCTCTTGTGTGAATGCTCCGGACTTAAGTACACCTCCTGTGTTGAATTACTCCAACGGACTTTCAGGAGTCTGCGGTATCTCAGGTTCAGTACAAGCAACCATAAATTCAAACATTGTCAATTGTCAGGCAACCTATCAATTGCAATGGGAGTATATGGACCAATGTGGTAGGACAATCGTTTGGAGCCAGACCATCACGGTGTTACCTCCTGCAGAGCCATCCTTTGTAAATCCGCCACCACCATTAAGTACAGTTCAATGTACAGATGAGCCAGATCCATCAAATCTACCTGTATTGCAAATCACCAATAACTCTACAGGAAGTTGTCTTATCACAGCTGATGTCATACCTACTCTGAACGTGGTAGAAAATAATTGTGCTAAAACTTACACGTACACTTGGGAGTACACCGATCTTTGTGATAGGAGATATACCTATACCCGTGTAGTCAATGTATTGCCGCCTCCTGTGGCAACTTTGATCAATCCTCCTGTTTATACCACGCTTTCATGTGCTGATGCAGAATTGTTTGATGCTCCGGATATCAACTACACTAATAATTCATCATGTTTGATTTCTGGTAGTATTTCTCCTGTTGTAGTTAGAGACTTTAGAGCATGTGGAGGCAATATCACCATCAATTGGAACGGGGTTGACGATTGTAATCGCCCTATATCATACAGTCAGATTATTGTTGTTTTACCTTCTGCACCACCGACTATAATCACTCCATTACCACAGGATGTCACTGTAACTTGTCAGGATCTTTCTGCATTTGCCATACCTCTTGAGTATAGTAATGGTATCTCGGGTGAGTGTGAAAGGTCTGGAGAAATGCTTCCGATTTTAAGTACGGCAGGTGTAAATCAATGTGGAGGTAATGCTACAGTCACTTGGACCATTACTGATCAATGTGGCACTAAATTGGATCATGTACAAAATATAAATGTACAACCTACTCCGGCTGCAGTATTTTTAGATGTACCACCAGCTAACATTCAAGTAGAGTGTGTAGATATTCCGGCAGTGCCACCAGCATTATTTTACTCTAATGGCGAAGCTGCACCATGTGAAATCTCTGGATCAGTAATTCCAATACAAACGGGTAGTTACAATCAATGTGGTGGTACCATCCAATATACTTGGCAGTTTACCGATGCATGCGGCAGATCAATTGTGTATAATCAAAATATAAATGTACTTCCTGCACCGGATCCATTTTTTACTGACGATCCTGCAGACGTATTTTTACCATGTAATGTTGGATTTCCTACACCACAACCACTTAACTATACCAATGGCTTAGTGGCACCTTGTGCCATTTCAGGGTCAGTCAACCCTACATTTGTGGACAATGGCAATACTAGGGTTTACACTTGGACGTATAGAAATGCATGCACAGGAACCGATATTACCGTTGATCAGGAAGTAACCATTGTCCCTGTACCCAATATTATCGCAGACAGAACGTCTATTGAAATTTGTTTAGGCGAAATTTTTGACCTTGCTGAGATTTTGGTTACCGACTTAAACAACACAAATATCACCTTAACATATCACAATGGAACTCCAGCAAGTCCAGCTAATGAGATTCCTTCACCAGTTACAACAGATGTGTTTACGAGTTATTATATCCTAGCTACGAATGAATTCGGATGTACTGATGAAGTAGAAATTAAGTTTATCAATGTGTTAGGACCACAAGCTGGAGTAGGTCAAACATTAAGAATTTGTAATGATGGTAGATCAGTAAACTTATGGTCATTACTGACGCCTCCTTTTGCTACGAATGGATTTTGGTCAGATACCTATGCTACGGGAATCAATATTTCAAACCCAGCTAATGTAAGTTTTGCTGGTCAAACGGCGGACACTTATCCATTTGATTATATTGTACCAAGCACTAGTATTTGTCCGGATGCGGTAGCAACCGTAGAAGTAGAATTGTTAGATCCGGGTACTTATGAAGTCATAGAAGTAAAATGTGCACCTGACTTCAATACATATAGTGTCAGGATACAGGTTTTTGGTTATAATGTTACAGCATCTGCGGGTACAATCACCGTCAATGGTAGTATCAGAACCATATCCAATATTCCCATTGGTCAAAGTGTAACCCTAACCTTGGTATCTACTGTGGCAGACTGTGCTAATCAAACTATCGTAGTGGATCCACCACAATGTAACTGTCCGATCATTCCAAATCCAGTTTCGGGTGGAAATCAAAAAGCATGTGAGGGGCAAACGGGTGTAGCGTTAACAGTTACGGTAACCGGTCCAAATCAAAGTGCACAATGGTTTAGTGTACCCAATGGCGGTGTAGTATTGCAAGATAAGTCGCTAACTTATTTACCACCAACAAATGTAACAGGTATATTCACTTATTATGTTCAGGCAATTGATACACTTAATGCATGTAAGAGTCAAAGAATCCCTGTTTTATTTGAAGTAACACCGAATCCACAGGTTCAAAATGCGACTCTTTCAGTATGTGATAATGACAGGGATGGTATCACCACTTTTGACTTGGCTTTAGCTCAAAGTAGCATTATTTCAGGTGCAGGGTTTACATTTACATACCACGCAACGTTGGCAGACGCTCAAAACAATACCAATCCGTTGCCGCTGACATATACAAACACAGCTAATGGTCAAAAGATATTTGTAGTTGTCACGAATGCAAATAACTGTAAATCAATTGCAGAAGTCACTTTAAATGTCTTAGCTATTCCTAATGTAACATTTAATGTACAAAATGAAATATGTTTTGGGGCAAATAATGGTTCTATTACCGTAAATCCTCCAACTACGGGTTTGGAATTTAGATTAAACAACTTGCCTTGGACAACCAATCCGCTCTTTGGCAATTTAAGTGCCGCAAGCTATACAATACAAGTCAGAACATTGGCTGATCTATGTGTGGCTTCTTATCCGTTACAAATATTAAGTGGTCAACGTCTTTCTATCAATACTTTTGATATCGATTGTGACAACAAAGGGACATTGAGCAATGCCAACGATGATGTTTATGTGATTAAAATGAATATTGGGTCACTTCCTAGCGTAACTAACACATACACGGTTAGGTATAATAGTGAAGTGATAAGTAATAATCTAAATTACAATATTCTAAATACCATTGAATTACCGGCTAATGGTAGTTCAGGAACCTTAGAGATTATTGATAATATTACAGGATGTACTGTGACCCGAAATATTGGACCATTAGTTTCATGTTCTACTAATTGTGAAATCACCGTTAATAACCTTGATATTTCTTGTAACAATCAAGGCACTGATGCTGATGCTTCTGATGATGTTTATACGATATCATTTGTAGCTACATCAGTAAATGCTGGCACATCTACTCAATTTTCGTTATTGATTAACAATGTGATTTCAGGCACTTACAATTATGGGGCACCAGTAAGTTTTCAACTTCCTGCCAATGGCACATCACCCGATATCAGAATCAGGGACTTATTGAATATATCTTGCTTTACCACCATACCGGTAGGTAGTCTTAATGGATGTTCTGGAGCTTGTAGCGTAAATGGTGTGGTATCCAATATTTTGTGTAATAACAATGGTACGATTAATGATCCTTCAGACGATACCTTTACTTTTACCATAAGAGTGACAGGATTTAATACTTCAGCCAATTGGCGTTTATCCAACAATGCTACTTTATACCCCTATAATACTAATGTAGTATTAGGACCATATCCGATATCTGGTGGTAATTTGGCGTTGACAATTGTGGATGAAAATGATAATCAATGTAGAAGGGTAGTCAATGTAACAGCACCGCCTGCTTGTAGTACTCCTTGTGTATTGGCAGTAAATAATATTGTCATTGGAAGCTGTGACAATAATAATACTGGAAACACCACCTTGGATGATAGATTTAGTATCACTTTCGTAGTTAATGTGGTGAGTGGAAGTACCAATTTTTACAATGTGACATTGGGTGCTCAAACTTTCGGACCTTTTACTTACGGACAGGTGGCCACTATTAATAATCTTCCTGCCAATGGACAAGTCTTGAATTTGGTGGTAACGGATGCAATTAACAATGGATGTACCGTTCCATTTACAGTAACGCAGACGCCATGCTCCACATGTACACAGATAGTGAGTGCAGGTCCAGATATACAACTTACTTGTGCTCAAAACACAGCTACATTAACGGCTACTACAGCATCAACAGGTGGAGTGTTTGTATGGACAGGACCAAACGGCTTTAATAATACAGGTCAAACAGTAACTACAAGTACAGAGGGAACTTATACTATTACGGTAACTTTCCCTGATCAATGTGTGGCTACTGACAATGTAGTAGTAATAAAAGATGCAAATTTGCCCGCAGCTAATGCAGGACCAAATCAAGAACTTACCTGTAAGGTAAACAGTGCCACATTGACAGGCAGCTCCAACCTTACATCAAACGTGACTTATACATGGACCAATGCGGCAGGTGCTGTGATCGGCAATACGGCTACCATTACAGTCAATCAAACAGGATTTTATTATCTTGAAGTTACCAATACACTTAATAATTGTAAGTCGGGTAAAGATGAAGTTGAGGTCTTTAACTTAAATCAGCAACTTTCATTCATCACTAGAACTCCGATATGTAGCAATAGTGGTACGCCTTCTACAGGAACAGATGATACCTACAGTATTACTTTTAATCTGGCTAATAGCACTAATGCTACCAATCAATTCAGGGTAACTTACTTGGGTAATCAAATAGGGGTTTATAATTATAACCAACCTTTTGTAATACCATCTGTACCTGCTGATGGGTCTACAAGAATTTACGAATTTGAAGATTTGGTAACAGGTTGTAAAGTATCTACACCAATAGGCCCTCTGGATCCATGTTCAACCGAGTGTTTGTTAAACATTACTAATCCAGTGGTTGTATGTGATGACAATGGAACCGAATCTATAGATACAGATGACACCTACACCGTAAGATTTAATGTCACTGCTTTAAATGGTGGTGTTTTGGGTAGATATACAGTGACTATAGATGGAAATAATTTCGGAACCTTTAATTACGGTACTGAAGTGGTAATTCCATTTAATGCCACAGGAATCGTACCGTTTATTTTAGTGAAAGATGTCAATATAGATGCATGTCAGAGTGTAGTGACTATACCTGCTTTAAATCCTTGTTCATCTAAATGCGAGATTAAAGCCACCACATCCAATATATTATGTAATGATAGTAATACCATAAATGATCCAGCGGATGATGTGTTTTTCTTTGATGTAGAAGTGACCGGATTAAATACCTCAGTGGGATGGCGAGTTGTAGGGAACCCAGCGGTAAACTCCTATAATACTAGAGTTACTTTTGGCCCGTATCCGATTTCAGGTGGACCGGTGACGCTAAATATCGTAGATAACATCACTGCCAACTGTACGGCTACCGTTAACGTAAATCCCCCAGCGGTATGTAGTGAACCATGCGTGATTAGGGTAGATAATATTACCGTTTTGGATTGTAATAATAATAATACAGGTCCTATTACAAACGATGATTATTTTTCTGTTAGATTTACTGTTAATAGAATTAGTGGTTCTGCTACAAACTTTAATGTTAGCACTGGAGCGCTTACTTTCGGGCCATTCAGATACGGTGAAGTTAATGTTATTGATAATTTGCCCGCAAATGGCCAATTACTCACATTGAATGTGATTGATAATGTCAATAATGGTTGTTCCACACAGTTTACAGTTAGTAAAGATCCTTGTTCCAGCTGTAATCAAACTGTTGATGCCGGAGTAACTCAAACCATTACTTGTACTACAAATGTGATTACATTAACCGGTACAGCCACGGCTGGAGGTAGTTTTGTATGGACTGGCCCACAAAATTTTAGTAAAACAGGAAATAATGTAACCACGTCTACGCCAGGTACCTATATTCTTTCTGTTACTTATCCAGATCAATGCGTGGTGAAAGATAGTGTAGTAATAACTAAAGACGCCAATGTACCTGATGGAAATGGAGGCCCAGATAAAGTATTGAATTGTTTGATCAATGAAGTCCAAATCACAGGCACAACATCCAATCCTGTGCCAGGACTTACATTTATCTGGACTGATTCTAATGGAAATCAAGTAGGTACAGGTACTTCTATTTTGGTCAATAGTCCTGGTAATTACTTCTTTGAAGTCATCAATCCTTCTACAAATTGCTCATCTGGAAAGGATGAAGTAATCATAACCGAGGATAAAGATAAGCCAGCTGCTAAAATTAATGCAGACCCGGGCAATCTTTTAGATTGTATTGTCGGTACAATAGTACTATCTGGACAACCTGTAGCAAATGTTATATTTAATTGGCAAACAGGCGAAACATTTATCAACAAAGCTCCATCGGTTACAATTAATACAGAAGGTATTGTGACCATGACAGCAGTAGATACACTCAATGGTTGTGAAAATACAGCCAATATACAAATTGTTGATTTACAGGATTTTCCAATACTTATAACCAAACCAGCAGAACCTATTACTTGTAAAAATAATGGTGTCTTTATATCTGCAGGTTTATCTCCTTCAGGACCTAACTTAGTCTTTACTTGGGAAAACAGTGCAAATCAGATCATACCAGGTGAAAATAAAGATTCATTATTTGTCACAAGCCCGGGTACTTATTATGTAATTCTAACTGACACTATCAATAAGTGCTCGAACAGAGATACATTTGTGGTGACGAGAATCGGAGACTTCCCTATAGTAAATGTTACCGATGACAAAACATTACTTTGCGGTGTCAATACTACTAGTTTAAGTGCTGTAATTTCAAGTCCTACAGGACCTACCACATTGCTTTGGAATACTCAAGGAGGAACCATAAACTCACCCAACACGCAAGCCAATATCAATGTCACAGGTGCAGGGGTGTACGCTGTAGAAGTTACATACACCGCCACAGGATGTAAAGCCACCGAAAATGTTATAATTTCGGTAGATAATGATTACCCTAGAAGTGCAGTGTCATCCGTAAATAATGAAACATGTAAAGGTGAAAAAGATGGAAGTATCACTATCAATAGTGTGACGGGAGGTAAACAACCTTTAAGATATGCAATAAATGGTGGGGCAGCATCAGAAACAACAATTTATCGACCTTTAGCTCCTGGTAATTACAATGTTGAAATCATAGATGCAAATGGCTGTAAAACAGATACGGTATTGATCGTGAAAGCGGGGGTTGATATACAACTTTTAGCTACATCACCTATCGAACTTGTATATAATGAGTCCAAGATCATAGAAGTAATTACCAATTTAAAACCTGAAGAGATAGCTTCTATTAAGTGGACACCTAATGAAAATATTTCTTGTGATACATGTTTGAGTACAACGATAAAAGCGATCAAGGATATTACCTACACTGTAGAAATCGTAGATATCAATGGTTGCTCTCAAAGTATTAATATCACACTTAGAGTAAAAGATAATGTTATCATTACAGTACCAAATATTATCAATTCTTCTGGTGGTGCTAACGGATTTTTTACCGTTTTTGGCAATGAAAGTGTGATCAATATTAATAAGTTGGCCATATATGATCGATGGGGCAATTTGATGTTTATTAAAGAAAATTTCAAACCCAATATACTTGATGAAGGATGGAATGGTAGTTTTAAAGGTCAACCTGTTGAACAAGGAGTTTATGTGTACATCATAAATTATGAAGCACCATCCGGAGAAAAAGTGCTTGCGGGTGATTTTACTGTCATTAGATAATAAGATATCAAAAATAAAAAAGGAGTGCGTTAAAAAACACTCCTTTTTTTTGTCCATTTAGAATTATAAAATATATTTGTATTGAAATTGCAAATATATAGTTATGAATTGGTCTCCTTTTCCATTTTTTAGATTAGCTATTTTCTTTATTACAGGAATACTAATTTTTGAAAACTTCCTTCCATCATCTCATTTTGTTTTTTATTCCATAGGTATATCCGGAGGTTTATGGGCGTTTTCAGAATTTCTTATTAAAGATGTACAATCAAAAAAGCTATTTACAGGATTGAATATGCTTTTATTTGTATTGAGTCTCGGTATGTTGGTGATTTTGTTAAAGAGCGTAAAGCAATCAAAAGCAAACTTGGTGTCAGAGACAAGTACTTCAATCTACCATGGTTGGGTTAGAGAAAAACTGAAATTTAATCCCAAACCCAAATTTGTGATTCAAGCCAATGTTAATCGTGAAGAACCTGATCATTTCGCAGAAATAATTATAACCTTTGCCGAAACTGACAGTTTAGCTTATTCCTATGATGTTGGAGATGAGATCATTTTCAAAACTAAGCTCAAGTCTATCCGAGAACAAAAAAATCCTGATGCATTCAATTATGCTCAATTCTTAAAGTATAAAGGAATTATGTTAAACGGTTTTGTAAAACAGAATCAGCATCAAATGTTATCCAAACAGAATATTGGCATTTTCAGAAAACTTGCATTACAAGCTTCAATATACAGTGAGAACGTCATAGATAAAAATATAAAAATTGAAGGCGTTGCTGGTATAGCTAAAGCCTTACTCACGGGTAACAAAACTAACCTAGACCATAATATTTATAAAGCATATGCTGATACCGGGGCTATACATGTTTTATCTGTTTCAGGGCTTCATGTAGCTATTTTCATCAGCCTATTTGTCTTTCTTTTTGAAAAGATAAAGAGCAAAGCCATAGTATATACCTTGATCAAAGTTGGTAGCTTACTCCTAATTGTGTGGTTTTATGTCATACTTACAGGAATGTCACCTTCTGTGTTGCGTGCGGGCGTGATGGTAAGTATGTATTTGATAGGAAAGAACTTATTTAAAGGTGTCAACAGTTTTAATATCATTTCTCTTGCAGCTTTGTCAATGCTCATTTATGATCCATATTTTTTATTTCAGGCTTCATTCCAATTTTCATTTATCTCCTTGTTGAGTATCTTGTATTTCCAACCTAAGATAAGTAAATGGGTCTATTTTGAAAACAAAATATGGCGTTTTATATGGGATTTAATTGTAGTTTCACTTGCTGCCCAAATATTAATGTTTCCTTTTACTGTTTATAATTTTCATCAGTTTCCATTGACATTTGCACTAAGTGGAATAGTGGCTGTCCCCATAGTTACCATCATCATTTATTTAGGTACATTGATGATAGTAGTGGATCCAATCACCCATTTAGTTTCCAAGATTATTGGGCAATTTATTGAAAAGATTATTGAGTTGTTAAATGTGGTGATCATGTGGATGAGCAAAATCCCATTTACAATAATAGACCAAATTTGGATAAACAGTGTTAACTTATGTCTTTTACTTTTTTCAATCGTTTGTTTGATCCATTGGTATGAAATGAAGAAAAAAGCTTCATTTTACCTTTCATTGGTGTCGATTACCGTGGTATTTTTTATAATAAGTTTGGAAAAAGTCAATGCAAGTACTCAAGAAGGATTTACGATATATCATACTTATAATAATGATATTATTGACATCTTCCAAGGGACAAAAGTTTTTCGATTTGTAAATGATGAAAGTCAAATTCCTAATTTGGATATGATCAGTAAAAATCACAATATTAAATGTAGGGTAAAAAACATTATTCCAACTAGATCGAAAATACATGTAACTTCAGACAAATCACTTTTAATTGTAAGTGAAAAAGAAGATCTTTCTAGATTAAATCCAAGTGCTCATTATGATTTCGTATACATTTGCATCAATTTACCACCAGAAAAGATTATATCAAATATTAACGCTGGTCTTTATATATTAAGTCCAACATTAAAACCATGGTTAAGTAAAAAATGGCTACTTTTGCATCAAAATTCAGGGATTAACGTTCATCAAATTAAAAATGACGGCCCCATTGTTTACAGAATATAATTGCACATGATACAGGTTATCGTTAGATATTTAATCCGTTTTTCATTTTTGGGTGGACTTTATTATCTTAAAAATATTCTTGAAAATAACAAAAAGGGTATTGATCTAGCATTTCCTATTCTTCATAGTATAGTAGAGTTTTTAATACTGCTCACTATAGTAAATATAGTGGCGGCCGGGCTGATTATGATTTATAGGCTTAGAAAAAATATTCCTTATAAATTTACCGACAACGTAATCAATGGAATCAATAATCTATACTATTTGATTGTTACTTTTGGAGTGATTATGATGGTTTTGGGTTTTTGGGGAATAGATTTTAAAGATCTTCTTACATCTTTGAGTATCGTTGCAGCAGCTATAGCTATTATTTCAAAAGAATATGTAAATGGAATTATTAGTGGTATAATAATTAGTTTTTCTAAAGAAATTAACATTGATGATTATGTCAAAATTGCAAATCATAAAGGAAAAATCTTAGATATAAACCTTACAAAAGTAACTTTGCTAAACGAAGATGATGACATCATTTACATACCCAATGACAAAGTTTACATGTCTGAAATAATTAATTACACCAAAAAAGAAATCAAAAAAGTAAGCATAGATTTTGAGTTGCATCTTGATTATCATACCACTATAGAATCATTAGAAAAATCCCTGATCTCTGCGCTAAAAGATTTTGATCAATATATAGAAGACGGGTCTTACAATATCAAAATTGTAGATGTACACCATGATTTTTTAGCGCTCAAGTTTCAATACAAACTTAAGGAAGTCAACATAGAAATAGAGAGACTTATTCGAAAAAAGACCATCAGAATGATTGCAAATGCAATAAAATAG
>CAZGMB010000023.1:0-74249 GCA_964526715.1 uncultured Aureispira sp. | reverse complement strand
ACGTCGCGACGAATACTCTTTACGTCGTGGCAAATAGTCTTAACGTTGCGACGAAAAGCCTTAAGGAATTGACCGGAAGCCTTAGCCGAATCCCCAAAAACCTTTTGGTTTAGGGATATACCCTGGATTAGATGTGTCTTTTGATTTCTTGTTCCAATTCCATAAAGTAAGACTTAGCCCGGAGCAAGCGGGTACCATACCAACTGAATATCTCGCCATCTACCAAAACAACTTTTGCCTTCATTATCTCCGACAGCTCTTGGACGTCGGATGCTTTAAAAGGGTAGGGCTCTGATGATAGGAATATGACATCTGGATGTTGACCTTTGATATCATCTATACTTATTTCTGGATATCTGTTACCGTGGCTAAATATATTTTCATATCCAAACTTTTCCATCATATGATGTATGAAGGTGTCACGGCCTACAGTCATCCACGGATTTTTCCAAATGAGATAGCAAACCCTTAGATTTTTTTCGATGGAGAGTGCATGCAGCGATTCTAAATCTTTTAAAAGAGAGTCTAGAGGTAATGTTTCAAATAAGGTAGCCATATCATTTATGAAAACTATGGTGTCTTGTATTGTTTGGATATCACTTACGTAAACAGGGCAATGTGCTTCCAATGCTTCTATATCTTCACGTCGGTTTTCTTCTTTATTGGCCAAGATGAGATCTGGCGCAAGGTTAATTATGTCCTGTATCCGTGGATTTTTAGTACCACCAATGATCTTAGTTTTTGACTTTAGATGGGATGGATGCACACAAAATTTAGTAATGCCCAATAGGTTGTTTTCTAGACCTAAATCTACTAAGGTTTCGGTGATGGAAGGTACTAATGAGACGATTTTGTCAGGCTTTTTACTGAAAGTCAACGTCCTACCCAGTTGATCAAGGAGTATCATTTGGCTTCTTTTTTCTTGTAGCTGCCTTTAAAGTTTTTTTCGCCTGCCCTGACTTCCATATCCAGATGATTTTCTTTTGGTGGTATGGGACAATTGTATCCATCGCTGTAAGCACACCAAGGATTGTAGCATTTATTAAGATCTATTTCTATATTGCCATCCTGAATATCTGTAGTATACAGATTGATATATCTGCCACCACCATAACTTTCTTCTCCATTGGTATGATCTTTAAAAGGAAGAAAAAGATTGTTTTTATACAATGGATTGATAGGTTGGGTTATATTTTTGTAAATATGAAATCGAATGTTTTCTTTTTTGTATTTGCATGTCGCTATCGAATGCAAGATGTAAGTGCGTGTGATGCCACTGTATGTGGGCAATTCAAAAGGTTTTGCATCTGTTTGAGCAGCACATTTGCATTGAAGTTTCCACTGAGGATCTTCATCAAAAAAGTCTAGATTTACCAAGTCATCTTTGGTCAACGGTGATCGTGGGTCGGTCAAAAAACCTTCTTTGTACTTTGCCCGATGTTCGGATAATGATATCGATTTGGGCATACCTTTTGGCGCATTACAACCATAGACTGTAAAAAGGAAAGCGGAAGACAGAACAAGTATTTTAAAATGATCCAAGTGATATTATTTATTATTGACAAAAAGGATTTTATTTAGACTCATATGGGGCCTGTTGATATTGGTGATATGGTACGGTCCAAAGTCACTGAGCAATTGCCATTCGGTATTCGATTTCAGATTCCACATCAGCAATTTGCTACCTTGTGCCGCCACGACGTAATGATTATAAATGTCAAAGTCTTCCGTGCCTTTGGGCATGGGAGCCACATTTTGTATCGTTTTTTCTACCGTATCATAGGTTTTGAGATACCAAACATCACTTTGAGATTTATCTACAAAATACAGCAGGCCATTTTTAGCTGACTTCAAACAACGACCTATATTTTCGGTGACGATTTGGATTTCTGAGGTATGTATTTGGCCTATGGCAAGTTGATGCGGTTTTCCTACCAAAAAAAGGGCGACTTGCTGATCATCTATCCAATCAAAATACCCGATATTGTTGATGTTGGGAAATAATCTTTTTCCATAATGACTTCTATCTTTGGGGTACAACCACAGACTTTGGTCTTTTTCATTGGCTTCTATGCGCACTGTAGCGAATGACTTTTGGTAAGGAATGGCCGAAAATTCACTAATGCCCTTCGTTTGTGTGACATAGTAATAAGTAGCCTGACTTGGATTTAAAGCATAGATATCCGTTTTGCCATTGGGGTCGTTTGCTACGGTAAGATAGACTTCATCATCCACAAATCGGGCTTGATTGTTGTACCCATCCAGATTGAAATAGTTAAGAAAACTTATTTGTTTGATCTTAGGTTCCTGCCATAAGTTATCGAATGCTACCAAATACACATCAGTTTTGGGCATCTGTGCTTTCAGAGATGTAGACCCAATCAATAAACCCCATAAAATATACTTCAAACTCATGGTTGGTCGATTTTTAGTATTTGGCAGATTTGCCATTGGCCAGTGAATTTTTGATAAACTCCCGAATATCATCCGTAGATTTGGCCAAGTCTTCTCTTCTGAGGTACATCATGTGTCCGCTTCTGTATCCTTTGAATGATAATCTGTCTTTCAAGCGTCCACTTGGGTCTAGCTGCCACATGGTATATTTTGCGTTAAAATAAGTAGTGGCCCCATCATAATATCCGGACTGAAACATGACTTTGAGATATGGGTTTTGTGCCATAGCTTGTCTCAGATTATCTCTGGTATTATCATTTTCGTTGTTCCAAGGATTTACATCTCCAAACATATTGTATTTTACATCAGTCTTAAATTGGAGTTCAGATCGGAAGTAATGATTGATGGCAGGTGTAAACGAATGTAACCAAGAAGTCAACTCCGCGCTGTAATCAGGAGCATTGCCGCTCAGTTTGCGATCTATACCCAAGTATCTGGAGTCCAATCTGCCCACATTATAGCCTGTCGTATCTTTGAGCAGATGCTTCCAGAAGTATGCCGTACTTACGGTGAGATTGTTTTCCAAATAATGGTCAGCAGATAGTCCCGTATAGCGCGCCATTTTTTTAGCCATGGCATTTTTTTCGGTTTCACCCAGGAAACCACCTTTAGCCAAAGCAGGTATGACTTCATCGATAGCAAATTTTTCTACTTCTGGCAGTACTTGATCCAGGTCTTTGGATTGCAAATCAGTAGGCAACATCTTGTGATACCAAGCTGTAGCGGCATAGTAAGGAATATTCAAAGCATCCGACACTGGAGAATCTACCCGGAGAACTTTGTAATCGGCTGGTGACACCATAATCACACCGTTGAGATACATCCATTGTTTGTTTTGCAGCTCCAAGGCAAGACCGGCTACCCGAGTACCTCCGTAACTTTCCCCAATTAAGTATTTGGGAGAAGGCCATCTGCCTGCTCTGCTCACAAAGGTATTAATCCATTCAGCCAAGTATTTGATATCGGCATTGATGCCAAAAAACTTCGTACGATCCACTTCTTTGCCACTTAAAGGTATCGTCCTGGAATATCCGGTGTTGACAGGATTTACATAGATGATATCCGTGACATCAAGCACAGAATGTGGGTTTTCTTTAAAGCCATAAGGTTGTACAGGATACCCTTCATCATCTATCTTTAATATTCGTGGACCTGTATACGCCAAGTGCATCCATACCGACCCTGATCCCGGGCCACCATTAAAAGATATCAATAGTGGTCTTTCGTCATAGGATTTTACGTCACTCCTTTTGTAGTATGTGTAATGCAGATAAGCTATTTCCTTTCCATCTTCTCCCCAAACCGGCTGTGTACCCACTGTGGCAGCGTAGGGCACGATCTTACCTTTGATGGTCACCTGATGATTGGTGGTCACTTCCATATCAGACTTTAAGAAATTTTCCTGAGCATTGAGCTGGATGAGAGACATGCATGGGCTACTGAAAAAAAGGAAGATCAAAGATTTAAGATTCATGGCAATGGATGATTTTGAATTTTGTAAAAACAAATGTACAAGAATGCATTGGAGTGTGCAAGAGGGAGATACAGAAAGTAGGAATAAATGTGAGTAGCTAATGGCTTTTAGGTGATTTAAACTTACCTTTTTTAATTTTAGCCTACAGAAAGTTTGACATTCTAACTGGCGCCAATTGGTCAATACTAAACTTTTTGGGTTGCCAACAAATTAAATTACATGTTTGGAAATTGAGTTTAAAATTGGTACTTTTGTTTTTTAAAAATATGCTTCGAAAGATTGAGCTGTAATTTATTTAATTAGATAAACTTAAAAATATGTACCAATGGGAGAATCTAGCTTTTTTTTATTTTTTGTACTATTTATAATTATCATTTTTTTCTCTAAATTTATTCAAGGTAAAAATAAAAACCCATCTTTTTGGGACAATGATAGCGGTAGTTCATCATCTGATGATTTCTCTCATATAAATCATTCTCATAGTTCTAGTGATAATTATAAATCTGTAGAGTACGATAGTGACCCTTGGTTTAGGAAAGATAATGATGGCTTAAGCTCTGATAGTTCAAGTTATGATAGTTCAAGCTATGATAGTTCGAATTATGATAGTTCGAATTATGATAGTTCAAGTAGCGACAGTTCTAGTAGCGATAGTTCCAGTGGAAGTAGTGATTAAATTATTTATGTATATATTTATAAATCAGCTTTTGCTTGGCGCGATTTTCAGTCTGTTGCAAGCTTGAAAAATGTAACCCGTGGCTAAACCAATAGTAACACGGTCGGATTAATTATCCATCATTTAATAATCAAAGTATACTGATTCTTTGCATTTCACGCCAATAGCAGTGATGAGCTATTTTTATAATGTATTGCTTTTGATTTTATAATTTTCCATATCTTTGTTTATTGAAATTAATGTTTTGGTATAGAATTTCAAATTCTCAAAATATGGGTTCTTTTATTTTTAGGAAGCCTTTTGGATTTGGTTATTTTGTAATGGCTTATGGAATGTTATGGTTTTACAAATGAACAGGAATGGAGTATTAAAGGCACAAGTTTCACCTGTCTGCCCTACAAGAGGCAGAAACTTGTGCCAGCAAAAGATAGACATGTCATGCACAATTTCGAGCAGAAACTTGTGGCAGCAGAAGATTCAAAATTCCAAAAGAATAAAAACATTTTTATGGATAAGCATCATTACGTGTCTAATTTTTATTTTTACTTCATGTAAAGCTCAAAGTAACATCAAAAAATCAAATTTAGATAGAAAGGAGCTGGTATTAGATAATTCAGAAGTAAGATATATTTATCAAGAGGCAGTAAAGAGACTATTATTTGAAAGTATCTCTTTTCTGCCGTTAGAAGATCTTGCGGGATTTTATGAATTCGATTCAATAAATTGTACTAATAAGAATTTGGAAATTCTTATTTCTAATAAAATGGATAATAAATATCTTTCAGATTGCCTTAATTTCAATAAAATCCATATTAAAAAGGAGATTCAAACAAATAAAACTGTAAAAGATATGGATTTTAATTTACAACCAAAGATATATTCTGAAACAATATTTGACTCTAAATTTTCTTTTGAGCCTCCAGTTGTTGGATTTATTAAATTCTCAGACATTGTGGTAAGTAATGAAAATAACTTTTACTTGAGCACAATTCTTATAAATCGTCTTTCTTGCTTTAAATTTGACCAGTCTTTATTTTGGGAAACTTCATATACCTTTGAAATAGAAAGATGCCCATCAGGTTTCTTAAGATTTAAGCGTATAATTGCAGGAGTGGGGAAGTCCATGTCTTCACACGGGCCTATTTCAACAATAAAAATATTGAATGATACTAGAGCGTGTAAATGAAGGAAGCCAGTTACTTCAATTGTATCTACTTATTAATTAAAAGAACCGACTCCTAAAAAAAGTAAATCGGTTTTTTTTTTATTGTGCTTAATAGTAGAAGGTTGCAATTTGGGTTTATCGCATCACACCAATACCAATGATGCACTATTTTTATAATGTATTGCTTTTGATTTTATAATTTCCCATATCTTTGTTTAGTGAAATTATTGTTTTGGTTTAGAATTTCAACTTCGTGCAATATGGGTTCTTTTATTTTAGGAAGTCTTTTGGATGTGCTTATTTTATAATGGCTTATGTATTGTTATGGTTTTACAAATGAACAGGAATGGAGTATTTAAGGCACAAGTTTCAAACTTGCGCCAGCAAAGGGTTTTTGGAAAGTGAGTTTGCTAGTGAATATTATCAGAAGCATAAAATTTTATTAGAATCAAAAATAAATATTTGTGGGGAATAATAATTTAATCTATTATTTTTATATTTTGTTTGGACTATTTGGGTGTGATGGGCATATAAAATCATATAATTTTAATAAATCATATATAAAATTGATAAATAGAATCATAGATGATAATTGCTGCGATAGTATATTTATAAGTTTTGATGATGCTATTATTTATGACACTATAAATAGTTCGGAGTATAATTCTGGTATTTGGTTGAAAAAGAAAGGGATATCGAGTGAGATTTTTAAAAAAGCGAATCAAATACAATTTAATCAAGAGGCTATAATAAAAGAATTAAAATATGAGAAGCCAAATTCAATTATTTTGGATCAAAAAGATAAATTTATTTTTCGCCATAAAAGAGAACCTTTTAAATCATTGAGAATAAAAAATAGCAATATCTTCATAAATGATAGAGGCAGTGGTGTTTTTTTTCTTTCAAAATATGGCACTCATTATACGAATTATATGATATTTATTGAATTAAAAAACAATCAAATCGATGTTGTTGATCATATTCAAATTGATACTAATTTTCCTTGGTGAATTTTAAAGATTGTTGTTTTCTAACAAATATAAAGGCGCAAGTTTGTAACTTATACATTTACCTTTTGACAACCCCCCGTTCGGAGTAGGCTGCGCCTACGTCGTGGTGTTGCTATGGCTTTGCCATAAATTTTGATAGCATAATGCGACATAAGTTTAACTGTCTTCCAAACATAATAAGTATTACAGCTTATTTTTACTTTTTGTACCAAAAAACAAAAAGAACCGACTCATCCAAACAGTAATCGGTTCTTTTTATATCTTCAATTTATTAATTCACTTGATCACTAAATCGCGGATATCACTATACTATTAGGTTCAAAAATAATTCCTACTTATCTTCTTCTTCCTCCACGTCCATGGCCATAGTTTCCCACAGCGCATCCTTCAGTGGTACCAACCCATACCCTGATACGGATGATATAAAGTAAAACGGACAATCTACTTTAATCTCAGGAGTGATGAGATCGATATATTCCTGATCTACGATGTCACACTTAGTAATGGCAAGCATCCTAGGCTTATCTACCAAGTCGGGATTGTACATTTTGAGTTCGTTGAGTAGTATTTTGTAGTCTTTGGAGATATCATTGGACTCTATAGGTACCATAAACAGTAGTACGGCATTCCTTTCTATATGTCTCAAAAATCTCAGACCTAGTCCTTTCCCTTCATGAGCATTCTCGATGATACCAGGTATATCAGCCATGACAAAAGATCGGTGATCTCTATACTTGACGATACCTAGATTGGGCACCAAAGTGGTAAAGGGATAGTTGGCTATTTCTGGTTTGGCCGCGGTGATCGATGCCAGCAAACTAGATTTTCCAGCATTGGGGAAACCCACCAAACCTACATCAGCCAATACTTTGAGTTCTAGTACCTTCCAGATTTCTGTGCCAGGTTCTCCAGGTTGTGCGTACTCAGGAGACTGTTGTCTGGCGTTTTTAAAATTGGCATTACCCAATCCACCTCGACCGCCTTTAGCTATAATTCTAGTTTCGCCATGTTTTGTGATTTCAAAATCCACTTCTCCAGTCTCAAAATCTCTGGCTACGGTTCCTAGAGGTACTTCCAAGATGACATCATTTCCAAAAGCACCTGTGCAATTACCTCCTGAGCCATTGACACCTTCCGTAGCGATCACGTGCTTTTTATACTTTAAGGCCAAGAGTGTCCATACATTGGAGTTGCCTTTTAGGATGATGTGTCCACCACGACCACCGTCGCCTCCGTCAGGTCCACCTTTGTCTGTGTTTTTATCTCTATGAAAGTGAGACGACCCTGCTCCTCCGGCACCTGATCTACAACATATCTTGACGTAGTCTACAAAGTTTTGCTCTGCCACAAATAGAGAGTTTTTATTAATATATTGCCCATGATGAAGTCGACAGTATATTAAAATATTAAATAATTTTTGGATTGATCAACAGGCTTCGTCGATAGCAGCTACCAATCTTTCGAAGATCTCTGCCACACTACCTACACCGGGTATCAATTTTGATTTTCCTTGCTCCGCATAGTAATCAAATACTTGTGCGGTTTCTGTTTTATATACAGCAATCCTGTTTCTGATGATGGCTTCATCATTATCATCAGCTCTTCCTGAAGATTTGCCTCTGTTGAGCAATCTGCCCACCAATTCTTCATCAGGAACATCCAATGCTACCAGAGCGGTTACTTCTGTATTTTTTTCTCTTAAGAACGCATCCAGCGCTTGAGCTTGTGGAATAGTGCGCGGGAAACCATCAAAGATGATACCACTAGCATCAGGATTGGCGTTTACTTTATTTTGAAGCATACCGATAGTGACCTCATCAGGTACCAACTCGCCTTTGGCCATATATTCCTTAGCTTTGAGACCCAATGGTGTATCATTACTCATTTCATATCTAAACAAGTCACCTGTACTGATATGTAAGATACCATATTTTTCGATAAGGTTTTCAGCCTGAGTACCTTTTCCTGACCCCGGAGGGCCAAATAAAATTAAATTTAGCATAATGTCCTCAAATATATTTAGACGGTAAAGATATCAAATTAATCCAACAGATGACATGATTATGAGCAAATCTTGGTTTCATTAACCATTTGTTTAGAAATATTCGATAAAGTTTTTTCAACACCATAAAAAAAAGGCAACAATTGCTGACTTCCAGAATTATTGCCTTTAGATATTTATTGTAGATGATGACCTTAAGCGTTCATGGATATGATAAACTCATCATTGCTTTTGGTTCCACTCATATGTTTTTTGATAAACTCCATAGCTTCATCTGGCTTCATATCTGCCAAGTGATTTCTGAGTATAAATAATTTTGGAAGCACACTTTCAGGAAGTAGAAGCTCTTCACGTCTCGTACTGGATTTGGTGATATCTATAGATGGATACATACGCTTATTGGCCAATGATCTATCTAATTGTAACTCCATGTTTCCTGTACCTTTAAACTCTTCAAAGATAACTTCGTCCATTCTAGATCCTGTTTCTATCAAGGCGGTTGCTAATATCGTCAATGATCCTCCATCTTCAATATTTCTGGCTGAACCAAAGAATTTTTTAGGCTTTTGTAATGCATTAGCTTCCACACCACCGGTCAACACTCTTCCACTAGCAGGAGCTACAGTATTGTATGCTCTGGCAAGTCTCGTGATGGAGTCTAGTAAGATCACCACGTCATGTCCACTCTCTACCAATCTTTTGGCTTTCTCGAGTACAATACCAGCTACTCTTACATGGTTTTCTGCAGGTTCGTCAAAGGTACTAGCGATCACTTCCGCATTTACACTACGTTTCATATCGGTAACTTCTTCCGGTCTTTCATCGATCAGAAGTACGAGCAGGTAACATTCAGGGTGATTTCTTGCTATCGCGTTTGCTATATCTTTGAGCAAGAATGTTTTTCCTGTTTTAGGCTGTGCCACGATCAGACCTCTCTGTCCTTTACCAATTGGCGTAAACAAATCAATCATTCTATTGCCATAGTCTTTGCCCAGTGGATGCGAAGTCAACTGAAGCTTTTCATTTGGAAACAAAGGGGTCATATAGTCAAAAGGCACGCGTTCTTTGAGTTTGAGCGGATCCATACCATTGATAGAATGCACTTTTAACAACGCAAAAAACTTTTCTCCTTCTTTGGGTGGTCTGATAGATCCTAGTACAGTGTCTCCCGTTTTAAGACCAAACAACTTGATTTGAGAAGGAGATACATATATATCATCTGGAGAAGAAAGGTAATTGTAATCAGAAGATCTCAAAAATCCATATCCTTCCGGCATCAATTCCAAAACACCTTCACTATCAATAACACCATCAAGATCTGGAATAAATTTAGGTTCTTCCGGCTTCACTTCCTGAGGTACAGGTGCGGGTCTGTTATATTCCGGTTTTCTTTCTAATGGTGGTTGTTGCTGGGGTTGTGGTCTTCTTTCTAGTCTTTCGTTGAGATTTCTTCTTTCTTGTGGCTGTTGTTGTCTTTGGACTGGAGCATTTTCACTTTGTTCTGTTTTTTCTTTAGGAGATGGAACAGATGGTGGCGTATCTTTAGGCTCTGCCTTGACAGGATCCAACAAGGTGTCCTTAGTTTTGGGTGTGAATGCTACTTTTTCAGGAACTTTTACGATACGTTTTCTTTCCTTTTTTGCAGCGTTTTCTTTATTAACTTGGTCTTGATCTTCCGTTGATTTTGCAGCGATTTGTTTAGGAGATATTGGTGTAGGTACATCATCATCTTCCATAACTTCTGCATTTTCTTTGATCATAGCTGCTGTAGCTGGCTTTCTCCCACGCTTTTTGGGTTCTTCAGCTACTGGCGCTGGCTTGGATTCGGACTCTTTTTTAGCATTCAGAGCCTGTTGGTCCAAGATTTTATAAATAAGCTCTTGTTTACTGTACTTTTTGGTGTTTTGTAGCCCAAGTTTAGATGCAAGGTCCTTAAGTTCAGGAACCAACATGTCATTAAGTTGTAAAATGTCGTACATACGGGATTCGTATTGTTAGTTTATTAAGAAAAGAAATATGACTTATCAGAGTAATCTGAGACAATCTATTATCAGTGATTTAAAAAAAAATAGTTGAATAGAATGAAAGATCTCTGTCGGCTGACAGCATTTGAAATTTGAAAGTGCAAAAATACTATAATTTTTGATATTCAAAATACTATCTTTGCAAAAAAATTTAATAAATATAATAAATCGACCATATTTGGTCAAAATTGGAGCTTTATGTTAGAAATAAGTGTTATCAGAGATCAAAAAGAAAGGGTGTTGGCCGGACTCAAAACAAAACATTGTAGTCCTGAGCAATTGGCGTTGGTAGACCAAATCATTGAGCAAGATGATTTGAGAAAGTCTACGCAAACTAGTTTGGACAATTTGCTGTCACAGTCCAATAAGTTGGCAGGTGAAATTGGAATACTTTTTAAATCAGGAGAGTCATCCAAAGCCAATGATCTTAAAGAAGAAGTCGCAAAACTAAAGGAAGAAATCAAATCTTTGGATTCAAAGCTCAAAGAATGTAAAGATGGCTTGGATGATATGATCATTCAATTGCCCAATTTGCCGCACGAATCTGTACCCCAAGGCAAAAAACCGGAAGACAATGAAGTGTTTAAAGGTTGGGATGCGCCTATGCCTGATTTGGCACCGGGTTCATTACCGCATTGGGAATTGGCAGAAAAATACGAATTGATCAGTTTTAAGGATGGCGTGACCTTGACTGGTTCTGGATTTCCTGTGTATAAAGGTAAAGGTGCTAGACTACAGAGAGCGTTGATCAATTTCTTTTTGGACGAAGCCACAGCAGCGGGATATCACGAAATTCAACCACCACTGATGGTCAATAAAGACTCTGCGCGCGCTACAGGACAGTTGCCTGATAAAGAAGGCCAAATGTATCACTGCGAAAAGGATGATTTTTATTTAATACCCACTGCAGAAGTTCCTTTGACCAACTTATATCGCGATACCATACTCCAAAAGTCTGATTTCCCGATAAAAATGACTGGTTATACGCCTTGCTTTAGAAGAGAAGCAGGTTCATATGGCGCTGATGTAAAAGGTCTCAATAGATTACACCAATTTGACAAAATAGAAATCGTCAGATTAGAACATCCTGACCAATCTTATCAGGTGCTTATGGAAATGGTAAGTCATGTGGAAGGATTGCTTTCTAAGTTAGAGTTGCCTTACAGAATCCTGAGGTTGTGCGGAGGAGACATGAGTTTTAACTCTGCATTGACTTTTGACTTCGAAACGTGGTCTGCGGCACAGGGAAGATGGTTGGAAGTCTCTTCGGTATCCAATTTCGAAACGTTTCAGGCTAACCGAATGAAACTCAGATTTAAAGATGAAGATGGCAAGACCAAATTGGCTCATACCTTAAATGGAAGTGCATTGGCGTTGGCTAGGATTGTCGCTACATTATTAGAAAATCATCAGACACCGGAAGGAATACGCATTCCGGCTGCATTGAGGTCATACACAGGTTTTGATATCATTTCGTGATAAGTTTAAGTTATCATTTCTTTAGAAAAATTTAACTAAAGGAGACCAGTGACCTGAAACTTTTATTGTGGTCTAATAGTTATATAGTTTGATTTTTAATTTGATTATAAAATAAACAATTTTTTTAAAACATTTAAAATACTTAAATAAATGATAGACATTGGTTATTTGATTATTATGGGTGTATTCTCAGTGATCGGTATGGTGATTGGAGGTAGGCTCAAGTCAAAATTTGCTCATTACTCAAAAATAGGAGTACGCAATGGTAAAAGCGGATATGATGTAGCTGTAGATATGTTGCGCCATTACGGCATCAGCGACGTGAGAGTAGTAGAAGGACAAGGATTTCTTTCTGACCACTATAATCCTGCAACGAAGACTGTAGCGCTTTCACCCGAAGTATTTCATGGCCGCTCGATTGCATCTGCAGCTGTCAGTGCGCACGAGGTAGGTCACGCCGTACAACACGCTCAAGCATACAGCATGCTTCAGTTGAGATCTAAGTTGGTGCCTGTGGTTCAGTTTAGTTCCAGTATGCAGCAGTTCCTTTTTATGGGGGCGATGTTAGGCTTAAGTTCTGCCTTAGGTGGTGTATTAATGATGATTTTAGTGGCTACTTTTGGCGCAACAGCGCTATTTAGCTTGGTGACCTTACCTGTGGAGTTTGATGCATCAAATCGTGCTTTGGCGTGGTTGGATGACTCAGGATACTTAAAAGGAGAAGAACATGATGGTGCTAAAGACGCCTTATGGTGGGCAGCGATGACCTACGTTTCAGCGGCTTTGGGTGCTTTAGTGATGTTCCTATACTTTTTGTTAAGATTTATGGGTAGCAGCAACGATTAATTTTATATTTTTGCGCCTTAAAATTTTTTAAGAGTTATGATAGACGAAATTGAAGACCATATCCTGCAAGCTACAGATCATTTTGATAAAGCCATAGAACACTTGGTGTTTGAGCTAAACAAAATACGTGCGGGAAAAGCATCACCTGCAATGCTCAATGGATTAATGGTAGAATATTATGGTAGTCCCACACCATTGTCACAAGTGGCCAATGTAAGTACCCCTGATGCCCGAACGATTGCCATCCAACCATGGGAAAAGAAAATGTTGGCCTTGATTGAAAAGGCTATTTTCGAAGCCAATTTGGGTATCACACCCATGAATGATGGAGAAGTAGTACGTCTGATGATACCACCGATGAGCGAAGAGAGACGTGTGGCTATGGTAAAACAAGCCAAACAAGCAGGCGAAGAGTCCCGAGTGGCTATCAGGGCACATAGACATAAAATTATGGATTTCATCAAGAAGCAAGTCAAAGATGGTTTTCCTGAAGATATGGGCAAAAGAAAAGAAGATGAAGTTCAAAAAACCATAGAAGGTTATATGGCCAAAATAGAAAAAATGCTCGAAGCCAAAGAGAAAGATATTATGACCGTATAATATTTATTGGCTAAAGCCATCTAATATAACAAAAGGGCCTTCATTCATTAAGTAATGGGAGGCCCTTTTTTATTTGTTATCATTAATATTTGATATTAAAAATATAAGTCTGAAAAGCCCTCACAATCCATTTTAATAGTAGACAAATCTGCATACATCCCATCATCTAAAATAAGGTAGTTTAATTCGTTACGTCAAAATTAAACATAAATTTTGGAGCAAATGAATAATAAAATTTTATTTTGTGTAAATTTGCCCTTTAAATGATAATAATTAGCATTATTTAGATTCCTTTTTGGGATTTTTCATAGCTAACTGTAATTATTTATTTTAGGGTAGTTAATGTTTTAATAAAAGTGTAGTATGAAGTTGTCGTTGAATTGGTTGAAAAGATACCTAAAAATTACTTATACACCGGAAAAGATAGCAGAAATGCTTACCATCATCGGATTGGAGGTAGAAGGTATCGATAAGGTAGAATCCATAAAGGGTGGCTTAAAAGGCGTAGTGGTAGGCGAAGTAGTCACCTGCGAAAAGCATCCTGATGCAGATCGTCTTTCTGTGACTACTGTAAATGTAGGCAGTGGAGATCATTTGCAGATTGTATGTGGTGCACCCAATGTAGCTGCAGGTCAAAAAGTAATGGTAGCCACTATAGGTACAGAGTTATATGCTAAAGATGGCACACCTTGGACGATTAAAAAAGGTAAGATACGTGGCGTAGAGTCACAAGGTATGATATGTGCTGAAGATGAGCTAGGTATTGGAGAAGATCACTCAGGCATTACTATTTTGCCACAAAATACGCCAACAGGTTTGGATGCAGCTACTTATTATCAGATAGAAGATGATTTTGTTTTTGAAGTGGGTTTGACACCAAATAGGTCAGATGCCACTTCTCAATTGGGTGTGGCTAGAGATTTGTTAGCATACCTCAGGGTCAATGAAGGATACACGGATGATATTGTTGAGCCAGATTTGTCTCATTTTATCACGGAAAGGGTCGTACTAAATCTCGATGTTGAAATTGAAGATAAAATGGCTTGCCCTAGATATACTGGTATTACTATTAATAATGTTAATGTCCAGGAATCTCCGGATTGGCTAAAAAAACTCTTGAAAGCAGTCGGTGTGAAGCCTATAAACAATGTGGTAGATATCACCAATTTTGTTTTGAATGAATACGGTCAGCCGTTGCATGCCTTTGATGCCAATAAAATAGCTGGCAAAAAAGTAGTCATCAAAAAACTTGCGGAAGGAACGGAGTTTGTGACCTTGGACGGCGTGACTCGAAAATTGCATCAAGATGACCTGATGATTTGCGATGGAGAAGGGCAGCCACTGACTATAGCCGGTGTTTATGGTGGATTAAATAGTGGAGTGACTAATGAAACTCAAAATGTATTTTTAGAATCCGCTCATTTTCAGGCAAAAGCCATTAGAAAGACCAGTACTAGGCACAATTTGCGTACCGATGCAGCCAAAGTTTTTGAAAAAGGCGCAGACCCCAATATAACTGTGGTGGCATTGAAGCGAGCAGCTGCGTTAATCCGTGAGCTTACGGGAGGTTCTATTAGTGACAGAACTATAGATGTATATCCTACACCCATTAATAGTACTGAAGTCAGATTGTACTATGCTCATATAAATAGTTTGATAGGTACCGAAATCAGCGAAGAAAGTGTTCATGCCATTTTACAAGCAATGGACATGGAGATCGAACCCTTTGATGACGACAGTATATTAGTAAAAGTACCTACCAATAAAACGGATGTACTTAGAGATGTGGATTTAATAGAAGAGATCATTAGGATTTATGGACTCAACAACGTACCGATTTCTGATCAAATCAGGAGTACCATCTCCTATACAGAGCGACCTGATAAACATAAAACCAAAGAGTTAATATCTGATTTTCTGGCTTCTGTTGGGTACAATGAAATGATGGGCCTGTCGCTGATTGAATCCAGATTTTACAAAGGTTTTGATTTCGTAGATGAATCCAATTTTGTATTTATCAATAATACATCCAACATACATTTGGATATCATGAGGCCGGATATGTTGGTCAGCGGCTTAGTTTCGGTGGCCTATAATCTCAATCGTCAACAAACCAATCTTCAATTTTTCGAGTTTGGCAAAAGTTACAACAAGTCATCTTCAGGATATGAGGAAAAGGAAATGTTGTCCATCTTTTTGACGGGAAAGAAGCATGAAGAGTCTTGGCTAAGTGACAATAAAGTGGATAAATCATTCTATGACATCAAAAAAGCAGTCATGGCTGTTTTGAATAGGGTGGGAATACATCAGTTTCAGGTGGAAGAGATTCATGGCGAAGGCAGATGGTCCTATGGACTGAGGATACATAGAGGACCCATGATCTTAGCTGAATTTGGAGAAGTCAAAAAGCAAGTCACCAAAGCTATGGGCGTAAAGACACACATATATTATGGTGAAATTTACTTTGCAACCGTGCTCAAGTGCATGGGTAAAGAAAAAGTACAGGTAGCGGAAATCAGCAAATATCCTGCGGTCAGAAGAGATTTAGCTTTAGTTTTGGACAAAAAAGTAAAGTTTTCGGAAATAGAAACGATTGCAAAACAGGCAGAAAAGAAAATATTGAAGCAAATTTCCCTATTTGATGTTTATGAAAATAAACAACAGTTGGGAGAGGATAAAAAGTCTTATGCGGTCTCTTTCGTTTTTGAAGATACATCCAAAACACTTAATGATGGGGAAATTGATCACATCATGCTTAAAATTTCAACCCAATTGTCAGAAAAATTAGGAGCAAATATTAGAAAATAGTATCGTATTATAAAAAATTTATATCTTTGATGCAAAATTTAGCTGAAAATCTTGAATTAATCATTGAAAAAACCAAACGATTGGTCAATGAGTATCAACTTTTAAAAGCTGAAAACGAAAAATTAGAAGTTCAATTAAGTCATCTAAAAGTAGAGGCTGATCAATATAAAAATATGGCGCTACAAAAAAACGTCATAGAGGAAGAAGAAATAGCGGAGGATAAAATAGAAAGCAAAATAAAAGTAGATATTGAAGACCAAAATATAGCTGAAGTACTTGACGGGCAAAGCCCCGACAGTAAACAGCTGAAAATCAAACTGGACGAATTTATCGAAGACTTAGATCAATGTATTCAAATCATTCAATCCGGTGAGCATGGAAAATAATGAGACGAAAACAATTCAGATAACTGTAGCTGGTAGGACATTTCCTGTAAAA
This sequence comes from uncultured Aureispira sp., assembly GCA_964526715.1. Lineage (GTDB taxonomy): Bacteria > Bacteroidota > Bacteroidia > Chitinophagales > Saprospiraceae > OLB9. Next base: position 57,273 of record CAZGMB010000023.1, on the reverse strand, counting down.
GCCACAAAGGATGAAGAAGTTGTGATGCGGAATCTTGAAACTGAAATCAATGGAAAAATTCTGGAATTCCAGAAAATGTATCCCATGAGAGATAAGTTAGATTGTGTCATCATGACTATGTTAACATACACTTATGATCTGCAAAATAAAAAAGATGATTACGATAAAGCCCAAATTGACCAAAAGGTTGATACATTAATGACTTTATTAAGTGACATTTAATTATTAAGTTACCAGAGATTTATTTTCTTTCCTGAACCCCTTCCTATAGCTGAAGTGTAGTGATGAATTAAGTAATCCGAAACACGCAGCACCATTGTAAAGCCCATTTTGGGTATTATTCATTTTTAAAACTTATTCAAAATATGGAGTCTATAATAGGACCAATTTTGGGTTTGTTAGTAGGAGGAGGAGCATCTTATTTTGTGGTCCAATCCATTTTCAAATCCAGAGTAAAGCAAGCCAACGACCAGGCTGATATTACACTAAAAGAAGCAGAACTTACTGCCAAAAGAAAAGTAGACGAGGCTGAAAATAAAGCCGAAAAAATTATCGCCAGAGCAGAACAGCAAAATGAATCTGTTAAGCAGAAAAAAATTCAGGAGGCCCGCGATAACTTTGCCAAGCTCAAGTCTGAATTTGAAGCATGGAAAGCAGATCAAAAAGTAGAGATCAAAGAAAGGGAGTTGACCGCAGTTGCACTCGAAAAAGAACTGAAAGTCAAACAAGATGCCATCCTTTCTGAGCTAGAATCCATTGAGACTAGAGAACAAGAAGTCAATGCCATCCGTGAAAATTTGGATGTGCAGATGAAAATCGTAGCGAAGAAAAAAGAAGAGTTGGATTCTGCTCATGACCGATTTATCAAGGAATTGGAGACCATTTCCAAACTTACCCAACAGCAAGCTAAAGATCAATTGATCGAAGCTGTAAAAGGAAAAGTGCAAAATGAAGCTTTGGCCATAGAGAAGGAAGCCATCACTAATGCACATACCAATGCCAATAAAGAAGCAAAGAAAATCGTCATTCAGACGATTCAACGTATGTGTGCTGAGTACACTATAGAAAATACGGTTTCTGTATTCAATTTGGAGTCAGATGAAATCAAAGGACAAATCATAGGTCGTGAAGGTAGGAATATCAGGGCTTTGGAAGCAGCTACGGGTGCAGAAATCGTTGTAGATGATACGCCTGAAGCTATTGTGATTTCCAGTTTTGACCCGATCAGAAGGGAGCTTTGTAGATTGGCACTTAAAAAGTTGGTGGCTGACGGAAGAATTCACCCTGCAAAAATTGAAGAAACCGTAGCCAAAGTCAAGAAGCAACTCGAAGAACAAATCATAGAGATAGGTGAGCGAACCATCATAGACTTGGATATTCATGGTTTAGCACCGTACCTAGTCAAAATGGTAGGTAGAATGAGATTCAGATCATCTTATGGTCAGAATCTACTCAAGCACTCTATAGAAACAGCCAATTTGTGTGCTACAATGGCAGCTGAACTAGGACTCAATCCTAAACAGATCAAAATGGCCAAAAGAGCAGGTCTCTTGCATGATATAGGTAAAGTAGCTGAAGAAGATTCTGAATTGTCGCATGCATTGTTGGGTATGGAGATTTGTGAAAAACACAAAGAACATCCAGTTATCCTCAATGCTGTAGGGGCACACCACGATGAGATCGAGATGAATAATATCATATCTCCCATCGTACAAGCATGTGACGCGATATCAGGTGCAAGACCAGGTGCAAGAAGAGAAATCCTAGAGAGTTATCTGAAGCGTATCGGAGAGTTGGAAGAGTTGGCTTTATCGTATGACGGCGTGCAGAAGGCCTATGCACTTCAAGCAGGTAGAGAACTTAGAGTCATTGTAGAGTCAGAAAAAGTGACAGACCAATATGCTGATGACTTGGCATTTATCATCTCTCAAAAAATACAAGATGAAATGCAATACCCGGGCCAAGTGAAAGTGACCGTAATCAGAGAAAAGCGAGCCACGGCATTCGCTAGATAGGAAGATACATTTTATACCTTAGAGAAAAGGGCGCAGGATCAGATTCTGTGCCCTTTTCTAATTAAAAGGCCATTATTATTGAGTAAATGGTCAAAATATGAAAAAAAATATGGTAAAAAAGAGATAAAATGTTTGGCACTTTTGTTGTAAGTGTTATTTTTACACTAAGATTTTATATCTTACACAGAATTTTACATTTTTTAATCATTAAAGCACACACACACATGAAAAAGTTTTACTTGTTTTTGTTTAGTTTCATGATCAGTTTGAATTTTGGCATTAGTCAATATGGGCATTTTGCAAGTGCAGTTTATATTGAAAATTCAGGTGTTACTCAATTTTATAATTGTAATGCCCATGGTTCACCTAATGCTGTAGGAACAGTCCCGTTTTCTGGTTCACTAGGTACGTTTACTCAAAATTCTGGATCACTTAAGATAAGAGGAGCAGAGATAAAAACCTGGAAAGGTTCCAGTGGTAACGTATGCACACCAAAATTAAATTATAGGATAACATCAGGTTCATCATTTTCTCAATTTGATATAAATTTTTACTGTAATTGCAGCGGTAGCTCATTTTGTGGAGGCGGGCCTTGTGGAGGAAATGATCAAAAATGGCAAACTCCAGGAAATGGAGGTCAAACTAATATAGATTTAACAACTTTTAGTGCGGGATCTTATAACCTGGAAGTTTATTTTGATGTACCAGGCAATAGCAGCGGAACATCTGGTTGTCCCAATAATATTACGGATAATAACGGTGGTTCAAATTATATAATGTCTTTTACAATACAGGCACCACTACCGGTAAAATACCAAAACTTTGATATCAGCAGAAAGTCTTCTGTAAACTATTTACAATGGACTACCGCTTCTGAAACCAATAATGAATATTTTGAAGTGCAACATAGTACTGACGGTCGTCAATTTGAAGCCGTAGGTCAGGTTAAAGGTTATGGCAATAGCAATACGGAAAGAGATTATTATTTTAGTCACGATGTGTCAGGTACAGCTATATCCTATTATAGACTTAAGCAAGTAGATTTTGATGGTAAATATGAATATTCGGGTATTATTTCAGTTCGATCTGAAAATGACCGATTGGATGAAAGTATAGCGGTGAGTCCAAATCCTGTGGCCGACTTTTTGTTGGTTAAAGGTATTTCAGAACAAGCAGATTATTTGATCACCGATTATTCAGGAAGACAATTGATGAAAGGTTCAGTTGTTTCAGGACAAGGTTTGGATGTTTCCACATTGTCATCTGGATTTTATACATTGATTCTACAAGAAGGAGCCCAAAAATCAGCTCATAAATGGATTAAAAAATAAATTAAGATTTTATTCATAATTCCACTTTCTTACACGAAGCTGGTATCTTTTTTCGCTTACATTCCAACGGGACGGATCGAAAGTAGATTCCAGCTTTTCTTCTTCTATGTCATTAAACATGCTTTCAAAAAAATCGATGGAAGTTGTATTACGTTTCGTCTATGAATGCTCCAAAACTAATTATTAAGATATTTTACAAAAAAATGAAAAATTAATTTTGTATTTAAATTTAACTTTTTACCTTGCAATTATATTTTTGCAGTATTATACAAAGGAATATATGTATATTACATTATTAAATATGCCAAAGATATTTTTTTAACCTGAATAAATACCATTACCAATGAGAAAATTTTACTTTAGTCTTTTAGCATTTTTTACTTTTAGCTACGTAATGGCTGGAGGTGGAATTGCCGCTACATATATGAGCTTTAGATTGAATGGAGGTCCACAATTTTATCACGGGACTGGACCTTACGGTTACCCAACTCTCGATGGTGCAGTTTTGGCTTCCAATTTAGACCTATATTCGGATAGATTAGATATGCAATTAAGAGGATTGACCACTTGGTATAACAGTGGATGTTTTATAACTTCAGCAAGCATACATTACAGGGTGTACAAAAATACTGACCCTGCACCAAGTTTTATAACACTAAATTTGATCAATCAAATAGGAATAGGTTTTAATAATGTTGATTGGAGTGATGACAGCCCGCTTATCCATTTATTGGCTGGGCTTACATCAGCAGGCACCTATAATTTCGAAGTATATTTTTCAGTTACAACAAATAATATTGGTGGATGCGCATCAGTGATTTATGAGAATAATGGTGGAAGTAACTTTATAGGTACTTTTACAGTTTCAACACCATTATCAGTAAAATTTGAAGATATTAGTGTTAAGAGAAAAGATAACAATAACGAGTTATCATGGACCACAGCATCAGAAACTAACAATGATTACTTTGAAATACAACATAGTAAAGATGGGCAGATATTCGAGACCATAGGTAAAGTCAAAGGAAATGGAAACAGTACAGAAACCCAAAACTATACTTATTTGCACTCAAATGTGAGTGCTAAAGATTCTTACTACCGTTTAAAGCAAGTAGACTATGATGGTAGATATGAGTATTCAAGTATCGTCAGTGTTGGACTTGATACCGAAAACTTAAAGCCCCTTGCCATTGCACCCAATCCTGTAACGGATATGCTAAATGTTTTTGGACTAGATGATGATGCTACTTACAAGATTACAGATTTTGCAGGTAGGCAATATTTATCGGGGTTTATCGCTCCTGGTCAGACTCTTGAAGTCTCTAGTTTAAATTCAGGTTTTTATTTGGTCACCATTCAAAACGGAACATCAGTGTCTTCATTTAAGATGATCAAACAATAAGTTTTAATTTCTATTCATAATTCCACTTACTTACACGAAGCTGGTATCTTTTTTCGCTGACATTCCACAAGGACGGGTCGAAAGTAGATTCCAGCTTTTCTTCTTCTATGTCATTAAACATGCTTTCAAAAAAATCGATGGAAGTTGCTTTTTCTATGTCGTCAATGGCTACCATGAAATTTTGTAAAGGCTTATCTGTCATTTCATGAGGAATGATGAAGCCGATGGCTTTTTTGTTTTTATAATCCAGTAGAACCTTGTAAAAGGCAGAAGGTACGGTAACTTGATTACTTTTTCCTATGCTTTTTATAGGTTTGCTGAGTACGGGACCAGTCACAACGTAAAGGGTTTCTGCTTTATAGGTCCAATCCCTAATGTTTTCTTCTAGTTCTTTCCATACACCATTATTGAATTGACGCAGCTGTGGCGACATATTACTCATATAAAACGTCTCCCGCATGGCTACTTCATCAAAAGCCATATCTCCGGCAGGTACCATATGCCCACGTGTATATCCAGAGCCACTATAATCGTTGTGTCTCGCGGATTGAGTAGTGACCAGCGGGTCTTCTGAAAATTCTTTATGACGAGGTACATTGGGCGCATTGAGCATATTTCTATCCATCATATAGGCTGTCCATTCTGCTTGTTCATGATCTTCCATATATGATAGACTATAATATGTATGGTGAACTAATTCACCTTGGTGAGATGGCAAATAAGTACGAGCCGTTTCATCATTAGGGCCGAATACATCAACCGGTTTTGTCGGTTGGGAAGTAAATTTTTCGTTGACGTACCAAATTCCACCCATAAGCAAAGCCGTAATCAGAATGAGCAACATCACCAATCTAAATGTTGTTTGGAGTCCTTTGCCTTGCTTAGCGTGATTTTGTCTGAACTGTGCCATTATACGTTGGGGTTATCTTTGCGTTTCATCTTGGGTAGGTTCCTGACTACGATTTGTACGGTTTCGGAAAGACGCTCTTCAAAGAGTACCAATTTATTCTTTTTCATATCCTTGAGGACATCTTCATTGAAATGTCTGATCGTGATGAGTTCTAGATCATTGTCTGCTACCATTTTAAATTCTGAACCGAGTTCTTTTTCAAATTTTTTGATTCTGTCGGGAACATTATTTACGCATACGGAAAAGCTGATAGCCGTATTTCTCATCATATTTACCTTCAGCCTGCACTTGGCTAAGAGGGCAAAAATCATACTTAAATGATGTTCTGCGGCAAACGAAAAGTCATTGGTAGAGATATGCAATAAAGATTGATTCGGTTCTATCACAATGACCGGTGGATAGCTGAGTTCTTTTTCATCACTAATGATCGTACCTTCACTTTTGGGATCTAAAAATGGACGCACATACAGTGGAATTTGTTTGTTTTGTAACGGTTTTATAGTCTTTGGGTGGATTACCTTAGCTCCATAGTAAGTCATCTCTATGGCTTCCTTGTACGAAAGTCTAGGCAACATAATCACTTCATCAAAAATGCGGGGATCACCTGTCAATACTCCCGGTACATCTTTCCATATGTGCATACTGGAAGCATCCAAACAGTAAGACATGATGGCTGCGGTATAATCTGAACCTTCTCTACCTAGTGTAGTGGTAAAGTTTTCAGTGGTACTTCCTATAAAACCTTGAGTCACTAAGTGATTGTACTTTTCAAAAAGTGGTTTGGTTTTATTTTGGGCATTTTTCTGGGTAACATCCCAAATAATCTTGGCATCTCTATAGGTATTGTCTGTCAGGATGATATCCCGCACATCCATCCACGCAGTATTGATTTTAAGATAATTCAGATAGTGATTCAGGATTTTGGAAGATAACATTTCTCCAATAGAAACGATTTGGTCATAGGTATAATCATAGTCTTCGTGTGGTGCTTCTTCTAGTATCCACTCAATTTCCACAAAAGTATCATTAATGTCATCGGTGACTTCATTATTGGCAGGAAACAATTGATTGATCAGGTCAAAGTGATTGTTTTTTATTTCTTCCAACAGGTTATTGACTTTCCCATCTTGAGCATAAAAGCTTTTAACTACTTCCTCCAAAGCATTGGTCGTTTTGCCCATAGCAGACACCACCACAATGAGTTTGTCTTGTTGGTACAATTTTAAAATCTCACCTACGTTTCTGAAACCACTAGCATCTTTGACAGAAGCCCCACCGAATTTAAATACCTTAATTTGCATCTCTAGATTAATGTTTTTTGATCCAACCGCAAAAATACCATAAAAATTAAAATTAAAGGCCAATTCTTATAATTCCGAATGAGAATAAGATTACAGGATTTGTGCTCTAGGAGCAGTTTAACACGGATTACACAGATAAATATTTTCCTTATCTGCTAAATCTCCTAAATCCGTGAGAGAAAATTTAATTGCCCACAGAACTTGTGCCACCGTAGCAGTATTACCGGACGGTACAGATTGAATGTTTTTTTGTTTGCGCTCATTTATGTAAGTACAAGAAATTCAATTTGTTGTATAAGGTTGCTTTTGTATATGATTTTAATCAGAGAATTAAATGTTGGATTAAATAGGATATGACAAAAAATATTTCTAATTTCGCTCCCTTATCATTAAAATCACTTTATGGAAAGTAATGTTGGCAATGCCTTTTTGCTATTACTTGTAGGTATGAGCACTGTTTTTTTAATGTTGTTTTTGCTTGTATCTTTTGGAAAAATTTTGATCCGTTGGGTCAATAAAATAGATTTAGAAATTCACGAATTACCCTTTACGAAGCTAAAAACGGAAACCAATGTTAACCGGCACGAAGCGGCTATCCATTTAGCTATTCAAAAACTGACGGACCACAAGGCCAAAGTGGTGTCTATAGAAAAACTGAAATCCTAAAAAATATAAAAACACATCGAGACAAAATGATACGAAAGGAAATAAAGTTGGCTCTCATGTATAGAGATATGTGGCAATCATCAGGAAAGTACATGCCCAGAGTGGACCAATTAGAAAAGGTAGCCGAGCCTATTATACAAATGGGTTGCTTTGCCAGAGTGGAAACTAATGGTGGTGGTTTTGAACAAATCAATTTACTGTATGGAGAAAATCCCAATATATCTGTCAGGAAATGGACCCAACCTTTTAACGATGCGGGTATACAAACCCAAATGCTGGAAAGGGGATTAAATGGACTCAGAATGAATCCCGTACCCAAGGATGTCAGAAAACTGATGTTTAAACTCAAGAAAATACAAGGTACCGATATCTCTAGATCATTTGATGGACTCAATAATCCACAAAATTTGGCTTTGTCATTTCAGTACGCCAAAGAAGGTGGCATGATTGCACAGGGAGCCTTGAGCATGACCGTTTCACCACTGCATACTGTGGAATATTTTGTAAATTTAGCTGACGAGTTTGTAGCATTGGGTGCAGAAGAGATTTGTCTCAAAGATATGGCTGGTATCGCTAGGCCTGCTTCTGTGGGTAGGATAGTCAAAGGTATCCGAGAGAGACATCCGGATATCATTATTCAATATCATGGACATTCCACGCCCGGATTTTCTGTGGCATCTGCATTGGAAGCTGCGAGAAATGGGGTAGATATCATAGATGTAGGTATTGAACCATTAAGTTGGGGAACCGGACATGCCGATTTATTGACAATACACGCCATGCTCAAAGATGCAGGATTTTCAGTTCCTGATGTCAATATGAAAGCTTACATGCAAGTTCGAACACTGACGCAGGAGTTTATAGATGACTTTTTGGGGTACTACATCAGTCCTAAAAACCGAGAAATGAATTCGCTGCTCATTGGCTCAGGATTACCGGGTGGCATGATGGGCAGCTTGATGTCTGACTTGGAGCAAAATCTGACGAGTCTCAACACCTGGAAAGAAAAAAATAATCAACCCAAGCTTTCTCAGGATGATTTATTAGTGAAACTTTTCGATGAGGTAGAGTATGCCTGGCCAAGATTAGGTTATCCACCTTTGGTCACACCGTTTAGCCAATATGTAAAAAACGTGGCACTGATGAATGTGATCTCTATGGAGAAAGGCAAAGAAAGATGGTCTATGATCGATGAAAATACGTGGAATATGATCTTGGGTCAGCAGGGCCAGCTTTTAGGCCCATTAGATCAGGAAATCATAGCCTTAGCTAATGCTCAAGGAAGAACATTTTTTGATGGAAATCCGCAGGATTTATATCCGGATCAGTTAGATATGTACAGACAAAAACTCAAAGATAATGGATGGGACGCTGGCCCAGATGATGAGGAATTGTTCCAATATGCGATGCATCCATCCCAATATGAAGCTTTTAAATCAGGCGAAGCGAAACTTAAATTTGAAGAAGATTTAGCTAAAAAAAGAGTACCCAAAACAGTGGTTTCTGAAACATCGACCCCGATGTATCCTTCAACTATCGAGGTAGAAGTAGAAGGTCATAAGTATTTGGTAAAAATAAATCATGCTCAAGGTCAATCAGCACCTGCTGCAACAGATACTCTAGAATCATCACCCAAAGCCACATCTGAAACGCACAGCGTGATTACTAGTCCATTAGAAGGTAAATTCTTCCTGACTAAAGATGCCGGCGAAATAGGAATCAAAATTGGAGACGTGGTCAAAAAAGGAGATACGGTAGCTTATGTAGAAGCCATGAAAGTGATCAATGCGATTTCATCTCCTTATGATGGTATTGTAACACAAATACTGGTAACCAAAGGCGCAGATGTGGAAGAAGACCAAGAATTGATTTATATTAAATAGATGGAAATGGAGTTATTGGATAAACTTTTTAAAATGACAGCCTTTGGAGCCATTGGCGATGATCCATGGGTTTTGGTCATGATATTCTTGGCCTTGTTTCTATTGTATCTAGGCATTGGCAAAAAATTTGAACCACTACTTTTAGTTCCCATAGCTTTTGGTATCTTATTGGCAAATTTTCCTGGTGGGAATATGGGAGTTGTCCCTGCAGATGAGATCAATGGTATCGGAGACAAGACCATTTTAAAAATAGCCAGTGATCATGGTATCATGAATATGCTATATTATTTATTGATCAAAACCGGTTTGTTGCCACCGTTGATATTCATGGGTGTAGGTGCACTTACTGATTTTGGACCTATGCTTCGCAATCTTCGGTTGGCGTATTTTGGTGCCGCTGCTCAGATAGGTATTTTTTTTGTTTTAATGTTGGCCGTTTCAGTCGGCTTTACATTAAAGGAAGCAGCGGCTTTAGGAATCATTGGTGGTGCAGACGGGCCCACGGCAATATATACAGCTATTGTGCTAGCGCCCCATCTTTTGGGTCCCATTGCTATAGCCGCATACTCTTATATGGCTTTAGTTCCCGTGATCATTCCTTTGGTGGCCAACTTAACGATGAAGGAATCAGAGTTTAAAATCAATATGAAAGAACAAGACAGATTATTTCCCGAAGCTGTGCAAATTAAAAATCTGAAATTACTGAAGATTATATTTCCGATTGTACTTTGTGTCATCGTCTCTTTGTTTGTTCCTTCAGCCACACCATTGGTGGGAATGTTGCTTTTTGGCAATTTGGTTAAAGAAATTGGAACAGATACACACCGATTATTTGCCGCAGCATCAGAAACCATATTAAATACAGCCACGATTTTTTTAGGATTAACGGTGGGTGCCACAATGACTGCTTCCACATTTCTCCAATCACAAACACTAATGATTATCGCAGGTGGATTTATAGCTTTTTGTCTTTCTGTGGCCGGAGGTATTTATGCTGTGAAAATTTATAATATCTTTGCACGCAAGAAAATCAATCCACTCATTGGTGCCACAGGACTGAGTGCTGTTCCTATGTCATCGAGAGTGGCCAATGAAATGGCCTTGAAATACGATCCCAATAATCATATTTTACAATATGCCATGTCGTCAAATATCTCAGGAGTTATAGGTAGCGCCGTTGCAGCGGGTGTGCTGATTTCCTTTTTGTCATAATATAAATACAAGATTTTGAATAATTTAAATGCGTTATCTGTATTTTGTGGTTCATCTATAGGCAATGTAGAGTCTTTCAGAACAGATGGGTACAACGTGGGGCAGTATTTTGGTACTCACAACATACAATTGGTATATGGAGGGGCCAAGGTAGGTTTGATGGGTGTTATTGCAGATGCAGCGCTAAAGCACGGTGGTCAAGTCATAGGTGTCATTCCTGATTTTATCAAGACTAAAGAAGTAGCACATGAAGGGCTCACCCAACTGATCGAAGTAAAGACAATGCACGAACGCAAAATGAAAATGTTTGAAATATCTGACGGCGCTATAGTATTGCCCGGAGGGTTTGGGACCATGGATGAGATGTTCGAACTTTTGACTTGGGGGCAATTAGGATTACATAAAAAACCTATTGGAATTTTAAATACTATGGGTTTTTATGATTACCTGATAAAGTTTTTAGATCAGATGGTTTTGACGGGTTTATTGAGAATGTCAAACAGAGATATGCTTATCGTAAGTCAAGATATAGATGATCTTATTGATAGAATGAAAAATTACGAAGCACCTTTAAAGGCGAAGTGGATGGAACCTAATCAAGTGTAGTGGCAAATCATTTTTTATAACATGGCTAAATAGCGTTCCTGAACACATGCAATCATCTAAAATTTCAATGTTTTTATTGATTGTCCTGATATTTCCAGTTTCAGGTACTTTGACTTGGATGTATTTTAATAAATTACAAATCAAAAAGTCAGTCAAAAGAGCTATCATTCATGGAGTTCCCGATCATCAACTAAACCTTATTTTAATAACCAAGAAAGAAAGGCACTTACTACATTGGAAACACTCCAAAGAATTTGAATATTTAGGTGAAATGTATGATATCGTACGCCAAGAATCTTGGGGAGATACAACACATTATTGGTGTTGGTGGGATAAAGAAGAAACAAACTTAAATCAATACATCAATACGTTAGCATATGGATTTATTGATAAAAGTTTAGAACGGAAAAGTAAATTAGAAAATTTATTTGAATTTTTAAAGTCATTTTATTTTGAACCCCAAGTTGTGTTTGTTTTGAATTTTAGAGTTTCAACTGATCCATATCAAAACTTTCCCCAAAACGAATTACTTACTTCTTTAACAGTCAAAACCTACACACCACCTCCTGAAATTATATCATCACGAAGCATGTGATTTAGTAAGATTATACCAGCGACGGTAAAAGTTAGGCCATTCCAAATGGAAGTCTTTTTGGCTTGCAAATAATTGATTTCTTTTTGGATACATAACATCATCATACATTTTGTGATGCTGATAAATCATATATTGTCATGGATATTTACGACAGACTTAGCAGATGTATGGTAAATAATATATAAGGTAAATTTTAAAGTACTGTATTATTGGCGTACTTAATGAATATCTGCACGCTATATCCATTAAGATTTGCTCGGGTTTTGATGCATAACAATAACTGATGCCACTTTGATGTATAATCGTAAACGGCTAAACTCAAGCTTTAACCTGAATTATGTATTAGAACTTCGTTATGAGAGCGTAAATCGCAAAAAAATCAGCCATTTAGATTCGAAAAGCGTAGCACCGCTACGGTTACAGAAGATAGATGGGCGAAGCTTCTGATTTACAGCGATTTAGGTTCGTAATAGATTTTCTAATGCATAATCCAGGTTTAATAGCTGGAACCAATTCTTAATTAGGCAAAAGCCTGATATATGAATTTATTATTAGCAAGTATTACTCATTTTTACGAGAAGTAAAGCTAATGTACAGATTATTAATAGTATTATAAATTAAATAAATGAAGTATTTCATATTATCATTATTGGTGATTTTGATCTCTATAGACTCAAAAGCACAAACATTGCAGGTACTAAAAGCTGATCAAAAGACACCTGTATCCTTTGCTGTGGTGACAGATTTAAACCAATCATTTTACAAGATTGCTGATGAAAATGGCCTTGCCGATGTAAGTGGTTTAGATCCTTCCTCGCAAATTTTGATCTCTGCATTAGGTTTCAAACCTGTTGAAACTACTTTAAATTTTATCAAAAATGATGGATATAAAGTTTACTTAGTTTCCAATGAGTTTGTATTAGAAGAAGTCGTAGTTTCTGCAACTAAATTTAAGAAAAATGCGTTGGATTTAGCATCTCGGATACACGTGATGGACCAAAATCGTGTCAATCTACTTAACCCACAGACGGCAGCTGATTTGTTAGGAAGCAGTGGAGAAGTTTTTATTCAAAAATCTCAGGCGGGTGGCGGTAGTCCAATGATCAGGGGTTTTGCTACTAATAGATTGCTTTATGCAGTGGACGGCGTGAGAATGAATACCGCAATTTTTAGAGCTGGAAATCTACAGAATGTGATTTCTTTAGATCCTTTTGCTATAGAACGAACAGAAGTGCTTTTTGGTCCGGGTTCTGTCATTTATGGCAGTGATGCCATAGGTGGTGTCATGAGTTTTTCTACCCTCAATCCAAGGTTTGCACCAGACAATCAATTTATGGTCACTGGCAATACAACGGCAAGATATAGTACTGCTAATCAAGAAAAAACATGGCATGCTGACATTACTTTAGCCAAGAATCGTTTTTCATCAGTAACCAGTTTTACCAGATCCCATTTTGGTGATTTAAAAATGGGTGCGAATGGTTCCTACGATTACAGAAAAAATTTTGTTGTAGTCAATGAATCAAATAAGGATATAGCTATACCCAATCCCAATCCATTTGTTCAATCACCATCAGGATATCTGCAAACAAATTTTATGCAAAAACTAAAATTTAGACTATCCGCCAATTGGGATATTCAGTATGATTTGCATATCTCAGATATTTCGTCTTATGCAAGATATGATAGGCTGATCGAAACAAATGCTGGTGGAGTTCCCAGTTTTGCGGTATGGAATTATGGTCCACAGTTGTGGCGTATGCATCAATTATCATTGTCTAGCAAAGCCAAAACAAAATGGTACGATCAAGTGGTGTTGAGAACAGCATATCAATTTTTTGAAGAGAGTAGGGTGGATAGGAGATTTAATAATGCCAGACTGCGTACTCAAAAAGAACAGGTGGATGCTTATAGTATTAATCTTGATTTTGAGAAAAAATCTGGTAAACACCTTTTAACTTATGGTGGAGAATGGGTACAAAATGATGTAGATTCAGAAGGTGCAGCCATAAATTATATGACCCAAGCTCTCATTGCTGTAGCAGATAGATATCCGCTATCCAAATGGTTCAGTACCGCGGGATATTTAAATTATCAGTATTATTGGGGATCCAAAACCATTCTGGAAATTGGTACAAGATATAGTTATTTTGGTTTACGCTCTGATTTTTCTAAACTCACTCCTTTCTTTCCATTTGATTTTAAAGAAGTTACACTGCACCACGGATCGTTATCAGGTAATTTAGGATTTGTACATAGATTAAGCGATAAATTGAAACTTTCTGTACAGTTGGGTTCGGGCTTCAGAGCGCCTAATGTAGACGATATGGGTAAAATATTTGATTTTACTGCGGGCAACGTAAATGTACCCAACCCAAATTTAAAGAATGAACAGGCTTATAATGCTGAAATCAATATCAATGGTTTGATTTCTAATGTGGTTAAATGGGATTTAAGTGGGTATTATACTTATTTGGATGATGCCATGGTAAGAAGACCATATGTTGTAAATGGTAAGGATAGTATTTTGTATAATGGGATTTTAAGTAAGACATTTGCTATCCAAAATGCTGCTTTTTCTAGAATTTTAGGTGTTCACGTAGGATTTGAAATAAATTTAGGGAAAGGTTTTTACACAGGAGCTAAATATAATTATCAATATGGCACAGAAGAAATGGATAATGGCACACAAGCCCGATCAAGACATGCAGCCCCAGCTTTTGGAGAGTATAAACTCGGATATTTTCATAAAAAACTGAATGTTGAGTTTTACACTATTTTTTCTGATCAAGTTAGTTTCCCAAATTTAAATCCAGAAGAACAGACCAAATCATTTATTTATGCTAAAGATGAGCAAGGGAATCCATTCTCTCCATCTTGGTACACTTTAAATTTAAAGGCCAAGTATGTGGTATTCAAATATTTGACTGTCAATGCAGGTATTGAGAATATGGCTGATTTGATGTACAGGCCTTATAGTTCGGGTATTGCAGCTGCAGGAAGGAATTTTGTGTTTTCACTTGCTTCCAAATTCTAGGTTCAAAATGTGATTAGGGATTCTAAATCATTGGTTTATTTCATCAGTGGTCTTAGAATTCCTCATTTTAAATCATAATATGTAAAAACGGATGTGATCACGGGAGATGAAAGTGTAGGATAAAACGAATCAAGTCTTCTAACTTCCTTGCTCCAGAAGACTATCCAAGAAATGTTTTTGTTCTGCTATTTGTTCAAATTTTTTAAAATTGTAAGCTTCAGATTGGTTTTTAGCAATAGATAATGTCTGCCAATCGTCTCCAATCAACTGTTTACATTTATATACAATCTGACCACAATGGTAGCTATAATGACACAGCTGTCTTAAAATGGCATCTGATACCGTCATTCCTTCATTTCGTATATATATAATGCGATCAAGTTCATTTTCCGAAATACTTTGTAAGGTGTCAAATAACACTTTCCATCCTTCTTCCCATTGATGTAGGATATCTTTGGTATTGGTCGTTGATGGCTCAAATTCCTGATCTCTGTTTCGCCATTTTTTTTCGCCATCTTCAGTAAATATATTCGTCCAGCGAGATTTCATATTCCCTGCCATATGCTGCATAATGATCACAATACTGTTATCAGATTCATGAAATCTATGCTCTAGCTGTTCAGTACTGATTTGGGCTATAGCTTGATCGGCTAGTTGTTTGTAATACCTGAACTGCTTTATTGATGATGACAACATGCTGATTACAATTTTCTAATTTTTTCTATTTGTTCAGAATTTAAACCTGTAATGTTTGATATTTCGGCATCAGATTTTCCAAGTTGGGTCAAAATATTCACCATTTTAGTAATGGCTTCATTTTTTTCTTTCAATGCCGCATCCTTTTCCAACAAAGCTGCATTCTTTTCTTGCAAAGCCTTATCTTTTTCTTGTAAGGCTAAGCTTTTTTGTTCAAATTCGATTCTTACCTGATCTTCCAGCCGTGCTTTGGTAGCTTCTTGGGCTGCAAAAAGATCTTCTATTTCTTGTTCTACAAGAAGTTTTTGTCTCACATCTTCATTTTTAAGAGAGTTGCTGAGATAATTGGCTATGTCGGCATAGTCTTCGGGAACTTCTTCTAAGTCCAAAATAAATCCTTCTTCCTGAATCCAAGCTTGATTAAATAAAGTCATAAATTTTTCTATTTTTGACCTTCTGTTGTGTGGCAACCTTCTTACTTGTAAAATGTAAGTGGTGTGTGTAAGTAAGTCAACAAAATCACTTTGAATTTCTACTTCTTCATTGGTGGATGTATTAATAACTTTTCTATCAATTTTTGTAGCCAAATAAGGTATATCATCTACATTGTATCCCAAAATATAAATTGAAATTATTGGAAGTATTTGATCTTCATCCAATCCTGTTTGCGGATGTAATACCTTCTTTTGAGCCATATAAGCATGACCCAAATAAGTCCTGAATCGTTTTAGATTGGTTGGTAATTTTGATTTTTGAAGTTCAATAAGAACCATTTCTTCAACCCCAAAATCATTGATAATTTTGGCTTTAAAATCAAGTCGGTATAAGGTAAAGTTTTTGGCAGTATCTTCGATCACAAATTCTTGTTGCTGTAGCTCCAATGATTTTATTTCTTTATCCAATATGACTGAGATAACTTTTTTGGCCAATTTATTATTGGACATTAAGTATTTAAAGGCATGATCGTATAAAGGGTTGGCAATTCGCACTGGATGAGTATCATTATTTTCAGCACAAAGGTACATTTTTTTTGCTGAAAAATTAGAATTTTCCACTATTGATAATTGGGTCGTCTAAAGAAAAATGTTCTAAGACATAATGCTTAAGGGTAAACTTTAAAATTTATTCTAATTTATTTGGTTATATATTAAAATAATTTTTAATTTGTGTTAAATTTATATAATTTTGGAAATCAGAAATCTAATCGATGGTTTTTTACAATATCTTAAGGTAGAAAAGAAGTATAGTAATCATACAGGTATTTCATATGATAATGATCTGACTCAGTTTAGTATATTTTGTATTGAGCAGTTTGAAATTTCTGATATTGCTGCAATCAAACATACCCATATTAGGTCGTGGATGGTTTATTTAATGGGAGCTGATATAACACCTGTATCAATCAATAGAAAAATTTCTGCTCTTAGATCATTTTATAAATGGCTCATGAGAAAGGATAAGGTAAACTTCAATCCTATGCTTAAAGTAAATGCGCCTAAAAAGCCAAAAAGATTGCCTATTGTGGTACAAGATGCCAATATCAATCGATTAATGGAAAGAAGTATTACTAAAGAAACAGCAATCTTATCTAATTATGAAAATGCCAGAGATCATTTTATTATCCATTTGTTATACAGCACTGGAATAAGAAGAGCGGAGTTGATTAGTCTTAAAATCTCAGATTTCAATATTCAGCGTCAAGAAATTCGGGTAGTAGGTAAAGGTAATAAAGTCAGAAGTATTCCACTAACAGAAGAAATGATGGCTACATTTAAGGAATATTTACTGGAAAGGCAAAAGCAAGAAAGTAGTGAAAATGATACTTTATTATTGACATCAAGTGGCAGACCGATTTATGCCCGAATGGTACACAATATTGTCAATCAACAATTGAGCGCTATCACATCATTGGAGAAAAGAAGCCCGCATGTACTTAGGCATTCTTTCGCTACTCATATGCTGGACAGAGGCGCAGATTTAAATGCCATTAAAGAAATTTTGGGTCATGCCAGTCTTGCCGCCACACAAGTTTATACCCATAATAGTATATCAAAATTGAAAGAAGCTTATAATAAAGCACACCCAAGAACATAAAATTTATTACATTTTGAAAACTAAACGATTTGTTAATACGTTTTATTTATAAATATTTTTTAACCATTAAATTTTTTGAAGTATGCAAGTAACATTTCAGGCGGTTCATTTTACTGCCGATCAAAAGTTGAAGGATTATATTAGTGATAAGCTTCAAAAACTTGTAAAATTTTATCCCAAAATTATACAAGCCACCGTATATCTAAAACTCGAAAATTCAGGACAAGTTAAAGATAAAGTCATAGAAATAAAGCTGAATGTCCCTGGTAATACGCTAATTGCGACCAATTCAGATAAAACATTTGAAGCATCATTTGATGATGGACTAGAGAATATCAAAAGACAACTTAAGAAGTTAAATGACAAGGCACAAGAAGCCAGACAACATGTTTAGAATTTAAAAAAAGGCTGTCTCCACGAGGCAGCCTTTTTTTATGTTCAATCAATAACAATAATTTTAAAAGTGAAATTTTGTTTTCCTGATAGAAGGTTTAACCAATAAATACCCGAAACTACATTTTCATTAAGTTGAATTTCTTTTGTTAAATTGTCGTTTTGTAAAACTAGTCGTCCATTTTGGTCGTACATAAAAATTTTATCTCCTGAATTGACGTTGGACAAATTTAATATTCCATTGACATTAACGACAGTTGGATAAATATTAGGGATTTTCTGCTCATGATTTTGTGTAAAAGTGGTTGGGTTACACTCCATAAGATTTAACCCAAAATGTTCATCCATATATTCAAATACAGAGGTTACAAATGCTTCAGCAAACTTAATCCTATTTTTCTGTGTATCTCTCAAATTTTGAAAATTACATTCCACTTGTATACCATTGATATCCAATAAAGGATTGTAACAAGTGTGATTAGCGGTATTAAATCCACCACTAAAGTAATTATTACCTATACCCGGTCTTGGGTTCATTGTACTGGGCACAGCCGCAAAACTTCTTTTCTCCAATAAGCTTCCAAAAGAAGTTTGGCCTCTCAAAAGCATAGCGTGACTAAGTTTGTTAGGATTGTTTTTTACCAAATTCTGAATGGAACTATTCTCCACGTAGGCAGGTTGATTAAGCGTAGCATCGTCAAGTGCAAGCTCATCATCGTACAACAAATATCCTAATTCCACTCTTTGGATGGGATTGCCATGTCCATGCACATCAAAGTAAAATGCCCGATTTTGATATTTTTGAAATACCAAATATCTAGCTGTATCGATAAATTTGTGAAATTCATTCCAGGCCTGTACTGCCTTTGGGTGCCCGCATGTTCCATTACTTTGATTTCTATTGGCATCCAGTTTAGTTCGTTTTAGATTACAATATATAATATGAGGAGCACATTTTGTTTTGGATACAAATACACTATCAATTTTTTGGGCTAAATCTATGGTGTTAGCATCAGTTACCGTTGTTGGGTTGTTGCATGTCCTGTCTGGCATATCACTTGGGGTTAGGTTTCCACCATGCGGTACACTGATTATTATAGGTAGAGAACCCACATTATATTGGATGAAATTTTCTTTACCATAAATAATTTGAACATAAGCAGATAGACTACCAAAAAACACAAGCAAGAAGGGAACTATTTTTAGCATCTGAATTTTTTAAATATATAATGGCAAGTATCGTGATATATTTTGGTTTTACCATGAAACTCTTTCAAAATGTAATAAAATGTCTATATTTTTATTTTTTCATCTATAAAAATTGGACTAAAATGACATGGAGCGGTTAAGAGTGCTCTTCCCTTTTTATGGATGATATGAATATATTGTTTTTTTAAATATGATCAAAAAGTGCCCCATGATTTAAATGTTAAAAATTTAACATTAAGTAAAAAAAATATATTTGACAATACTATAAAAAAGAATCTCTTAATGTTGTTGATAAACAGTTGTATATAAATGATGATTAAAATTATGTTTATTTTAAATTTACTTTCAGGCAGCGTTAATGTTAATTTAGCGTTAAATTTTTTGTAATAAAATGTTTATATTAGTCAACTATGGCTTTATATTTGCCTCGTTAAACATGCTTATTGCATAATTTATTAATTTATTTTCTAACAAAACATTTTTAAATATGAAGCAAGTCTTATTTTTAATTTTTGCCTTTATAAGCATGATAAGTGCTGGATACAGTCAAAGAGTGATTAACGGTAATGTAACAGACCCTTCGGGTCAAGCGCTTATCGGTGCAAATGTAATTGCAAAAGAAGCTTCGGCTTTGGGTACCATTACAGATATCGAAGGTAATTTCAGTTTACGAATACCTGCAGAAGTCAAAACATTAGTTATTAGTTATGCGGGTTATGATACAAAAGAATTAGTGTTGGACGAGTCCAATACTGTTAATGTGTCACTCGTTGAAGGAAAGTTACTTGAAGAAGTAGTCGTAGTAGGTTATGGTGCCAAATCAACGAGATTTAATACTCAATCAGTAGCAGCTTTGGGTGAAAACAGTATCAAAAATCGTCCGGTTCTT
The DNA here is from genome assembly GCA_964526715.1 of uncultured Aureispira sp. Taxonomy (GTDB): domain Bacteria; phylum Bacteroidota; class Bacteroidia; order Chitinophagales; family Saprospiraceae; genus OLB9. Next base: position 37,034 of record CAZGMB010000023.1, on the reverse strand, counting down.
TCTCCTCAGGAATTATTACAAGGTCAAGCTGCTGGTGTTCAGATGGTAAACTCATCAGGTTTATTAGGGGCTCAATCAACAGTAAGAGTAAGAGGAGCTGCATCGATCACAGGAGGTGGTTCACCTCTTTATGTTGTTGATGGTGTGCCATTAAATGACGAAGCTAGAACTGCTGGTCAGGGTGGAGCATCTGGTCTTAACCCTTTGATGAATATTAACTCTAATGATATTGAGTCAATGACCGTACTCAAAGATGCGGCAGCTGTAGCAATTTATGGTTCAAGAGGTTCCAATGGTGTTATTATTATCAAGACCAAAAGTGGTGGTAAAAACCAAAAAACTACTATAGGGCTTGACATGTCTACCGGTGTTTCAGACCCTACAAGTTTAGTTCAGATGATGAATACCGAACAGTTTACAGCATATAATACTGCATATAGAGCCGCTAGAAATTTGCCTGCGCAAACCCTTCCAACTGATTATTTTGACTGGCCTACAAATGTCATTCAACAAGGAAAATCAAATAGTATCAATCTAAATGCACAGGGAGGAAATGAAAAAACTTCATTTTTTATAGGAGGTAGTTTTTTAACAGAATCTGGTTTTACTATTGGAAATGAGTCGCAAAGGTTGTCAGGTAGAATTAATTTAAATCACGAAGCAAACGATTGGCTCAGTATTGGTACAAATCTCTCTATCTCACAAGTGAATATGGATAGGGTTGGGGCAGAAAACTCTACCTTTGCACCCTTAACATCTTCGTATCTACAATTGCCTTATGTTTTACCTAGAAACGCTGATGGTACTTTTAGAAATACTGGTTTTGTTCAGAATGTAATTGGTTTAGAAGCTTTAAACACGAATACATTAACTTCTAAAAGGATGACTGGAAATGTTTATGCCGATTTTAAAATTTTAAAAAATTTAGTATTTAGAACAGATTTAGGTTTGGATGACTTTAGTACATCTGAAAAACAACGCCAAGTTGCTTTATTTACGCCTACTGGAGCATCTTCAAGAGATAATCAAAGTGATAGCAAATGGTTGACTACTAATACATTAGATTATGGTCTTGATGTAGGAAGTAACAGCAGATTTGGGGCTTTGTTGGGTTATTCTTTTGAAACTTCAATCTTTAGACGAATTGCTGTCGGTGGTAGCGGTTTTGCGACGGATGATTTACCAAATACATCTTCAGCAGCAACACCTACATCAACTATTGAGGAAGGATCTGAATGGGCTTTAGAGTCACAGTTTGCAAGATTAAATTATAATCATTCGCAAAAATATTTAATAGAGGGTACAGTGAGAAGAGACGGTTCCTCAAGATTCGGTGCTAACAATAGATATGGGGTGTTTTGGGCAGCTTCTGCTGGTTGGATCATCTCAGAAGAGTCGTTTATGAAGTCACAAAAGTTCTTTGATTTTTTAAAACTTACAGCTAGTTATGGAACTTCTGGAAATGATAGAATAGGAACTTTTCCATCTTTAGCGCTTTATGGTGGTGGTGTGTCAGCGGATTATGCAGGCGCACCAGGTATAAGACCAACTCAAACCCCTAATGCGGATTTAAGTTGGGAAGAAACAACTCAATTAGATTTAGGGATTTCAACTCGCTTTCTTAAAGATAGAGTGGCATTAAACATTAATTATTTCGACAAATTAACTGAAGGTATATTATTAAATGTGCCTTATCCGTTTACCACAGGATTTGCTAGTGCTTCACAAAATGTGGGTAAAATGTCTAATCGTGGGATAGACCTAGAATTAAATATTGACATTTTAAGAAAACAAGATTTCAGTTGGTCTATTGGCTTAAATGCTGGATATTTAAAGAACGAAGTGCTAGAATTGCCAGATGCATCAGTGGATGCTGATGGTGTGCGTTTTGTACAAGGATCTGCAGCACAAAGAGCGGCAGTTGGGTACTCTTTAAATGAGTTTTATCTTGTTAGGGCTAATGGGGTTAATCCTCAAACTGGAGATTTTGAATGGTTAGATAAAGATGGTAAACCCGTAACCACTTATTCACAAAACAACAGAGTTTTTGTTGGTTCAGCAATACCTAAATATACAGGTGGATTTAACACTAATTTAACCTATAAGGCCTTTGATTTGAATGTTTTATTTAATTTTAGTCAAGGTAACTTTGTGTTAATTGATGGATTGAGATTTATGGAAAATATGAATTCAGCAGCAGGATTCAATAAGAGTATTTCTGTGTTAGATTACTGGAAGGAATCAGGAGATGAAGCATTTGCACCAAGTCTTTCAAGTTCAACTGCTCCACTATTCAATCAATTGAGTACTCTGCAGTTACAAAATGGTTCTTTTTTAAGGTTAAGAAATGTGTCCTTAGGATATACTTTGCCAAATACCATTTTAAGTAAACAAAATGTTTTGAAAGATGCAAGGATTTATGTTATGGGTCAGAATTTATTTTTATTAAAAGATAAGAATTTTAGAGGACCAGATCCTGAAGTTTCAGCGGATGGGGCAAACAATCAAGTGGTAGGTCAATCTTTCTTTGCTGCCCCGCAAGCCAGAATTATTACTGCCGGCATTAATATCAAGTTTTAATTTTTAAATAAAAAATATAATTATGCGATCTAATTTTAATATATTATCAATATTTGTCTTCATAAGCACAATTACGCTGTTTTCATGTGAAAAAGAATTGGAATTATTTCCAGAGCAATCTTTAGATGAGTCAGTGGCATTCAGTACCGCTGCAGCAGCAGAAGCGGCGTTAAACGGTGTTTATTCCCAAGCTCAATCGTTAGAAGTGTTTGGGTCTGGACCACAGATAATTGAAGACTTCATGTCTGACAATACAGAGTTTGTAGGTTCTTTTCCTACTTTACAAGACATTAAATTTTATGTAACCACTTCTCCAAATGTTACTATTCAGGGGCAATGGCAAGTCATGTATAGGGTTATTAACGGCGCAAATTTAGTTGTGGATAATATCCCTAGTGTTACTGATCCATTGATGACACCAGAAAGGGCGGCATCTTTAATAGGACAAGCAAAGTTTTTAAGAGCTATTGTTTACTTTCAGTTAGTAAATCAATTTGCTCAGCCGTTTAACCTAAATGGTGGAACAAGTCCAGGAGTGCCTTTAGTGTTGAAAGGTTTTTCTGGCCAAATTGAATATCCTGCTAGAGCAACTGTAGCTGAAGTACATGCTCAGATAATTAAAGATTTAACTGAAGCTTTGGCATCTGTACCTGCTACATATGCTACAAATGCAAAAGGCAAAGCAACTAAAGCTGCTTGTGCAGGTTTCTTATCAAGATTACACTTATATAGAGGAGAATATGCTCAAGCAGCAAGTTTTGCTCAGCAAACATTAAGTTTTCCCAATTATACACTTGCAAGTAACTTGAATTTTTACAATCAGTTATCATCTGAAGACGTGTTTTCAATTATAAATACAACAACTGACAATGCTAGAACAGGTTCTGGTGGATGGGCATCCTATCATCGTCCTCCAGCTCAGGGTGGGAGAGGCGACTGTGCATTTACAGATAACTTGGTAGCTTTATTTAATGCACAACCGGGCGACAAAAGATTTACAGAATTGAGTGATATGGTTACGGCTGCTGATAATGTTATGAGAAGGATGACAAAAAAGTTTCCTGATGCAGTTAATAATACTGATGAAGCGCCACTGATGAGAGTTGCTGAAATTAACCTTACAAGGGCCGAAGCCCTTGCCGAATTAAATGGAGTAAACCAAGAATCCATTGATTTGGTAAATCCAATTAGGACTAGAGCAGGATTAGCCCCTTGGACTATCGGTAATTTTGCAAGCAAAGCTGATTTTATTAATGCTATACTTGACGAAAGACGTAAGGAACTTTGTTTTGAAGGTCACAGGAGAATGGATTTGCTAAGAAGAGGTTTACCTTTGCGTACTTCTGGTGCAGAAGCAGCATTAGCAGGTTTTGGTGCGGATCGAACTATTTTACCTATTCCGCAAAGAGAGCTTGACTTAAATAAGTCTTTAACCCAAAATAAAGGATATTAATTATTTCTAGTTTTTTTGGATAATTTTTATAAGTTTTTAAAGGGCAAGGTGAAATTTTCATCTTGCTTTTTTTATAATAAAATCGAACTTGAAATTCATCAAGTTTTAAGATTGTTTGAGTTATTAAAATAAATTTAACCTTCGTTTGATACACTATTAATAATTAAAAGTAAAGTTTATTCTAGGCATGCACTTTTAGAAAATTGATTCTACTCAATGTGAAGATTATCTTTAAACAATAACTAAATACTTAAAAATTATTTCATTAAATATGATAATAACACAAATGTTTATATAAGTTTTTAATTCAGGCAGCTTTAATGTTAATTTTACGTTAAATTTATAGCAACGAAATGTTTATTTAAGTCAACTAAGGTTTTATATTTGCCTCGTTAAACATGCTTATTGCATAATTTATTAATTTATTTTCTAACAAAACATTTTTAAATATGAAGCAAGTCTTATTTGTATTGCTGGTGCTCTTTGGAAGCATAGGCATGACTATTGGACAAAAGACCATCTCCGGTAAGATTACAGACCCTTCTGGAGAGACGCTTATTGGTGCCAATGTAATCGTGAAAGAAAATCCAACAGTCGGTACTATTACTGATGTAGATGGAATGTATCAATTGACATTACCCGTTGAAGCTAAAACGCTTATTATGAGTTATACTGGGTATGAAAGTCAGGAAATTGCCATAGATGGCAGAGCAATTATTGATGTAGTACTTTCACAAGGTAAATTACTTGATGAAGTGGTAGTAGTGGGTTACGGTGCACAGTCCAAAAAAGATGTTACAGGATCTATTTCTAAAGTTAAAGGTGATGCTGTTGCGACATTAGTTTCACCAAGTTTCGTGCAGCAACTTGCGGGTAGGTCAGCTGGCGTTCAGATCCAAAATACTTCTGGTATTTTAGGTTCAGCTCCGAGAATAAATATCCGTGGTATTAACTCCATTTCATCTGGTACTCAACCATTGGTAGTTATTGATGGTGTACCAGCTATTACAGGTGATATAGGCGGTTTTACGCCCGCTAATGCTCTAGGGGATATCAATCCAAATGATATAGAATCATATGAGATTTTGAAAGATGGAGCTGCCACTGCAATTTTTGGTTCTAGAGCAGCAAATGGAGTTATTTTGATTACCACTAAAAAGGGAGTCAAAGGAAAAGCATCATTCACTTATGATGCTAATTACGGCTCAGCTTCGGCTTTGCGACTTTATGATCTGCTAGGAGCAGAAGATTTTGTAACTATTCAAAATGAAAAGTATAAAAATGCCGGTGCTAATCCGGTAGCCAATCTTCAGACTAGACCTGATGGCTCTATAGTAGAAACTGATTGGCAAGACCTTGTATTTAGATCTGGTACACAACAAAATCATAGTTTATCAGTGAGCGGAGGTGTAGATCGAACTAACTATTTCGTATCATTTGGATATTCAGATTTAGAAGGTATTTCAGTAGCTAACAGCCTTAGAAGATATTCATTTAGATCTAATTTGGAAACAAAAGTAAACAGTTGGCTGACAGCAGGTTTCAACAGTGGTGTTACTAGACAAGAGAACTTTGGTCCACTTACGGGGTCAAACAACCTTTCAGGCAATATTTTTGGTACCATCAGAATGTTACCCAATGTAGATGCTTTTAACACAGCTCATCCTACAGGATATAACATAGACCTCATCAATCCGAGGTCTTTAGGTAGAGGCGCTAACAATGATGTTGTAGCAAACGGTATTCCAAACCAACTTTTTGTTCAGCTCAATGATAGAAGAGCATCTAAGTCTTGGAGATTATTAGGTAATGCATTTTTACAAGCTCAATTATCTAAAGATCTTTCCTTTAGATCTCAAATAGGGATAGACGGTACTTATGTTGACGATTTCATATATCAAGATGCACGCCATGGTGATGGTTTTGGCGCAAATGGAAGTATTTCTCAGGCTTTTTCACCTACAACAAGATGGAACTGGCAAAACATTTTGACATATAACACATCATTTAACAATAGTCACAACTTAGGTGTCACTTTAGTGCAAGAATATCAAAAACAGACAGCTAGTTTCTATCAGTCAACTGTCCAAAATATTTCTGATGTGTATTTTCAAGAAAACATCATAACAGGAACATTTGCAACTCCACTTGCAAGTGGAGATTTCGAGCAAAATGGGTTGGCTTCTTACTTGGGAAGAGTAAATTATAATTATAAAGGAAAGTACTATCTAAGCGCTTCCATGAGAAGAGATGAATTGTCTGCTCTAGCCCCAGATAATAGAGTAGGATATTTCCCAGGTGCATCTTTTGCATACCGAATTTCAGAAGAATCATTTTGGGATGGACTAAGAGATGTTGTTTCTGACTTTAGGCTAAGAGGTTCTGCTGCACAGACAGGTAACACCAACATTGGAAACTATCCATATGTAGGTTCATTTGGATCAGCACTTTATGGTAGCCAAAATGGTATTTCTTACAGTAATTTCGGAAATGATCTTTTAAAGTGGGAAGCACAAACTAAGCTTGACTTTGGTTTTGACTTAGGCTTGTACAATAATAAATACACACTTAGCGCGGCTTATTGGATTCAGGACAATGACGATATTATTCTTCAAGCGCCAACGGCTCCATCTTTAGGTATTCCAAATAACTTTATTAACCAAAATATAGGTAGAGTTAAGGGCCAAGGAATTGAATTAACTTTGGACGCTGTAATTTTAGATAAAGGTGACTTTAAATGGAATTCGTCCGTTAACTTCTCTACTCAAGGTAATGAAGTACTAAAATTAGTAGCAGGACAAGATATTATCACAAACTACAACATTATCAGAGAAGGAGAATCAATAAGAGCCTTGTATGGCTTCGAATATGTGGGTGTAAATGCAGCAAACGGAAATCCTATTTACGAAACATATAATAGAGATGCTTCAGGAAATATTACAGAAACTATTTTAGTTCAAGGCAATATTCAAAACCAAACCTATTATGTATATAATCCTGCAAATCCAACTGAACTTTCAACGGTTAGAGCATTAAATGCAACTAGAGACAGAAAAGTTTTAGGGTCAGCTATACCTACTTATTTTGGTGGATTTGACAATAACTTTAGTTATAAAGGATTTGACTTAAATGTTTTTGTTCGTTTCTCAGGTGGAAATAAAATCATGAATAGAACACGTGCAGATTTATTGAGTCAATCATTTAATAACAATGGATCTGAAATATTAGGAAGATGGCAAAGTCCAGAAAATCCAGGTGATGGGCAAACTCCTAGATTGTTCTTAAATCGAGATGCTTTCACAAATAATCCAGATTTTGCATCTACAAGATGGGTTGAAGATGGAAGTTTTGTTAGGTTGCAAAATGTAAGTTTAGGGTACACAATACCAGCTTCTAAATTGAAAAAATTGAATTTGTCAGGTCTTAGAGTTTATGTTCAAGGTCAGAATCTGATCACATGGACCAAGTATACTGGAATTGACCCAGAGACATCTACCAATTTTTCAACTTCTGCTGGTTTCGGTGAAGATTTTAATGGTAATCCTCAGCAACGTGTAATTTCAGGTGGACTTAGACTTAGTTTTTAATTAATAAAATGAAGATATAATGAAAACATTTAATATTCAAAATAGAATTTTATCCATATTTTTTCTTACTTTTTTCCTGACTTTTATGTCTTGTGAAAAAGAAGTTACTGAACTTGAACCAGTAGATAGAATCACAGAAGCACTCGCATTTTCAACACCAGCAAGGGTTGAGTTATCTATGGTAGGCGTTTATGACGCAGCTCAGAGTGGATTTTATGCAGGTGGAGCAGTAAGAGGTTATCCATTTGGAGCTGCTAATGTACAGCAAGGAGATATGAGAGGTGAAGATATGCTTAATGTTGCAGCTTTTTATGCCATCACTTACGAAGCGAACTATAATACAGCTTCTGCGAATAACGTGTTTATGTGGCATACGCTATATAATACTATCAATAAAGCAAATATTATAATCGAAGGTGTTGCAAGTGCGGTTTCAAGTGGTGTACTTACGGAAGCCAAAGCAAAAGAGTATGAAGCTGAAGCCAGATTTTTAAGAGCTTTAAGCCATCATGAACTATTAATTCATTTTGCGCGACCATACAAACATACTGCTGATGGTTCACACTTGGGTGTACCTTACAGAACTGTCGCTGTAAATACTGCTGCTAAATTAGAAGCTGAGGTTGTAAAAGGGAGAAATACAGTTGCAGAGTGTTATAACTTGCTTTTGGAGGACCTTAATTTTGCTGAAGCAAATTTGCCAGCTACACGTACGGGGGTACTTAAGGTTACTAGAGCAACAACAGCGGCTGCGTCAGCATTAAAGTCTCGAGTAATGTTACACAAAGGGGACTGGGCTGGTGTGATTGCAGCCGGGGATAAAATTACTGGTTACAGTCTTACAGCATCTCCCGATGGGATATTTACAAATAATTCTGGAAACACTGAGTCTATTTTTTCAATAGAAAACTCTGCTAATGATAATCCTGGTGTAAATGGTTCATTGCCAAATATGTATGGTGTTGCTCCAGGTAGAGCGTTAATTGCTATTAGCCCAATTATGTTTAATAACCCATCTTGGTTGCAAAATGACCTTAGACGTACGTTATTAATAAGTGAAGCTGGTAATGGCTTCTTTACTAAAAAGTATACAAGAGTAGCAACACAAGAAGATTTTAACCCTATTTTGAGATATGCGGAAGTTCTTCTAAATAGTGCAGAAGCTCATGCAAGAAATGGAAATACAGCTAAAGCCTTAGAGTTGTTAAACTTAGTAAGAAACCGAGCTGTAACGAATGCTGCAGATCAGTTTGGTGCAGCAAGTTTTGCAAATGCAAAAGATCTTCTAAATGCAATTTTATTTGAAAGAAGAATTGAGTTTCTTGCAGAAGGTAGAAGATGGGCTGATATTCACAGATTAGGATTGGATCCTGATTTCAACACCGGTGGTATTCCTTCAAAAGTAGCTTTTGGTAACACTACTAAAGCTAGTTGGGGATTTGGTCTTAATTATGCAAATGGTCAATACACTGGCTCTAGAACGATTATATCTCGTCCATATGAGGATTTCAGATTTTTATGGCCAATACCACAGGACGAACTAAATACTAATGAGGTATTAAGAGGTCAACAAAATCCTGGTTACTAAGAATTGATTTGACAAGAATATTTAGGGCTTAAAGCGAAAGTTTTAAGCCCTTTTTTTTGATGATTATCTATATTAAATGATGAATACTAGATTTATAATTTCGAGATAAGTTAATAACATAAATTTTGGATAAAGGATTTAGGTATATTGGTTAGAAAAAATACTACAAAAGAGCGCAAAACAAAAATTTAAGCAAATGACTCAGCAATTTTATTCTAAAAATTGCATTAAAACATCACGTATAATTTTTATTTATAATTAGTATTTAAAAAACTAATTAATTTTCTAAATACTTTTAAGTGTATATCTTACACATTAAATTAAATTATATGTTTTTTTGAATCTAAATTGCAAGCAGCATTTATGTTAAATTAACGTTAAATAAATTATAATGAAATGTTTAAATTAGTCAACTAAGGTTTTATATTTGCCTCGTTAAACATGCATTATTGCATATTTTATTTATTAATTTTCTTAACAAAACAAATTTTAGTATGAAGCAAGTCTTATTTGTATTGCTTGTGTTTTTTGGAAGCATAAGCATGACGTTTGGACAGATGACCGTTTCGGGTAAGGTCACCGATAGCGCAAGCGAGCCATTAATTGGTGCTAGTGTTTTTGTAAAAGGTGATGAAGGTTCTGGAACAATCACGGATCTAAATGGAGATTTTGAGTTGAAGGTATCCGCTGACTCAAAAGTTTTAATTTTCTCTTACACTGGTTACAATGTCAAGGAAGTGGAAATTGGTTCTCAAAAGGTTTTTAATGTAATCTTAAGTGAAGGCCAAATTTTAGACGAAATCGTGGTAACTGGTACTGGTGTAGCCACAAGTAAAAAATCACTTGCATTTGATGTGCAATCTATCGGATCATCAAGATTGCCTTTAGCTCCAACGGCAGACGTAGGAACAGCTTTGATCGGAAAAATTGCGGGGGCGCAAATTTCAGCTGTAAATGGTTCTCCTGGAAGTCCTATCAATATTATTTTGAGAGGAGTCAACTCAATAAGAGGAGGTACTCAACCTATGATTCTATTAGATGGAGTACAAGTTGCGTCTACTGGATTACAATATTTGGATTTAAGTAATGTGGAAAGGGTAGAAGTAGTTTCGGGTCCTGCTGCTGCAACATTATATGGTGCACAAGGTGCCAATGGTGTTATACAATTGTTTTCTAAAAAAGGACGTAAAGGAAAGTTAAATATTGATTTTTCTACCAATTACTCTATAAATGAATTGCTAAATGTAGGTAACGTTAATAAAGCAAAAAAACATGCCTTTGCAGTTAATGGAAGCGGAGATGTGATTGATGCTTCAGGCGCGCTGCTGGCTTTTGATAAAGAGACAGGATCATATTTGTCAAACCCAACATTCAATTTAATTTCACCTACAAGTAAATATAGTAATGCATACAATGCTAATTTGCCATGGAATGACCACTACGAAATGTTTTTTGAAAGAGCCAGCACTCTGAACAATTCACTTTCTGTTAGTGGGGCTTCTGATAAATTTGATTTCAGTTTTGTAATTTCTGATAGTAAACAAGGAACCGTTTTTAAAAATAATGGAGACTTCAGAAGAACAAATGTAAGTGCCAACGTAGGATTTGAATTATTTAAAAACTTTACGCTAAGATCAGTTACTCAGTTGATCAATTCTAAGAGTACTTTACTGGACCCTACTGGAAGAAATATGTTTTATGCTATTAATAACTCTAGACCTTTCGCTAATTATTTAGATAGAGATGCTGCTGGTCTTTATTCACCGTATTATGGTGATGCTGTGGGTGTCAATGGTTACAACTTCAATTATATTACTGAAAATGCGTCAGTAAACGATAAAACTTTAGATATTATTCAAAGTTTCAATGCTAACTACAAAATCAATAAGTATGTAGAAGTAGATGCAAAATATGGTATCAACAGAAGCGATAATAATATTATTTATGAAATTGCTGAACAATCTGCAAGTGTTGGTGCTTCTTATTGGCAATACTGGGCTGAATGGTATTCTCCACGATTAAGTTATGGAACACCTAATGCAGGAAGTGAGTCAGGTGAAATCAATAACTTGAGATTTACAGAAACCAATCAGAATTTAAATGCAAACACATTTATTAAATTTGATTTTAAAGAAGATTTTAACCTAAATTTCCCATTAAAATCATCTACTCAGATAGGATGGGATTATAGAAATACTGATTTTAGCGACATTAGAGTAAGAGGTACGGATGCACCTAATTTTGCACCTTATACTGCCCAAAATATGGCTGTATTTAGAATTGAAAGAGATTATACAGAGAAGTTTGCAACATATGGATACTTAGTAAATCAAAGATTTGATTATGGTGATTTATTTGGAGTTAGTGGAGGTTTCAGAAGTGATTATTCATCTGCTTTCGGTCAAGGTTCCACTCCATTTACATTCCCAAGAGGAGATGCATATGTGAGATTGTCTGAACTTGATTTTTGGAAACAAAGTAAACTTAGCAATGTATTCAATCAGGTAAAATTAAGAGCTGCATATGGTGAAGCAGGTATACAGCCTGGTGCATATGACAGGTTCCCTGTATTGGGTGTAGTCGCACTTGGTGAGCAAAGTGGTTTCTCTATTCCTGTAGCAAATGCCAACCCAGATTTACAAATTGAAGTTTCCAAAGAAACAGAATTCGGAGTCGATTTAGGATTTAAGTTATCTGAAAGTTCATGGTTAAACAATGTCAATGTTGCATTCACTTACTGGAATAGAAAATCAGAAAATGTTATTGATGAAGTTGATGTTGCTCCTAGCTTAGGTGTGGGTAGATTACTAACAAATGCCATGGATTTAAAATCTAATGGAATTCAAGCATCTTTAAATATGATTGTATTGAGTAATAAAGATTGGGATTGGGACTTCACAACCAATTTCAATAAGCAAAACTCTGTGGTTGATAAAATTTATGCAAATACTTCGTTGTTTAAGCAATCAGCTGCGGGTAGTACACAATATGTAATAGAAGAAGGAGAGCAAGTTGGCCAGATATACGGATACCGTTTCATAGATGCAGTAGATGCTAAAGATGAAAGTGGTAATTTTTATATACCTGCTGATCAACAAGCAAATTTTGAAGTTGCAAGTAATGGTTATGTTGTAAACAAAACATCAAAGCAACCATTTGCGTCTGCAGGCAGATATGCTTTGGGAGATCCATATCCATCATTTAATATGTCATTTATTAACCAAGTTAGTTATAAAAAAGCAGTGTTCTTTAATATGCAATGGGACTGGGTAAATGGAAGTATGCTTTATAACCAAACCAAACAATGGATGTATAGAGATGGTATCCACCAAGATTATGATGAACCAATTACTATTGGAGGTCAAACTGAAGCTTGGTCAGCATTTTACAGGGGAGCATATGCTGTAAGACAAGCTAATGGAACTAAGAGTTACTTCATGGAAGATGCAAGTTTTTTGAGATTGAGAAATATTTCCATAGGATTTGAACTCAATAAATTACTAAATATCAAAGCCATAAATAGCTTACAATTAACTTTATCTGCAAGAAATTTGGTGACTTTTACAAAATACACAGGGTTTGATCCAGAGGTAAGTTCAGGTACAGACAATTCTACTTGGGACAGAGCTGTAGATCATAACACAATTCCAAATTTAAAGAGTTATCAGATTGGTCTGAAACTGAATTATTAATAAAAAAATTTTATTAAAATGAAATACTTAAAATTTATATTTTTATCCACTGTTTTTATATCTCTTCTGAATTCTTGTTCTGATGAATTGGCAGTCGAAAACCCAAACACACCAACTCCAAGTTCATTGAATACAGAAAGTGGAATCTTAACATTTGCTACAGGTGGAGTATATCTTACAGGATTTAAAAATGTCAAATATACTGATGGTGTATATGGACCTTTTTGGAGTGGTGCCACTGGTTTTCACGAATTGATGGGAGATGTGATTGGAGCTGATGCAGCAAACGCATTTTTGAACCAATTAGGATGTCCAGACAAAGTAACTTTTGACGATGGAACTACGGTTTTGAACCCTAACTCACCCAATACACAAAAAGCCTTAGTAAGACAATCAAACACCAATCAACAAGGTGCAAATAACTTTTTGTATTATGAATGGGCATATATGTATAATTTAATAAATGCATGTAATCTCATGTTGGAAAAAAGTGGTGAAGTAAAGTTTGCAGGTGATGCTAATTCAAAAAAGGCAGCGGTGGAAGCATGGGCATACTGGTGGAAGGGTTTTGCGTACAGCAGAATTGGTTCTATTTATTATGCTGGTTTAATTTTGGATAAATCAGGTCAAACAAGCGACAAGTATCTTTCCAAAGAAAAAATCATTGCTGAAGCCACTAAAAATTTTGATCTTGCTGTAGCCGCTGCAAAAAAAGCAGATGCTGGTGTATTTACTGAAACTTGGGGTAAAATAATTCCATCAGGTTATCAGGTTGGAAAAGGAGGACCGCAAACTCCAGGGATGTTGGAGAGAAATGTCAATTCTATGAAAGCACGTAACATTTTGGTAAATAAAACTGTTACACAAATGACTTCTGGGGATTGGCAAGCTGTCCTTGATTTGGCAAACAATGGTATCACTAAAGATGATAACGTCTTTACCGTAAGATCTGACGAAGCAGCTGTTATTTTCTCAACTTCACAACTGCTCATGGGTAGAACATATTCAAATAATCCTGGAGGTGCTACTTATAAAATAAGTGAGCGCTGGGTGCAAGAGTTTAAAGATGGAGATAAAAGAAAACAGCAAAATATTGTAAGTACAGGATCTCCATATACTGGACAAGCCGACCGTGGAAACGCGCATTTTACACGTCACGCTTTGGTACCCAATGGTACAGGATTAGATGGTGTGCATATTTTTGCGAAAAGTGCTCCTGGCGATTATGAAATGTATTGTGCAGTAAATTATGAAGAGAATCAACTTATGAAAGCTGAGGCTCTTATTAATACCAATAAAATAGATGACGGGCTTAAATTGGTTGACGAAATAAGAAACATCCAAGGTGCAGGTTTAGCTGCCGTAGCTGGAACAGGTCTTTCATCTCCAGATGCTAAAGAAGAATTGAGAAGAGAAAGACGTATAGTTTGTGCATTGAGAGGTTTGTCATTTTATGATGCTAGAAGATGGGAAGTCATTGAAAAAGGTAGAACTGGAGCAGTTTTACTAAGTAATACGGCTAAACTTAGCACTAATGGTAAAATTGAGTATGGATTTTTAGATTATTGGGATGTTCCAGATAATGAATTGTTTTACAATCCTGCATCATCCGATAGTGATCCAATTAAAAATCCTAAATAAGACATAGGATAGTTTAAGTTTTATTTAAAGGGCAGTTTCTAAATGATTCTGCCCTTTTTATTTTATACCAATAAACTCAAAGGCCAAAAATATGTTTCTTTCTGAATAGCATTTATCACTAGTTTAATTCTGTTTTTATACATTTGTGATGAATTCTAAAATATTAAGAAATTTTATCTCTCTCTGCACATGCCATCCATTATCACCCAACCTTCTGTCACTATAGATACTGACCTGCTTGCTGAGTTAGAGACATATGTGTCAGATATAGGTCAAGTAGTGGTTCACGGTATCTGTAGTGGTGGCGTCGAGGGAAATATGATTAGGATCTGGCCTTCCACCTTTCTTTTTGACCATCATTCTGATCATAGGAGTGAATTAGTTCATTATGAAAAAATAAGTGGTTTTCCCCATTGGACAGAAGTAAAGCCAGGAAAAGATTTTGGGTTCACCTTGATATTTTCAGGGTTACCTTCATCGTGTGTGGTTTTTGATCTGATGGAAGTAATCCCACAAGCCAATGGTTTTTATATTCCTGCTATTGTCAGAAATGAAAGAGACGTTTATTTCCTTGATTTTAGCTAACCCCCAACATCTAAAATATGAGTCTTGAATTAGTGCGGTTTGAAAAACTATTGAAAGCAATTGACGAAGAAAGAAAACATGAAGAGCGTTTTTTTAAAGAACTACATCAAAATAAGACACTTCAAGATAAAGTCAAGTCTGGATTTGTGTGGTATCCGGTGCAATTGGTAAGAAAGTATTATACTGTTGGTGAGTATCTTGAAGTTGAAGTGGAACGAAATACCGATGGAATAGGTGCACATAAGTTTTCAGAGGGAAGTGCTGCACACTTGTTTCATATACAGCAACACGAACGAAAAGACTACAAAGGTGTGGTTTCTTTCGTGCGACAACATAAAATGCGCATCTTGTTACATTTAGATCATATCGATCGACTTGAAGACATCGAAAAAGGTCTGCTTGGCATAGAAATGATTTATGATGATAAGCCATACAAAGTGATGGAAAGTGCACTTAAAAATGTAATTTCCAGTAAAAATGAGCACATCATGTATCTGAGATCAGCATTAGTGAAGGGGCAGATAACGGATTCATTTAATATAGATGAATCTTTTCATTCTTTATCCCCGTTGCTCGCGCTCAATGATTCACAAAAGCAAGCTATAAAATTATCAGCAGATGCCCCTCATATTGCTATTATTCATGGTCCGCCGGGTACTGGCAAAACCACTACTTTGGTAGGACTGATAGATACCTTGTGTAAAACCGAAAAAAGGATATTAGTTTGTGCATCCAGTAATAATGCTGTAGACTTATTGGCGTCGCGACTTCATCATTTGGGGATCAATGTACTCAGAATAGGTAATATCACACGTATTCATGATGACCTAATGCAACTGACTGTAGAAGAAAAAGTACGCAATCATCAGGACTGGAATCATATCAAAAAAGTGAGAATTCAGGCCCAAGATGCGGATAGGAAAGCGTCGCAATTTAAGAGGAGTTTTGGCCCAGAAGAGCGTGATGAGCGCAAAGAGCTGCGTAAAGAAGCCAAAGAACTGCGCAAATGGGCTTCAGAACTCGAAGATAGGCTTATAGATGATATTATACAACAAGCGCAGGTTATTACCACCACACTGATAGGGTGTAGTAATCGTATCTTGGATAAAATGCATTTTAATACTTGTATCATTGATGAAGCATCTCAAGCGTTGGAACCGGAATGCTGGAATGCCATCCTTAAAGCTAACAGAGTAATCTTGGCTGGTGATCACAAACAATTACCACCTACAGTTAAGAGTCAGGAAGCCATGAAATTGGGATTAGAGACCACGGTTTTGGATGTGCTTTCTGATTCTATTCCATATACTTCGTTGCTCAATACTCAATATAGAATGCACGACCTAATCCTGAGTTTTAGTAATAAGAAGTTTTATAAAAATGCGCTTTTGTCCCATGCTTCTGTGGGTAAGCACACCTTAAGAAATGATCAGCAGCCTTTAGTCTATATTGATACCGCTGGAGCAGGATTTGAAGAAAAATTCAATCCCAATCAAAAATCTTACTCCAATCCAGGAGAGTATTTTATCATACGCGAACATATCCTTTTGCATAAAGAAAATCTTTTGGGTTGCGCCATAGGCATCATCAGTCCATATAACGAACAAGTGAGGTACCTCAGGCAGGAAATTGCAGAAGATGTAGACCTAAAGATGTTGGATATCGAAATCAATTCTATAGATGGATTTCAAGGTCAGGAAAAAGAAGTAATTTATATTTCTTTGGTTAGAAGCAACGATAACGGAGACATAGGATTTGTAAAAGATGAACGACGACTAAATGTAGCCATGACAAGAGCCATGAAAAAGTTGGTGATTGTAGGTGATTCTGCAACCTTGGGACAACACAAACTATATGAAGAGTTATTGACATTCGTGCAAGAAGACGGATTTTATGACTCAGCATGGAGTTATATGGGATATTAAACGAAGAATAACCTCATGGAAACCAAACGAACAACAGAATGATGAAGCCATAAACATCTAAACTTACTCAACCTTCTAAACCTTAATCTAAACATCAACCTTAACATCAACCTAAACCTTAACATCAACCATCTCATCATCTCAACATCTCATCATCTCAACATCTCAACCATCTCAACCATCTCAACCATCTCAACAACTTAACCAACTCAACCAACTCAACCAACTCAACCAACTCAACCAACTCAACCTTAATCTTAATCTCAACCTTAACAACATGACAACAAGAGCAGAAAAATTAGAAGCCTTTGGCCGATTACTGGATATTATGGATGATCTTAGAGCAAAATGTCCATGGGATATGAAGCAGACTTTTGATACGCTTCGTATGCTTACCATAGAAGAGACCTATGAACTGTCGGATGCTATTTTGGATAAAGATCTGATTGGAATCAAAGAAGAGATAGGAGACTTATTGTTGCACATGGTTTTTTATGCTAAAATTGGGTCAGAAACCGGTGATTTCGATATCTCAACATCATTGCATGGCGTATGTGACAAATTGATCAAACGTCATCCACACATTTATGGGGATACTAAAGTAGAAAGTGAGGCAGATGTCAAAAGAAATTGGGAGCAAATTAAGCTTTCTGAAGGTAAAAAGTCAGTTCTTTCAGGAGTGCCCAATAGTATGCCTGCAATGGTAAAAGCATACAGAATGCAGGAAAAAACAGCCCAAGTTGGATTTGAATGGGACAAAAAAGAAGATGTTTGGGCAAAAGTTGAGGAAGAAATCCAAGAATTTAAAGAAGTAGTAAATCTACCTGATAAAGATAGGGTAGAGGATGAGTTTGGAGATATTTTATTTTCGCTCATCAATTATGCACGCTATGAAGGTATCAATCCTGATAATGCGCTCGAGAAAGTCAATAAAAAATTTAAGTCCAGATTTGAATATATCGAAGCTAACGCCCCCAAACCACTACATGAGATGACCCTTGCAGAGATGGATTTATTGTGGAATGAAGCCAAAAGTAAAGTATAATTTCTTTAATACCCTTTGGCATCATCGTCACCTCTTCGGTCAGCAGCACCATGAAGTTTGCCTTGCGCAGTTATTACAATAGCTTCGACACGTCCGATTGCATTTCTGTCTTTAAAAGTGTGGCCTATCGTTTCTAATATTTTGCGCTCAGAAGGAGTAATAGCATCCTTCTCACACATGATTACATCAGGTAGCCATTGATGATGAAATCTTGGCGATTGTACTGCTTGGTCTGCATCCATGCCAAAATCTAAAACGTTGATTATCGTTTGAAATACAGAAGTGATGATGGTCGAACCACCTGGAGTACCCACTACCATTTTGAGTTTGCCATCTTTTTCTACAATGGTTGGCGTCATTGATGATAGCATTCTTTTATTGGGTTCTATTTTATTGGCTGACGCACCTACAAGTCCGTACATGTTGGGAACACCAGGTTTTACAGAGAAATCATCCATTTCATTGTTTAGAACAAAACCTGCTCCTCTTACAACCGTAAATGCTCCGTAACTTCCGTTGAGTGTTGTGGTCATAGATACCGCATTACCTTCAGTGTCTACGATACTATAATGTGTCGTTTCTTCTGATTCAATTTTTCCATAGCTAACACTATCACTTTTAGATGCCATTCTAGGATTAAAGTCAGCCATTCTTGTAGCGATATAGATACTATCCATTAATGTAGATTGTGGTACGGGATAAAAATCTGCGTCGCCCAAATGTTGTGAACGGTCAGCGTACACTCTTCTTTCAGCTTCTACCATGAGATGCACAGCAGCAGCAGATTGGAATTTCATGGATTTTAAGTCATAGGGTTCTACCATTTCTAGAAGTTGGGACAAGGCAATTCCTCCGCTCGATGGTGGTGGCATAGAAATGACTTTATGACCTCTATACATGGTGGTGACGGGTGTTCTCCATTGGGATTGGTAATTTTTTAAATCTTCGTGCGAAATCAAGCCTTTTCCATCTTGCATTTCTTTAACGATATGATCAGCTACTGATCCTTCATAAAATCCTGCCCTGCCAAGATCTCTGATGGATTCTAAAGTGGCTGCCAACTCAGGATGTTTGATTATGTCGCCTTCGGTCCATTTACTTTTATGAAATGAAGTGGTTGCCAAATTGAATTTTACAAAGTTTGGCTGCTCTTCATTCAGATTATTGGCTTCGCGATCAGTGATTTTATAACCATTTTTGGCCATGTCAATAGCAGGTTGTAAGAGTTTTTTCCAATCTTTGAGCTTACTGTATTTTTCAAATGCTTTGACCATACCGTCTACAGTACCAGGTACGCCCGCTGCCAAATGTCCGAATTTACTTAAAGATTCTATGGGATTGCCCAAACTGTCCAAATACATATCACTTGATGCTTTAGCTGGGGCTTTTTCCCGATAGTCCAAGGCATCTATCTTGCCATCGGCACTTCTGCAGATCATAAATCCGCCTCCACCTATATTTCCTGCATTGGGATAACATACAGATAGCGCAAACTGTACAGCAATAGAAGCATCCACAGCGTTACCTCCTTTTTTGATGATTTCTAATCCAATAGCTGTAGCTAAAGGATGCGCAGTAACGACCATAGCACTATCTGCAATAGCCGATTTGGTGATTTCATAAAGCGCTTTATTTTCTTTTGATTCCTTGCAAGAAAGTAAATTAAATATTAAAAAGAGAAATAATGTGTAAGTGGATATCGAAAAAAAGCGCTTATTTTGCATTTTTATTTTTATTTTGTGTAAAGATATAATATTGCCATAAAATTTCCGTTATGAATATCTTAAAAATTAATTCGAAAGCATCATGAAGAACATACATAGAAGTCTTTTAGTATGGTTATTTACCATCAGTATTACGTCTTATATATCTGCGCAGAAGTTTGTCAATGAGTTTTTAAATATAGGTGTAGGCGCTCGTGCACATGGTATGTCAGGTGCTGTTGTAGCTAGTGTCTCCGATGGAACTGCGGCATATTGGAATACAGCAGGTCTCACTCGAGTCAAATCTCCTTTACAGGTCAATGCTATGCATGCTAAATGGTTTGGCGGTATTGCCAATTATGACTATGTTTCTATAGCCAAAAGGTTGAGTGGTGACCATAATCAAGTGGTAGGTTTGTCATTTATCAGATTAGGTGTAGACAATATACCGAATACGTTGAATCTAATTGGGCCAGATGGTACAGTGGATTATAACAGAGTTTCTAATTTTTCTGCATCTGATTATGCAGGGATATTTTCATATGCCAGAACCGTAGGTAGAAATGAAGATTTGTCTATTGGCGCTAATGTAAAGATTATACACCGTTCTATAGGATCGTTTGGAAAGGCTTGGGGTTTTGGTGCTGATGTGAGTGCCATGTATAGAATTAGTGATCAATTTACCATAGGAGCATCAGCAAGAGATATCACCACTACATTCAATGCTTGGTCATTTAACCTTACGGAAGACGAGAAACGTGTTTTTGCATCTACTGATAATGATATCCCTGTCAGTACCACTGAGCTTACTTTGCCTAGAATTGTGTTAGGAGGAGCATATAGTGGTACTAAAGGTGATTTTTCTTATCTTGGAGAAGTGAATCTTATTATGTCAACCTATGGAACTCAAGCAGGTATTATCTCTAGCGATAATTTTAGTATCGACCCTAGCTTGGGAATGGAATTAGGGTATGCTCAAAAGGTATATCTTAGAGCAGGAGTGGGAAATATACAGTCAGTAGTCAATCCGATCAATACATCAGAACGTCAACTCGAACTACAACCCAATGTAGGTTTAGGTTTGAAGCTCGGAAGACTTAAAGTAGACTATGCCTTGGCCAATATAGGAAGTGTCAGTGGCGTCTTAGTATCGCATATTTTTAGTTTGGGATTGGAGTTCGCTCCTAGGGAGTAAGAGGCTTTTTGAATGTGATTTTTAGTATTCTGATTATAAATACTGAAAATTCTTAAAATATACCATTTATAATCGAGATGACCCAAAAATGCAAGTTTCCATAATTGAAAATAATATCAATTATGGAAACTTCAAATATCCAAAGCCATGTGAGAGAGTATTAAAAAAGGATTGGAAAACAATTATTTTATTTATACAGAAACCTTGGATTCTAATCTACTTTTACAAACCTTGAAGAACCCAATTTGCCTTCTTTTGATAATACTTGTAAAAAATATGTGCCACTTCTGAGATTACTGATATTAATACTTTGACCTATTAAGTATTGACTTAAAACAATTTGGCCATTAGCATCAATAATATTTACCAATGAATTTTCTGGTAAGTCCAAACTTAATTTATCAACTAATATGTTTGGATTAATTGAAAATTCATCTATAAGTAAATCGTCATTGCTACTTAAAATTGTTGTATTCAACACGGCAAATTGTTTTTTGTCAAATCCTGCTGTTACTGTTATATCCATTTTTCCATCACCATTTATATCTACAAAATTCATATTTCTTGTGATTGCTGTTCCATCATATGTACCATATAAAACACCTCCCTTAAATGTCATGATTTGCCTTGCAGGTTTGAATTTATACTGACTTGACGCTTCATAATAGTCCACATATAGTGTATTTTGAGTTTGTCTAAATACTACTAAGTCCATCAATTTATCGTAATTAAAGTCAAAAGCTTTGACAATTAATGGTTGACTTACAAATGAAAGTGAATTGTCTGAAATGGCTTCAAATGTTTTGAAATTATCAATGTTTTTAAAGATGTATATACCTCTAAATGCGTCTTCTAAAATTATTTCTAAATCCTTATCACCATCAAAATCAACAAGTTCAACACTCATAGTCCAACAATCATCTTCAAAAAACTCTTTTTCATTCATAATAAATTTACCATTTCCCTCATTGAAATAAATTCGAATTGGAAACTTTTCTTTATTTGTTGTAGCTACAAAATCCAAGTCTCCATCCCCATCAATATCCCCAGATGCAAAGGTTTCATATTCAGATTTACCTTTTTCAATAGGAATTTCTTCAAAATTGAAATTTCCAGTATTTTTCATAAAATAAATATCACCAGGATCGAAGACATTGTCAACTTCTGCAATATAGTCTAATAAACCATCCCCATTATAATCACCATAAGTTCTAGGTGTTAATCTCCAATTGTTAAAATAAACCTTGGAAAACTCACCTCCTTCATTTTTTAAAAAGTCTCGATCGTCAAGTATATCTAATTTTCCATCATTATTAAAATCTTTAAATGCTAAAATTGCTTGATTTGTATCTGATGTTTTAATCTCAGTTTTTTTATAAAATCCTGTAGCGTCTTTTTTATACTCTGTAAGCTTTCCTCCTGTATATCCCAAAAAGATTAATGATGTATCAGGTAATAAAAATGGAATCATAGGGAAATCAAGCTGGTAGTGATTAGAAGCTAGATTGAATAGGTCCTGTTGGGCACTAAATTGAGTCGTTTGTGCATTTGTTATGAATGGAAATAAAATGAAAACGAACTTTAATATTTTGTTCATGGTTAAAAATTTTAATTGTTTATGTTATTCTAAATTTAAAAAATTTGATTCAATACAACGTTAATACTTTTTGTTCTATATATTTTTAATAAATATACTTTAATGTAATATTGTTAAGTAATTTCAAACAATTATTACTATTCCTTCAATATAACGTCAAATTTATTAAACTTTTTAGTATTGAAAAAATTTAAGTTAAATTTTTCTTTTATGATTTTATTTTACTCACGTAACATAATTATATAAAATCATTTCTCATACATCAAAACACCCACTTAATCCCTGCCATACCGTTGATACCTACACTTGGATAGCCGTAGTATCTTTCAAATTCATTGTTCAAAAGATTGATGCCACGTGCGAAAAGTCTGAAATGTGGCGTGATGGCATAATTGGCTTCTATGTTTAGGTCAAATAAGACATTTGATTTTTCTTTTACATCATCTTTATTAATAAAAGATACACCATTTCCAAAAAATAAGTCAGCTCTCAGTTTCAACTTATTGTCCAAAAAAGCCGCTGAAGCATATGCATTGGCTTCCAGATTGGGTATATGCCACGCTTCTGTAAAGATGGCGGGATTATAAATGTTTTGAGTGATCCATCCTCCAAAAGTGTACCGGTCAGAAAATACAAAATCTACATTACCACTCACAAAAACGATGCTCATGTCATCATAGACCATATCAAAAAGCCTTCTGTCAACAGTATTGTTAAGTAAAAACATTTGATTATTTACATCTTTGTATCCACCTTTGACTTGGTAAGTCAAAAAAGAAAATTTACCTCTGAGTCCTGCAGCATATTGTCTCCAAACACTATTGGTCAGCGAGTCGATTTGGGTATTTAGATATGGATTTCGGATGCTTACATTAGTAAAGTTATTGGTGTGGTAATCTTGTGATACTTCACCAAAGACCTGAATTTTTTGGTCCAAAAGTCCATAAGCAATCATCACTTCAGGAAACAGGGACGAGTTGCCATCACCACTATACAATACATCCAATCCCAAATCAAAGGTAAGTTTGCTAATTTTTGTTTTGAAAGTGGGTGAAACAAAAGCGGTATGGAGACTCACATCTTTAGTCCCATTAAATGCACTGTAGTCATATCCTGCTGCTAGGGCTAATACCGTACTTTTACCAAACGATTTATCAAGCTTGGTCGCAATACCAAAACCATTGTCACGTGCATCTTGATTGGTGATACCCATATTTCGAAGATGGACATTTACATCATAGTTGATCATAAATTTAGTGGGTTCAGGATTGGCTATACCCACTTTAATTTGTAATGCATTGATGTCTCTAGCTGATTGGCTGTCTGAATACAATGTATCTACGCCTAAGTCCGTGTGATAAAAATTTCTGTTCAAGAACTTAGTTTGTATATTTCCATACAGTTTTAGATTTTCTTTGAGCAGGTAGTTTCCGTAAATGGCTACTCCTGCATCTCTGTATTTTTGATAAGGTAGATGATTAGTATTGTCCAGTGATTCATACCCTACATGAATTCCAGCATCGTATCTGTCTTTTTTGATCAGATGATAGCCCAGTTTTATTTCTGGATTTTTTCTAAAACCATAGCCGGCATAGATATATCCTTTTTTGACAATGAATGGATCATCAGGATTCAGGGCCAAAGGTTTGATCTGTGGATCAGGATACTTGAGATCCAAGGGTACGATACTGATATCATAGTCATATTTTGGATTGAAGACAGGTGCCACCGGCATTACCGGAGCCACGGGTATGAAAAAGGCTTCTTCCAGTGTAGCTTCAAATGATTTGATTACTTCTACTTGTTTGATATCAAGTTTGGTACTATCTTTTTGGCCATAGAGTATTGTAGCAAAAAGTATATGGATGATGATGATTGCGTATTTCATTGTAAACTTTCTATAGGTTTTGAAAATATTATTTAGGTCCATTTGCAGGTGTCAGTTCCAATAAATTATTAGTAGGTGCCGAAGGCTTGATCCTGGATTTTTGTTTTTCAAGTTGTTCTACTGCTTTTAGCTTGTCTTTAGCTTGGGTGATCAGTTCCTTATCGTCAGGGAAGTTTTCGATGACTGCTTCTAAGGCTGCACGTGCATTAAACAGGTCAGAGCGGTCCACATAGATATCTGACAATAAAATTAAACTCTTAGCAATCCAAAAAGGGTAGGCTGCATTGGCTTCATTGGCAGCGTTACATTGGTCTTCTGCTTCTTGTTTTTTGTTTTGTTTGTACAAGATTTCAGCGATGAGATATCTGGATTCTGCGGCTTGATTATTATCTGATTTTTCGCTTACTTTGGTGAATGCTACCAATGCGCTAGAAAGATTGTTTTCGCGATAATACACTTTACCTAGATAGTATGAGGCCGTGGCTTGTTCTTCAGTATTGGCTTTTTTGTTGGCGGTGACGATGTTGCCATAATTTTTGACTGCTTCAGTATTGGAATTTCTAAATGCACTTCTCAAAGCTCCCAAAGCTGCTTTGTATTTCTCATCTTCATCATTGTTGTTTTGATAATACAGATCATAATAAAGATATGCTTTTTCAAAATTTTGTGTGTAATTGTATGCGATCAAAGCAGACTTGCGAAGTGAAGGAATGTAAAATTCTGAGTTTCCTGCTTTGGCCAATTTTTCGTAATCCGCTAAAGCATCTTCATATTTTTTTAGCAAGGTATTAGATTCAGCTCTGTAATAAATCGCCTTGATTCTATTGGCACCTGCAGGATATTTATCCAGATAATTATTGAACCCCATTACAGCTTTATCATATGCACCTTCATTGTATCTTAGCGCGCCTACCATGTATGCCAGAGAGTCAGCGGCAGCGTCAGAGATCTTGTACCCTGGTAGACTGCTGACGTAAGCAACGTACTCTTCAGATTTGCCTAGATCGTTGATATATATTTCTTGCAGTCCTAGCAACGCACTTTCGGATTCTTTGGCGTTAGGATTATTGGCAAATACAGATTTGTAATGTGTGATGGCACGGTTCATATCTCCTTTGTTGTACGCTATCAGACCCAACTTGAGATGAGCATTGTTTACCAAAGGGCTGTTTTTGTATTTGGTGACCAAGTCACTATATGACTGATAAGCGTTTTCTACATTTTCTACTTCAAAGTACGTGTCGCCCAATTGCAATAATGCATCATCAGCATATTCTGAATCAGGATACTTTACCTTTATGTCGCGCATAGTTTGGATTTTTTCGTAAGGCTCTTCGGTTAGTCCTTCTATCATACCTTTTTGATACATGGCATAAACATAGCTGCCCTGTTTTTTTTGGATGGCCTGATTGTAATATTTCATAGCTTCCTGATAACTTCGGTACTTAAACAGGCAATCACCCGTGCGCACCATAGCATCCGGCCACACCTTTTCTGTGATGGTTTTATTTTTGAATTTTGCCGCGTTTTTACTAAACAATTCCAGGGCAGATTTAAATTCTTTTTCTGCTTTACCATAGTCTTTTTGCTGCAGATGGTTGTATCCTTGAGTGTAGTATGCCATGGCTTGGGTAGATTCGTCAGGCATCCAAGTGATTCCTTCACTTAAGGCAAAATATTTTGACAAAATAGCCTGTGATTGTTTGAAGTCACCTTTTTCATGTTGAATCATTCCTGTCCAATAGGTGCCTTGTGCGGCGGTGATTCTACTAGACTGATATTTGGATGCTTTGGCAAACTGTGTTAGTGCGGCGTCTTTATCTTGATTTTGGTATAATTGGATGCCATATTTCAGAGCCAAACTTTGATAAATGGTTTTCATTTTTTCGCCGATAGATGGCATTTCTTCTATGATTTGTAGTCCCGCGGCGTAGTCAGATGTATTTTCCAACAGTTGGCCTATGATTTCTTGGGCTTTGGTATGAAATTTTGAAGAAGTATTGATTTTGAGCAAGGTGTTGATAGCTTCTCTTTCGTAGCCAGACTCAGCGGAAAGCTTTCCATAATTAAACAAGGATTCTTCTTGCATACCTTTGTCAAAATCCATTTGACTCACTTTTTTAAAGGCAGTACGAGCCGACAATAAGTCCCCCGTTCGGTAATAGCAATCTGCGAGATAATAATTAGAAACCTGACCTATTTTTTGATCCAAAAGACTCAGCTCTTTAAAATTCTTGATTGCATCACCATATTTTTTGAGTTGATACTGTGTAAATGCCAATTGATAAAACTCTTCGGTGGTCAGTTTGTCCGTGTTGGTTTCGTAATATTCTAAATGAGGTAGCGCTTTTTCGTATTTATCCTGATTGAAATAAGATTGCCCTAATAGCTGTCTGATTTCTTTTCTATTTCTGAGTTCAGGGTCTTTGAGTGATTGTTCGCCGTAAGAAATGACATCATCGTATTGCTTTTGGCTAAAATAGATTTGGGTCAGATAATATGGAACATATGATTTGTAAACCGAATTATTTTTTACTTTGTCGAAATAATTGATAGCTGCTTTATAGTTATTAGTAAAATATTCACACATACCATAGTAGTAGTTAGTAGGGTAGTAAAACTCATTTTGTTTGTCTGTGGACAGGGCAAATACTTTTTTGGCATCATCAAACTCTTTACTGACAAAGTGAGCATAACCTTTTTTGAGGGCAGCTTCTGACATGTCATATTCTGATAAAGATTGGAGATCAACCATGTCATAGGTTTCGATACATTTTTTATACCATTTTTTATTGTAATAATAACTACCCAACTCCAAAATAGCAGGAGTGGTGACCGGATCGGGATATTTGTCATGAATAAATGTGACCACTTCATTTTCGCCACTCATCATATCGGCTCGTAGGCCTGAGATAGCATACATTGCAGCGGCATCATCCTTAAGATTGGCAAAATCATCTTCTGTTGCAGGATGTACCAGATGAATATATTGACTTTGTTGCCATCTTCCCGGCCCGTAAAGGCTTTGTTCAAAAAAGTCCTGCCCCATTTTGTAGGGTTTTTGCAAGTCCAAATCGATAGCTGTCTGTTGAGCGCTCAAAGGTAAATATATCGCTAGGAATACCCATAAAAGATGCTTCATATCTATCCGTTTTTATATTTATTAGTATGTAAATAAAACGCAAATATATGGCAAATATTTTTAATCTGATTGAGAAAGTGGATGAATTTGGAATATTGTCGCTTGAATCAGTTATAAAATTTGATAATTAGAAACTGCTGAATAAAATTTAACATTTTAGTGAATAGGGAAAAAGCCCAAACAATATTTTGAAACACTATTCGTTTTAAAATTAATAGATAATAATATGCAATACTTCAAACTATCTTTGTTTATTTTAACAATTTTAGGGTGTCAGCTAACAACTAAGGAGCAAAAAAATGCTTCATTTCGTTTTCCCAAGATTTTAAATTCTCAAATTAATGATACACTTAATTTCTTACTATTTGATGAGAAAAGTATATCATCAGTTTTTCCTAGAGTTGTAGGCAAGTTTAGGTTTTCGGATAGCATCGATATAAATCCACAAAAACAATTTACATTAATGGATAATGATTTTGTGGATAGGTATAAAATACCTGATGACCTTTATATAAATGGCTTAGAATTATTAGTTGATTATAATTCATCTGTCAAGTTTTCTCCACATAGTTTTCCAAATATGCCTACAGTATATGTTTATTATCCTGTATATTTTGTAAATTCTACTGAATCATCAAAGATTTTCTTTGGAAAAGACAGTTATGCTTTTGGAATCCAAGAAGCCTTAAATTTTGAGATGTATGAGGATTGGAAACCTGTAGAAGAAATAGGTGCTGATTTTTGCGACCACGGACATTGGGGCCTTATCGTTCACCCCCAAGAATTTGTTTTGGTTTTAATGAGAAAGTATCATGGTGAATATGAAACTCAATTACAAGTTAAATTTGAAGTAGGTGAAAATATCATAACAAGTGGGCCTTTTATAGGAAGAATAAATAAGAGTCAATTTTTGCCAAAGGAATTCGATTAATTTGTACAATATTTAAAAGATAAGTACATGGTAAAATTTTATTTGTAGTTCCGATCCTTTTTTTACATTTTTATTTTTCGTATCATTTTCGTATCTTTGCGTATCATATCGTATCATAATGAGTAATAAAGTATATAATTTTACATTAAATTTAGATTGGAATCTCATCAATTTAATTAGTGAAATAGACCGTTTTGATGCACATTGGACAGCGATAGAAAGAAAAGAGAGACAAATCCTTAAAGAATTGAAAAGTATCGCCACTGTAAGAAGTGTAGGGGCATCAAACCGCATCGAAGGTAATAAAATGAGCGACGAAGAAGTCGACGTTCTCATTCAGAAAGTAGACATTACTAAGCTCACAGATCGAGATTCTCAAGAGGTCGTTGGTTATTTTGACGTGTTGGATTTAATTTCAGAAACTTACGAAAGCATTAATCTCACTGAAAATCACATCAAGAGTTTGCATAATAGTCTAATGAAATATAGTGACAAAGACGAATGGCATAAAGGTAATTATAAAGTCCACAGTAATGCTGTTGAAGCATCATTTCCTGATGGCTCAAGACAAATCATTTTTAGAACAACGGATGCTGGATTTGCAACAGAAGATGCAATGAGGAGTGCTATAGAATGGTACAATACAGAAAAAGAAATACATACATTAATAAAAGTTGCGTCTTTTGTGTATGAATTTCTAAGTGTACACCCATTTCAAGATGGAAATGGTAGACTGAGTCGGTTAGTAACATCTCTATTATTGCTTAAAAACGGATATAAGTGGATACAATATGTAAGTTTTGAACATGAAATAGAAAATCGTAAGAACGAGTATTATCAAGTTCTGAGAAGTTGTCAAGCACAAAGACCTAATGAACATATTGATGAGTGGATACAGTTCTTTTTAAGTTGTTTGTCAAACATTCAGTCTCAATTGATGTCGAAATTAAAAGTCAGCGGAATAGATGAACAACTTTCTCCAAAAGAAAAAGCAATTTTAACTATTATTCAAAGTCGACCAAATATTCAGTCTGGTGAAATCTCAAGAAAATTGGAGATCCCTTCTCCTACAGTAAAACGTATCTTATTGGAATTAGTAAGCAAAGGATTGATAGTAAAAGAAGGTATAGGAAGAAATGTTAGTTATACAATAAATTAAGTGATATTTTGAAAGGCCTAATTTTTACATTTTGTTTTTTCGAATCATTTTCGTATCATTGCGTATCAAATCGTATCATCTAAAATTGATGTCAATGTTTAAATTTGGAAGTTCTTCTGGAAGTTTGCAAAATGCTAAGTTTCCTTTTATATTGAAATCATACTTTATTTTTAAATTTTATCTAGTGTTCACAACGAAACGTATAAATAATTAAGATACACATAGTTGTGTTTTTAGATTTTTACAAGGTCAAATATTTTATTTTATAATATAAAATTAATACATGAAATACTTAAAATATACCGTCTTTGTCATATTGGGTTTTGGTGTAATCTATGCTGTAGGCCCTAAGGTAAAACATACACCTTCTGCGTTATTGGATACAGAAATAGAGATACCAATCCAAAAGTTAGATAGCTTCATCGCTGCCAAAGAGAGTCAGGTGCTGGACCTAAAGGAAGATAATCAAGCCAGAATCATCTGGGCAGATAGTGCAGGGACAAAAACAGAATATGCTGTTGTATACCTGCATGGCTTTAGTGCAAGTCAAGAAGAAGGCGCTCCAGTACATGAAGATTTTGCTAAAAGGTATGGCATGAATCTTTATCTCACTAGATTGGAAGATCACGGTAGAAGAGATACTAATTCTTTCCAAAAGCTTACACCAGAAAATTATTTACAATCTGCAGAGGATGCCATAGATATCGGTAAAAAATTGGGAGATAAGGTCATTGTCATGTCTTGTTCTACTGGCGGCACCCTTTCATTGGTTTTGGCCGCCGCAGGTGAAAAAATCCATAGTCTGATTTTGTATTCGCCCAATATTGCTATTTTTGACCCGAAATCAACATTATTGTTATATCCATGGGGAAAACAAGTGTCTGACCTAGTCATGGGTGGTGAGCATAATAGAATTCAATACACTGATTTAGCAAAAAAATATTGGAACAGCGTGTATCATACCAACAGTCTATTTACTTTGCAAAGTATCATTGAAACACATATGACAGCAGAGACTTTTTCTAAGATCAACATCCCTGTGTTTTTGGGATATTACTACAAAGACGAAGCGAATCAAGATAATGTGGTATCTGTGGCTAGGATGCTGGAAATGTATGATCAATTAGGTACAGAACCTGCAAAAAAGCGTAAAGTGGCTTTTCCTGAGACTGGACATCATGTGATTTCATCTCATGTGATTTCAAAAGACATCGACGGAGTGCGCACCGAAAGTTTCAAATTTGCAGAAGAAGTCTTGGGCTTGGTGCCCAAAAATATACAGTGATAGCTGCATTCAAAGTGTATTATTCTACCAATGCTTTGCTCATAAAGAAATGATCTATACCGACTTCTTTAAATACTGAGCCAGAGATGGTATAATTCATTTTTTTGTAAAAAGGTACCGCTGTATCTCTAGCGTGCAACTCTATCCTATGGTATCCCATATCTTTGGCTATGATTTCGCTAGCTTCTACCATAAATGTTCCAATGCCTTTGGATTGGTAGGCCGGAGATACCGCTACTTGTCGCATTTTGATAATGTTATGGTCTTTAGGCTTTAGTATTAAAGTGCCAACCATGTGTTGTGTGCGGTTTTCATAGCAAGCAATATGGTGTGAATCGTACTCTTGCGCAATATCTTCAGGATCAAACTCCATATTTAACGGCTTGCGGAGTACTTCATGTCGCAGCCGTAAAGCTTCGTCACATTCAGGAGTACCAAATTCTATCTGAATACAATAAAACTTGTTTTCTGACATAAAAGGAAAATTAAAAAATAATTATTTGATTTCTTTAAATTCTTCAGTGTATCCAGCAAATATGCCCAAACCATTGATAATATTGGAGTAAATGTGTGGTGTATTTGAGATGCTACTGTTGTGGTTTGGTGCTTTTAAGAATTTCTCCACAGACTTGTAATAATTGTAC
The DNA here is from genome assembly GCA_964526715.1 of uncultured Aureispira sp. Lineage (GTDB taxonomy): Bacteria > Bacteroidota > Bacteroidia > Chitinophagales > Saprospiraceae > OLB9. Next base: position 5,394 of record CAZGMB010000023.1, on the reverse strand, counting down.
ATATCACCACTGGCAGTGATGAATCTTAAAAACTTTTTAGTTTCTACTACATTATTTACAGGATTGCCAGAAGTTGAGTCAGGTAAATCCGAATTTTCATTAATTACAGATGATGAAAATGATCCATCGCTGGTTACAGCATTGTTTTCGGCATCGGTAAGTCCAATCAACATGTTACTGATATTTGATAGATTATTATATTTGACTATGCCTGTAACAAAATCTTTTGGGTTACCATTAAACGAACTGTCGAGTGGGTTTTTAATATCAGATTTGATGAAGTTCCAAATTAAATAATTATTGATTTCATCTTTGACTTGAAAATTTACTTTGGTTACCTTTTTGTCTACAACATCAGTGATGATATTGACAATATTTGCATTTTTGGGTGCTTTGCTTTCTGCTTTTATTGGATCATATCCAGGTAATGATACTAAAAGCTCATAAGTTCTATCGGCTTCAGGCGGATAAATCTTAGATGTGTAATTACCGTCACCTATGTGATTTAAGTAAATCTCTCTACCATTACTTTTTTCGCGGATGATAACTGTGGCATTTTTGATTTTTCTTATTTCAGAATCACTAGAGAGAATATCTCTACTAGTACTGATATTAACTAGCCAATCTTCACCAGGTTTGAAAATAGAGTTAACAACAATTTTAGGTTTAATATCGTTTTTGACCAAAATATAGTCTTCTTCACACGAACTCATTAGGAGTACGATGAAAAGAAGGCTTAGTATTTGGTTTATTTTAAGCATGTGGTATTGATATTCAGCCCAAAAGTAATGTTTTTGTTTGATTTGTTAAAATATTTCCATAGGAAAATTGGAATAAAATTGATAAAGTTTTTACACGAATAAGGATTGTGTGGTTTTTCAGAATTTAATTTTATTTAGTAGTATTGATGAAGGTGTTTTCAGAATTTAATTTTTATTAACCATAAATTGTTTTAAAACTTAATAGAAAAATTGATAGAAGGTGTGAAGGGTAAAATACTTACTTTTCTGATTAGTGGTGTCTCTGCTGCAATAGGATTTTTATAAATGTAAATGTAATAAGCATTGAGTCTATTGTACACATTGTAAAAATTGATACTGCTCTCGATATCAAATAGTTTGGTTGTTTTGCGATAATTCAAATTGATGCTCAACTGGTGAAAATCAGGCAATCGGTAGTTATTTTTTCCATTAGAGTTGAGCAATTTAATGCCTAAATAAGACTCAAACTCCTCCGTCGCTAGTGAAAATGCATTGCCAGTATTATAAACAAAATTTACACCAGCTGAAAAATGCTTAGTAAAATTCTGTTGGAAACTGACATTAAAGTCCCAGGTTTTGTCATGTGCTGCGGGAAATGGGTTTCCATTATTAATCAATGGAAAACTGCGCTTCGTATCTGACCACGTTGCAGAGAGCCAGCCTTTGGAGTTGCCGTCAGTTTTATGTAGGAGTACTTCAACACCTCTTGAACTCCCACTTCCGGATATAACGTTTCTCTCCCAATCTTTAGCTGTATTGAATATGGGAGCAATATTTTGTTCATTGATCAGGAAGTAAAACAGCTCGGTTGGAGAAGTATATTCCAGTAGATTGTTCATAGTTCTGGTATAACTTCCCAAATTGAGATATAAGCCCTTGTTAAAGTTTAAGGTATAATTAAAGCTCCATTGATCAGAAGATTGAGGACTGATTTTATCAGTAGATGGTACCCATAAGTCTGAAGGTAATCCCAAACCAGAGTTGGTCAAAAGATGTATGTTTTGCACCATACGACTGTATGCTCCAGAGAACATATGCTTTTGCCAAGGCGTCCAAATTACCTTAAATCTTGGTTGGATTGATGGATAGCTTTTGGTGCCTTGAGTATAATTATTGATATGAAATCCTAAATAAGCATAAAGACGTTCGTTCCACTTAAAATTATCTTCTACATAAAATTGCCAATGATGTGAAAGGTAGGAGGAGTCTTTATCAGTAATATTTTCTGTGGCTCCTTCCAGTATGATGGTGCTTTGTTTTATCGTTGGATTAAACTGTTGAGCCATATATTGTATACCTGCTCTGAGTACATGCATTTCGCTGAGGTAATAGTCTGCATCCGCTTTGATGTTCATGTCTGTAATATTCGACCTAGTGATCACATCGAGTTCGTCTGTACGACTACTATCTAGTTTGGAACTTTGGAAGACATAAGTAGATCTTGAACCATTGTTGTATTGTAGGTAGCCAGCTTGAGCTTTTATACTCAGTTGATCTCCAATAAGATAATTCCATTTAAGTGATGCCAATTTATTGCCCCAATTCAGTCCGTTGCGATCATATACATCCAGTTTGTAATCCTCTGATGCATCTTCAAAGAGCGTATTTTTGGTGAGTTGCATCCGGTCACTTCCGTGGTAAAAGGTAAAACTTAAGGCGTTGGTTGGACTAAAATGCCATGTGGTTTTCCCAAGAATATCGTGATACTGGATATTGATATCATCATATTTTGTAAATTTTCTCAATAGGTTGTTGACATAAAAATTGAGCCATGAGGTACGCATACTCAGGTTATAGGTGAGTTTATCTTTAATAATGGGGCCATTAAAATGCATTTTAGCTCCCACTAATCCAGCTTGCATTAGTTTTTGATGATTTTTTTTATCACCTTCTTTGAGCTGAATGTCAAGAACGCTGGAAAGTCGTCCACCAAACCTAGCAGGAAAACCATTTTTAATAAAACTTGCTTCCTTGATCGTTTCGTCCATAAATATAGATGAAATACCCGCTATATGGCTAGTCTCATACAAGGCTACACCATCCAAAAGTACTAAATTCTGGTCTGGTGTGCCACCTCTTACAAAAAGACCGCTCATTCCTTCTCCACCTGATTGTACACCTGGCAAAATTCGGGTATTATTAATGATATCTGATTCGCCGGTGATTGATTTATATTCTCTGGTCCGAAAAAGCTCCATGATATCACCGCCATCTGTGAGTTGCAATCTTTCTTGTGGATTATCTATAACGATCGTATCTAGAAAATTGTCACTTTCCAGATTGAAATTTACCACTAGATTGGACTGAGTTTGTTGAGACCAGTATGATTTTTTATAGGCTAGATATGAAGCTTCAAGTAGGGTGGTACCCGCGGGGATTTTGATCACAAAGTATCCTTTTTCGTTGCTTAGAACTGATATTCCACTGTGTTTTTCTGATATGATGGCGCCATATATCGTTTCTCCGGTTTCTGCATCATTAACGATTCCGGAAATTATAAATTCTTTGACTTTTGGTCCTTTATATTGAAGGATGATTTTGGATGGTGGCACAAAAATAGCCTGTATATTTTCAGTATTGAATATTTGTTCTAAAACAGATTCTAAAGTTCCGATTTGATAATTCAATTGAATAGGCACGTCCACATCGAGGAGACTGGCATTGTAACTAAAGTTCCACCCATATTTTTGGGTCAGGTAATCAAGATATGCTCTTTTTGTGTTGAGTTTGCTTTGAGCGGGAATTAAAGTAGTTGTCTTCAAAGCAGGGTTTTGGCCTATTGATTTATCAGCAATGGTCAGGAATAGGAATATAAAGCTGCACGCAATCCACAGCTTCATATTTTAGCATTTATATGATTTGACAATAAGGATATTTTTTTTAGTTAGGTCATATTTTAACCCTGATATGATTTCCAATTCTTTAAGTACATTTGCCATAGATTCGTTTTGGAAAGTGGTGTTGATTTTGCATTGGTCATCTTTTAAGGATGGAGGCCACAGTAAGGTCACATCATAATAAGTAGCTACACTTTGCATGACTTCTTTCAAAGAGTTATTTTCAAATTTTAGGGTTTTGTTTCTCCAAGAATCCGGGGCAGCAACTGCATTGATCGATTTCATTATTTTTTGCTCATCAATAACGAGAAGTTCGTTGGCGGTTAGTATATATTCCTGATTTTTGAAATTGACTTTTACTCTTCCTTCAGAAACCCAGATTTCTGTTTTTTGTGTAGTGGTATTAATGTTGAACTCCGTGCCCAAGACTTCAAGTGTTCCATGTTGGAGCTGCACTACAAAAGCATTTTTAGCGTCTTTGGCCACATCAAAATAGGCTCTACCTTGTAACGCAAATGACCTGTATCCTTTCTCAGTCAATGCAGCAGACTGATCCATATTGATCACAGATCCGTCACTATATTTTATTATGGGTGAAGTTGCACCCGCATATTCATTAAATTTAGAGTGCGTGCTGCTAAGATATGCAATACCCCAAATTCCTGCAATTAATATAACTAAAATAGCAGCTATTTTTTTGATGTCAAATGCAAAAGGTTGCTTGTCCGTGATATTTGTTCGGTTTTGTATGTTTTCCCAGGCTTTCTTTTGGTTTACATCTTGATAATTTTGAAGTAAATCCATTTCTGTCGGATATCCCATTATATTTTTAAGTTCTGATATATTGGATTCGGCATCCTTCTTCCAGTCTTCCAAAGTAGACTTTTCGAAAGCGGCATTATCTCCAATAAAATGTGACAAAAACTTATTCTTAAAATTCATTAAATCAATAATTATTATAAAAACCACCCAATCATGAAAACAAAAGATGACATTTGGTCAGCCAACATTTCACGCAAAAGTTTTAAGGCTTTGCTCATGTGATTTTCAACTGTTTTGACAGAAATGTTAAGCTGTTCACCAATTTGGCTGTAAGATAAACCATTTATTTTACTCAGTGTAAAAACTTCCCCACATTTTGGGGGCAATTGTCGTATAGATACATAAATTTTGTCAATTAATGCATATTTTTCTATCTCTTCATCCAGCACAGCTTGGTCTGTCTCTTCTGAATGCAGATAAAGCATATGTTGGGTGACTTTCATGCCGATACCATCCCTGCGTATGACTTCTAAGGCATGATTGCGTACCATGGTATAAATAAAAGATCTGATATTTTGGTTGGACTGCAGCAGGTTTTGTTGATTCCAAATTTTGACAAAAACATCTTGTACCACATCTTCAGACTTTGCCATATCAGCTGTAATCCTGAATGCAAAGTTGCACAAAGGACGGTAATGATCGTCAAAAAGTTTTTTGAAAGCGGATTTGTCCAAGATGTATTTTACTTATTTCAAATTTGGAAACAAATATACAAGAATATTATAAATGAAAATGATTTTATAAAAAAATAGTTGATTTATCTAAATTTGACACATGGTGATCTCGCTGGCTAAATCCTTTTCGCTCGAAGTCACGTTAAAGTCACGCCACACGCGTGATAAACTTGGATAAACTGTGACAGCCTCTTAAAATGAAGGCCTACCTAGCTAGGCAGAGACTTTTTAAGTCCTTCGAGATGATTTAACCCACATTGCTCAGAAAAGCATATAAATTAGTAATTTGAAAAAAGTTAT